>JAJFIK010000030.1 GCA_021775005.1 Rhodospirillales bacterium
GGGTCTGGTTGGGTTTGAAGATGTCGCGGGGGGTGATCTGGTTCTCGATGTCACTGTTTACGACAACTACGATGGCGCAGAAGGCTCCAGCGACGAAGCGCCGGTTGACATGGCTGAGGCTGAACTGGTCACACGCACTGAGGGGCGTTTGAGTGTGAATGCGTTCCGCGTTGTGCGCGCACCTGTGCTGGCACAAATTTTATCACTCATTTCGCTCCAGGGACTTGCGGACACCCTAAATGGTGAGGGTATTGCCTTTCAGGAATTGATGCTGCCGTTTTATGCCGATGGCGGTGTTCTTGGTTTTGAGTCAGGCCGCGCCCATGGCTCAGCCCTTGGATTGACGCTGGAAGGTGAGCTTGATCGCGACCAGAACACAGCCAATCTCAGCGGCACGATCGTACCCGCCTATGACATCAACAGTTTCCTGGGCAATCTTCCGGTGTTGGGAGAGGTGTTTGTGAGCCGCGAAGGGGAGGGCGTGATCGCCTTTACCTATGGCATTGTCGGGGCGGCGAACGATCCGCAGATCATTGTCAATCCGCTAGCGGCGCTAACGCCGGGGCTGTTCCGTCGTATTTTTCAAGGCAATCCCCCACCACAAACAATTTCGCCGCAGGAACCGGCAGGCGCGGAAGCAGCGCCGGAAAGCGCCAGCCCGGAAGACGGCTAGACGGGTTTGATCAGGGCGTGGCGCTTTTTGCCCGCTGAAAGCTTGATGACGCCATCGGTATTGATATCGGCATTTGTCAGAACTGTGCGCTCGTCGGTGACTTGTTTGTCGTTCACGCGCATGCCGCCGCCTTTGATGAGGCGACGTGCGTCAGAATTCGACGAAGCGAACCCCACCGCTACATTGGCTGACAACAGCCCCAACCCTGATTTGATCTCGCCGCTTGGAATTTCTACGGTCAAAAGATCCAATGAATGCCCGCCGCCGGCAAATGTTTCTTCGGCCGTAGCGCACGCTTTGTCTGCTGCCTCACGACCATGAATGATGGCGGTAGCTTCAGTGGCGAGAATCTTCTTTGCTTCATTAATCTCTGACCCATCAAGGGCTTCGAGCCGCGCAATCTCATCCAGCGGCATGGTGGTGTAGAGCTTGAGGAAACGGGCTACATCTCCGTCTTCGCTATTGCGCCAATATTGCCAATAGTCGTAGGGCGACAGCCGGTCCGCATTGAGCCAAACGGCGCCATCTTCGGTTTTGCCCATTTTCTTGCCGGACGAGGTCGTCAGTAGCGGTGTAGTGAGGCCGTATAATTGAGCGCCATCGACGCGGCGACCCAGGTCCACCCCATTGACGATGTTGCCCCATTGATCTGAGCCGCCCATTTGCAACTGGCAGCCGAACTTGCGGTTCAATTCCACAAAGTCATAGGCCTGCAAGATCATGTAGTTGAATTCGAGAAATGTAAGTGACTGTTCGCGGTCAAGACGCTGTTTGACGCTTTCCATGGAAAGCATGCGGCTCATGGTGAAGTGGCGGCCGTAGTCGCGCAGAAAGTCGAGATACTTCACATTGCCAAGCCAATCTTCATTGTTGACGATGACCACGTCCGTTGCCCCTTCGCCGACGCGCAACACGCGGGCAAAGGTATCTCCGATGCCTCGAATATTATTGGCGATGCTTTCGTCATCCAGCAGTTGGCGCATTTCTTCCTTGAACGATGGATCGCCGACTTTGCTTGTGGCACCCCCAAGCAAGACGATGGGGCGATGGCCGGTCTGCTGCAGCCAATAGAGCAACATGATGGGAATGAGGCTTCCCGCATGCAGCGATGTCGCCGTGGCATCAAAGCCGATGTACCCTGTCACCGTTTCGGTGCTGAGCAGTTTGTCCAGTTCATCAGGTTCGGTGACATCCTGGATAAACCCGCGCGCAGCGAGGATCTGCATAAACTCAGATTTGTATTGGGCCATGGCTATGCCGTGTTCAGTGGGTTCAGTTGGCATGAGGTTTAGCATTCCCCTCGTGGGAAGCAAGGCGAGGCACGCAAACGTCTCGGAGTGAGCGAGAGCCTATGTGATCTCGCCGGAATCGCGCTTATCGAGATAGGCGTTGATGTGTTCAAGCATCACGTCTTCCATGCCTTCAAAGAAATGGTTCGCCCCCGGCACCCTTTCCTGCGTAATGGTGATGCCTTTTTGGGTCTTCAATTTTTCCGCCAGCTTGTCCACGTCTTCATTGGGAACCACCTGGTCGTCCGTGCCATGAAGCAGCAGACCCGACGATGGGCAAGGGGCCAGAAAGCTGAAGTCATACATATTGGCTGGCGGCGAGATCGACAAAAACCCGGTAATCTCAGGCCGGCGCATAAGCAGCTGCATGCTGATCCAGGCGCCAAATGAAAACCCGGAGATCCAGCAATTTGGCGCATTGGGATTCATAAGCTGCAACCAATCGAGCGCTGCGGCGGCATCAGAAAGCTCACCCACGCCCTGGTCGAAGGTGCCTTGGCTTCGCCCCACACTACGGAAGTTAAAGCGCAATACCGAATAGCCCCGCGCGTGAAAGCCATAGAATATGTCGTAGATGACTTTGTTGTTCATGGTCCCGCCATAGCGGGAGTGCGGATGCAAGATAAGCGCGATGGGCGGGTTCTTGCCCTTGCCTGGCTGGTAGCGGCCTTCGAGGCGTCCGGCAGGGCCGGTAAAAATGACTTCAGGCATGGGCGATGGATATCCGTTGATAAATTGATTGATTTACTCAGCTAAATTAGCAACAACCGCAAAAATCTAACGAAAACGGCCATTTTTTAGCTTTCTAATTCTTGACTAGCTAGCTGCGGAAATATACATCCAATCCCGATACGCGAGACTCGCGAGGCGGATCGGCTCGGCTCTGTAACATACCTACGCCGCCCCTGCCTAGCAAAACCCGCTATCTGATTGAATTGGTTTGAAGATTTGGAAGGGGTCCCATGAAACTCTCGACCCGTGGACGGTATGCGGTGATGGCAATGGCCGATCTCGCGCGCGTTGAAAACGGCAAGCCGGTGACGCTGGCCGATATCGCGACCCGTCAGGAAATTTCACTTTCCTATCTTGAGCAGCTCTTTGCCCAACTGCGGCGCTCAGAACTTGTCACCAGTATGCGGGGGCCGGGCGGCGGCTATCAATTGGCGCGGCGCGCTGATGAAACCCGCATCTCTGACATTATTTTGGCCGTGGATGAGCCCATCAAAGCGACCCGCTGCGACCCGACAAAACCCCACGGCTGCACCGGCAGTGGGGGGCGCTGTTTGACCCACGATCTTTGGGACGAGCTGAGCCGGCAAATCAACATGTTTTTGAGTTCTGTGACCCTGGATGATGTTATCAATCGTCGTGTACTAGGGGCCGCGCATATTTTCCCGCCTGCTGAGGTTGCGTCGCCGGAAGCCACCATTGTTGCCGGAGAGTAGAAGTGAGTCAGCGCCGCATATATTTAGATAACAACGCCTCTGCGCCCGTTCGCCCTGAAGTGATTGAGATCATGACCGAGGTGATGCTGGAGGGGGGCAATCCTTCGTCTGTACACAAGTCCGGGCGCGGCGCCCGCGCGCGCCTTGATACCGCCCGCGCCCATGTGGCGGAGCTTGTGAACGCGCTGCCGCCGGAAGTAATTTTCACCAGCGGCGGCACCGAAGCCAGCGACCTTGCCATCAACGGGGTAGCGCCTGCGAATAGCCTTGATGAAATCGTTATGACCGTGATTGAACACCCGGCGGTGCGCGCCAGCGCGTCCATGTCTGGTAAGCCGATAACGGAGTTGCCCGTCACCCTTGATGGCATGGTTGACCTGAAAGCGGCGGAAAAAGTCTTTGACCGCTTGGCCGCAGACGGCAAGACCGCGTTTGTTTGTGTCATGCTCGCCAATAATGAAACCGGCGTGTTGCAGCCGGTGCAGGAAATCGGACAAATGATCCGAGACCGCAAAATAGGCTTGCTCCACTGCGATGCGGTTCAGGCGGCGGGCAAAGTTCCCGTGGATGCGATGCTGCTGGGGGCGGATACCCTGGCGCTATCGTCGCACAAAATTGGTGGCCCCCAAGGGGTTGGCGCGCTGATCGTACGCGAAGGCGTGGCCATTTCACCGCGTATCGCTGGCGGGGGTCAGGAAATGGGTCGTCGCTCGGGCACAGAAAATGTCGCCGGGGTGGCGGGCTTTGGCAAAGCGGCCGAAGTTGCAGTTGAGCACCTTGCGACATACGCAAACCTTGCCAGGGTGCGCGATCGGCTTGAAACGGAATTGCGTCAAAGCGCCAATGACATTCGCATTTTTGGCGAAGGCACCGCGCGCCTGCCCAATACGTGTTGTTTTGCAGCGCCCGGTGTGAGCGCTGAAACGGCACTGATGTTTTTAGATCTTGCAGGGATAGAAGTGAGCACGGGCTCAGCTTGTTCATCAGGCAAGGTTGCCCAGAACTATGTTCTTTCCGCCATGGGGGCCTGCGATGCAGAACGCAATGCCGCCTTGCGCGTGAGCCTTGGTTGGCGCAGCGAAGAAACCGACGTTGAACGGTTCCTGGAAGTTTGGAATGGCCACATCGATCAGATGAAGGGCTTCTAACCCATGGCCGAGCAACAAGCGCCAGAAGTTGAACGTCAACTCAGTGACAAATACAAATACGGTTTTGTCACTGACATTGAGTCTGAGAAGGCCGCTAAGGGCCTGTCGGAAGATACCGTGCGTTTCATTTCGGCCAAAAAGAGTGAACCAGAATGGATGCTTGAGTGGCGCCTGAAGGCGTTCCGTCGCTGGAAGGAAATGGAGGAGCCCACCTGGGCCAAGGTCCATTACCCCAAGATCGATTTTCAGAACGCTTACTATTACTCGGAACCCAAGCAAAAGAAGAAGCTCGACAGCCTGGACGACGTCGATCCCGACCTGCTTGAGACATACAAAAAGCTTGGCATTCCTTTGCAGGAGCAAAAACTACTGGCCAACGTCGCTGTTGATGCGGTGTTCGACTCTGTGTCGGTGGTCACGACCTTCAAGGCGAAGCTGGCGGAATCTGGCGTGATCTTCTGCCCCATTTCTGAGGCAGTACAGAACCATCCAGAGCTGGTAAAAAAGTATCTCGGCTCAGTCGTTCCAATCACGGACAATTACTACGCCACGCTGAACTCAGCCGTGTTCTCTGACGGTTCATTTGTGTTCATCCCCAAGGGTGTGCGCTGCCCTATGGAGCTTTCGACCTATTTCCGCATCAATGAAGCAGAAACAGGCCAGTTTGAGCGCACACTGATTATTGCCGAAGAGGGAAGCTATGTGAGCTACCTGGAGGGTTGTACAGCGCCCATGCGGTCAGAGCATCAACTTCATGCGGCCGTGGTGGAGCTTGTCACGCTGGATGATGCAGAGATCAAATACTCCACCGTGCAGAATTGGTATCCCGGCGACGCTGAAGGGCGCGGCGGCATCTATAACTTTGTCACCAAACGCGGGGCGTGCCGTGGTGCGCGCTCCAAAATTTCCTGGACGCAAGTTGAAACCGGCTCGGCCATTACCTGGAAGTATCCCTCATGCGTGCTTATGGGGGATAATTCCGTGGGCGAGTTTTACTCCATTGCCATCACCAATAACTACCAACAGGCCGACACCGGCACAAAGATGATCCATTTGGGTAAGGGCACGACCTCGCGCGTGATCGCCAAGGGCATATCTGCGGGGAAATCCAACAGCACCTATCGCGGGCTGGTGTCCATGCATCCCAAGGCTGATGGTGCGCGGAACTATACCCAGTGCGATTCGCTGCTCATTGGCGGGGACTGCGGCGCCCATACGGTGCCGTATATCGAGAGCCGCAACCCCACCGCGACGGTGGAACACGAAGCCACCACCTCAAAAATTTCTGAAGATCAGCTTTTCTACGCGCGCGCGCGGGGCATTGGCGAAGAGGAAGCGGTGGCGCTCATCGTCAATGGCTTTGTCCGCGATGTCATGCAGCAACTGCCCATGGAATTTGCCGTGGAAGCGCAGAAGCTCGTGAGCATCTCACTTGAAGGGAGTGTCGGTTAGACATGCTCAACATAAATGACCTCCACGTCCGCGTGGACGACAAAGACATCATCAACGGCCTGACGCTGAATATCGGCGCGGGCGAAGTGCATGCCATCATGGGCCCCAATGGTTCCGGCAAGTCGACGCTGAGCTACACCCTTGCCGGGCGACCTGGTTATGAGGTGACCGCTGGCTCCGTGACTTATCAAGATGCTGATCTGCTCGACCTGATGCCGGAGGAGCGCGTCGCCAAGGGCATGTTCCTGGCGCTGCAGTACCCGGTAGAAATTCCCGGCGTCACTACCATGATGTTCCTACGCACGGCGCTCAATGCGCAGCGCGGCGCGCGCGGCGAAGAGGAATTAAACGCCGCTGATTTTCTACGGCTCGTGCGCACCAAAGCCAAAGAGCTCGACATTTCCGAAGACATGCTGAAGCGGCCATTGAATGTTGGTTTTTCCGGCGGCGAGAAGAAGCGCGCCGAAGTGCTGCAGATGAGCCTGTTTGAACCGAAAATGGCGATCCTTGATGAAACAGATTCAGGCCTCGACATCGATGCCCTGAAAGTGGTGGCGCAAGGCGTCAATCGCTTGCGGGCGGCGGATCGCTCCTTCCTCATCATTACCCACTACCAGCGCTTGCTTGATCATATCGTGCCGGACTTTGTGCATATTCTGGCCGGCGGCCGCATTATCAAATCAGGCGGCAAGGAATTGGCGTTGGAGCTGGAAGCCAAGGGCTATGACGCCTTCGTCAAGGATGCCGCATGAGCCCCAAAGAATTGAATAGAGCCCCTGAACAAAGCTGGCTTGATGCGTTTGACGCCGCAGCGAATGACCTGCCCGGCGAATGGCTGGCGGATACGCGCCGGGATGCCATCAATGTGTTTCGCGAAAAGGGCTTGCCCCAGCGGCGCTTGGAAGACTGGAAATACACTGACCTCCGCCGCGTGCTGGGGTCTGATCTACCATTGGCTGTGATCGCCAAAGGCGAGGGGGCTGATCCCCTTGCTGCAATCAAAGGCCCACGCATTCACCTTACAAATGGCTTCTTTGAAAGTGCGGACGCCATGCCCAAGGGTGTGGAAGTGGTGAGCCTCTCCCAAGCCTTGGTTGGCCAGGTTGACTGGGTTCGCAAGGCGCTGGGTTCAGCGCCGCGGCCCGAAGGCCATCCCATGCTCGCGCTGAATACAGCACTAATGCGGGACGGCGCGGCGATCCGCATTGTCAAAGGCACCGCATTGGCAGAACCCATTGTGATCGTTCATGAAGGCCAAGCCGGTCGCCAGCTCGTGCGCAATCTGATCGTGATGGAAGAGGGCGCAGAGGCGACCATCATTGAAGCGCATAGTGGCAGCACGGACGCGCAACAGGTTCAACAGACTTCCGAAATCTTGGTGGGTGACAATGCCAAGCTGACGCATATCCGCTTGCAAGACGCAGGCGCTTCAAGCGTTCATTTGGCGACGGATCTGGTGGGTATTGGCCGCGATGCGCTTTATGACGGGTTCATCGTGACCACCGGCGGGGAACTGGCGCGCCAGGAAAGCCATATCGAGTTCCAGGGTGAGGGCGCGGAAGCGCGCATCAGCGGCACTTATTTGCTGAGCAGTAAACAACATGCGGACGTGACGACGCGCATTAATCACGCAGTACCGCGCTGTACGTCCCGCGAGGTCTTCAAGGGTGTCATCACCGATGAAGCGCGCGGCGTTTTCCAAGGCAAAATTGTTGTGGCCAAGGATGCGCAGAAGACCGACGGCCATCAACTCAACAAAACGTTGTTGCTTTCGCCCAAGGCTGAGATCGACACCAAGCCTGAGCTTGAGATTTACGCCGATGACGTCAAATGCTCCCACGGGGCGACCACAGGGCAGATCAACGAAGATCATCTGTTTTACTTGCGGGCACGGGGCATTGATGAAGCCACTGCGCGCGGGCTGCTGATCCACAGTTTCATTTCTGAAGTGATGGCGGAAGTGAAAGATGATGCCATTCGCGCGGCGCTTGAAGCCCATGTCACCGCTTGGCTTGCGAGCCATGCAGGAATAAGGGAGGTGGCCGCATGAGTTATGACGTCGACAAAATCCGCGCTGACTTTCCCATCCTGAGCCAACAGGTTCACGGCAAACCTTTTGTCTATCTGGACAGCGCAGCCTCAGCACAAAAACCGCGCGCGGTAATTGACGCCATGCGCATCGCCATGGAAACCGAATATGCCAATGTCCATCGCGGGCTGCACTACATGGCAAATGAGACGACGACTAAGTATGAAGCGGCGCGCGACACAGTGGCCAAGTTCATCAATGCGGGCGACCGTTCCGAGGTGATCTTCACCGCCAACGCCACCGACGCCATCAATCTTGTGGCGCAGTCGTTTGCCAGCGAACGGGTGCATGAGGGTGATGAAATTGTGCTCAGCATCATGGAGCATCATTCCAACATTGTGCCCTGGCACTTCCTGCGGGAGCGCCAAGGGGCGGTGCTCAAGTGGGTGGGGCTTCGCGATGATGGTGGCTTTGATCTGGCAGCGTTTGAGGCGGCACTGACGGAGCGCACGAAACTTGTCGCCGTCACCCATATGTCCAATGTGCTTGGCAGCCGCAGCCCCGCGAAGGACATTACCCGCATCGCTCACGCGCGCGGTATTCCAGTGCTCTTTGACGGCAGTCAGGCGGCGGTTCATGGCCCGGTGGACATGCAGGATATCGATGCGGACTTCTACGTCTTCACAGGGCACAAGCTCTATGGCCCAACGGGTATCGGCGTTCTCTATGCCAAACGTGCGCATCTTGACGCCATGCGCCCCTATCGTGGCGGCGGCGAGATGATCGCTACAGTCACGCGCGACGACGTCACCTATGGCGAGGCACCCGCGAAATTTGAGGCGGGCACCCCGGCGATCTTGGAGGCCATTGGGCTCAAGGCCGCCATCGACTATGTGCAAAGCGTGGGGCATGAGGCGATCATGGCCCATGAAACCAGTTTGCGTGATTACGCCACCGATGCACTGACGGGCCTGAATTGGGTGCGCATTTTCGGCACGGCTCCAGACAAAGGCAGCATTATCTCCTTCGCCATGGAGGGCGCCCATGCCCATGATGTGGCGACCATCATTGACCGCTCCGGCGTGGCGGTGCGGGCCGGGCAGCATTGCGCTGAGCCGCTCATGGATTATTTGGGTGTTCACTCCACGGCGCGGGCAAGCTTTGCCATGTACAACACGCGGCAAGATGTGGACCGGCTTGTTGAAGCGCTGCATCACGCGCGCACGTTTTTGAGTTGAGGACATAAGATGTCAGCACTACCTCAGGAAAAACTGGATCAGCTGACCGATCAGCTCGTGGCGGCGATCAAGACCGTCTATGATCCGGAAATCCCGGTGGACATTTATGAGCTGGGGCTCATTTACCGCGTGGATGTGTCTGATGACATGGATATCACCGTGGATATGACGCTCACCGCGCCTGGCTGCCCGGTGGCAGGGGAAATGCCCGGCTGGGTGGAAAATGCGGTACGCTCGGTTCCCGGCATTCGCGACGTGACGGTGAACCTGACATTTGAACCCCCGTGGGACCCAAGCCGCATGTCGGACGAAGCGAAACTTGAACTGAATATGTTTTAGACCCATTTGGAATAGACCATGGTAACTGCACGACCCAGACCCAAAGTAATCTCGCTGACCGACGCTGCTGCTTCGCGCGTCAAGGAGATCATGGAGACCGCCAAGACCAACATCATTGCGGTGAAGGTGGGGGTCACCAATGGCGGCTGCGCGGGCATGGAATACACTATGGATTACGCCACCGAGAAGGGCCCCATTGATGAGGTGGTGGAAGACAAGGGCGTGACGATCCTGATTGATCCCGCGGCGGTTTTGTTCCTGCTCGGCTCGACGCTCGATTACAAGATCGACAAGCTGTCAGCGAAATTTATCTTTGAGAACCCAAACCAAACCGACGCCTGCGGTTGCGGCGAGAGCGTGTCCATCACCCCGGCGGCGTCTCGCGGCTGATGGCGATCTCTCCGCAATTCAAAGAATATCTGGAGGAATTGTTTGAGCCCGTTGCGCCGGTGACCGTGCGGCGCATGTTTGGCGGCGCTGGCGTGTTCAAGGACACCCCCAAAGGGCGGCTCATGTTCGCGCTGGTAGTGGCGGAGACGATCTACCTCAAAGTCGGCCCCAACAATATTGACGCTTATGACGAGCGCAAATTGGAGCCCTTCACCTATACGGCCAAGGGTGACCCGCGAAAAATCATATCTCTTCGGCTGATGCCTGAGCTTTGCTTTGACGATCCTGACGATCTGAAAGTATGGGCGATGGCCGCCATTGATGCCGCCATCGCTGCTAAATAGTGAAAGCCTATGTCATCCCGGGGCAAGCATAGCTTGAACCCGGGATGACATTATGGAAAATTACTCACCTTTGAAGTTCGCCGTGCGTTTTTCAAGAAACGCCAACACGCCTTCCACAGCATCTTTGGAGTTTCCCGCCTCACGCTGGGCCATGCGCTCTGCGTGAAGCTGGTCCTCGTACGAGTTATCCCATGTCTGCCAATAGAGCGCCCGCGCCATGCGGTAAGCTTGAGTGGGACCTGCGGCCAGCTTGGCGGCAACGGTGTTTGCCTCTGCCATCAACTCATCGTCTTTCATAACGCGGGTGATAAGGCCCCATTCAAGTGCCGTCTCTGCGGGGAGCTTCTCCGCCAAAAGGGAAAGCTCCATGGCGCGGCGGGTGCCGATCAGGCGCGGCAGCATGTAAGTAGAGCCGCCATCGGGGACGAGCCCAATGCGCGTGAAGGCTTGCAGGAAGTATGAAGAGCGCGCGGCCAGAACAATGTCGCCGGAAATGGCGATGCTCATGCCAACGCCAGCCGCCACACCGTTGACGGCAGTGACCAGCGGCATGCGCAAGTCGCGCAGTTTGAGGAAAAATGGGTGGTAGTGCTTCTCTAGCACCAGCCCCATGTCGCGATCATCGCGCTTGAGCCGTTCGCTGGCGCTATCGCTGTTTGAGGTATCGGACAAATTGGCGCCCGCCGAAAAGCCGCGTCCTTCGCCGGTGATCACCAGCACCCGCGCGCCGCTGGCAGGGTCTTCCACCTGTTCAATGGCGGTGTTGAGTTCCGCAATCATCTGCACGGAGACCGCGTTGAGCGCCTTGGGGTCGTTAAGGGTCAACACCGCGATGCCGTCAGCGATGTCCAGTTTCAACTTTTCAAATGACATGACTTACTTTCCTTTGAACTGCGGGGGGCGCTTGGTCAGGAAGGCCGTGACGCCTTCGACAAAATCTTCTGTGTCCCCAAGCTCTCGTTGATAGTCGCGCTCCAAATCAAGTTGGCTAGAGAAACCGTTGGTCTCTGACGCATCCAGAATGTTCTTGATGCGGCCAAAGGCTTTTGTGGGGCCGGCGGCGAGTTTTGCCGCGATTTCCATGGTGGCGCTCATCAGTTGATCATCTTCAACCGCCCTCCAAATGAGCCCCCATTCTTCGGCTTGTTCGGCGTAAACCCGTTCGCCCAGCAATGCCAATGCCCGCGCCCGTGCGCGTCCCACAAGGCGCGGGTAGTACCAGGTGCATCCCACGTCAGGCACAAGGCCAAGCTGGGGTCCGAACACTTGCACAAAGTAGGCGGACTTCCCCGCGACCACGATATCCGCCGCCAGGGCAACGCCGACGCCGCCACCGGCGGTGACGCCATTCACTGCAGACAGGACAGGTTTGTTTAGCCCTGCAATTTCTCGCGCCATGGGGTTGAAGCCCACTTCCATGGAATGGGCGACGCCGTCTCCGACGCTGCTGCCGTCCGGGGCCTTGAAGCCTTCGGCGAGATCTGCACCGGATGAAAATGCGCGGCCTTCGCCCGTGAGCACAAGCACCCTGATGCTGTCATCGCTTGCGACTTCGGCCACGGCGGCGCGTGTGTCGGCGATCAAACCGGGGTTGAACGCGTTGAGTGCTTGTGGGCGATTGAAAGTCAGCGTTGCAACACCGCTCTCAACCGTAAACTTGATATTGTCATAGGCCATGGTGGGGCTCCCTTTAGGGCGGGAGCATATCGGTGCGCGCAGGTCTGTCTAGACTGCCCCAGGGGAAAGCTTGCGGCCTTGCGCGTTCACAGCCAAGGCGTCCCGCAATCTTGCCCATTCCCTTGAGGTCGCGGTCACATCATACTATGCATATTCCAACGGCGTTCTGCCGGGCATGAGGAGCTGAGACATGGCTGAAGAGTTCGACGAAAGCAAAGATTCCCCGGCGGCTTTATCCCGTATGAATGAGTTGCTGGCAAAGCAGCGCGCGGCACACATCAAGCAAGGTCCGCCGAGCTATGAATGGCGTATAGAGCGTCTCGACCGGCTGATTGGACTGCTGGTGGATTTCAAAGACGAAATTGCCGAGACGATTTCAAAGGACTTCGGCCACCGCTCCAACGATCAAACGCTGCTTTCCGATGTGGCAGATTCAATCGCGGCTGCAAAGCACTGCAAATCTCACCTGCGCAAATGGATGAAATCCAGCCCGCGCGGTATTGGCATTCCCATGTTGAAGCTGTTTGGCGCAAAGGCAGAAATCCAGTACCAGCCAAAGGGTGTAGTGGGCATTATCGCACCATGGAATTTCCCCGTGAATCTGGCATTCAACCCCTTGGCTGGTGCCATTGCCGCGGGCAATCGCGTGCTTATCAAGCCGTCTGAATATTCGCCGCGTACATCGGAGTTGATGGAGCGTATGCTGCGTACCGCGTTTGATGAAGATGAAGTTGCCGTTATCCAAGGCGGCCCCGAAGTGGGTGAGGCATTCTCAAAACTGCCCCTTGATCACTTGATCTTTACGGGTGCCACCAGCGTGGCGCGCCATGTAATGCGCGCGGCCGCTGAAAACTTGGTGCCGCTGACGCTTGAGCTTGGCGGTAAATCACCGGTGGTCTTGGGTGCGAGCGCCGACATGGAGTTGGCTGCAAGCCGCGTGATGATGGGTAAAACATTGAATGCCGGGCAGATTTGCCTCGCCCCGGACTATGTCATGGTGCCCGAAGGCGACGTGAAAGGTTTTGTGGATGCGGCAACAGCTACCATTGGAAAAATGTATCCGACCCTCCGCGATAATCCCGACTACACCTCGATTATCAACCAACGCCACTACGACCGGCTGCAAAGCTATGTGGAGGATGCCAAGGCCAAAGGCGCAGAAGTGGTTGAGATCAATCCGGCGAATGAAGATTTCAGTCAGCAGCCCCATCGCAAGATCCCGCCCACATTGGTGCTCAATGCCACTGATGACATGAAGATCATGCAGGAAGAGATTTTCGGCCCGCTATTGCCGGTGAAAGGTGTCAAGTCCACCGACGAGGCTATTGACTACATCAATGGCAATGATCGCCCATTGGGGCTCTATTATTTCGGCACTGATCAGGCCGAGCAGGACAAGGTCTTGAGAATGACCACGTCAGGCGGCGCAACGGTGAACGATGTGGTGTTTCATGTAAGCCAGCACGACATGCCGTTCGGCGGCATCGGCCCGGCCGGGATGGGGAGTTACCATGGCGTCGAAGGCTTCCGCGAATTGAGCCATGCGAAATCCGTTTACACCCAGGCTGGCCGTTTCATGGGCAAGGACTTGCTCGCGGAGCAAATCCATCCGCCCTATAACGAGAAAAAGCGCGCCGCGTTTGAAGCGCAAGCCAAACGCTAGAACGTTCCCATTCGCGTCATTCCGGGGTAGCGCATTGCGTTGAGCCCGGAATCTCCATCCTTTGATCGGGCCGCAAGATCCCGGATTCGGACAATTGTCCGCTCCGGGATAACAACAAAATTGCCTACCGTGTTCCCATTTGCCGGATAGCGGCGGGGGTGTAGCGCTCCGCGTCAAGATCTTCAGCGAAGAAATTAATAGGGCCTTCTTGATTGAGCATGCCGCCAATGATGTAGCGCCCGTTGTTCAAATCATAAGAGATCCCGGCGACACCGACGCACGCAGGCACTTCATAGGCAACAGTGGGATAGCCTTCTTGCAGGCGCCAAATTTCGCCACGGCTGTCATAAATCTCAGCCTGCACAATGCCGGTTGAATCCTCGTCGATATAGAACACGCGGCGGGCATAAACATGACGCGTATTGGGGCGCAACGAGGCCTCCAAAACCCAAACGCGATGAAGCTCATGGCGTACAAGATCGGGGTCAATGTGTGGCGTCTGAACGATGTCGCGGTATTCCAGGTCTGGTGATCCCAAGCGGTAATTATTGTAGGGAATATAGGCTTCGCGCTTTTCCACCACGCGCCAGTCATAACGATCAGGCGCGCCGTTATAACCGCCAAAGCTGTCGGCGGTACCCATGCCGTCTGAATTGGTTCCGGGATTGTCATAAGCAATGTCGGGGGCGCGGCGCACCCGGCGACTGCCGGGAGAATAGGACCAGGCTTGGCGTGAGCCATTGGCCATATTGAGGCTTTCATGAACCAGGATGACATTTCCCGCCACACGGCTCGGCGCGATGGTATGAAGAATGTAGAGCGCGGAGATGTTGTTTAGGTCTTCCGCGGAGGTGGCATTGGGGTCGGTCCAATTGATCACTGCATCGTCTTGCGCGATGTATGGAACAAAGCTGCCGCCGCGCGTGGGGATGGCCGCCGCAAACTGCCGCGTAATCTTGTGCGGCAAATAATTCAGCATGTGGTTCCAGATCAGCTCCAGGCCGCCAGAAGGAATGGGGAAGGGCTGACCGTGAATGGCGTGCAATACACCATTGCCATCATCGGCAAGCTCACCCACCACAGCGTTGTTGCGCACGGAGTCGTAAACCCATGATGGCGTCGCGCAGCTGCGGTGCGATGGGTAGACGTTCATCTCATAACTATCAGGCCATTGCCGCAACATGGCACGACTGACGCCGGAAATACGGTCGGCATATTGCTCTTGGTTCTGCGCGTTGATGGTGAAAAGCGGTTGCTCGTCCCCATAGGGATCCACATGATGCATG
The DNA here is from genome assembly GCA_021775005.1 of Rhodospirillales bacterium. GTDB lineage: Bacteria > Pseudomonadota > Alphaproteobacteria > JAJFIK01 > JAJFIK01 > JAJFIK01. The sequence continues at coordinate 14,974 of JAJFIK010000030.1, forward strand.
CCGACTTCATATCCCGGCGGCGGTGTTTGCAGTCCGCCGGTCCATGGGGGGATGCTGCCATCGGCGTTGCCGGCGCGTTCAGCACCGACGGGGGTTAAGTCCTGGCCCAGACGTGCGGCGACTTCCGGTGGCACAGCAGCAAAACTGCTCACCGCAACAAACGTCAGCGCGCCGATAATGGCAGATGATATGGTGATGCGATTCATAAACAACTCCCGGATCGATGGCCCCGCCCGAGATTGTGCCCCAGTCTGGCAGTATCTGCCAAGACCGAGGCGGAAATATGAAGCTAATCGATTGAGCGAAACAAGAACGCCGGCAGCTCATCCACAGAGGGCTTCACCTTTTCCGGTTCTTTGTTGCCGCCGCGCTTGTTATCGCGCTTTTCGTCGCGATTCCCATCACGATTGCGCCCACCGCGCGCACGGGGTTGGCGACTACCGGCTTTGCGTTCAGTTTCTTGCTTGGGTTCCGCTTTGGCTTCCGGCTTGGGCGCTGGCTTGTGGTCAGTTTTTGGCGCGTCCGTTGCCGCCTCAGTTGGGGTTGTGTCACCAGCGGCGGTTTCCGTTTTGGCAGCTTGCCCGCCACTTGAACGGCGACGGCCGCGGCCACCCCGGCGACCCCGGCGGCGTGGCTTGGTTTCGTCCGGTGTCTTTTCAATGGTGTCGGGCGCAACTGTTGCCGCATCCGGCGTGTCCGCAAGGGGCGCGGTTTCTACCGGCGCTGCGGGAGCTTCTACTGTCGGCGTTTCTGCTTTTTCATCCGTTACGGTGTCGGTACTTGCGCGGCGAGTGCGCCCGCGTCCACCACGGCGACGAGCACGCGCGGGCTTTTCGGCCTCGGCAGGGGCCGGGGTGCTTTCTGCAGGCGCAGCTTTAAGGCCGTCAATTTTGATGACCGGAATGGGTTTCTTCAATAACGCTTCCACAGCCTTCAGCGACTTACGGTCATCCGGTGCGACAATGGTATAGGCGTGGCCTGAAAGCCCCGCACGTCCGGTACGGCCAATGCGGTGCACATAATCTTCGGGGTGCCCTGGTACGTCGAAATTAAAGATGTGGCTTACGGCAGGAATATCCAAGCCGCGCGCCGCGACGTCGCTGGCAACAAGCAAACGCACCTCGCCGGATTTAAACCGCTCAAGGGTCTTGGTTCGGGTGCCCTGATCCAGATCACCATGCAGCGCGGCCGTAGAATATCCATGCTTGCGCAATGAGCGCTCCAAGATGTCCACATCGCGTTTGCGGTTGCAGAAAATTATCGCGTTCTTGATCTCTTGGGTTTCAAGGATGGCGCGCAATGCAGCCCGCTTGTCCGTCCGCTCGCAGTGAATGACTTCCTGCGCAATGCTTTCAGCGGTGGTCGCTTGACGCGCCACTTCAATGCGGGCGGGAGCAAACAAATAGCTCTCCGTCAGGCGCTGAATTTCAGCCGGCATGGTCGCGGAGAAGAACAGCGTCTGCCGCGTGAAAGGCAGCATTTTAAAGATCTTCTCAAGGTCGGGAATGAAGCCCATGTCGAGCATGCGATCCGCTTCGTCGACGACGAAAACTTCGATGCCCGACAGCAAAATGCGCCCGCGCTCGAATTGGTCAAGTAAACGGCCCGGCGTGGCAATCAGCACGTCCACACCGCGATCAAGCTTCTTGTTCTGCTCATCAAATGAAACCCCGCCAATAAGCAGCGCCATAGTGAGCTTGTGATATTTGCCATAGGTCACAAAGTTTTCAGCGATCTGCGCCGCAAGCTCTCGCGTGGGCGTAAGGATCAGTGTGCGCGGCATGCGTGCCTTGGCGCGACCCTGGCCGAGCAATTCGATCATCGGTAGCGTAAAGCTGGCGGTCTTGCCCGTGCCGGTTTGGGCAATGCCCAGAACGTCTTTGCGTGCCAGTACATGGGGGATAGCTTGTTCTTGGATTGGCGTGGGGGTTGTATAGCCCGCATCAGCCACGGCTTGCAGGACCTTCGGGCCCAGGCCGAGTTCTTCAAATGTCATTTGTTCTCGCGTTTATAGTTTCGGCGTTCGTTGCATGAAAATGAATGTCGAAAACTGGCAGCCTTCTGCCGTTTCGGTGCACCCGCGCCGCAGGATCTTGCCGTTTGATCCTACGGGGATGCGCTTCATCCCCTGCCGCCGCGCCCATCGCGACGGGCTCCTACTGCGGCGCAACATATGGATTGTTCGCCCAAAGTCAATGCGGGGGCCAGGGGCGGTGTAAATTCCTCAGTTAGTTCAAGGGGTTGTTGGTAAATTGCACCTGTCAGCCCCGGCCAAGGCGATGCGCGTGCAGGCCCCGCGCTCAATGGCCCGATAGAATCCATCGAATGTGTTGTAGCTCCCACTGCTCTCAAATGAGCTCTGGTTCACGCCCGCGGTTAGGGCGGGATCAACAACCAATAGCCGCCGGATGCGAACCATCAATCGATTGATATCTTGTTGGCTCATAAGGGCATCTTTTTTGTCATCATCATTAGTCGCGTCTCGTTCACCAAGGACATTCACAAAGGACTGATGAAACTCAAGAGCGTTCTCAGCAAAGGCTCGTTGGGCCTCGACAACCTCCGCATCCGATACGGAATCTGCCGTTGCCTCAGTGGAGGATTGGTTGGCGGCACGGATGCGGGCCCACCCGAGCGCCGCTCTTTCGGTTTGGGCCCAGAGATTCCGGTGGCGATCAAAGTTGCGCTCGCCGAGTTCTCGACTTACAGCAGCGACAACCTCTTCCAATATACCAGCAATTGACGCCTCATTCTTTGCTGCATCGTCGCGGATGGCTTGGCGCAATTGGCTAAAGGGGCGGAGGCCGAGGTCAACATTTGTGGACTCCCCGCCAGAGACAGTCAGAGTGATATAAGTGCTGTCGGCATACTCGTAATTATCGCGCCGTTCACAGTCGCACGGGATATCATCGTCGGTACTTTCGATGGGTTGACGTCCTCTCACGTAGCTGCTTGGCAACCAGTATAGCACGCCAGTATTGTGGTCGACGCTTAGCACCGGCCAGTTTACCGAGGTGTCCCTGTTCTGTTGCCGAATGAACGCATAACGCCCTTCCTCAATGCGCGGAATTGGCAGGTATGTATTATTTTGGCCTGGATCGAGAATAAGGGTGTAGCGAAAAAAGATGTCGTCTTGGTTGCCGCTGAGAAGCGAAGTTCCGAGCGAATTCAAGATGGAAAGCGCTTCTGCTGACGGCCCCCCAAGCCTCGCCCCTTGCTCCGCAAGGGTTTTTAGGATGCTTTGAAATTGGGGGCTGACTTGATCAATCTCGATCATAAAAATGTCGATGGCGATGGGCCCGCCATTGTATTCAACCGGGCCATAGATCGGCATGTTGTTGAAGTTGGCGTGCTGGTTATTTTCGACATCGTCGGAATAGTAGATGACATGGGCATCCTCAAATGAATTTGGTGTCCAGTCCAGCCGTGTCTCATCAGTGCTTTCTTCAATATATTCAAACGCATTAATCAAAATCGCGATCTCGCCGCGGCGAGTGAAAACGGATTGATCTGAAAATATTCTCGATGGCGCAAATGGAAGTTCGGGAAAGTCCTCAAAATAGGCATGGCCGAGCCGAATGGTAATGCTGTCGTCTTCAGAGATACCGTAGGCACCTGATGCATCGGATTCGTTCATGCGGCGCAGGTCCGCATAGAGATGATGTTCGCCGGGCTGAACAACCCCGTCCGTATTACTCGCCACCGGGGCAATTTCGGCACGGCGGTAATCGACAGCGCCATGATCACGGATCGCGCCGCAGCCAGCCAAAAGTGTGAGACAAAAAATTATTGCAAATAATCGCGTCATGGCGACCCCCTCCCAAATCTCCAGCACACAAATTACTTGTAGTTGGCTATTGAAATATGATCAGGCTGAGGTTGCAAGCGGTCGGGGCAAGAATTTGGTTGCAAAATGAGCACATTCGCAACTGCGAGAGCCGGTTGTGCGAAGCAGCAAATGATAGGGTTCACGTCCCTTTGCCTTCTTTCCGCAGAAAAGATGCGCTAAGTAATGCGCCGGGGCTTTGAAGGATTTGTTATGCGTATAGATCGATCAATCGCCATAATTACTGGCGCGGCCATTTTGTTCTTGCTCAGCGGACCCGTGGCGCTAGCTGAAACCAGCAGCTTTGAAGACCCCACTTATGGTCGCCATCGGCTCGACTTTTGCCGCTATGACCAGATCGATTGCGGCATCATGCCGGCGCTTTTGTTTTGCCAGCGCGAAGGCTTTGAGGGGGTTCAAAGTTATCGCGGGCCAGATGCCGCGACGCCCACCACGCGCATTGGCAATCGCTCCACCTGCCGGGGGCGAAGCTGTAGCGGCTTTGCTGAAGTGATTTGCGAGCGGGCTGACCCGGAGCCGGAACCAGATGAGACTGCTAACGACCATTAGCCGACAGGAAGAAAATATTGAACATACTTAGGCTAGGGCAGGTGCTTATTGTTGCAGCGATTGGTGCATCTTGCAATCAGAGTGAAGAAACCGCGCAAGCTATAGATGTTGAAATTTCATCAGGCGATTTCGTCTTTCATGCAGAAGCAGTACCGCTCGATAGTCTATCCGATAGTGAGCAGCGCGCTAAACGGTCAGGCACATTGCTCGGAATAAGATTTTTGTGCGATGGTGCCTTTTCGGAGGAGTGGAGCAGCGAGGTTGAGGAAATGTTCTTTATCGCACGGCGACAGAATGGAGTTGGAAACGAGGTTGCACGACAAGAATTTCTAACGATGGCAGACGCAGGAATTGACGCTCGCGAAAGGACGTCGCGTGAGCTAATTGATCAGTTTTGCGTGGAAGATAATGTTGGACCCCTATTTGCCAGGTTGCAGGATTCCCTGAGTTAAAGCGCAGCGTCGTCTACGAACTCTGCATTTTCCTGAATGAACTGAAAGCGCAGCTCGGCTTTCTTGCCCATGAGGCTTTCCACAAGGCCGGCGGTTTCAGCTTCCTCCCCATCGGGAATTTCAACCTTCAACAAAGTGCGCTTGCCTACCACCATGGTGGTTTCTTTGAGCTGCGCGGGCATCATTTCTCCAAGGCCTTTAAAGCGGCTGATCTCCACCTTTGCGCCCGCCTTGAATTCCTTGGCGATCAGCTCGTCGCGGTGGGCCTCATCGCGGGCATAAAAAGTTTTGCCGCCATTGTGGAGGCGATAGAGCGGCGGCATGGCGAGATAAAGATGCCCGTCGCGGATAAGCCCCGGCACCTCGCGATAGAAGAAGGTGATCAGCAGCGAGGCAATATGCGCGCCGTCCACATCGGCGTCGGTCATGATGATGACTTTGTCGTAGCGCAAATCGTCTTCCACGTATTTTTCGCGCAAACCGATGCCAAGGGCCTGTATGAGGTCCGAAAGCTCCTGATTTTGCTGCAGCTTACCGGCGCCCGCGCTTGCCACATTGAGAATTTTGCCGCGCAAGGGAAGGATCGCCTGCGTCGCGCGGCTGCGCGCCTGTTTGGCAGAGCCCCCGGCACTGTCCCCTTCTACAAGAAAGATTTCCGTACCAAGACGATCCTTCTGCGAACAGTCGGCGAGCTTACCTGGCAGGCGCAATTTGCGGGTGGCAGCCTGGCGCGCCACTTCCTTGTCGAGTTTGCGTTTTTGACGTTCCTCGGCGCGATCAATGGTCCAGGTAAGCAATTTGTCTGCGTTGCGTGGGTCGCCCGCGAGCCAGGTTTCAAAGTGATCGCGCACGGCGTTTTCAACAAGGCGCAAGGCTTCTGAATTGGCCAGGCGGTCTTTGGTCTGCCCTTGAAACTCCGGGTCACGAAGGAAAATCGAAAGCAGCGCGCCGCAGGTGCCCATGACATCGTCTGGCGTTATTTGCGCGGCCTTTTTATTGCCGGCTAATTCGCCATAGGAACGCAGCCCTTTGGTGAGCGCGCCGCGCAAGCCTTGCTCATGGGTGCCGCCATCGGGAGTGGGCACGGTGTTGCAATAGGAATGAACAAAGGCATCCCCATCGCCGATCCAGGTGACGGCCCATTCCACGCGGCCGGGCCCATCGTCTTTTTTAACTTCGCCGGTAAAGGCTGTGGAGGTGACTTGCGTGCGACCTTCTACGCTGGCCTCAAGAAAATCCGCCAGACCGTTTGGAAAGTGGAGGACATCCTCGGCTGGCACATGGTCTGCGTCGCGGATCAACTCCGGTGCGCATTTCCAATTGAGCTTCACACCAGCAAAGAGATAGGCCTTGGAGCGCGCCATGCGATAAAGCCGTTTGGGAATGAATGTGGCTCCCAGACCAAAAATTTCACCGTCCGGGCGGAAGGAGATTTTAGTGCCGCGCCGATTGGGGGCGTTGCCGGCCTTTTTGAGCTTGCCCATGGCGTGCCCGCGTTCATAACGCTGCGTGTAAAGCGTGCGGTCGCGCACCACTTCCACATCAAGAAATTCAGATAGCGCGTTCACAACAGAGACGCCGACGCCGTTGAGCCCGCCGGATGTCTCGTACGCTTTGCCGCTAAACTTCCCGCCCGCGTGGAGTGTGGTCATGATCACCTCCAGCGCGGACTTCTTTTTGTCTTTGGGGTGCGGGTCGATGGGGATGCCGCGGCCGTTGTC
>JAJFIK010000004.1 GCA_021775005.1 Rhodospirillales bacterium
CCACCAGTTGATAGCCCGCGTGGATGTGAGTGACTCTGAGATCAGAATTACCGGCCCCGAAGTTGCATTAGCGGGCGCTGCCTTGGCGCAGGAGCGCTCCGGCGAACCGGTACTTACTTTTGCACGGGAATGGTGCACCCGGAGCGATTCGAACGCCCGACCCCTAGATTCGTAGTCTAGTGCTCTATCCAGCTGAGCTACGGGTGCGTGCCGCTATGCGCGGAAAAGAGGCCGGAATAAACCCGAAACACTGCGCGAATGCAAGCGGCGTCCCTAGAGCCCAAATACCGCGCGATAGCTTCGCATTTCGCCAAGGGTTTCGGCCGCATAAACTGCCCGTGCCACGGCTCTGGCCATGCAGTCCGCTGCCAGAGCGCCGATCTGGGCCACATCAAATGCGCGCATCTCGCCTATGGCTTTGCTACCGGTCGCGAGGGCAAAAACCGTATCGCCATCGAACGGCGTGTGAATGGGCCGGATACTCCGCGCATAACCATCTTGCGCCATCATGGCGATGCGCTTGGCTTCCGCAGGGGTCAGGTCTGCATTGGTGGCAACAACGCCGATGGTGGTGTTGGCGTTAGCGCTTTGCGGGCTGCCAAACTTTGTATCAGAGGGAAGGCTGAGGTCCGGCGCGCCCGCATCCACCCCCGGTCGCGCGCCGCCAAATTCGCCATCCTGCTCAAGCGCCCAGGGCCAAAGCGCATTGCTTCCGGGCAAAACCGGCGAACCCAATGGATTGGCCGCCACAAGCGCCCCCACTTGAAGACCTTCCGGCGTCACCGCTGATGCTGAACCGAGCCCGCCCTTATAGGCCCCGGCAATGGCACCATATCCTGCGCCAAAATTGCCCAGGGAAAAATCCTGGCCCACCGCATCAAGGGCTTTGCGCCCAAGCTGATGGTAAGGCGGGCTCTCGCCCCAGGATTTATCGCCGCCGTTTGCCAGATCAAAAAGGATCGCCGCGGGCACCACCGGAGAAGCCATTTCCCCCGCCAAAGTAAAGCCGCGCCCCTTTGCTCCTAAAGCAGCCACAACGGCCGAGGCAGCATCAAGGCCAAATACAGAACCGCCTGAAAGCACGATGGCGTCCACCGCATCCACCAAGTTGGCCGGATCCAGCGCATCGGTTTCGCGGGTGCCGGGGCCGCCGCCGCGCACATCGCCGCCCGCCACGGCACGATTTTTTGGGAAAATCACGGTGGTGCCAGAGCGCACCACATCATCATGAGCATTGCCCACCAGTATGCCGTCCACATCGGTGATAAGGTTGCGGGGTCCAGGTTTGATCATGGGCGCGAGTCTAACTTGGGAAACCAGTTGCTGCCAAGCGCGGGGGCGTGCCACCTGCCTTGGGTTTGCTGCCCCGCTCGCTTATGCTTTGCCATATGACAACTTCACCAAAAATACTTTGCTCGATCTGCTTCGTTGGCGCGGCGCTGTTTCTCAGCTCATGTGGACCAAACAATGAGAGCGAAAGCGGCCTTGAGCCATCCCCTCCCTTTGTTGTGGTGACAGCAAACCCTCACGCCACTGAGGCCGGGTTTGACGCTCTGGCGCAAGGGGGCACGGCTGTCGATGCGGTGGTGGCGATCCAAGCGGTGCTTTCGCTTGTAGAGCCGCAATCATCAAGCATCGGCGGCGGCGCCTTCATGCTCTACTATGATGCAGCAAGCGATGAGATCATAGCTTTTGACGGGCGCGAAACAGCGCCCCGCGCCATGCGCCCAGATCAATATGTAAATGAAGATGGCTCGCCTAAATCCTTCTTTGAGTTAGTGGCCACCGGCGAGGCGGTGGGGGTTCCCGGGGTCATGGCGATGCTTAGCGACGCCCATGGGGAATTTGGCGCGCGACCCTGGGCGGACGCCTTTGACGCGGCCATTGAGTTGGCTGAAAACGGATTTGAAGTTTCACCGCGGCTGCATGAGCTTATTGGGATTGCACCCTGGACGCCGCAAATGCCGGACACGAGGGCCTATCTCTTCGATGAAGATGGCCAGGCCTTGGCTGTAGGGACGGTGCTTCGCAACGAGGCCTATGCGGAAACCCTACGGCTCATTGCCCGGGAAGGCGCGGGCGCAATGTATGAAGGCCCGCTGGCAGAAGAAATTGTCGCGGCGATTGTAAATGCGCCAACAACCCCTGGTGTGATGACGGTGGATGATCTTGCCGGTTATGCGCCGGTGCGGCGCGCACCCATTTGCAGTTCCTATCGCGGCTATCGTGTCTGCGGTATGGGGCCGCCCTCGTCGGGGGCTGTCACCGTGCAGGTGATTCTCAGCCTCCTTGAGCCCTATGACATGAGCACTGTGGAGCCCGGCTCGGCGCTCGCGGTTCACCTCATCTCCGAAGCAAGCCGTCTTGCCTATGCCGATCGCGACATGTACCTGGCCGATAGTGATTTCGTCACCGTGCCGGTGGATGGTCTTTTAAGCGCTGATTATCTCGCAGGCCGCCGCGCGCTCATTCAACCGGGCCGCACCATGGGCATCGTCGAAGCTGGGAACCCTTGGCGCGATCAATATGAACCCCGCGCCAGGGATCTTTCCCCCGACATTCCGGGCACAAGCCATATTGTCGTCATCGATGGTCAAGGCAATGCGCTCACCATGACTACCTCCGTTGAGAGCATTTTTGGAAGCCACCTCATGGTGGGCGGGTTCTTTTTGAACAATCAGCTCACCGACTTCTCCTATGAGCCGCACCGTGATGGCCGCCCTGTGGCCAATGCTCCGGCACCGGGCAAGCGTCCGCGTAGTTCCATGGCGCCAACAATCATTTTTGACGAAAATGGCGAAGTTTTTGCGTTGTTGGGCTCAGGCGGGGGCTCGCGCATCCCCGCTTATGTGGCGCAATCCATCATCGGCCTCATCGACTGGGACATGACCATGCAGCAAGCGCTCGACATGCCGCACCACACGAACCGCAACGGCGCGGTGGACCTTGAAGCGGGAACGGCGCTCGAGGCGCTAGCGCCGGTCCTTGAAGCCATGGGCCATGAGGTGCACGTGAGACAGCTCAACAGTGGCAGCCAGGGCGTGCGCGTGACGGCGGATGGATTTGACGGCGGTGTTGATCCGCGCCGCGAAGGCACAATGTTAGCGAACTAATTCGCGCTCACTTTACTGCCACCACGAACAAGCGCCGAAACGGAAACACCGTCTTGCCGCCGCCGCGTCGGGGATAGGCTTTGCGCAGCTTGGCCTTGTAACGCTCTGAAAAGGCGTCTCGTTCTTGGTCATTTGCAAGTATTGGCAAAAACGCCGTTAGCGCTGTTCCTGAGACCCAATGAAACACTGCGTCGTCGCCTTCCAAAATATGCGCGTAGGTCGTCTCCCAGATGTCGAGATGGCGCACATGGGGGGTGAGCCGATCATAGTGCGCTTCCATGCTGTCCATGGGCGCAAAGGGTCGCGCATCTTTCAGCGCCGCCGCCCAAGGCTCTTCCGTTGCGGTTTCAAATAGCAGCTTGTGCGAGGGGGCATGGAAATTGCGCGGCACCTGAAACGCGAAAACGCCGCCGTCGTTCACATGCGAGATTAGTCGCGGGAAGAGAGCGTCATGATCGGGGACCCAATGATAGGCGGCGTTGGAAAAGATCAAATCGACCGGCGCAGGAGGCGTCCAGTCAGAGATACTTTCTTGGGCCCAGGTGATTGCCGCATCAGCGGCCCGCGCTTTGGCAAGCATATGGGGGGAGCTATCGACGCCTGTACACGCGGCATGCGGAAACCGCATCTTCAATGCGGCGGTGGAATTCCCCGTACCGCATCCCAGATCAACAGCTGTTTGCGGCTCAAAGTCGGGCGGCAGGCGCGCGATCAACTCTGCTATGGGCCGCTCGCGCTCGCGCGCAAATGAGAGATAGGTCTCGGGGCTCCAGCTCATGCGCCGCTCATCGCCTCTGGAAAGGGGATGGTGATGAGAAATTCCGTGCCATCCTCGCCGCTGCGCGTCAATTCAATCTCGCCGCCGTGGGCACGGGTCAATTCCGCCGCTATGGCGAGACCCAATCCCGACCCGCCGGTCGATGAATTCACAAACGCCTGGAACAACGAGTCTTGAACCGGCTGCGGCAGGCCGGTGCCTGTATCGCTCACACGAATGTCCCATGCGCCATCCCCAGTTCGCGCAGAAATGGTGATTTTCTTTGGCCCGCCCTGTTTTGACCGCAAGGCGCTTGCCGCATTGCGGGTCAAGTTCATCAGGATACGGAACATGTGTTCAGCATCCGCAAAGATCACCATGCCTGCTGGTACGGCATTGATAAATTCAATCGAAGGGTCGTCATGCAGATCAAGCCCGGCATCGACATCCCAGACAATGGCACTCAGATCAATATGACTGCGCGACGGTTCGGCCGCATCCTCCCGACCATATTTGAGCACGTTGGTGGAGAGATTCACCGCCCGGTCGATTGCGGTGACAAGGCGCGGTGCGGCCTTTTGCACCGTGGGGTCTTCACTCATGGCAATGCGGTCGGTGAGCAGCTGCGCCGTCGTCAACATATTGCGCAAGTCGTGATTGATTTTGGAAACGGCTTCGCCAAGGGCGGCCAATCGCGTTTTCTGTTTCAATGCGGCGCGAACATCATATTGAAGTTCTGAAAGGGCGCGCTCGGCTTGACCCAGCTCGCCAATATAATGTCGTTGCTCGAGAATGCGCCCCGCATCTTGCGGCGCTTCACCAAAGGCAATCATGTTGCTGGTGATGCGATGCATGGGCCGCACCAGCAGTCGGAAGATTGTGGCGAAGAGCAATAGTCCTGACACGATCGAGATGATCACCGCCACGATCCAGATGGTGCCGGATTGGCGCAACATGGCGGCCCGAAGCGGCGCTTCTGAAACGGTGTATTCAACCGAAAAGCCGTTCGCATCGGGCTTATCAAGGACATTGAGAAGGCGCGAGCCGTCGCCGGTCATGGTTGTCCATGCCGCAGCTATAAGTGTAAAAAAATCATCGTTGGCGAGGTCGATGGATGTATCAATCCGCAGGCCCGGGGGGCCTTGAAGAATTAGCTGGCGAATCGAGTTCTGCCGTACCGCCACGGCCTGGATGCCTGCCGTATCAAGAATGCGATCCTTGATGTCCTCGGACACCTCGCCTTCGATCTGCGTAAGATACAGAATATCTTCAATATCCTGTTCGGCCAGGCGCTCGGAGTATTCCAGGGTGGCTTCTCGGGCGAGGGCGGCCAGCAGCGCACTCTCGGCGCGCTGTTGCAGCCAGTCATAGCGATAGAGCGCAATAGTGGGGACATAGATGATGAACTGCGCCACCAACACATAAGCAATGGCGAGTAGTACTAATCGGCCCGAAAGCGATTGCAGCCCCGCGAATATGGTTCTCAGCGTTGGCATGGAAAAATGCGCAAACTGTCCCGTTCGTGTTCGCCTGCCGGAATTCCGGACAAGTGCACAAAATTGTGAACGACAACTATGGCACGTTCGCGGCGGAAATGCTCGCTTTTGGACAGGAAATCTAGGGCAGCCTTAATAGGGTTCGGACGATGAATTTGTTACGGGGGCCAAACAGGAAGGGGGTATAGAACGCCCCTGCGGCGCGCTTGGAAACCTCCCCCAATGTGGGATAGGGCGCGATCATGGCGGTAAACGCCGTAATCTTAAGGCCAGCGGTCAGTGCCAGCACCCAGGATTGGATGAGCTCGCCAGCGTGGGTGCCGACAATGGAGGCACCAAGGATTTTTCCATTTTTGGCAATGATGGCCTTGATGAAGCCGCGCGTGTCTCGCTCGGCTTGGGCGCGGTCATTTTCCGCATAATCCCATTTCACCACGGTGAATTTGCCAGCCCCCATCTGTGCCAGCGCCTGGGCCTCGGTCAGTCCCACATGCGCAAGCTCAGGATCTGTGTAGGTCACCCAAGGCACCGCTGAGTGATCCGCCTTGGTGGGCATGCGATAGAGCGCGTTGCGAACCACAATCCCCGCATGATAGCCGGCCACATGGGTGAACTGCAGACCGCCGGTCACATCACCAATTGCAAAAACCCGTTTGTTGGTTGTTCGCAAACGCGCATCAATTTTGATCCCGTGCCGGGCATACTGGATCTCAGCTGCCTCCAACCCCAAGCCTTCGACAGTCGGCGTGCGGCCTGTCGCCACCAACAAGTGACTGCCTTGAATGAATTGCGATTCCCCGTCGCGCTCAACGGTGATCGTGAGGCCTGGGCCCTCTGATGCAATCGATGCGACTTTAGTTTTCTCAAATAATGCCACACCGTCATCACGCAAAGACTGCTTCACGACTGCGGTCAGCTCCGGGTCGTCATTTGCAAGCGCAGTTGCCGCTTCAAGGACAGTGACATCAGATCCCAATCGCCGATGGGCTTGCGCCATCTCCATGCCGATGGGTCCCCCGCCGATGATGATCAAATGCTCCGGGCGCTCACGCAGAGAAAATATGGTTTCGTTGGTAAGATAAGCCACTTGATCAAGACCAGGGATGGGGGGCACCGCCGCCGTGGACCCGGTGGCGATGACAAAAAACTTGGCGCGGATTCTGCTCTCGCCCGCTTCAACTTCTCGGCTGGAAACGAACCGCGCCGCCCCATGAATGACTTTGACCCCAAGGTCCTCAAAGCGATTTACAGAATCAACCGGGGCGATATTGGCAATCACCTCATGCACATGATCATTGACCGCTGCGAAATCCACCTCCGCCGGCTGCGGGGAGATGCCAAAGCCAAGGCCTGCGCCCATGGACTTTGCATGCTTAGCAGCAGCCAAAAGCGCTTTTGACGGAACGCAGCCTGTGTGCAGGCAGTCACCGCCCATGATGCCGTCGCGAATAGTGCGTTCAATCAAAACCACCCGCGCGCCCATTTGCGCTGCGCCCGCAGCGACAGAGAGCCCAGCAGAGCCCGAGCCGATGACGCAGATGTCGGTTTTAATGCGGTTCATGGGGATGATTGTCTACTGTGCGGCGCGTTCGCGCAATCTCCGAATAGCGACGGGGATGAGGGCAACAACCCCCAGCGCTGCAAACGCAATGAGAATTTCAGGAGTAACAAAGTCTCCAAAGTCTATGGGCAGCTTACAGCTGCCCGTTGCTACGCCGCCGGATAGTTCTTCTGCGATGCAAGCTTGAAAGCCAGGATCGGCCTGGGCTGACGTGATGATGCTATCCAGCCCCCCGCCCACAAAAGAGAACGCAAGTGTACCTGGAACAATCCCGATGAGCGTGGCAAGAAAAAACGTCCGCGTCTTCACACCCAAAAACGCAGGTGCAATATTGACAAGCCAAAACGGAAAGAGCGGCACGAGCCGCAGGAACAAAAGGTAATTGAACGCGCCCTCGGCAAAGCCCTCGCGCAGGCGTTCGATAAAGGGGCCGGCCCGCGCTGCAAGCACATCCCCCAGGGCAGTTTTCGCAATCAAAAATATGATCGTCGCCCCAATAGTGGCAGCGACCACGACGGCAGGTCCGCCAACCCAGGCGCTGAACAAGAACCCGCCAACGATGGTCAAAAAAGCTGCACCTGGAATTGAAAGGGTAACCACGACGACGTAAAGGACCATAAAGGCCAAAAGAGCGAGGATCAAATTGCCGTCTACAAAACCCTGAATCATATCGCGGCTATCAGCAACAGCGCGGGGACGAAGATACTCATGCCACCCCATACTGACGATGAGCGCCACGGCGGCGACCACGATCACGAGTGGTAACAGGCGCGCGATGCTCAATCGCGGCTTAGCGGTTTCTTCAGTCATGGGCCCTCAGTTACTGGGCGGCGCGTCGTTGAGCGCCCAGTCGTAATCGTAGCTGTCTATGCGGCTTCTGTCAGCCAAGATTGTGAGCAGCTCCTCATTGGCATAAAGCTGCAGATGGCCAAGCACGGAGACCTCATCGCCGCCAAAGTCTTCATCGAACCAATTATAGATGGATGATGCGATCAGGCGGTCATCTGCCACGCGTACACCGCGCTGGTGGTTTATGTAGCCTCTTGCGGCAGCATCAAGTTGCGCCTCGAGTGTTGCGCCGGCGAATGCCGTTGGTAGAAGATTGGGGCAACTGATCGAGGCGCAGTTGATGGCATAGTGAATGCGATTGTCGTCAAACTCTGTACGCAGGATATCGTTCTCAATATTGTTGAGCGACAGGCGGCGTCCTTCAACACTGACCAGTTTGCGGTCCCAGGGGCCAAAGGCGATGGGATTGCCATACTTGATACGGCGAATGCTGCGCACCGGATAGTGCTCAAGGATCACTTGCACCGTCACCGCATTATAAAGGTTGATCCAGAACGCCATCTGATCGTCGCGGGGGAGCGCGCTGACAGGCGTTATCTCCAAACCCTCAATATAGGCATCAAGGCGGGCGCGATCGGCGCTTGTGACCTCGCCATAGGCAAAGCGATTGATGCCGTCTTCGCCTTCTGCCACATAACGCTCCAATATGGTGGACCAAGCCCCATGGTCAGTGGGGCTTTGGGCCAGCGCCGGGACCATCGTGAAGGCGGCCATAGCGAGCAAAAGGGCGGTAATCTGAGGCAAACGGAGATCCTTTTCAGTGCTGCGGCGCTTCGATGCGGGGCTCCCGGCGGCGGTTACCAGGTGGCCTAGTGAGAGCCTTGCTGGGCCTCATTTTTTGCCATTTGACTTGCCGCGCCGGAGCCCCTATAGACACCGCCTTCGTGACGGTTGGCCCGCTGGGGCTGCTGTCTGTTACTCCATTTAGAGGATGGTCCTCGTGAAGCGCACATATCAACCGAGCAAGCTCGTCCGGAAGCGCCGCCACGGATTCCGTGCCCGCATGGCAACCAAGAACGGTCGCCAGGTGCTGGCACGCCGTCGGTCCAGAGGCCGTAAGGTCCTCTCTGCTTAAGGCTTACCTCGGGCATGCCCCTATTTGAGGCTTCCCGCCATGCCAACGCTCCCGCTCCAAACACTTCGCAAACGTAGTGATTTTCTGCGCCTGAATTCCGGGCGGCGATGGGCGGTGCCGGGGCTCGTTCTGCAAATGAAACCAACGCCGGACGGCCCTGATGGGGCTGGCGCGGGGCTTCGCTTGGGCCTCACCGTGACCAAGAAGATCGGCAATGCGGTGGTTAGAAACCGGGTTCGCCGCCGCCTAAGGGCCGCGGCCCTTGAGGTTTTGCCTGTTTCAGGCCAACCCGGCCATGATTATGTGCTAATCGCGCGCGCTGGCGCTCAATTGCGCGATTACGCGGCTCTTAAAGGCGATATCGAAGCCGCCCTTCGCCGGGTTCACAGACCTCAGAGCAAGACGTCTTAAAAGGGGAGTGTTTGGCCAAATGAGACTGTCAGCCTTACCTGCGTTGCTGCTGCGTCAGCCGATCCGGTTCTACAAATACTTCATTTCTCCGCTCCTGCCGCCCAGTTGCCGGTATCAGCCCACCTGCTCGTCCTATGCCATTGAGGCGCTGGAGACCCATGGGGCCCTAAAAGGCAGTTGGCTGGCGTTGAAACGGGTTTTGAGATGTCACCCCATCAAATGGCTGGGCGGAGGCTCTGGATTTGACCCGGTGCCGCCGTGCGCTCAGGGCAAGAAATCGGCGGAAGCGGGTTACGCAAGCGAAAACGAGTGATATAAGGCGCGCGCGCCTCGCGGGCCGTGAACCGCTTGGGAAGCTCACCCCTCTGCTCCTCAAGGATTGTTATGCAGGAAGAACAAAGAAATCTATTGCTCGCGGGCGTCCTCATCGTCGCGGTTATGATGGTGTGGACTTTATTGACGCCGTCGCCAGAACCTGCCGGTGAACTAGCGGCGGGCGATCCTTCGGTCGTTTCCGCGCAGTTCGACGAAAATGGCATCCCGCTTCCGTCGGTAAGTGCCGGCGACGTTCCTGCGGCTTCAATTCCCACAGCCCTTACGCGCGGCAACGCGTTGGCGCTTTCTGAGCGCATCATCATCGACACAGAGTCTGTTGATGGCTCCATCGCGCTGCAAGGCGCGCGGCTCGATGATCTGCATCTGCGCCGCTATCGCGAAACCATTGAAGATGACAGCCCAGAGATCACGCTGCTTTCGCCATCGGCAACACCTGGGCATACTTACGTGGAACTTGGTTGGACCGCGGCAGACCCAGACCTTTCTGCTACCCTGCCCAATAGCTCCACTGCCTGGGCCCCGCTTGATCCTTCGGTTGTTTTGACGCCGCAAACACCAGTGACATTGATTGCGTCCAATGGCGCAGGGCTAAGCTTCACGCGCATCATTTCCGTTGACGAAAATTATCTCTTCACGGTGACCGACAGTGTGACCAACTCCACCAGTTCTGAGGTAAACCTAAATCCCTATGGTTTGGTGGCGCGGGAAAGTGAACCTGAAGGGCAGCGCTTCTGGATTTCTTATGAAGGCCCGTTTGGTTATCTCGATGGCAGCCGCAGGACAGCTGGCTATGGCCATCTGCGCGACAATGGTTCGGTTTCGCACACCTCCACTGGTGGTTGGGTCGGCATTACCGATAAATATTGGATGACAACTATTGCGCCGGACCAAGATCAGGAGATCGAGGCCCACTTTACGTTTTATGAGCGCAATGGATCTGAATTTTTCCGCTCCGACTACGTCATGGCCGCGCAATCGGTTCCCGCTGGCGGCAGTTTGGAATTGACCACGCAAGTTTTTGCTGGCGCAAAAGTGGTGAGCCTGATCGATGGCTATCGCAACGACGTAGGGATCGCGCGCTTTGATCTGGCAATGGATTGGGGTTGGTTCTTCTTCCTAACCAAGCCGTTCTTTCTCGCCATCAATTGGATCAACGGGTTTGTTGGTAACTTCGGCGTCGCCATTTTGATCTTCACTGTGCTGGTGAAAATGGTCTTCTTCCCGCTGGCGAATAAGTCTTACGAGTCCATGTCCAAGATGCGCAAAGTGCAGCCGGAGATGGAAAAAATCCGCGAGCGCTACAAGGATGATCGCACCCAGCAACAACAAGAGATGATGGAGCTCTATAAGCGAGAGAAGCTCAATCCCCTCGCAGGGTGTTTGCCCATTGTTGTTCAGATCCCAGTGTTCTTTTCGCTTTACCAAGTGCTCTTTGTCACTATTGAAATGCGCCATGCGCCGTTCTTCGGCTGGATCCAAGACCTCAGCGCGCCGGACCCTACGACCATTTTCAATCTGTTTGGCTTGCTGCCATGGTCGTCCGGCGATTTGGCAACGATTCCGTTTGTCGGATCGTTCTTGCTTCTAGGCGTTTGGCCCCTGGTCATGGGCTTTTCCATGTGGTTCCAAATGCAGTTGAACCCGCCGCCGCCTGACCCCATGCAGCGGCGCATTTTTGCGCTGATGCCGTTCTTCTTCACATTCCTGCTGGCAAAGTTCGCCGCGGGGTTGGTGATCTATTGGGCCTGGAACAATACCCTGTCGATCCTACAACAATGGGTCATCATGAAGCGCATGGGGGTCGACGTGAATCCCTTTGAGAATATCAAATTGCCCGGCTTTATAACCGAGCGTTTGCCTAACCGGCCGCCGCCGCCTGACGACGATTAGTCCGATGACCGCCGCTGACCTGACACCCTTGGAAGATACCGCCCGGAAGTTTTTTCTCGGGCCGGTGGAATTCATGCGCGGGGTGGTGGCGCTGGATGGCCTGCCGCCAGAAGAGCATCCCGAAATTGCCTTTGCCGGGCGCTCCAATGTGGGCAAATCCACTCTCGTGAACGCGCTCACGGGGCGCAAAACCTTGGCCCGCACCTCCAACACCCCGGGCCGGACGCAGCAGATCAATTATTTCAATCTCTCTGACACGGCGCATTTGGTGGACCTGCCGGGCTATGGCTATGCCCGTGTGTCCAAGACTCAAGTGCGCGACTGGACCAAGCTTGTGCTTGCCTATTTGAAGGGCCGCCCCTCGCTCCGCCGGGTGATGCTGCTTATTGACGGGCGCCGGGGGCTGATGGCCACAGATCGCGAGATCATGGATATGCTTGATGTGGCGGCGGTCTCTTATCAGGTCGTGCTGACCAAGTGCGACAAGCTCAAAACCCCAGAATTCCAGGCTGTGGTGGCACAAACCCTTGAAGAAGTGAAGACTCATGTGGCAGCGCACCCCAAGGTGATGCTCACCGCGGCACTAAAAGACAAAGGGATCAAGGATCTCAGAACAGAAATCTGGGCGGCGGTCACAGGCACTGAATTGCCGGATTCGCCGGCGCCGGGCCCCGCGTAATGCCTGTCATTGTTTAATCATAATTAGGGCTGAATGGTGGACCTTAGCGCACGCGATTCATATAGTCGCGCTCGTCGGGGGGCCGACGCGTAGCGAGTGGGCGTAAAAGTGATGAAATCGACAGGTGCAACCGCCGTTTTGGCAATTCTATTGAGCGCGGTCTTCCTCGCGAGCCCCACGCCCGCGCGCGCGCAGGTCGAATATTGCAATCAAACAAGTTTTTATCTCTTCGCCGCTTTGGCACGGGAAAATGCTGCGGGCACGCGCAGTGAAGGCTGGTGGCTTTTGCGGCCCGGGCAATGCCGCATAGTGGTGCAGACACCGTTAGAAGAAGCCGTGATTTATACCTATGCGGAATCACATCAGGCTCACTTGGGCGGTATTCGCACCTGGGGCGGCCGCGCGCGCCAATGCACCGGGGCGGGCCTTTTCACCATCGACAATCAGCGCGATTGTTTTGCCCAAGGGTATGAGCCGCGAGATTTCGTGCGTGTAAATGTGGGCGATGAAACCCAATGGACCACACGCTTCACAGAATCTGATGAATATGAATTGGAAGAAGCGCGTTTTGCCGGCGCGCAACGTCTCCTCACCGATATTGGCTATGAGCCGGGTTCGGTGGACGGCTATATCGGCCGCCGCACGCGACGTGAGATCAATCGGTTCAAAACCGAATTCGAGGTTGAAGACGATGTCATCGTGTCAGATGTTTTTCTCGACACCTTGATCTCCCATGCGGCTGAGTTGCAGGACGAAACGGGCTACCAATTCTGTAACCGCACCGCCATCGAGCTCTATGCCGCCATGGGATATACCGAAGGCAGTGACTGGCAGTCTTTTGGCTGGTGGTCGCTTGATCCAGGCACATGCACCAAGACGCTGAAAGACGGGCTTCCGGCGGAGCAAATCTACACCTATGCCGTGGGCTACACGCAAGATGGCGATACCCTGGAATGGGGCGGGGACTATCCCCTTTGCGCCGCTGACCGTGCTTTTGAAATCGCCGGCAATGATGATTGTGAATCCCGCGGCTATACCACCGTTGGATTTCAACGCATCAACACCGAAGGTCGCTCCGGCTGGAGCCAATCCTTTGTGATGGACGCTGAGGACGTACCGGCGGTGCAAGAGAGCGAAGACGTCGCCCAGTGATGGGCCCGGACTTTCGCCACATCGACACCTGGATATTTGATCTCGACAATACGCTTTACCACGCGGATACGGATGTTTTTGCGCAGGTGGACCAGCGCATGACGGCGTTTATCGGCGAGCTTCTGGATTTGGATCCGGTTGCGGCGCGCAAAGTTCAAAAAGATTATCTCCATGCCCATGGCACCACATTGTCAGGCCTGATGCAGGAACACGGCATGGCACCAGAGCCTTTCTTGTCATTTGTGCACGACATCGATGTCTCGATGCTGCGCCCTGATCGGGCTCTTGGTGCGGTGCTGGCGGCCCTGCCTGGCAAGCGCTTTATCTACACAAATGGCAGTGTGTCCCACGCAGAAAACGTGTTGGCGCAGCTTGAGATCACCTCCGTGTTTCATGACATATTTGACATTCATGCCGCCGGGTATGTGCCCAAACCCCGTATTGAGCCCTATGAGCGATTGGTCGCGCGCGGCGCGTTCGATCCGGGCTGTGCTGCCATGTTCGAAGACATTCATCGCAATCTCAAAGCGCCCCATACGCTGGGCATGACTACTGTATGGGTGCGCAGCGCCATTCCAGACGATGGGCCCGGTGATGGCGAAACCCACACCCACGTGCATCATCAGACCGATAATTTGCTTGGATTTCTCGACGCGCTTCAAACCAAATTGAGCTAGGCTCCTTCCTATGATGATTCCAGCACTCAAAACCGACGTTGAATCAATCTGGGAGCGGCGCGATGCGCTGAGCCCTGAGGCGGGCGGGGTAGATCGCAACACCGTCGCCGCCGCCCTTGATCATCTCGACAAAGGCAAGCTGCGCGTGGCTGAGCGTGGCCCCGACGGCACCTGGGTGGTGCATGAGTGGCTCAAGAAAGCGGTGCTGCTCTCGTTCCGCCTCAATCCCATGACCCCCATCAAGGGGGCACCGGGGGAAGACGCCAATTGGTTTGATAAAGTGCCTTCAAAGTTTGAGGGCTGGGGCCGGCTGGAATTTGAAGCCGCAGGTTTTCGCGCGGTGCCTGATTGCGTGGTGCGCCATTCAGCGTTCATCGGCAAAGGTGCGGTGTTGATGCCGTGCTTTGTCAATCTCGGTGCCTATGTGGGCGCGGGGACCATGATCGACACCTGGGCGACTGTTGGCTCCTGCGCGCAAGTGGGCGCGAATTGTCATATCTCCGGCGGCGCGGGGATTGGCGGCGTGCTGGAGCCGCTGCAAGCAGCCCCCGTCATCATTGAAGACAATTGTTTCATTGGCGCGCGCTCAGAAGTTGCTGAAGGCGTTATCGTGCGTGAAGGGGCGGTGCTTTCCATGGGGGTCTATCTTTCGGCCTCCACCAAAATCATCGACCGGCATACAGGCGAGATTCATCGCGGCGAAGTGCCGCCCTATGCGGTGGTGGTTCCCGGCAATGTGCCCGGCGGTGAGGGCAAGCCCGGCACCTATTGTGCCGTGATTGTCAAAACCGTGGATCAGCGCACGCGCTCCAAAACTTCCATCAACGAGTTATTGCGAGAAGCATAATGGCGCTTGATCCCGTTGCATTGGCGCAAGCCCTCATTCGCTGTCCTTCGGTGACGCCAGCGGATGCAGGGGCGTTGGATACCTTGCAGCGTGCGCTCGAAGACCTCGGCTTCACATGCCATCGGCTGCCCTTCAGCGAGGACGGCACCGCGGATGTGGACAACCTCTATGCGCGGCTTGGCACAGTGGCGCCAAACTTTTGCTTTGCCGGTCACACAGATGTGGTGCCGGTAGGCGCGGTTGACGATTGGCAAGCCGATCCCTTCGCGGGCGCGCTGCGCGATGGCTATATCTGGGGCCGAGGTGCAGCAGACATGAAAGGCTCTATCGCCTGCTTTGTTGCAGCGGTTGATATTTTTCTGAAGTCAGAAGGCGCGCCGAAGGGCTCTATCAGTTTGCTCATCACCGGCGATGAAGAAGGCCCGGCCATTAACGGTACGCCGAAAATGCTTGGCTGGCTCGCGGACCGTGGCGAAGTTCTTGATCATTGCCTCGTTGGGGAGCCGACAAATCGCGAGACCTTGGGCGACATGATGAAAATCGGTCGCCGGGCATCACTCAACGCGCGGATCGCTGTTGAAGGCACCCAAGGCCATGTGGCCTATCCCGATCGCAGCAATAACCCTGTACCGGTGCTGCTTGAGATTTTGGCTACGCTCACCGCCTGTGAACTGGATGACGGGACGGAGCATTTTCAGCCCTCCAACCTTGAAGTGACGGACTTGGAAGTGGGTAACCCCGCCGCCAATGTCATCCCGGCCAAAGCGGCGGCGCGGCTCAACATTCGGTTTAACAATTTGCACAAAGCGGCTGACCTGCGTGAATGGATCGAAAGCGTTGTGCAAGAGGCGGGCACTGCGGCAGATGTTGTGGCGGCGGCGACCTTCATGGGCCATGGCGATGCTTTTATCACCGCACCAGGGCCATTCACGGAAATTGTTGCGAGCAGTATTGACGCCATACTGGGGCAGCGACCGGAACTTTCCACAAGTGGCGGCACATCGGACGCGCGATTTATCAAAGACCATTGCCCGGTGGCCGAGTTTGGCCTTGTGGGCAAGACCATGCATCAAGTGGATGAGCGCGTTCCCGTGGTGGATATCAAGGCACTAACTCAGATTTACGCCGAAGTGCTCAAGCAATACTTTGCGGCTTAGTCGTAATCAACTTGGGTGAGATAGAGCCCGTGCGCAGGGGCGACGGGCCCACAGCGTTTGCGATCTGCAGCATCTAACGCACTTTTCAAATCCGCTGTCGTCCACCTGCCTTCGCCAACCAATTTCAACGACCCCACAAAGGACCGCACCTGGTTGTGCAGGAACGAGCGCGCCCGGCAGGTAACGTGGATTTCATGGCCAACTTGCGCGACCGCGATGGCATCCAGTGTCTTGACCGGGCTGTCCGATTGACATTGGGACGCGCGAAACGTGGTGAAGTCGTGGTGTCCCACAAGCACTTGCGCTGCATCGTGCATGGGTTCAGCTTTGAGGGCTTTGAACACCTGCCAGACATTGTCCCGATCAAGCGCCAGTGGCGCGCGGCGGGAAACAATGCGATAAAGATAATGTCGCCGCGTGGCGGAATATCGCGCGTGAAATTCATCGTTCACCGGCTCCACGCTCAAAACTGAAATGGGATCGGGCCGCAGGTGGAAATTCACCGCATCGCGTATGCGCCCCGCATCAAGTTCAGTTTCAATATCGGCGTGTGCCACTTGGGCCAAGGCGTGAACCCCCGCATCTGTGCGCCCGGCGCCATAGACAACAACGGGATGTGGAATGTATGCCGCAAAGGCGTGTTCCAGCCTCTGCTGAACAGTGGCTTCGCCTTCCTGGCGCTGCCAGCCCACATAAGGCCCGCCGTCATATTCAATCGTCAGCTTGAACCGGGTCATGGCAGTTGGGTGCCCACGGGGATTTTGGTGCCGCGCAAAAAGGCATCGACGCTCATGGCGCTTTTACCCGCTGGCTGCACTAGGGTAA
Source organism: Rhodospirillales bacterium (assembly GCA_021775005.1). Classification (GTDB taxonomy): domain Bacteria; phylum Pseudomonadota; class Alphaproteobacteria; order JAJFIK01; family JAJFIK01; genus JAJFIK01. Next base: position 16,826 of record JAJFIK010000004.1, read on the forward strand.
GGCGTAAGGCACCGGAGCCACAGGCAATGATGAGGTCAGCGCCGATCACTTCACCTGGCGCGCCCTTACCGTCAACTGGCTCAGCGGCAATGACTTTGACGCGCACTCGGCTTTTGGCTGTTTCAATTTCAAAGAATGCGCCGGGGAAGGGTGTCAGCCCCCGAATGGTACGATCAATCTCGACGGCAGACTTGCCCCAATCAATGCGGGCCTCTGCCTTGTCAATTTTTTCGGCATAGGTAACCCCCTCGCCGGGTTGCGGTGTGGCCTCAAGGGAGCCTCGTGATAGTGCTGCCAGTGCGCGACCCATCAGGCTCGCGCCGGTGTGGCTGAGCTTGTCATGAAGGCTGCCGGCGGTTTCGCGAGGGGCGATGGGGACCCGCTCGCCTAAAAGCACCGGCCCGGTATCCAGGCCTTCATCCATTTGCATGACCATGACGCCGGTGGCGTCATCTCCCGCCATGATGGCGCGCTGAATGGGTGCCGCGCCGCGCCATCGCGGCAGCAGCGAGCCGTGCAAGTTCAAACACCCAAGCCGAGGCGCGTTGAGAATCTCTGCAGGTAAAATCAGCCCATAAGCAACGACAATTGCCACATCCAGATCAAGCGCGGCAAAAGCTGCTTGTTCGTCAGCGTCTCGTAATGTCTTAGGTGCGCGCACAGGTATGTCCTGGGCATCGGCAAACTCATGCACGGCGGTTTTGCGCTCCACCTGGCCCCGACCGGCAGGGCGCGGTGGTTGGGCATAAACGCATACGACCTCATGGCCTTGCGCCAGAATTTCGGCCAAGACCGGGACTGCAAAGTCCGGCGATCCCATGAAGGCGAGGCGGAGCGCGCTCATGGCCTCAGGCTTCCGCTTCCAGGCGTTTTTGTTTGGCGAGCTTTTTCAGCACCATGGACCGCTTCAGCCTGGACAGGTGGTCAATGAACAAAATCCCTTCAAGGTGATCCATCTCGTGCTGAATGCAGGTGGCGGTGAGGCCCGACGCCTCCATCGTGCGAATCTCGCCGTGATAATCGATAAAGCGCAGTTTGACATAGTCCGGGCGCTCTACGGTGTCATAGACATCCGGCACCGACAGGCAGCCTTCCTCATACGGGGCGGTTTCTTCAGCGGCTTCAAGGATTTCTGGGTTGATGTAATAACGCGGGTCAGGTTCTTCGTCGTCTTTGGCCAAATCCATCACAATAATGCGCAAAGGCACGCCGATCTGGATCGCCGCCAGGCCAATACCAGGGGCGGCGTACATGGTCTCCAGCATATCGTCCATGAGCGCGCGGGTTTCCGCCGTTACCTCTGCGACGGGCTTTGAGATCACCTTGAGACGCGGGTCTGGGGCGGTAATGATTTCTCGAATAGTCATGGCGCGGAAAATGGGCATTGCGAGCCCTCGGGTCAAGCTTTGCGCGAAGCTCGCGAATCCTGGATGGTGGGGCGAAAGGAATTCGGTTTGATGGAAATTGCGCTTCTTGGGGCCGCCCTTGTGGTCGCTGCTGCTATCATTGCAGTGGCGCTGATATTTCGCCGCGGCACCGCAGCTGAGGAAGCCGGCTCTGTAGGCAAGCTCGGTGATCAGATCACGCAACTGGTGGGGCGTCTGGATCAGCTGAGTGAGGGCCAGGTGCGCTCCCAAGGCGAGCTTCAGAAGGCGGTGAATGATCGGCTGGATAAGCTCAGCACGCGCATGAACCAGTCCTTGGCAGAGCAAACCACCAAAACCGGAGAGAACCTGACCAAGCTTCAGGAACGTTTGGCGGTGATTGATGCGGCGCAGAAAAATATCACCGAGCTTTCAGGTCAGGTGGTGGGGCTGCAGGACATCTTATCCAACAAACAATCTCGCGGTGCGTTCGGAGAAATTCAACTGGAAGCCATGGTGCGTGATGCATTGCCGCCATCGGCTTATGCGTTTCAACATACGCTCTCAAACGGCAAGCGCGCCGATTGCATTATTCACATGCCGAAAGGTCAAGGCGGTTTGGTGATCGATGCCAAGTTTCCCTTGGAGGGCTATCGCGCCCTCGAAGCCGCCAAAACTAAAGAAGAGGTCGTGGCCGCCCAACGGCTCTTCCAGCAATCAACGCGCAAGCACATCAGTGATATTGCCGCGCGCTACATCATCGAAGGGGAAACCGCTGGCTCAGCCATGATGTTTCTACCCAGCGAAGCAGTTTACGGGGAGCTTCACGCCAAGTTCGAGGGATTGGTCCAAGAAAGCCTCAATGCGCGCGTTTATATTGTCTCGCCAAACACGTTGATGGCGACGCTGCAAACCATTCGTGCGGTTATGCGCGATGTGGAAATGCAAGAACAAGCGCATCTGATCCAAGGTGAAGTGGGGCGCATGGCGGGTGATGTGGATCGCCTGGTGAAGCGCGTGGACAACCTTTCCAAGCATTTCAATTTGGCGGAAAAGGACATTCGCGAGATCACCACATCTGCAGAAAAGGTCGCGCGCCGGGCTGAAGCCATTACCGAAGTGCGCTTGGAAGATGCCGAATCAAAACCAGCACTGCCGGGCACTGAGTAGGCTCAAATTCTCGGACGGCGCGTGCCACTCACGAGCCTTTGAACTTCGGCGATTTGTGTGGCTATTCCGCACTAAGCCTCACTTTAGGTGAAATTAACCAGTATTAACAATAGGTTAAATCGTGGGTTGTGGGCCACAGCCCTGTGGCGGTTTCGCATCGTCTGCACGGGATTGGATCCGGCCTGATTGCAGGAAACCGAATTCATCTTAGCTTCATCACAGCCCTGCCACGGTTGGTGGCAGACAACGCAGATGGAGGTCAAAGTCATGCTTGCAGGTCTTTCCTCAAACGGATCATCCGCCGGCCGCCTTACCGGGGGTTGGATTATTGCCGGGCTTATGCTGATCGCTCTGATGGGCGTATCGGTGTCTGAGCCGCAAGCGCCGGCGTCATCGGGTGCCGCTGTGCCTTTTGAAAGTCCGACCTATGCCATCGACGAAGACCTGGCACCCCTCGGCGCTGGTTAAGCCCAAGCTCGTTTCATTTGATGTTTGACTAGTACGTGTGGCGTGCGTTCAGCGCTGCTGCCAGAGTGCCTTCGTCAAGGTAATCCAGCTCACCCCCTACCGGCACACCATGGGCCAAGTGGGTAATCTTGACATCCGCGCCGTCCAGCCGATCCATGATCAGGTGCGCGGTGGCTTGTCCATCCACGGTGGCATCAAGGGCCAAAATCACTTCGGTTACGACAGGGGCGCTGGCGCGGGCCACCAATGGCCCGATGTTGAGGTTCTGGGGCCCCACGCCTTCGAGTGCCGACAAGGTGCCCCCCAGAATATGATAGCTGCCTTTAAACACAGCCGCGCGCTCCAATGCCCAAAGATCGCCAACTTCCTCCACCACGCAAAGGGTGCTGGCATCTCGCCGCGTGTCGGTACAAATGCGGCAGGGGTCTTGCGTATCTAGATTACCGCAAGTCTCACACGTGACGATGGCAGCGGCCGCGTCCTCCAACGCCGCCGCCAAGGACGTCAGCGCTGTATCTTTGCGTTTGATCAAATGCAGCGCCACGCGCCGGGCCGAACGGGGCCCCAGCCCCGGCAGTTTCGCCAGCAGGTCAATAACACGTTGTAGCTCTGAACTGATCGGGCCCATAGTGCACTTAAACCGGCAAAGTGAAGCCGGGGGGCAGGCCCATGCCGCCGGTCATTTTCTGCGCCTCTTCTTGCGCGGCGGCTTCTGATTTTGCTTTGGCGTCGCTATGGGCAGCCTTGAGCAAATCTTCCAGCACATCTTTCTCGCCCGGTGCGAGCAACGACGGATCGATAGTCACGTCCAACAACGCGCCCTTGCCGTTCATGATCACGCGCACCATGCCGCCGCCTGCCTGGCCTTCGACCTCAAGGGCCGCCATTTGAGTTTGAAACTCATCCAGCTTTGCTTGCAGCTCTTGTGCTTGTTTGAAGACGTCGCCGAGGTTTTTCATAGCCAATTCCTGCCCTGGGAGTCGGCATTGATAACACCCCCAGGGTGGTCAGGGCCAGTGCTTAGAATGGTGTTTCCGTCACTATGATCTCGTTGGTTTCCACCACCCATTCGACCTCGCGCCAGCGATTGGGCTCCCAGTAGCGCGAGGCAAAGACGATCACCTTGCTGCCGTCCCGTTCAAATGTGCGGATGAGCGCCGCGCCATCCAGAACAAAGATGGCGCCTGCCAGATCCACACCAGTGGCATCAGCCCCTTCACGCATCACTGGCACAAGGCCGGATGGCGGTTCAGGTACATCGTGGCTGACAAACTGCCCGCGGATGATGTTGGTGGGCGACAGCCAATTTTCGCCATTGTCGTAAGACCGAGCAAGATAGAAGTCATAGTCGCTATTCTCATGATGAACGGTCACAGACCGCTCGAGGAATTCGCCACGCACGTCGGTCCCCGTTCCTTGTGTATTTCCAACTTGTTCGGACAAAAGAACATTGTGAAGCTCTGAAATACCCGGATCGCCCACCATGATCCAGAGCGCATTGGTTGCGGGGCCCATGGTCCCCGATTGATAGAACGATGCGCCCCAAAACTCGGCCCGACCTTCTTCGCTAAACAAACGGAACTCGTCCATTTGCAGATCGCCTTCGAAAAGACAGGAGCGGATGAGCTGCCCTGCCTGTGATTGCGCTGTGCCCTCCTCATCGTAGGTTGTGTTAACCAGGTCCCAAATAGTTGGCTCACAGGATTGGGATCGTTGGGCCCAAGAGGGGCTTGTGACCAGAAGGCCGATGGCTGCCATAGTTGCAAGTATCAATCGAGTCATTGCTCGTCCCTTCCCTAGTCAAACTCAACTTCGGTGAAAGTCACCCGATCGGTGCCGACAACCCACTCCGCCAGGCGCCAGCGATTGGGCTCCCAATAGCGTGAGGCAAATTGGAGGATCAGCTGGCCATCGCGCTCAAATGTGCTGATCTCTGCAGTTCCATCAAGGATAGGCGCGCCGCGCGGGAAATCGTCCGGCAAAGCATCCGCGCCTTCCTGCATGGGGGGTGCCAGAGCTTCAGGTAAAGCTGGGACCGCGCGATCTGTCATTGCAGCATTGATGACGTTGATCGGATCAATCCAAGTTTTCCCATCATCGAACGAGCGACCCATCTCAAATAGATAGCTCCCGTCTTCGCTAAATGTTGTCTGCGCGCGCTCCAAGAATTCTCCTGTCGCATCGGCGCCTGAGCCACCAGAGATGCGCGATCCGTCGGCGTTAACAGTCACAGGGATGATGGTGTAGCCGGGGTCACCGACCATGATCCATAGTGTATGCGAGGTGCCTTCTTCGGTGTCGGCGGAATGGAAGCTCACGCTCCAGAAGTTAGTTTGACCGGTCTCATCAAGCGAGCGAAACTCATCCATCTGCACTGCGCCATCGGCGATGCAATATCGGGTGCTGGTCGCCGTACCTGATGATGAAGTGCCATCAGGATTGTAGTTGATGTTTTCCAAATCCCAGATGACGGGCGCGCACTCAGTGGCAAGCCCCGGGCTCGTGCAGGCGATGCAAGCAAGGCTTAGCCCGACGATGAAAATATTTCTCATTTACCCCTCCTTCACCGCGTGCGGCGCGGCTTGGGTGGAATTCTAGCAGCTGAATGTAATTGCTGAATGACGAGGGTGTGAGGTCACGGAAAATTGCAGACTTGGTATTCAGGTTAGCCTAAAGTTCGTCATCCTCATCTTCCATGGCGAAGGTGTTGCCGGGCTCAGTAACATCGCCCAGTTGCTCCCGGTTCTCAATAATGTCGACGATCTCCGCATCAGGAAACGCTTTGAGCGCCGCCGCCACCAGGGGGTCGGTTTTGACATCTGCCACGGCGCGCGCCCATTCATCTTCGCGCTGTTCACGCAAAGTGGCACCGCCGCCTTCGCGAGAAATGGAAACGCTCCAGGTTTGCCCGGTCCATTTCTCCAGTTGCGTTTTAAGCCGCCCGGCCAAATCTTGCGGCGCGCGCGGGGCGGGGCGAAACTCTATGCGTCCCGCCTCGAACGCGATCAGATGCACATGATCTTCAAGCTCAGTCTTTAGCCGAATGTCGCGCTGGGTTTCAGCCAATGCAACGGCTTCCTCAAAACGCCGCAGAGTGACGACGGGATGTGCCTCCGCTACCGGCTGGGGCTTTGCCGCCGCGGCGCTCGCGCCTTTACGCCCGCGCGCTGCACCGCTGCCGCCACTGCCAGGTGCCTTTCCGCTGCCAGATCCATTAGGCGATGGGCCATCCGGTTGCGGCGTGCCATCCCCTGCCGTTTCCAGCATGCGGATGACTTCGTCCGGGGTTTTGAGTTTTGCCGCATAGGCAAGGCGGATAAGCCCCATCTCCGCAGCCGTTAGTGGGTTTGGTGCAGATTTGGCTTCATTGAGGGATTTGAGCAGCATCTGCCAAGTGCGGGTGAGCACATTGATGGGCAGCCGCTGCGCCATTTTCTTGCCGCGCTTAATCTCTTCCGGCGGCAGGGTGGCATCATCATTCGCGTCAGGGACAATCTTGAGCCGCGTCAGCCAATGGGTCAGGTCAAGCAGGTCCTGCAGCACAACAACGGGGTCCGCCCCGCGATCATTTTGATCTTTGAGCTCCCCCAAAGCGGCGGCCGTGTCGCCTTCCATAATCATATTGAGCAGATCAAGCACCCGCGCGCGGTCGGCAAGGCCAAGCATGTCACGCACTTCAGGCTCAGAAATTTTAACAGCGCCGTCGTCATCTTGTGACCCATCTTGCGCACCATGAGCAAGGGCTTGATCCAGCAGCGACAGGGCGTCGCGGGCAGAACCTTCAGCGGCACGGGTAATCAGCGCCAAGGCACCGTGTTCAAAGTCCGCGCCTTCGGCCTTGGCAATTTTGCCGAGGTAAGCAATTTGGTCTTCGGCTTCGATGCGCTTGAGGTCAAAGCGCTGACACCGGCTCAGCACCGTTACAGGCACTTTGCGAATTTCCGTGGTGGCAAAAATGAACTTCACATGGGCTGGCGGTTCTTCCAGCGTCTTCAGCAAGCCGTTGAAGGCTTGCTTGGACAGCATGTGCACTTCATCGATGATGTAAACTTTGAAACGCGCTGAGACAGGTGTGTAGCGCGCGCCTTCAATGATCTCCCGAATATCGTCGATGCCGGTGCGCGATGCCGCGTCCATTTCCAGCACATCAACGCAGCGGCTCTCAGCGATGGAGATGCAGTTTTCGCACACACCGCAGGGGCTGATGGTGGGCCCGCCCTTGCCATCCGGGCCAATGCAATTCAGCGCGCGGGCAACAATGCGCGCCGTTGTGGTTTTGCCCACGCCGCGTACCCCGGTAAGCATGAAGGCATGGGCGATGCGCCCGGCGTCGAACGCGTTAGAAAGCGTCCGCACCATAGCGTCCTGGCCGATAAGGTCATCAAATGTTTGCGGGCGATACTTGCGCGCCAGCACCTCATAGGCGGGGCTCGCGTCGGCAGATCCACCTGTCAGCCCCAGCCCTGGTCCGTCATCAATGGGGGGCGTGGAGGTGTTGTCCGTCATGGCTTTCCAGCTGCAAGAGATAAAAGGGTGAGAGGCTGAACCGACCCGTACCGGTCTCGTTACGGCTGCTTCCTTCCGGATCTGACCGGGTTGGCGAGTGATGCGTCCAGCCAACCTCTCAAGGGGCAGTATATCAACCGGGGGGCGGGGGAGATCAAGGCCCTTCCGCCCCACAAAAGAGGCGCGGGCTCAAGTGTGGACAGGGCCGATGCGCCCATGCCACTACTTTGCGCCAAACCTTGGGAGATCCACAGTTATGGCGCGGCAGAAGCTCAACCCAAATACCTTTGCCAATAACCCCCTCGATCGCTGTTCAGAAAAGCGCACCGACGAGGCCTGGCTCAAGGCGCAATATGAGGATGCCAGCACATTAATTGTGCCGTTCTTCCGGCTTCAACCCTTTGTCATCAAGACCGACAATGCGGAAAACCCGATGGATGTGGGCTGGCTGCGCACCGGTGCGCTGGAAGGCCTCATGAGCGCCCATGCCCTGAAGATATTCCTCGGCCGCACTGATGATGTGAGTTATTTCGCGGTGGATTTGGACCGCGCGGAAGACCCCGAAAACGAAGGCCCCGTGGCGGGGCTGGGGAAATTTGCCGATCTGCGCGTGGCGGCTATGGGTCTCGACAATCGCGAGGCGGCGATCATGGCTCAGGGTAAGTCCATGATTGACTGGCATCAGCGCCACGGCTTTTGCTCGGTCTGCGGGGTGGCCTCTGACTACAAAGACGGCGGCTATCGCCGGGTCTGCGGCAATTGCAACGCGGAGCATTTTCCGCGCACCGACCCGGTGGTGATCTCGCTCGTGGTGGTCGATGACGAATGCCTCATGGGCCGGGGCCCGCAATGGCCCAAAGGCATGTTCTCAGCCCTGGCTGGATTTTTAGAACCTGGCGAAAGCATTGAAGAAGCCGTGCGGCGCGAAATTGCCGAAGAAACAACGGTGAAAACCGGTGCGGTGACTTATGTGCATTCCCAGCCTTGGCCATTTCCTTCCTCGCTGATGATTGGCTGCATCGCCGAGGCTGAAAGCAAAGCCGTCACCGTGGACGGGGTGGAAATTGCCGAAGCGCGCTGGTTCACGCGGGATCAAATCCGTGATGCTCTTGCTGGCAAAGGCGACGGCTCGTTTCAAATTCCCCCGCCGCTGGCCATTGCGCACCAGCTCCTGCGCGCCTGGGTGTTTCAGTCCAAGTCCGATGAGTT
>JAJFIK010000031.1 GCA_021775005.1 Rhodospirillales bacterium
GCATCTGGATTGGCTGCGTAAACGCGACGACAGACGCCGGTGCCACAACCTCCAATGTCTCGCGCATTTCTTCAGCCAGATCGGCCACCGAACGACGGCGCGGCCATTCTGATTGAGGGCGAAGAGCGGTATAAACTTCCATGTAATTCACGTCCGCCGTTTCACCCTTCTCTGCGCGTCCGATCATGGCGATCGTGGTATCCACCTCAGAGAAGGCAGACAGAGCGTCCTCAATATCGATAGAGATGGCGATGGACTGATCAAGCGATGTGGACGGAATTGATGTGACCCGCCACATGATTGAGCCTTCCTGAAGCTGGGGCATGAATTCTTTTCCAAGGAAGGGGAAGAGCGCAAGACTTCCCGCCAACACGCCCACTGCCCCGCCAACGACGACCTTCTTGTGAGACAAGGCCCAAGAGAGAGACGGCAGGTAAACCTTCTTGACCCACCGCACCAGCATGGTGTCGCGCTCCTCTTTGGGTTTGAGAACGAGCGCCGCCAAAACCGGAATGACCGTCAAGGCAAGGATCAGTGATCCCGCCATGGCAAAGGTAATGTTGAAAGCCATGGGTTTGAAGAGTTTGCCTTCAAGCCCTTCGAGAGAAAACAAAGGGATAAAAACGACGATAATGATGAGGATGGCGAACGCGATGGGATTGGCCACTTCACGGGCGGCGGTCAGAACGGCAGCGGTGCGGTTTACCTCGCCCCCTTCGGCTTTCCGCTCGGCCATGATCCGGAATGAGTTCTCGACCATCACAATAGCGCCATCCACCATCATTCCGATACCGATGGCAAGTCCGGCGAGAGACATGAGGTTGGCAGACATGCCCACAGCGTCCATGAAAATGAAGGCAATCAGCATGGCAAGGGGCAGCGCCATGATCACAACAAACGCCGAACGCAGTTCACCAAGAAACAGAAAGAGGACGATCGCCACAAGGATTGAACCTTCGATCAGGGCCCTTTCGGCGGTGGAGATGGCCTGCTCCACAAGCTCCGTACGCGTATAAACGGGTCGCAGCTCCACACCGTCTGGTAGAGATTGTTCAACGATGCCAACACGTTCTTCCACAGATTCTACAACACTTTGTGCATTCTCGCCCATGCGCGATAGCGCCATGCCGAGAACAACTTCTTCGCCATCGCGCGTGACGGCGCCAAATCGCAACGCCGGTGCTTCCGTGATTGTGGCCACATCACTCAGGTATACGGGAATGCCGTCATGAACTTTTACGACGATATCACCAATATCCCGACGGCCTTCGACCAGGCCCAGGCCGCGGACGAGGTATTGTTCCGGACCAAGATCAATATACTGGCCACCGACCTGTCGGTTGTTCCCCTGGATGGCTTCTATAACGTCCGTAAAACGAAGATCATATGAGATGAGCGACATGGGGTCGATCTGCACCTGGAATTGGCGTTCCTGACCGCCCCATGACATCACGTCATCCACGCCAGGTGCGGTGCGCAGGATCAGACGCACACTCCAATCCTGGAGCGTGCGGAGGTCCATATCGGAAACCTCTTCTTCGAGCACGCCATCGGCACGTTCAAGGGTGTACCAAAAAACCTGTCCCAGGCCCGATGTGTTGGGACCCATTTCAGGTGTTCCGTATCCTTCTGGTATGCGGTCTCTTACCTCTGCCAACCGTTCCATAACAAGGCGCCGCGCGAAATAAATATCCACGCTGTCTTCGAAATAGGCAGCGACGTAGGAAAGCCCGAACAAGCTGACCGAGCGTATTTCCTGCACACCCGGCAGCCCTGCCAAGCTGGACTCCACCGGAAAGGTCAGCAGTTGCTCCACGTCTTCGGCGGCGAGGCCGGGCGATTCCGTATAAATGTTCACCTGAACCGGCGTGACATCGGGAAACGCATCGATGGGGATCGTCCGAACCGCGTTCACACCCAAAAAGGCCACGACACCGCAGGCGATCAAGATCAAGAATTTGTATTCGAGTGAGAACTCTACAAGTTTATTCAGCATATCATTGTGCCTTAGTGCCCGTGGCCTTCGCCCATCTGAGAGCGAAGTGCAAGAGATTTCAGAAGGAAGACTTCGCTCGTGGCAATTTGCTCGCCCGCCGAGATACCGCCGGTGATTTCAATCCAACCACCGCGTACGCGCCCAACTTCGACGGCACGCACAAACAACTCGTCTCCCTCGAGAACGAATACATTTCGCGCTCCGCTGGCCAGAAAGACTGCCGATTCCGGCACGGCCAAAACCCGTTCTGTGTCTCCAACCGATATCTCTGCGGTTACAAATTCACCCACATGCAATGCACCATCTTCGTTTGAAACTTCAATTCGAACCGGACGGGTTCGGGTGCCGACGTCCAGTGTACGGCTGCCTTGAATTACGGTGCCTGGTATCCACAGCCCCGCGCCGGTCTGTATGCGAGCATCAGCTCCAACTGTAATCGTTGCGGCGACGTCAGGCGCTAGATGTGCCTCAACCCAGAGATTACTTTCATCGCTAATTTCAAAGAGCATTTGGCCCGCATCCGCGATCTCGCCGATCACAAAGTCATCGCTTATGATCACGCCCCCTTGGGGTGCAGTAAGAATGAACGCGCCCGTCGCGAGAGAAGCATCCCTTTGGCCCAAGAGCTCCGCAATTTCGCCGTCCGCCATCCCATAGGCGGCGACGAGCGCATGGGCTTGCCCAGATGCTATTTCTGCTTCCACAAAGCGCCGTTCGGAAACCACATCGCGGCCCAATCCTCTGACCCGCTCCCACTCCTGCGCAGCGACGATCAGCGCGCCTTGTGCTGCCGCCATCTCCACACTCGAAAGGGTGACAAGAGGCGCGCCTGGTTCGATCCGATCTCCCAGATAGGCGTGGCGCTCAACCACCTGGGCGTCAATACGAGGAGCGACCTGGGATGTACGATAAAGGTTGAGACGGACCTCGCCCGGGCCTTGCGTAACACCGGATAATGCCCGGTATGCAACGGATTCAATGGTGACGCCGGCTGCCTGACGTTCGTCTGCTGACATGTCGACTTCGAGAACGCCTTCTTCTTCGACACTTTCACTTTCATGTTCGGATTGGTCTTCCTCGCCGTGTTCACCGCCTTGAGCTTCGTTCTGGGATTCGCCAGAGCAAGCGCTTACAAATAGGCCGAGCAGGATTGCCATCAGGATCGAGATTGTTAGCTTTGAGAAATTTATCATTGGTGTGACTCCACCCACGCATTGGTTTGATTTGATGCGACCAGCCATTCCACCCATGAAAGCCAGACTTGGGCCCGGAGATTGATCCCCGCTTTCTGTGCGTCATAGGTTTGATCGAGTTGGACGATGTATTCGACAACGCCAATTTCGCGAGCCGCCCAAAGGCGGGCAAGTAATTCCCGCTGGCCCGCGAGGGATGTTGCGCCACTGGCGTTCCACGCACTCCACGCACGACTGGCGCCGTCATAACGACCGTTGGTGCTGCTTAAGCTGGCATTTGCACGGCGCAGGGCGATGCTGTACCGCTGGGATGCCGAACCCTGGCCGGCAACCGCGGCATCAAGGTCCGCTGAAAAACTGTTCCGTATGAAGAGCGGTATTGAAACCTCAACTCCGACCAGGCTCGCATCGCCCTCCGTACCCCCGCGCACACCGACGGTCGGGTCAGGCCTTCGGTTTGTTCTTGCAATTCTCACCTGGGCTTCTGCTATTTCAGCTTGCGCTCGAGCGAGTTGCAGCTCAGGAAGCGTGTCAAACTGAGGCGCCTGTGCGAACGAAGCCGTTTCCCCCGGTTCTCGCGGCAAGTCTGGCCAGTTGGTACGGGCCTCACCCCAAAGAACGGACAGCGTTTCTTGCGCACGGGATAAATCGGCCTCGGCGAGGCTGAGCCCAGCCAGCGCCTGGGAATGTGCCAACTGCGCACTGAGAAAAGCGGAGGGCGAAATATCCCCAACCCCTCGACGTTGCTCCGCCACCGCCAGGAAGTCGGTGCTGAGAGCGAGTCGACCTTCTGCCAAAGCCTGCAGATTGCGGTCCGTCTGATAGTCCACCAGGGCTACAATGATCTCTGCGGTCAAGTTCCGTTGCTCTATCTCAAATACTGATTGGGCGGCGGCGAGCACAGCCTCGCCAAGTTCCGTTCTTGCCGAGCGCCGTCCCGACCAATCGAGGGTTTGGGAGATGCCAACCTCTGCGGTGTCTTCGCCCGCCTCCTCATAACCAGCGCTTAGTTCAGGATTATAAACAGGGCGGCTGAGGCTTCGCGCTTCCGCTCGCGCGACTTCAAGGTCAGAACGGGCGGCGGCAAAACCTGGATGGCGCGTAAGGGTATCCATGATGAAATCGGTCGGAAAGGACGATGGAGAACTCTCGCTCGCAGAGGCGGCCAGTGGCCACACAACGGCACTGAAGATGAGCGCGGCCATGGCACTGCGTATGGCCAATAGGAATGTTCGATACATAATTTACGGTCCCGTATCTTGCGCCAGAACTCGTGCGCGGATTGTGGCGCATCGCGTGTTCAAACGGAGCAAATTCAAACGATGTAGTCGTGAGGAAAGGGCCGCAGCCAGACAATTGATGCACCGCTTATGGCAAAGCGGGGGCGCAATCAGACGTGGCTGGGCGGATTACCCGAGAATTGGGGGACGGTCGAGACGTTGCTCGCTCGCGGATCGAACGGGTTGGGATGCCGTCGGCAGCAATATCGATTCATCGACATCTGGATGGGCAAGAGTGCCGAATGCGCCAGTGACCGAATGGTGCGCGCCGCAAGCAGAACAGCCGTGGTCAGATTCTAACGGTTGACCCGCAGGCTTCGGCACGCTGTGTGTTTCAATACTGATCTGAAATTCGCAATCGGAATGGCAAATGGCAAAATCGCTTACAAAGGACGAGCCCTCGTCGGCGCTTGCTGTGGTGAATCCGGTGAGAACCGAAACCACCATCACCATTAAGAATACTCGAATCATTTCCAAGTCCGTGCCTGAATCACATTGGGCCGCACCCTACCGAGGTGAATCTGATTTTTCAACTAGGCTTCGTGCTTAACGCCAAAGTGCAAGCAAACAATCTCGTGAGCGTCTCCTCCCCCGTGATCAGTAACACGGGGGGCTCAAAATACATGCCTCTCCCCTTACACCTCCAACAGGGCCTCTTCTGAGGCTCTTTGCGTAGCAAAGGCCGTCCCAAGCGCTTGCCGGGGGTAATATTGCGGGGGTCAAGGT
>JAJFIK010000032.1 GCA_021775005.1 Rhodospirillales bacterium
CCATGTACCGGTTGTTGATGACGGCAGGCTTTGCGGCATCGTATCCATTGGTGACGTCGTAAAAGTTCGCATGGCTGAAACAGAATTCGAAGCCCAGGCGCTGAAAGAATACATTTCCGCCGGCTGACTATTCCGCCGAGGGAAAGGAAAACTCAATCCGCCTGACATCGTCAGAGACGGTTTGCCCCGCCACCATACCGCCCAAGATGTAATAAGCTCCGCCCGCAGCAAGAAGCCCGCGATGATCCATTGTTGCGCGGGCGTCGGAGCCAAGCTCAATCCACTCACCTGATACGACATGATACGCAAAGGCCGCGGCGTCTGGTTCGCTTGGAAATCCATCATAGCCGACGCCATCGTAATTATAGGGATTGGTAGATCCACCTACGAAAACAATTGCGCCATGTGCAGCATCGCCGACGGCTGCCATGCGGTAGCGCGGCGGCAATGGCGGTGGCTCCATGGGACGCCAGCGAATGTGAGCGGGATCGTTTGCAGAAATCTCTCCGCGCCAATAGTCCGCGGACATAACAAAATCTCGCGTTCCGTCATTGGCATTAGTGATGCGAACGCCGCCCCCGATAACAAAGTCGCGCTCAACAATGCCGCCGGCATGTCCAAACACGGGCGCGCCGGGAAAGGGTGTGGCTTGAAACCAGCCATCGGTTTCAGTGTCATAAACTTGGGTGAGGTTTATGTTGCCGGAGTTATGCCAGCCGCTAATGAGATAGATGTAACGATCTTGGTAGGGGAGCGCCACAGCATCATCTGTGGGGACCGGCATGGGCGCGCGAGGCGCATAAGTTTCAGTTGTGGGATCAAAACGAAATGTTTCTGGTGTGGAGACCTCTCCACCATCTTCGGCAACGGTGTAGCCGCCAAAGAAATAGACCGCGCCATTGATCGTCACCGCTGTGGCAGCAAGCCGCCCGACACCGCCTGGTACATCGGCTAACTGGTGCGCTTCGCCTGTCTCCAAGTTAAACGCAAAAGCCCGCGCATGAGCATCGTGCCATGTTTTGCCGTTCGCGAGCCCGGCAAAACTATAGAGCGTCGCGCCGGTTTCGGTCTCCACCGCCGCAACGGCATTGTTTGTGACCGCTTCCGGCAAGCTCCCGACATCCTCGGACGCTAGCGCCGGTAGGGCAATTAAGCTGACAGCAAGGCAAAGTGCGCGCATAAAGTGCTCCTTTGCGGGGGAGCATAGATCGCAACACATCTATATTGGAAGGGCACCGTCTTGGGACATTAGAGCGCTCTGGAAATAGTGAAAGCGATATTATCGCCATTGCCCATAAGCCCGGTGGTACCGAAATATCGGAGATCGAAGTCAAATCCTGCGGCGCTGGCGGTCATTCCAACGCTGAAATCATCGTAATCATCGCCAAGAAAATCGTTGTCAAAGCGCGACAAACCATAGCTCGCATCGAAACCAAATCCTTCGACGCCGGTTTGCGCAGATAGATCGAGCCCAAGTGTTGCTTGATAGTAAAACGCTTCGCCAATTTCGCCGTAAAACTCAGGCGAGTAGGCGACACTGCCGCCGGCTTCAAATGGCCCCACCGGCACCGATGCACCGGCAAAGAGTTCAAGGAAATCCTGGCTACCGGTCGTAACGTCGGGGGAGTCTGGATAGGCGTAGTAGATCACGCCTAAATCAAAGGAGACCAAATTCCATTGCGGTGTAAGCCCGGCATAAAGATCGAGCTCCATGGTGGTGTCGTCACCGAAATCGACACTTGAGGCCCAAGTGCCCGCGTAGAACATGCCATTCGTATAATCGAAGCCGCCTTGAACGGCTGGGCCGTCGTCGGTTTGGGTAATGCCGCGAAAAACATAATTGGTGGTCAGTGCCACATTGCCGCTGAATTCGCCTTCAAGTTCCTGTGCCTGCCCAGCGCCGGCAAATAAAATAATCACGCCGAATGATATGGATGAAAGTCCTCTGGTCATAAAAGCCCCCTGTTGGATTTGCTTCACAAGGAGGCATCGCAAGGGGTGGGCCAGTTTGGTTAATGGCAAAAGCTATTTTAATTTATCGCGCAAGTTAGGGTCATAACCCTTTGATGTTGTGGGATAAAATCATGTGAATCGATTCGCTATGATATTCACCGCAAGCGGTCTTGCCGGGTAGCTGAGCTGCCGGGACGCCCAATTTTCATGCGCCCCGGCCTATCTTGCTCAATTGTTGTGCGATGGCTTAGAGCACCGCTTCGCCGCGGGCTTGAGCGTTGTAAAGCTGAGCATAGTGCCCCTTGTCACCCAGAAGGGCGCGCGGGGTTCCTTGCTCCACAACTTTGCCGTCGGCGAATACCAGCACCCGATCCACCGCCTGAATGGTGGAGAGGCGGTGGGCGATCAGGATGGTTGTGCGGCCTTCCATCAAATGCGTCACCGCGTCCTGAATCTTGCTCTCGGTAATAGAGTCGAGGCTTGATGTGGCCTCATCCAAAATCAAGAGCGGTGCGTCCGCCAGGAACGCCCGTGCAATGGCGATACGTTGCCGTTCACCACCGGAAAGTTTCACGCCGCGTTCTCCCACCATGGTTTCATATCCATCTGTGAGGTTATCGATGAACTCGTCGGCATGGGCTTGCCTGGCCGCCCGCTCAACTTCTGCGCGGGTGGCCCCAGGTTTGGCATAGGCAATGTTCTCCGCAAGGCTGCGATGAAACAGAACCGGCTCCTGCGGTACAATGGCGATGGCCTGACGGAGCGACTCTTGCGTGACATCGGCAATATCCTGTTCGTCGATCAGAATATGCCCGCTATCAACGTCATAGAGACGCTGCAAAAGCTTCACAAACGTGCTCTTGCCAGACCCTGATCGCCCGACCAACGCGACGCGCTCGCCCGCCGCGATATCGATCGAGAAATCCTCATAGATCGTACCGGACTGGTTGGCATAGCCAAAGGTGACTTGATCAAGGCGAATGGCACCGTCCCGTGCCGCAAGAACGGCCGCGCCGGTCCGGTCTGCGACACCGGGCTCATGCTCGGCAAACACCACCAGATCCTCAAGCTCATTTACCGATTGCTGCAAACTGCGCACATGGTGGCCAATCTCTCGCAAGTATCCATCAAGCACCAGGAATGCCGTGACTGCCAACGTCACCTCGCCAGGGGTGGCTGCACCGCGCGCCCATGCCCATACAGCAATGACCAGCATGCCGCATTGCATGGTGAAACGGAGCACCGCCTGGGCGACGGCCACATTGACCATACGTCCCCAGCTCTTGCGCGCGCCCCGTCGCCAGATGTCCATGGTGCCATCAAAGGTCGCTTGCTCTCGTTGTTCAGCGCCAAAGGCCTTCACAACCGCGTTGCAAGTGATGGTGTCGGCAAGACCGGCGCCGACTTTGCTGTCCTTGGCAATGAAGCGCTGGTTCTCCGGCTGAATGTAGCTGATCGCCAGCCACACATTCATGGTGACGTAGATGACCGTGGCGATCGCCAAGAGCATTGCAATAAGCGGCAGTTGGAACCCGATCACTATGGTCTGAATGACGACGATCAACGCAGCGGGAATAATGCCATAAAGTAAGGTGTCGCCGAGCAAGTCGAACGCCCACATGCCCCGCGTGATTTTGCGGACGGTTGCGCCAGCGAAATTATTGGCGTGCCAATCGGTGCTGAAGTGTTGCACCCGACCAAAGGCATCTCGCGTCACGTCAGAAATTGCATCTGCCGCCAGCCGCACCCAAATTTGCAAATTGACCTGGATGCTCAAGTGAACCAGGGCCGCCAGCACAATAAAGCTCAAGAGCGGCGGCAAGGCGCGATCTGCGCTGGCCCCTTCTGAGGTCATCACATCAATCAGCTGCCCGGAAAACACCGGGAGCATTGCGCTTGACGTCACAAATATGGCCACCAGGCCAAGCACAGTTGCGACTCGGACGGGATACTTTCTCCAGTATTGCCAGGCGAATCCAAAGACCCGCCGATATGCACGATTTGACATTTTCCTATGCGCCGCATGGGCGACGCCTCCTGTCCATGTTCAATTTGCCGCAAGCCCAAATGGTCCTGTGGCGGTTTCAGCCAGAGCCGGCGATATGACGGGGAGGGTAGGATAGAGAGCCGTGGCGCGCGTTCACGAGCCACTTCGCATCTATCAATTTTGTGATTGTACCTCGCCCGGGATCCGCGATGGCTGCCCGGGGTTGGTCGGTGTTAGCCGACGTCCCGGGACATTTTGCCAATGCGGACAAGGCCGGAATATTTAATCCGAGTTGTCATCATTCGTCCCTTAAGTCCTGGTTTGTTCAGTCTTCAATTCAGTCGGCACCACGAATCGCACGAGTGCGGATTTCGCGGAGGCGGAAAATGCCACCAGAGATTGTGTGCAGCAAGACTGAATTTCGCAATTGGGAAGGTTGTGTGGTTCGCTGTGGCGCGAAAGTCGCACTGATGCATTGTTGCGATCTATAATTACCAAGAGCGCATGTTTGACGTGTCGAATATTCCAGCGCTACCCAAGGCCGATTGCTTTAGGCAGCGGAAGGTCGGACGTTTTAGGTGATGGGCTTAACGCAGACCTGCAACAACCGCGTCGAGCTGCGCTTGGGTTTCCACCAGCGAGAAATTCTGAATGTGGCAATCCCGGCGCCCGTAAACCACCATATCAGTGGTGCGAATGCAGCCGTCTTCACCACTTGGGCGAAGGGACAAATTGTTTTGGAGGGGGCCGGAAAAACAATCGTCGTCCAGGTCGAGCATGTAGACGGAGTTGCCGCCATCCACGATCAAGGCAAGCTGATCGGGATCCAGTTGAATCATATCGTCAATTTGATTGTACATGAGGCAGGCATTTCGCTCTTCCTGAGCCGTCACGCCGCCAATTCCAAGACCCAGTGAAAGCGCAAGTGCCCCGGAAAGAATCAATCCGTTTCTAGTATTTTTGATCATTAATGTGTCCCACAGATATGAATGCCCCTAACAATGTATCCTAGCGCTTCGCAAAGAATTGAGAAGCGTTGCGTGTGCGCCTAATCGTCCACGTTTTGGCGCACGGAAACGATGGTTTCTGCGTCTTCATAGCTGCTGACGGCTTCAAGCTGGACGATCCGGCAACGGCCCTCATCCACCGCTAAATCCAGCATATCCCCGGCGCAAACGGAGATTTGGGGCGTGGCGAGTGCAATGTGAAAGCTGCTTTGCAAGTCCCAGCATCGCGGTTGCAAGTGCCCCAGCAGGAACACTTCCTCCCGCCGGTCGGTGATCACAATCCAGTTACCATCGATGACTCGGTAGTGCTCCACGTTCCGGGAGAGCATGCAGCTCTGCGGATCTGATTCGGAATTCTCGGCGTCCTCAGCGCTTGCAGGGCCAACCATTATCATGCCGCCGATCAAAGCAGAGGCCGCCAATGCGCAGGTCCAATGGGTTTTTGAGGCGTTTTTCATATCGCCCTCCTTACATCTGGCCCCCGCCATACCGCCAGTATTGCGCAAATTCAGGCGCTGTGGGATCACAATTCAAGTTTCTTGGAAGGGCGCGACCGCATGAAAGTGGAATTTGCAGATATTGAGCGCGCCGCAGCGGTCATCGAGGGGGCGATTGAGAAGACGCCTTGCCTTCACTCGCGGACGCTCTCCCAAATTGCCGGTGCCGAGCTCTACCTCAAATTTGAGAACCTTCAATTCACCGCATCATTTAAAGAACGCGGCGCGCTCAACAAGTTGATCAGCCTAAGCGAGGATGAGCGCGCGCGCGGTGTCATCGCAGTCTCAGCAGGCAATCATGCGCAAGGGGTCGCTTTTCACTGTCGCCATCTTGGTATTCCCGCAACAATCGTCATGCCCACGCGCACACCCTTTTTGAAGGCGCGCCAAACAGAAGAGTTTGGGGCCAAGGTCATTTTGGAAGGCGACATGCTGGCCGATGCCGCACGATTTGCGCATCGACTCTGCGAAGAGAAGGGCTATACGTTCGTTCATCCCTATGACGATCCGTTCATCATTGCAGGGCAAGGTACCGTCGGGCTTGAGATATTAAGGGCGGTACCTGACTTGGACGATCTGGTGGTTCCTATTGGCGGGGGCGGCCTCATTTCGGGGATTGCCATTGCTGCGAAGGCCATCAACCCAAAGATCAATATTATAGGTGTGGAAGCAGCCCTTTATCCCGGCATGAAAGCCCGCTTGGCAGGGGAAGAACCCGTGGTGGGCGGCGCCACGATTGCAGAGGGGATTGCGGTCAAAAATGTCGGCGCGTATGGCGCGCAAATATGCGAAGAGCTTGTCAGTACCGTCTTGCTTGCAAGCGAAGCACAGATTGAGCGCGCGATCTATTTACTGCTTGTCATTGAAAAAACCGTTGTCGAGGGCGCCGGGGCGGCAAGCCTTGCTGGAATTTTGGCCCATCCTGATATGTTTGCAGGGCGCAAAGTGGGCGCGGTGCTCTCTGGCGGCAATATTGATCCCCGCCTGCTCTCATCAGTGA
Source organism: Rhodospirillales bacterium (assembly GCA_021775005.1). Classification (GTDB taxonomy): domain Bacteria; phylum Pseudomonadota; class Alphaproteobacteria; order JAJFIK01; family JAJFIK01; genus JAJFIK01. Next base: position 6,445 of record JAJFIK010000032.1, read on the forward strand.
TCCTCCGCGAATTGATGCGTGACGGGCGTATCGCCCAAATCTCTGTGGAAATCCCGGATGCGCCTGGGGAGCTTGCGCGCATTGCGACCATCGTCGGGGAATGCGGCGGCAGCGTTCTTGAGGTGATGCATCAGCGCTTGGCGCTTGATGTGTCCGCAAAGCACACAATGGTGGAAATGACCATCGAAGCGCGTGACGAATCCCAAGTTGAGGTCATCTTAGAGAGAATTCGTGCGCTGGGCCTCGCTGTTCGGCAGCGCAACTAAGCAAACGAGGTTGCCATGTTGGATGCAGTGCTGCGCCCGATCATCAATCCGCCGCTCGCTGTGCTGGCGAAAGTATGCGTGCGGGCAGGAATACGCGCTGATTGGGTCACATGGGGCGGCTTTGTCATTGGCATGGCGGCGCTACCACTGCTTGCGCTGCAACTTTACCTGCCGGCACTTGTTTTGATTGTCCTCAATCGACTTGCTGATGGGCTTGATGGTGCCATTGCGCGGCAAACCACGCTGACGGACTATGGCGGGTTCCTGGATATTTCGCTCGATTTCATCTTCTATGCAGGTGTTGTCTTTGGCATGAGCCTTGGTCGCCCTGAAGATGCGATCTACGGCGTGTTTTTACTGTGGTGTTTTTTTGGACCGGCGACAACGTTTCTCGCCTATGCGATTTTTGCTGCGAAACGAAACATCACCACAGAAATACATGGCGCAAAATCAATCTTCTATCTTGGCGGATTGGCGGAAGGGACTGAGACCTTTGCCACTTTGGCTTTGTTCTGTGTTTTCCCGTCGTGGTTCCCGGTGATCTGCATGGTTTTCGGGGTGATGTGTCTCATCACAGCGGGAACCAGAATATATGCAGCGAGGGATGTGTTTCGCGGGCCGCCGCCAGTGGACTAACGCGGCGCAGGCCCTTCGCCGATGTAAGTCGCCGGTCGTTTGCCGCTGGCAACCAAATCCAAATTGCGCGCGATGTTCTTGTAGCGGCGTATGTCTGACCCGAGCGTGTTGGCGGCACAGTGCGGCGTCATGATTACATTCTGCAGTGACGCAAAATCGTGGCGAGAAGGCATCGGGCCACCGGCAGCGGGGTTAAGCTGGTTCGCGTCGGGATACTGGTACCAAACATCCAATATGGCGCCGCCGATTGATTTGTCCCGCAAAGCCGCAAACAGATCATCTTCGTTGACCACACCTGCGCGCGCCACGTTGATAAGTACGCCATCCGGGTCAAGGGCCGATAACTCCGGTGCTGCAATCAGCCCTCGGGTTTCGTCATTGAGCTCGCAGGTGAGCAAGACAAAGTCACTCTTGGCAAGCAACACCGGCAGTTGATCCATAGTGCCGTACCAGGACAGGGGTGCGGGAGCGTTGCGCGGCGTACGACTGACCGCCGCCACGTTCATGCCAAAGGCCGCAGCGCGCGCAGCGGTCTCCCGAGCAATGGCGCCATAGCCGACGATGCCAAGGGTCTTGCCATAAAGCTCCCCTTGCAAGAAGTCGTTCACGGCCACCCCGCGATGCTGCCAGCTTCCGGTACGCAACGTGGCGTCGAGGGTTGTGAAATCTTTCTCCCACTGCAGCATGGCCCCGAGCACAAACTCAGCCATGGCGATCTCATGCCCATAGGCATTGGCAACGACGCAGCCAGCAGGAACAAACGCGAAGTCAAGCCACTCATACCCGGTGAAAGGGATTTGCCAGAATTTCAGGTTCTTGGCCAATGGCAAACTTTTGAATACAGGGCCTTTCATAAGGGCATCGCCGCCGGTGACCATTGCCGCCGCGTCGGCCATCATTGCAATTCCGGCAGCTTCGCCATCAGCAGGCCGCCATTCGACTATTCGATAGGAGGTGGTGAGCGCCTCTTCAATAACACTGCGCCGTTCGCAAACGCCTTCGCCCATAAGTAGAAGCAATTTGTCTGCAGGCGTCATGACGATTTGATCTCCAAGGTGTTGGCGCGACTTTAGGGCGCTTGACACACAGGGGCAATCAGCGCGACCAACAAGATATGAGGGACGCTCGCAAACACATTGCGATTATTGGCGGAGGGGTTATTGGCCTCTCGCTTGCTTGGCGGTTGGCGCAACAAGGCTGCGAGGTCTCTGTTTTTGAGCGCGGCCAATGTGGGCGTGAGGCGAGTTGGGCAGCAGCGGGAATGTTGGCGGCCGCAGGCGAGACGGGTCCAGGGCAGGAAGCGTTTTTCGCTCTCGCGCGTGCCTCTCGGGAAATGTGGGCAGATTTTGCGACTGAGTTGGAAGCCGCCGCCAACATGGCCATTGGCTATAGGCCGGGAGAGACACTTGTTACGGCGCATACAGATGCTGAAGCGGACCACCTTCGCGCCACGGCGAAGCACTTGCACAAGTTTAATGAGCCGGTGCGGTTGTTGACCACCCAAATGGCTCTTGCTCTAGAAAACACGCTTAGTGATGACGTGCAGCTGGCCCTGCTCAGTCCCAAAGACGGTCAGGTGGACAATCGTGCCCTAGGACAAGCGCTTTTGGTGGCGTGTTCGGGTGCCGGTGTGCGCATATTTGAAAACAGTGACGTGCAAAAGTTGGATTGCGCCGATATCCCTACACCAAGGCTGCTTGTGGATGGTGAGCTAGTCTCTTTTGACGCTGTGGTTGTCGCTGCCGGGGCTTGGAGTTCCCCGTTTCTCACTGAGACCGCGCGAGGTGCACCGCCAATACGCCCGGTAAAAGGCCAAATGCTGGCACTTGAAACGAGTGGCCCAACTCCAAAACATATCATTTGGAGTGCGGGCGTCTACATCGTGCCGCGGGCAAATGGGCGCATCATCATTGGCGCGACGATGGAAGACGCCGGATTTGATATGGGTGTGGTCGAAGATGCCATTGAAGAACAATTTCGCTGCGCGGTGCGAGCGGTGCCGTCATTAGAAGATGCCGAAATCGTCGATACATGGGCGGGCATTCGCCCTGGAACGCCCGACGATTTGCCGCTCATGGGTCCAACTTCCCAGCCGGGTGTGTGGGCCGCAACCGGCCATTTTCGCAATGGGATTCTGTTGGCCCCCATCACTGGCGAGCTGATGGCGCAGGCGGTGATGGAAGGCGTGTCTCCCGCGCCGCTGGTGCCTTTCTTGCCCAACCGCTTTGATTGAAATTGAAGCGGGCTCGCGTTCTGAGCGTCCGCGCGGTAGGCTGTTTGCGGGCGAGATGGGCAGGTTTCAGGGGGTTCTATGGCGTATGCATTTGTTCTCGGTGGTATCGCGCTGCTTTATTTTGGTGGCGAGTTGGTTGTGCGCGGCGCGGTGGGGCTGGCGAAATCCCTTGGCGTATCACCGCTGCTGATCGGTCTTGTGGTTATTGCATTCGGCACGTCCAGCCCTGAATTGATGGTCGCGATCAACGCCATCGCTAACGATGCTGATTCAATTGCTATTGGGAATGTTATCGGCAGCAACATTGCCAATATCCTGCTGGTGCTAGCCGTTGGGGCATTGCTGGTGCCCATACCCGCGCGGGGACCGGTGGTCTATCGCGATGGCTCTGTGGTGCTCGCTATCACCGGGCTCTTTATCTTCTTAGCGCTGACCCGGGGGGTGATCGATCAGACCTCATCAATAGTGCTGCTGGGGTTGCTCGCGGCCTATTTGATATTCTCATATCTCCAAGAACGCATTGCCGTTCCAGTCGAAGCGCAAGAAGAAGTGCAGCGCAATCGTAGCCTTTTGGAGCAGGTAAGGGAGAACGGCACTCTTCGCAGCGCCATTCTTACAATTATCGGCATTGTCGCGCTTCTTATCGGCGCGAGACTACTCGTGGATGGCGCCATTGAGGTCGCCACAGCCCTTGGCGTCTCAGAGGCGGTTATTGCCGTCAGCTTAGTTGCGCTCGGCACCTCCCTTCCTGAACTAGCGGCGGTAATTGTAGCCTCCTTCCGCCGCCAATCTCAGCTTGTTCTGGGCGGCATCCTGGGCAGCAACATCTTCAATATTTTGATTGTGCTGGGGATCCCTGGGTTTTTCTGGCAGATCGATATCGACCCCGAATTCCTTGCCCGCGACATCTGGATCATGCTGGGCGCGTCGCTGGTATTGCTGCCCTTTTTGCTCTCCAACAGCCGCGTCGGGCGGGCCGAAGGTGCCGTGCTTCTTGCGATCTACGGCGGGTACATCTATGTCCTCTTCAATGGATTACCGCCCGTTTTGCAATTATGAGGCCCAGACATGGATTTTGCTCTAAGCGAAGAGCACGAAGCGATCATCGATGCGGTCGGCAAGGTCTGCAAAAACTACCCCGATGACTATTGGGCCGCGCGGGATACCGACGGGGTCTTTCCTCATGATTTTGTAAACGACATGGCCGCCGGCGGCTGGATGGGCATCGCCTTTCCTGAGGAAGTCGGCGGGTCAGGCTTGGGCGTTACCGAAGCCGCGCTAATGATGAAAACCGTTGCGGCAAGCGGCGGGGCGTTGCAGGCCGCATCATCAATCCATCTCAATTTATTTGGACCCATGCCGCTTTTGCACTTTGGCAATGACGGACAGCGCAATGGTCATCTGCCGCGCATCATTTCCGGCCAGGACAAAATGTGTTTTGCGGTCACCGAGCCCAATTCCGGACTGGATACCTCCAGCCTTCAAACCAAAGCGGAAAAGGATGGCAACGGCTACACCATCACGGGGCGGAAAATTTGGACCACAGCAGCACAGGTTGCCAACAAGATACTGCTCATTGCGCGCACTACGCCCAAAGACCAATGCGCGAAGCCAACCCAAGGTCTCAGTCTGTTCTATACCGACTTTGATCGTGACTTCATTGATGCGCAACCGATCCCAAAAATGGGACGCAAGTCCGTTGAATGCAACACGGTATTTATTGATGGGCTAAAAGTACCAGCCGACGATTTGGTGGGTGAGGAAGGGAAGGGCTTTCAATATCTTCTCCATGGGCTGAACCCCGAACGCATTCTGTTTGGCATTGAAGCGGTGGGCATCGGTATGGCCGCGCTCAACAAAGCTGCGCAATATGCAAATGAGCGCGTCGTCTTTGGTCGCCCCATCGGTCAAAATCAAGGCGTGCAGCATCCGCTAGCGCGCTCATGGGCGGAACTTCAGGCAGCGGAACTCATGGCTATGAAGGCCGCATGGCTCTTTGATCACAAGCAGCCTTGCGGTGCAGAAGCCAACACCGCGAAACTCCTCGGCGCTGAGGCGGGTTTCAAAGCTTGCGAGCGTTCCATCCTTGCTCATGGCGGCATGGGGTATGCCAAGGAGTATCATGTGGAGCGGTATTTTCGTGAGGTTATGATCGCGCGCATTGCGCCTGTCAGCGCCGAAATGATTCTCAACTTCATTGGTGAAAAGGTCTTGGGCCTGCCCAAGTCTTACTGAGATGACCGACGAATTCATTCTTGATCCGCGTCTTGGTGCCGGTCCTTTTGTGGTGGACTGGCCGCTTTGCCATGTGCGGTTTGAAAACGATGCGCGCTATCCGTGGCTCATTTTGGTTCCGCGCCGGGCTACCGTTAGCGAAGTTTTTGCTCTAAGCGAAGGTGATCAGGCGCAGTTTTTTCTTGAGTTGACCACTGCATCACGGCGTATGGCCGACGCAGTGCAGCCAACTAAAATGAATGTAGCCATGCTGGGGAATATGGTGCCGCAACTTCATGGCCATGTGGTAGCGCGATACAAGAGCGATCCAGCCTGGCCCAATCCGGTGTGGGGTATCGGCGATGCTGAACCCTATGGCGAAGAAAACGCGGCGGCCGTGGCGGCGCAAATGCGCACCGTTTTGGGCGATGGACCCAAAGCTTAGGCCTCGTTCAAACCGACAATGCCATCAGCTATCAGCGCTTTAATTTCTTCTTTTGAATAGCCGACCTCTTCAAGCACGCTGACGGTGTGTTCACCGGCATGGGGGGACGGTCCTTTCGGGCCATCATCTGCACCGTGAAAGCGCACTGGCGAGGCGGGCGCGCGGAACGTGCCGCCAGCGTGATCGGGCACCTGCACAAAGGCGCCAGCAGCTTCGGCTTGCGGGTCTTCGGCCACCTGTTTGGGGGTTTGCACCGGCGCCCAGACCAAGTGATGTTTATCGAGCACCGCGTGCCACTCATCCAAAGTGCGTGTCGCGAACGTCTCATCGATCAAACCCACAAGTTCTGCTCCGTTTTTACGGCGAGACTTTGAACTATCGAATTTTGGATCTGCCAGCCATTCTTTGCGATCCAAGGCGGCACAAACTTCCGGCCAATCTTTACTGCCCTGGCGAGGCATCAGGCAAATCCAAAAGTCATCTTTGGTTTTGAAAAAATTATTTACCGGGTTGATGGCTTCTTCGCGCGACTTGGTGGATGCAACGCGGCCAAATTTTAGCTGTATGGCCATGTCTGATCCCAGACTGTAGATGCCGGTGCGGAGCAGCGAGGTCTCAACCAGTCGGCCTTTACCGGTACGGGCCCGCTCCACCAATGCCGCGCAAATCCCTGCAACTGTGGTTTGGCCGGTGACATGATCACCAAAAGCCGTGCGCAAGGGGACAGGGTCTTCCCCTTTGGGCGCAAAAAGCCGGCCCACCCCTGCGCGGCTCCAGAAGGCGGCCATGTCAAAGCCCGGTCGATCAGCCTCTGGGCCTTCGATGCCGTATCCTGTCACCGTGGCATAGACAAGCTTGGGGTTTTCCTTGTGAACGGCGTCCCAATCAAGGCCCGCGCGCTTCAGGCTGCCGGGGCGCAAATTGGTCAAAAACACGTCGGCGTCTTTGATCATGCGGCGGACGGCTTCAGCCCCTTCTGCTTTGGAAAAATCCAGCGCCACTGAGCGTTTTCCCCGATTGTCGAGATCAAACACCGGATTGCCTTCAAGTTCAGTTCCGATGGTGCGAAAAAAATGCCGGATCGGATCACCGTCGCGCGCCTCGATCTTGATCACGTCAGCGCCCCAATCGGCCATCATGCCGCCAGCGGAGGGGGCGGCGATATAGGTGGCCAATTCAATAACGCGAATGCCTTCGAGCATGACAATGCCTCTTCAGGTGCGGGTCTAAGTTTTGATGAAGCATAAGGTTGGCGCGCGTCGGGGCAAGGGGCATCTGTGAAGGTGCCGCTAAGCGTGCCTGGACGCAGGGGATTGCTCGCCGTGGTTCGCTTGAGGTGCGCGACGCTCAATCCAATCCAAAATGTCTTGTGCAGCCATCGCCGCCGCCAAAGCGTGTCCAGTTCCGGTGTCAAAGCCAAGCGCCTTGGCAAGTTCAATATCTTGCGGCGTTTCCAGGCCGATCGCTGTGGTGGTACGTGCCATGCGTTTTGCCGCGCGCATAAGGCCATTAAGCCGTCCTGAACCAGAAATCTGAAGGGCGTCTGCCAGTCCCAGTAAATCAATTCCGCTTACTTGGTGCTCTGCAATGGGTAGCGCGTCATCCTCGCGCACGGGCTTGTCGGCAAGACCTTGCAGCGCCAGTGTAAAGCCTAATTCTATCAAGTGGCTTAGTCGTGCGCGGCCATTGCGTGTGAGACGGGCAAGGTCTCTTTCCGGCAGCTCGAGCCGAATGCTTTTAGCTTCAAGACCATGGCGTCTTAGCCTGATAGCGAAGGCCGCGGATATTCCCGGGTAGGCAAAATCCTGCGCGCTCAAATTGATATGCATTCTCAAGCTATGTCCAGCATGGCCATAATGCGCTGCTGTTTCGAGGGCGCAATCGATGATACGGGCCGTAATCTCATGCATCCGGCCTTGTTGTTCCACGTGCGGCAAAAACAGGTTTGGCTTCAGCTCACCAAGCTCGGGGTGTTGCCACCGGGCCAAAGATTCGACACCGCGTAGACCGCCGGATTGGAGATGAATACGAGGTTGGAATACACAAACGATCTCACTTGCGCCGAGCGCTCTGTCTATGTCCGCATTGGTGATAGACGGCGTCATGATGGTCAGCCCCGGTTGCCGCTGCGTCAGTTGCAGCGTAGCCGCTACGTGTTAACAATCCGCAAGCCGATCCTTTGATCCGCAGGAGCGCCACATATGTCAGCCGAAACAACCATAATCCCCGCCGCGACGGTGTTGCTCCTTCGTGACAGCCCCGCCAACGGGCTCGAGGTATTTATGGTTGTGCGCCACCATCAGATCGACTTTGCATCTGGCGCGCTGGTATTTCCCGGCGGCAAGCTGGCCAAGGGCGACACAGATCCGGCCCTGGTGGATTACTGCGACGGGGCAGAGGGGTTCAGCCCGGAATTGCTCAGCTTGCGTGTTTGCGCTATTCGCGAATCTTTTGAGGAGTGCGGCGTTCTTTTGGCGCGAGCGGCGGGGCAGTCGCGGTTGGTTGGTCCGGACATTGTTTCCAAGTACGACCATTGGCGAAAGCCTCTGGACAAAGGCGAGGCCACCGTCCTTGAGCTATTGCAAGCATCGGGGTTACGTCTGGCGCTGGATGCCATGGTGCCATTCGCACATTGGATCACCCCTGAGTTCATGCCCAAACGTTTTGATACCCATTTTTACTTGGCGGCGGCTTCCGATGATCAGCTTGCGCTTCACGATGGCCATGAGAATGTAGACTCCACCTGGGTCTCCCCCCGTCAAGTTCTTCAAGAGGCCGAAGAAGGAAAGTGGACGATCATTTTTCCAACCCGGCTCAATATTGAAAAACTGGCAAAAGCAACTTCAGTCAGGGATGCGCTGGAGCGGGCCGAGGCAGACAACATCGTTCTCGTCACCCCTTGGGTCGACAATGCGGGCGAACAGCCCATGCTGCGCATTCGCGATAATGCGGGATACGACACCCTTGAAGAAACCATTGAACGGGCCATACCCAAGCCAAAATAGGCGAAATGTCACTGCACAAACTGTTCGCTCAGGACCCGTTCATCCAAGCTGTGACCTTCATCGAATAACAG
>JAJFIK010000033.1 GCA_021775005.1 Rhodospirillales bacterium
GGGGGAGGGCCAGGGTGGGGGGATGCCCTTCTTCTTTGACGCACCCCGGCTTGACCGGGGTGCCCATCTGCATTCAGTCAATTGAAGCTCTGGGTCCCCCGGCTCGTCCGGGGGACGTCGACCGGATCAATCAGCGAAGCGTCAGCGGTCAAGCGTTCAGACTATTCGCCGCGAGTGGTTTCGCGGACGGTGTCGTCCGGTATGGCGAAGAAGATTTCAACTTCACCCGCAGTGCCTGCCTGCCCTACAAAGCGGCGCAGGAAGAAGCGATTCACCTCGGTATAATCATCATCGGCGAAAACATCCTGGATTGGGATTTCAATCTCGAACACTTCGCGCCCGATGGTGGTTGCCACCACCATTTGGGTGCCGCCGGGAATTGTCGTTGAGCCGAGGTCTTCCACCAGATTCACAATCGCATCTTCAAGGCCGGTCAGGCGGATGTTGAAATGGCATTCGGCCCCGCATTCTTCGGGCAGCACGAATGGCACCGCCGCGCGTTCGCCGCCATCGCCTTCCATCATGGCCGTCGGGGCATGAAAGAAGCTGAACCCATCCGGCGGGAGTAGCCCCTCAGCGGAGATGGCAAGGCCGGGCTTTCTTGTAACGTTGGAGCGCGTTGACTGATAATTCTTGCCTTCCAGCGGCGCGTCGATGCGCACCGGCACGTCGCGGCTTTGCCGCAGCGCGCCGGGGTTCTGCGTAAGACTGATATCAACCCCCGGAACCGGGTCTGTTGCATATGTCGGCGGCGCTGCGAACAGCGCTACTGCCGCAAAACCTGAAACGGCCAATAGTGAAATCAACTTGTTCATGGTCATCCTCCTTGCCCGCCGGGGATGAGCCTAAGCGCATTCCCGATGATTGCAAAGCAGGAAGCTGTACACCAAGGGTTTCTGCGGCAAATGGGACCTGGACCCATGACGGGCGCGCCGCGTTGTGGGCGTTTACTGCCACCCCCAACCGGCGCTGGCGCGCCGACCTTCCCCGTTGCGGGGGAGGTTTGTATTGGCCGTACATTCTTCCCTCCCCCCTTTGCGGGGGAGGGCCAGGGTGGGGGGATGCCCTTCTTCTTTGACGCACCCCGGCTTGACCGGGGTGCCCATCTGCATTCTATCAATTGAAGCCATGGGTCCCCCGGCTCGTCCGGGGGACGTCTATCAGGCGGCTAGGCCACCAGCCCTGCATCCAAGGGATCGGGCACATCAACCAGCAGCGCCTTTTTCAATTTCGTCAGCGCCGCGTGCTCAATTTGCCGCACGCGTTCTTTTGAAATGCCGAGCTTACGCCCGAGGGATTCCAGCGTGACGCTTTCCTCAGTTAGACGACGCTCGCGAATGATCATGCTTTCGCGATCATTGAGCCCCGCCATGGCGCGGGCGATCCATTGCTTGCGCTTGTCATGGGTATGGCTTTGCTCAATCCATTCATCGGGGCGCGGCGCTTCATCGGGAAGCAAGTCCTGCCATTCGCTGCCGCCATCATCGTCTCCAAGAGGCGCGTTGAGGGAGCGATCACCGGCAGCCATGCGGCCTTCCATATGTTCCACGTCAATCGCTTTGACATTCAACTGCTTGGCAATTTCAATGCGTTTGTCCTGGGTCAAATGGGTCGCGCCGGGATTATCGATCTTGGCGCGCAGGCGGCGCAGATTAAAGAAGAGCGATTTCTGCGCCGTGGTTGTTCCGGTACGAACGATCGACCAATTGCGCAGGACATAATCCTGAATAGCAGAGCGGATCCACCAGCTGGCATAAGTGGAAAAGCGCAGCTCGCGCTCCGGCTCGAACCGTGCGGCGGCTTGCATCAAACCGATGTTGCCTTCCTGGATAAGGTCGCCCATGGGCAGACCGTAGTTGCGAAAGCGCGTCGCCATAGAGATCACCAGGCGCATATACGCCTCGGTCAACTCATGCAGCGCCGCCTCGTCATTGTGCTCCCGCCAGCGCCGGGCCAAATCAAGTTCATGGTCGGCAGCAAGAAGCGGGGCCTTCATCGCGGTCTTGATGAAGCGGCGGTTGCCGGCTTGGATTTCGGGGGTGTCTACATGTGCCATGCGAGGGTCCTTGTCTCTTGCGACTGAGATGCCGACCGCCCCTCCAAGGTCTATGGTCTCAGCTTAGAATTGGATCAATTCTAAGTTATGTGTTCTTTAGAAGAATTACAAGATGCGCAATAACCACATAATATCCATGGATAAGTAAGGTGAGATAGCGGGCTTCTGCGGTTCAACGGCTCGGCGCTCCGACAGAGGCCCCCGATAACTCCCCAAATCCGGGCCGGGGAGGAAAATTCCGGTTAATTTTGGTTATTCGCGTTTACCGGCGTCGGCTGTTTTCTGCGCTTTCTCCCGGCCAAAAAAACGCCCGGAAAGGGGATAACCCCGCCCGAGCGTTTGATCTGCCGGCGAAGGTATCCCCGCCGGCTAGTGCCTATGCCGCATCTTTATGGAGCACGCTTTCCAGCCGCAAGATGGCGGCATCTTCGTCAATGCGCTCAGCGGCGGCCACTTCCCGCGCCATGCGATCAATGGCGGCTTCATAGAGTTGCCGCTCGGAATAACTTTGCTCCGGTTGGCCGTCGCCACGATGAAGATCGCGCACAACTTCAGCAATGGAAATGAGATCACCAGAGTTGATCTTGGCTTCATATTCCTGTGCCCGGCGGCTCCACATGGTGCGCTTGATCCGTGCGCGTCCCTTGAGGGTCTTCAAGGCGTTTTGAATAATATCCGGCCCTGCAAGTTTGCGCATGCCAACTGCGCGCGCCTTTGCAGTGGGAACGCGCAAGGTCATCTTATCCTTGGCAAAAGTGATGACGAAAAGCTCCAGCTTGATGCCAGCGACCTCGCGTTCCTCAATGTCAGTAATCTGGCCCACGCCATGAGCGGGATAGACGACAAAGTCCTTGCGTTTAAACTCGGTCTTAGCGGAGGCAGATCTGGCCTTAGCCTCAGCCTTTTCCTGGGCGATACGCTTTTCTTCGGCCTTGCGTTCTTCAGCTTTTCGTTGCGCTTCGAGCTTTTCCGCTGCTTTCTTTTCAGCGGCTTTTTCCTGCGCGGCTTTCTTGGCTGCGACTTTGGCAGCTTTTTCCTTCGCGGCAATGGCGGCCTTTTGCTGCGCTGTAAGCTTTGGCGCTACAGGCTTTTTCGTCGCCGCTTTAGCAGGGGCTTTCTTGGCCGTAGCCTTTTTCACCACCGGTGCTTTTTTAGCCGCCTTTTTGATCTGCGCTTTCTTCGCAACGGGCTTTTTCGCCGCAGCCTTTTTGGCGAGAGGTTTTTTAGCCGCAGACTTTTTAGTGACAGACTTTTTAGTGACGGGCTTTTTAGCGGCGGGCTTTTTTGCGGTTGCCTTCTTCGCGGGTGCCTTTTTGGCCGTGGCCTTCTTCGCTACTGCTTTCTTGGGCGTTTTAGCCTTGGCAGCAGTCTTTTTTGCCGCAGGTTTTTTTGCTGCTGTTTTTGCTTTGGCCTTGGTCTTGGGGGTCTTCTTCTTCGTCGCCATGCTAATTCGTCCGCTCTCTCTGTTCCGTTAAGGGGGTCCGTTTCAGCCTCGCGCTCGGGCGAAGCCGGGGTGGCGCAGGTAGGCTCCCCCATGGGAGCGCCAAGCGCCTGTAAATTGGGCCTCGCTTACTCTGTGCGAAGTTATGATCTGAAAGCCGCATCCCTGGGGCAGTTCAGCACGGCAAAGCCCGCCATGTGGTTGCAAGGCGGGCGAGGCACCAACTAAATATGCCGATCTGTACCAATTTTAGCACAAAATGACGCTTTGCGAAAGCCGCATGTGTGCGCTTGCGAAATGCCAGGCAATCTGCGGTCCTCAGGACCCTTCGCCGGGCATGGGGCTGAAGTATTTGTCAAACTTGCCTTTTTCATCGGCAAATTTATCCGCGTCAGCGGGCGGGGTACCCATGAGGGTAATATTGGGCCATTTCTCGGAATATTCGCGATTCATCTCGACCCAGGATTCCAGGCCGCCTTCGGTATCGGCCTTGATGGCCTCCACAGGGCATTCCGGCTCGCAAACGCCGCAATCGATGCACTCGTCCGGATGGATGACGAGCATGTTTTCGCCCTCATAGAAGCAGTCCACGGGGCAGACTTCCACGCAATCCATGTACTTACACTTGATGCAGGCATCGACGACCACATAGGTCATTCGAGGTACTCCTTGAAATTCAGCTAGAGAGCCCGAGCCGATTCGCGACCCGTTTGCGCGCATCACCGCGCTCCCGATCAGTTACATAAATGAGCCCGGCGACCCGCCTAATCAAGTGGTCCTCATAAGCATGAATTTTGCCGTCCACATAGGCGATCTCCCACAGGAGTTCGATGAGGCCCACGCGTTCCTCTTCGCTCCAGCCATCTTTCACCTGGCGGGTAAAGCCATGCAGATTGACTGAGTCCTCTTGCCGGCTTTCGGCAAGAACCAATAGCTCGGTCACCTCCGCCTCTGCCATGGAAAATCGGCGGCCCAGGATGGCCACAACGCGCTCGCGCTCTGTGCTGTCATAGTCTTCGTCAGCGCGCGCGGCTTCGATAAGCAACGCCGTTGCGGCGAGTTGCGGGTCGAGGCCTTTAACGTCGTCGTCTTGGGCGGGGCCGCTAAAAAGCGATTTGATCTTTGAAAGCATGAGGTTTCACTACCTATGATGATGAGGTTGGGCAAGCCGGATTTGAGCTCTATTTAGGGGTTTCGCTTCAATTGGTCGAGAGCCCGCCGCTCCTTCTTCGTCGGGCGCCCGGCTCCGGCCTCCCGCGCGGCAAGCTGTGGCGGACGGGCTGCCTTGGGCTGGGGCTCCGGGGTGAGGTCCAGATACAGCGCTTGCGCTTCGGCGGCGGGGCCGCGCCGTGTGGAAAGGGCTGCCACCCTCACAATGCGGATCTGTCTTCCTTTAGGAAATGTCAGCTCATCATCAATGCGAAGGGCTGTGGCCGTTTTGCCCACCCGCGTGGTGGTGCCAGCCCGTGTCACGCGGACTTTGCCAGCGGCGACAACGGCCGCCGCTAGAGTACGTGTCTTGAAGAACCGTGCATGCCACAGCCAGCTATCGATCCGCTGATCGGCGCGCTGTTCTGTCAAGACTTTAGATCGTTCTTAAGCGCCGCCAGCACGGCGAAAGGCGAATCAGGATCCAAAGGCTTTTCGCGACGGGGGCGATGGTGGCGTGGTTGCGGCGCCGGCTTGGTGCCGCTGCGCTGGGGCCCGCCTTTCCCTTTGCCATGCGGTCGGGCGCCTTTGGCTTTCTTCTCGGTCTCTTTGCGCACGTCTGGCTTGCCCCGTTGCGGGCGCCGCCCATCATGGCGTGGCGGCAAACGCCACACGCGCATGTCGTCCTGACCACTTACTTTGTGCGTATGCGGGTGATAGCCGAGGCTTCGCAAAATGCCTTCAAATTCTTCGCCGGAGCACCCAACGATGGACATCATGTCAACGCTGGCTTCAAACATGCCCGCGGGCAGCTTGATCTTTGCCGCTTCTACGTGAGCCCCTGCTGGTGCTGCATCTTTTGTCGCCACGACTTCAACGCTCTTGGCAGGGACGTCTGCAGGAGATTTTTCAGTTTCCTTCGGACGGGGCGCTTTTGCCGAATCATCTGACTTGATTTTGCTGTGCTTCTTTTTGATCTCTACTTTCACCGACGGTACCGCGGCTTCTTTGGGCTTGGGCAGATCCTTCGCCGGCGTACGTGCCTCGCGGATCATGCCGCCCAGACGCTCAAGCATATCGATGCGCACGGCACGGGGACCGCAAACTCGGAAACCGGCCGCGCTATAAAAATCGTTTGCCAAGGATGGATCGCGCATGACCGAAGTAAGCCCCGGCGCAGGCGGGGTCGGGGCGGCGGAATTGGGATGGGCTTCATCTGAATACCGCTCGTGATGGACACCCCACAAAATCGCAAGGAGCTCCGCCGAAGAAGGCTTCAGCATGGAGGGGATGAACAGAGAGAACTCACCAAAGCGCAAGCCAAAGCGGCGCAGCTGGGCGCGATCTGATTGCTCAAGCGCCTTGATGTCTTTGGCGTGGACCCGCCGATCAAGAACGCCGAAAGTTTCTACGATCTGATAGCCGATGCCGCGCGCCAACCCGGTAAGGGCGATGGTCCCGCCCACCACCGGTGCGACGCCAGGTTTTGCGCCGCGTGGATCGTTTGGGCGATAGCCTTGTTGTTTCGGCGCAGGCTCTGACTTGCTCTTTGCCGGAGCCTCAGGCGAGGGCGTTTCGGTTGGCGCGGCTTCTGCAGCAGGTTCGGGGGCAGGTTCGGTTGCGGCGGGCTTTGCAGTCGCCGCATCTTTTAATGCCACGAGCGGCGTTAGTACGCGATTGATATGATCTAATATCCATTTCTCAAACCGTGCCGTCAGCTGGTCGCGGTAGTTGGCATCAAGAAGATCGTCAGCGATTACCAACGCGCGCGGCGAAAGGGTGTCGAGCCCCTTGGTCAAGCGCCCCACAGGGTGCCCTTCCCACCAAAGGCGGCCGTGATCGGTCAAATGTATCGCTGTATCGGGCACGCGGATAAGGGTTTCGGCGCGGGCGGCCATCATCGCGCGCACGGCCTTGTCAGCGGCGCGGCGCACCGCCTTGGCATCGAGCCCACGGGCGCGCGGGTCGGGCACAAAACGAAAGCCATGCAATCGCCCAACAAACTCGTTTTCGATGGTCACTTCGCCTTCGGCATTAATCTCTGCTGAAAGGTCTTCGTCTTGATTGAGGCGTTTCATGAGAACGGATGTGCGCCGGTCAATAAAGCGCTGCGTCAATGCGGTGTGTAAGGCGTCAGAAAGTTTGTCTTCCAGCTCCCGTGTGCGTTCCTGCCAGCCATCGGCGTCTTCAAGCCAATGGGACTTGTTAGCAACAAAGGTCCAGGTGCGAATGTGGGCGATGCGCGTGGCCAAGGCATCAATGTCGCCTTCAGTGTTGTCGACGCGCGCCATATGGCCAGCCAGGTAATCTTCCGGCAGTTTGCCATCGTTCTGGATCAGCGTTGCGTGAACCGACTGCAGAAGCTGGTTATGCTCTTCGGGACTGATGTTGCGGAAATCAGGAATTTGGCAGACTTCCCACAAGCGCCGCACGCCGTCTTCACCGGCCGTTGCATCAATTACCTCCGCTTCCGTGGCAAGTCGCTGCAATGCCAGCAAGTCCGTTGCCGCGCGGGCACGCAGCAGAAGTTTGTCCGGCGCTGGGGTATCAAGGCTTTCCATCAAAGTAGCAAGGGTGCTGAAGTCCAGTTCCCTATTGCGCCATTGCGCACTGCGCACCGGATCAAAGCGGTGGGATTCGATTTGCTCAACAAGGTCAGGTTCAAACGCTGACGCTTCGCCTGTGGGGCCAAAGGTGCCGTCCGTGGTGTAACGCCCGGCCCGGCCTGCAATTTGCGCAACTTCGGCAGGACGCAAGGCGCGCATGGTGCGGCCATCGAACTTTTGCAGGCTTGCGAACGCCACGTGGTCCACATCCATGTTGAGACCCATACCGATGGCATCGGTGGCCACCAAAAAGTCCACCTCGCCGGATTGGTAAAGCGCAACTTGCGCATTACGAGTGCGCGGGGAAAGCGCGCCCATCACCACTGCAGCTCCGCCTCGTTGGCGGCGGATAAGCTCTGCAATGCTGTAGACCGCATCGGTGGAGAACGCGACCACGGCGGAGCGTCGGGGCAGGCGGCTGATCTTGCGCGGCCCGGCGTAAGAAAGTTCGGAGAACCTGGTGCGGGTAATGAACTTCACTTCTTCGCCGAGCAAATGCCGGATGAGCCCCCGCACGGTTTCCGCGCCCAGCAGCAAGGTTTCATGGGTGCCGCGGCAATGCAGAATGCGATCAGTGAAAATGTAGCCTCGCTCCGGGTCGGCACAGAGCTGCACTTCGTCAATGGCGAGGAAGTCAACTTCGCGATCAGTGGGCATGCTTTCAACGGTGCAGACGAAATAGCGTGCACTTTCAGGGACAATTTTTTCTTCCCCGGTGATCAGCGCCACATGAGGTGCCCCCTTCATCTCCACAACGCGGTCATAGATCTCCCGTGCGAGCAGCCGCAGCGGCAATCCAATCATGCCGGTCTCGTGGCCCGCCATGCGCTCAACCGCATAGTGGGTCTTGCCCGTATTGGTGGGGCCAAGAACGGCGCTGACGCGTTTCGCCGAAGCGGGACGCAAAGGGGAGGTGTCGGTCATAAAAGAGTGCTCAATTCATCACAGTTTGGCCAAAGGGCGCGGCAAGTGTTGCCATTTATGGGGCTATAGGCGCAAGGGCGGATATAGCCCAATGCCCCACGCATAGGTATAAACATGCTGTGTGACGCGTTTATGCTACCCTGGCTGGGCTGGGCGAGCATCGCTAGTGGGGAGAAAATAACATGCATCCAAACAGTTTCAGGCTTTTGGTTTTGGTGAGTTTTGTAATCAATGTGCTCAATGCCGCGCTGGGCTTCACTTTTGACAATATCCAGGTGGAAGCCACCAATGGCGGGTTTTTCATCACCCCCACAGCGGTCGGCTTTGGCATTATTGCGATACTGCATGGATTCTTGTTCTTCTTCTTCAATCCGTCCCGCTATGTGCTGGCATTTTTGTTAGCTGTATTCATCCTGGTCGCCTATCTCGGTATTTGGCCGCAACCATCTGACTTGACCCAAATCACCATTGGCATGGTGGTGCTGACGGCGATAGTGGGCGGGGCTATGACGGCGGTAGCGTTTTCCGGCGATATTGGCGAGCGGTTTAAGCGACAATAGGTGGATTGTTTGACCTAATTTGAAGACGCTAGGTTCAGGGCCTTCTTGTAGGTTTTAATACCATCGACGAATTTTTGCCCGTGCTCTACGGAAGAAATTTGAAATCTCTCCTTTAAACCTTGTCGGCTTTTCAAATCCAACTCTAAGTATTCAACAACTGGAATTTGGCGATTATCATTAAAGCGGCGATCTGGCCCCCCGTTTTTGTTCACATAGCGCCATGTATGGTCAATAATCTTACTATCTGATGGCACAGATTGTTCCTCCACGAAGTTCGTGATTGTTGCTCGGCATTCCAAGTCTGAGTATTCGACAACTCCAAACCGGCTTCCTTCTTGTATAAGCAGTAAGTCCGGCAGAAAATATAACGACTGCTTTCCGGCGGGAATCATTGGCGCAGTAAGGTTGCTCCGAACAATCTTAGGTAGTCGAAAGTCTGGCCGAATTGAGTTTCTTTGAACAATCACGTTCGCACCAGCGTTTCGCTTTCTATCGTCAGTGTGGCCAGCAGCTTCAATGAGCCAAATTTTCTTTGAGAGGGACAAATCGTCAAAGCATCTAGTCAGCGATTCAAAGTCCGCTAGCGGATCATCTTCAAGCAAGTATGCAAGAGCCGTTTGGCGGTTCCGATTGTCGAACCAAATCGCAGCGCCCAAGAGAAGGGCAAAGATTGGTATCGCGACTGGACCCGCAGTCGCCGTTGCCACTAGTCCAACAAACAAGATGAAAGGCCATGATCGCCATTTTGCAGCCGTCGAGTTTAGCTGCAGTATCAAGTCCGACGTTGTTTCAGACTTCATATTGGCAACATCTAAGCTTTCAATTTCTTCTAGGCCGTCTGAACGCAAAGCAGATTCGCGCTTTCGTGTTTCGGAAGATCGGGGTGTTCGTTTTTTCGGCGCAGAGAGCTGCTTTCGATAGTAAAGGCCCCCGCGGCCCATATGGACATAGGAGCCTCTTGGGCCAGCTCCAACGCGAATTCCTTTGACGCCTGCAGAAACGCCAATCCCAGATTTGGACAGGTTGAATCGAATTGGTCCGGCGCGAAATGATTTTCGGATGTAGAATGGCATTTGGCCCTCCAACATTAGGTTCGTCCATTTTCGTGTAGAAATGCATTTATGCAAGGAAAAAGGGAAATTGTTCGTTTGACCGTGATTCGCTTTTCGCGGTACCTCTGCAGCCATTGAGTAGGCAAGGATCGCAATCATGGCTGACCACAAGGATTGGGATGAACTCGCGCGCAAGGAATTGCGCGGTAAGCCTCTCGACGAGCTGACGTGGGAAACCCCGGAAGGCATCGAAGTCAAGCCGCTCTATACGAGCGAAGACCTCGAGGCCATGGGCTATGAGGAAACGCTGCCCGGTATCGCGCCTTACACGCGGGGGGTGAAGGCGACCATGTATGTGGGCCGCCCCTGGACTGTGCGCCAGTACGCAGGGTTTTCCACTGCCGAAGAAAGTAACGCGTTCTATCGCAAGAACCTTGCTGGCGGGCAGATGGGCCTTTCCGTGGCGTTCGATCTGGCCACCCATAGAGGATACGATAGCGACCATCCGCGCGTTCTAGGGGATGTCGGCAAGGCAGGTGTGGCCATCGACAGCGTTGAGGACATGAAAATCCTCTTTGACGGTATTCCGCTGGACAAGATGTCTGTTTCCATGACCATGAACGGGGCGGTGATCCCGACGCTGGCAAATTACATTGTGGCAGCAGAGGAGCAGGGCGTTGTCCATGCGGATCTTTCGGGCACCATCCAAAATGACATTCTGAAAGAGTTCATGGTGCGGAACACCTATATCTATCCGCCGGAACCATCCATGCGCATTGTCTCTGATATTATTGAATACACGGCAAAAGAAATGCCGAAATACAATTCCATTTCTATCAGCGGCTATCACATGCAGGAAGCTGGCGCGACGCAAGTGCAGGAACTCGCCTTCACTATTGCCGATGGCATGGAATATGTGCGCAGCGCCAAGGCCAAGGGCTTGGAGATCGACAATTTCGCGCCGCGGCTTTCATTCTTTTTTGCCATCGGCATGAACTTCTTTATGGAAGTGGCAAAGCTTCGCGCCGCGCGCGCCCTCTGGGCAGAAGTGATGGTTGATCTCGGCGCGAAAGACCCGCGCTCGCTCATGCTCCGCACCCATTGCCAGACCTCCGGGGTCTCGCTGACCGAGCAAGACCCTTACAATAACGTTGTGCGCACGACCATTGAAGCCATGGCAGCGGTGCTGGGCGGCACTCAGTCGCTGCACACAAACTCCTTTGACGAAGCCATCGCGCTGCCAACGGAATTTTCCGCGCGCATCGCGCGGAACACCCAGCTGATTCTCAATCATGAGGCCGGGCTGACCAAAGTTGTCGACCCTTTGGGTGGTTCTTATTACGTGGAAGCGCTGACCAATTCTCTGATTGCGGAAGCGAAGAAAATCATCGCCGATGTGGAAGAGATGGGCGGTATGACTAAGGCGGTCGAGAGCGGCTTTCCCAAACTCCGTATTGAAGAAGCGGCGGCGCGGCGTCAGGCGCGTGTGGATCGCGGTGAAGATATCATTGTCGGCGTCAACAAATTCCAACCCACCACGGAAGACCACGTGGAGGTGCGCGAGATCGACAACACCACCGTGCGCGATGGGCAGATCAAACGGCTCAATCGCATGAAGGCCGCTCGTGACGACCAGGCCGTCGAAGCGGCGCTCAAAGCGCTTACCGATGCCGCCAGCGGCACCTCCAATTGGGACAACAACTTGCTCGCTCGTGCGGTGGATGCGGCGCGCGCGCGTGCTACAGTGGGCGAAATTTCCGACGCGATGGAAACGGTCTTTGGTCGCCACCGGGCCGAGGTGCGTTCAATATCGGGGGTCTATGGATCTGTGTATGAAGGCGATGAAGAGTTTGCGGAAATCCGCAAAGATGTGGAGGCCTTTGCCAAAGAAGAAGGCCGCCGCCCCCGTATAATGGTGGTGAAGCTTGGTCAGGACGGCCATGATCGAGGCGCGAAGGTCATCGCAACCGCGTTTGCTGACATCGGCTTTGATGTGGACATTGGCCCATTGTTTCAGACCCCGGACGAAGCTGCGCAAGACGCCATTGATGCCGACGTGCATGTGATCGGCGTATCGTCGCAGGCTGCGGGCCACAAAACTCTGGTGCCCGCGCTGAAGCAGGCTCTTAAGGCAGCAGGTGCTGAAGATGTTCTGATCATTTGCGGCGGTGTCATCCCGCAGCAGGATTACGCCTATCTCAAAGAAAATGGTGCCGCCGCCATTTTTGGCCCCGGCACCAATATTCCTGAAGCGGCGAAAGATGTGCTCGCCCTCATTCGGGCGGCAAGTGCCAAAGCGGCCTAAAATTACTCCGCTGGCGCTAAGCTTGCCCCGGTCATATCGATGGTTTCGGTTTCGCCTAGCGCGATCTGGGTGTCACGAATGCGGAAATGCGATGCCACCATCACCACACCGCCAATGGGTGTGGGCGCACGCACGCGAAGGGGAACAAAAAAGTCCCCATCTTCAACGTAAACGATATGAAGTGTCATGGGCGGGCGGGGGAGCTCATCATCTTCGGGCTGTGGTTTGAACCCTGCCACCTCTTCGTAATTAAGTTCACACACGGTTGCGGGGCCGTCCCACACTTCGCCATCGCGCACGCGGGTGTGTTCTTCCCCAATATACGTCATGACCAAATCATAGCGTCGACGACCATCAAAAATTTGCACGGTCTCGCCGCAGGGAGCATCCTCTGTAAACGTCATGCCGGTGACGAGCTGAATGGCGGCGTTGAGGGGATCAAACGAATTTTCCCGCTGCTCATCGCTGACCGGAAAGCGCTCAAGGCGACGACCATAGGATGGAACAGCCTCTACGAGATAAGGGGTTGTCTCGTCATAGCCGATGCGCACGACTTGAAAGTCATCGCTATCTTTGCCGTGAAAGTCGGATGTGTAGAAGTCAGGATAAATTGTGCGCCCGTCGCGCGCGCCGGCTGAGGTGTTGACATAGCGCGACTGAAACAGCCAATCGGCAAGTCCGCCGGTGCGCAGGTCGGTGCGTGCTTCATAGGTATCATCGGTAAAGGTCACACGTAACTGGCCGGACCCAAGCGAGAACCCACCGAGTTTGAAGTCGTAATTTATCGCCACCCGCTGGGCAGGGACAAGGGTTGCTGCATCAGAGGTGGTCCCAAGCGACAGCGTATCGTCGTCCTGCGCGAAGGCAGAAACTGCGGCGCTTAGGGAAATCAAAATGGCAAGCGTAGTGCAGCGGCCAAGGTTCTTCATCGATGGTCCTCATCATTAGGAGGCATACTGCCCCAGGTGATGCCCTTCCCCACTTGCCCAAGACCTATAGCACTAATGGCTTTTAGCTGAACCATGTCTGAACAGGAAGACTCAGGTTAAATTGTGCTGATGGGTAACGGGATTGATCATATTAAGCTTGCAGACGGCATCCGCGCGGGGGAACGCCGTGCGCTGGCCAAAGCGATAACATTGGTGGAATCAACCAAAGGGTACGATCATGAGATCGCAGAGCGCCTTCTGGTTGAATTGCTGCCAGATGCAGGTGGTGCACTACGTTTGGGTCTCTCTGGCGCGCCGGGGGTCGGCAAATCGACCTTCATCGAAGCCTTTGGCGGCTACCTGACGGCCTTGGGAAAGACCGTGGCGGTGCTCGCGGTTGATCCCTCATCAACGCGCTCGGGTGGATCGATTCTTGGCGATAAAACCCGCATGGAGGCCCTGAGCCGGGATCCCAATGCGTTCATTCGTCCGACCCCATCGGGGGGCAGCCTTGGGGGTGTCGCTCGTCGCACACGAGAGGCCATGCTGCTGGCGGAGGCCGCAGGATTTGACGTGGTCATCGTTGAAACCGTGGGCGTTGGCCAATCAGAAATTGCTGTGGCCGAGATGGTGGACATTTTTGCTCTGCTGCTTGCGCCAGGAGGCGGGGATGAGCTGCAGGGCATCAAGCGCGGCATCATGGAGCTGGCGGACCTCGTTGTCGTTAACAAGACCGATGGGGAGCTTGAGGCGTCGGCCCGCCGCGCCGCATCTGACTATCATGGGGCCATCCAGCTCATGCGTCCGAAATACACCGGCCTCAGCGCCAAGGTGATTTCAGTTTCGGCCTTGGAAAAGCGCGGCATGGATGAGGTTTGGCAGGCAGCAACAGCTTATGTGGCTGCCATGGTCGAAGGCGGCCACCGGGATGCCTTGAGGGCGAGCCAGGCAGAGGCCTGGTTTTGGTCAGAGATTCGGGAAGGATTGCTTGAGGCCCTTGAGGGGGCTTCGGGGACAGCAGAAGCGGTGGAGCTGGCGGAAACAGCCGTGCGAGAGGGCAAAAAGCTGCCTACTGTGGCGGCGCGGGAGCTCTTGGCGGGCTTCTTCAGCAAAGGCTAATTCGCCACTCTTGACGGGGCCGGGCCCGGCCAGTATAGCTGCGCGCCTTGCGAGGCTGCCATTGAGGCCAGCCTTATATTTTATGCGAATTTTCTTAAGGAGATGCCCGATGGCCCGCCGTTGCGAGCTTACCGGAAAAGGCCCCGTCGTTGGCCACAGTGTCAGCCACGCCCAGAACAAGACCAAGCGCCGGTTCTTGCCGAACCTTTGCGCCGTGACTTTGCGCAGCGAAATTCTTGATCGCTCTGTCAAAGCGCGCATCAGCGCCCATGCACTGCGCTCGATTGATCACATTGGTGGCCTTGATGCGTTTCTCAAAAAGGCACGGGCTGAGGATCTCTCAGTGAAGATGCTGCGCATGAAGCGCGATATCCAAAAGCTTGAAGCGGCTAACGCTTAACCAAACAAGCCATTGCTGACAGCTTCAAAACGGGCCTCAATAGGCCCGTTTTTTGTGGCGCGTTGCTGGCCTGCAGGTTGCATCCTGGAATGGTAAGGCTTTTGAATTCCTGGCGTACTCCGGCCTATACTGGGGTTAACGACCGCGGAGCGCGAAGGGCCTTGCAGCTTCGGGGGACGGGTTATGGCATTTGGGGTCATTGAGTCGCGTATGCGGCCAGCAAAACGGGGTCAGCCTTTGCGCTCAACCATTGCGAATTTCTTTCGACTGATCCTGCCGGTCACGTTTCTGCTCGGCAGTTACATGCTTGCGTTTTTTAGCACTGATCGGCCGGTGTGGTTTTCGCTTTCAACCGGAAACCCCCTCGCGGATCCGCAATGGTGGATGACCATGGGGCACATCTATCTTGGGGTTTCGTTTTTTGTGGTGATGATGACAAACCGCGCCTATGGAGTGGGCATGGCGCTGGCCCAGGTCATCGCATCTTGGGCCATATTGTTTGTCTTTTTTGCAGGTGCGGCGTCTGCCTATGGCTTGGGTGAGGTGCGTACCGCCCTGGCCCTGCCGCCGACCAGCGTCAGCTTGGCCTTCATCGGCGGCCTATTCGCCGGGCATGTGGTGGCGATATATGCTTTCGATATGCAGCGCGGCGTGCCGTGGTTCAAAGCACCGATAATTGGCGGCCTCTTGGGCCCTGCCGCGTTTGCGCTGGTGTTCTATCCGCTTGCTTATTCCGGCGCGGACGCCCCCTGGGGCATCTGGATGTGGATTGATTTTGGGGTCAAAGCGGCCATGGGTGTGGGGGCTTTGGTGCCTTACTACCTGCTACGCGGCATGATCAGGCCGCAGCCGGGATTGGGCGGTGCGTGAAGTTCATTCGGGTAAGAGCTCAAAAGCCAACAACAATGTGCGCTGGACTGAGCGAAAATTATTATCTGAGATGATAAATATCTCAATGCCGCCGCCGCGCTCTCGCACGGCCAGCCCTTCAAAATTGTCAAGCGTATCGCCAGTGCCAAAATTTGCGATCGCCGCACCTGACACAACATCACCCGCCGCAATGTCGCCCAGCGAGATCAAGCGGAGCTGCGCGCCCACGCCTCCGAAAAGCGAAAAGCGCCGCTCAAGGGTCAAGACATCTCCATTGGGAAGTGTTGCCAAGTCTGTAAGCTTGAAAGGACGCTGTCCCACCAGCCAAATTGCTTCATCGCCGCCACCCGCTTCATCAAATAGGTGCAAGCGGATGTTGCCGTTCGCATCGGGTTCCTCAATACCTGCAAGCAGATCTCCATCAAGAAGTAGCGTGAGGCCTTCAAGCCCGCCATTGCTTTCTACTTCGCCAAGATTGGCAAGATTGTGATGCAGCGTGGGAAGTGAGTTTGCCTCCGCCCACGGGGCTTGGAATCGTTCGATGCGATGCCGACCTTCAAAGCCAACAAAGACGGTGCGGCCGCTGATGGCCATGCTCTCTGAATCAGAGAAAGTGTCTGCCACCGCCGCGCCATCGCCATCCAGCATTGGCCTGATCCAACCGCTTTCCACACCGGCGAAGCGGCCTGTCTCCATTTGCGGGTGAAGAGTTAACCAAAAGCCCCGGTCGGTGAGCCCCAACAACGTCTCTCCGTCCTCAAGAAAACGCAGGCTCGAAATACCGCCAAAGTTTTCATTGGCGCTGGTCAATTGGAACCCGCCGAGATAACGGAGCCGACCGCGCACCACGTCCTCGTCTTCCACGGTCATGGGGACGGGAGCAGCAACAATTTCAAGGGGTGTGCGTTCGAGCGAATGTGCAGGCTCTGAACATCCCGCCAATGCCAGAAAGAAGACAAGGCCCCAACGCACTAGGCGCGCCCGGCCAAATCACGGGCGGCCTGGAGAGAGGCTTGCCGTAGTTTTGGCGCGCGTTCTTTCTTCTTTGCGCCTCGTTTGCGTTTGGTCCGTCGACCGGATTGTTCATCTTCAAACAACGCCGCAAGTTGGTCAGTCATGGCACCACCAAGCTGCTCTGCGTCGACAATGGTCACCGCGCGCTCATAATACCGTGTGACGTCGTGGCCAATGCCAATGGCCAAAAGCTCAACATTTGATTTGTTTTCTATAAAGCCAATGACCTGGCGTAGATGGCGCTCGAGATAATTCCCTGCATTGACGGACAAAGATGAATCGTCCACCGGCGCACCGTCAGAAATGACCATCAGGATTTGCCGTTGCTCAGGGCGGCCCATAAGGCGGTTGTGCGCCCAAAGCAGCGCTTCGCCATCGATGTTTTCCTTGAGCAATCCCTCACGCATCATCAGACCAAGGTTTTTCCGTGAGCGCCGCCAAGGAGCATCAGCGGACTTGTAGACAATGTGGCGCAAATCATTGAGGCGTCCAGGTTTTGCCGGCTTGCCAGCTGCAAGCCATTCTTCGCGAGAGGCACCGCCTTTCCAAGCTCGTGTGGTGAAGCCGAGTATTTCAACCTTCACACCGCAGCGCTCCAGTGTGCGCGCGAGAATATCCGCACACATGGCAGCGACGGTAATGGGTCGCCCGCGCATGGAGCCGGAATTGTCCAAGAGCAGCGTGACCACAGTGTCGCGAAAGTGCATCTCTTTTTCTTGTTTGAAGCTCAAGGGATGCAGCGCATCGGTGACCACACGCGAAAGCCGCGCGGCATCAAGGATGCCTTCCTCAAGATCAAAATCCCAACTGCGGTTTTGTTGCGCCATCAAGCGCCGTTGCAGGCGATTGGCAAGTCGCGACACCACCCCTTGCAGGGCGCGCAGTTGCTGATCCAAATAGGCGCGCAACCGGGTCAGCTCCTCGGGGTCACAAAGCTCTTCGGCCTGAATAACTTCGTCGAATTTATCGGTAAAGATGCGATAGGGCGGATCGTTCGGTTGATCCGGTTTCATGTCATCGGGTCGCCAGGGCACATCGCCGTCGCCCATCTCATCGGAATCAGCGTCTTGGGGCGTATCGTCGGGGTCGACCTCAACCGCGTCGGCGTCTTGGTCGTCTTCGCCTTCTGCAACCTCAACCTCTTCAGAGGTTTGCCCTTGGGCTTCGCTTTCTGCGTCTTCGGGGTTTTCGTCAGAGTTTTCCCCGTCTTCACCCTGTTCTTGATCTTCGTTGGACTCATCGCTGTTCTCATCACCCAGCTCATCGCCAAGGTCGAGATCGCGGATGAGATCACGGATGGTGTTGCCAAAGGCCGCTTGGTCTTCGATGAGGTCGGCGAGGCGCGTCATGGTTTTCGCAGCCTTTTGCTCAACCCATGGACGCCAGAGGTTGACCATATCGCTGGCGCTCTCTGGCACAGCTTCACCGGTAAGGCGCTCTCGGATCATAAGGCCAAGAACGTCAGCCAATGGCGCGTCCTGCCGATCCTCAACACGGGTGTAGCCCTTTTCGGTGCAGCGGTGCTCCAAAAGCGTGCGCAAATTCGCGCCGACCCCGCGCATTTGGTTGGCGCCAAGGGACTCAACCCGCGCTTCTTCAACGGCATCGAATATGGCTGCTGCGTTGCTGCCCATGGCTCCCATCTGAGCCTGTATGGCATCATCATGGTGCGCAATACGCAAAGCGATGGCGTCCGCGTGACCACGGATGGATGTCACTTGGTCTTGCGACATTTCTTTAAGGGGGGTTGGTAGACGGACCGTATCGCCTTGTTGACCAGGGGGGTCAGTCCCAAAAGTCACTGACAACTCAGGCTCTTCGGCGATGCTTCGCACCGCTTCTTCGATGGCGCGCTTGAAGGTTTCGACTGCTTCTTCGCGCTCTAAACCGGAAGGGCCAGCCATAAACGCATCCTCTAAGAGGCCAGCACGGCGCCGGCAGATTCAGGCAGTTCTTCGCCAAAGCAGCGTTGAAAGAATTCAGCCACGGTGGCGCGCTCCAGCTCATCGCATTTGTTGAGGAAGGTGAGCCGGAAAGCAAAAGCAATATCATTAAAAATACTGGTATTTTCAGCCCAGGTCAGCACCGTGCGCGGGCTCATAACCGTCGATAGATCGCCATTCATGAAGGCTTGGCGGGTCAGGTCTGCGACACGCACCATGTTTGAGATCACTTCACGGCCTTCGTCATCGTCAAAGCTGGTGCATTTGGCGAGCACGATACGGCTCTCAACATCGTGTTCCAGATAATTGAGTGTGGTGACGATGTTCCAGCGGTCCATTTGACCCTGGTTGATTTGTTGGGTGCCGTGATAGAGCCCGGTCGTATCTCCAAGGCCGATGGTATTGGTGGTTGAGAAAAGCCGGAACGCCGGATGGGGTTGAATAACTTTGTTCTGATCGAGCAGAGTCATCTTGCCTTGCACTTCCAGTACACGCTGAATCACGAACATCACATCAGGGCGGCCAGCATCATATTCGTCAAACACAAGCACGGTGGGATGCTGCAGCGCCCACGGCAGAATGCCCTCGCGAAACTCGGTGACTTGCTTGCCGTCTTTGAGGACGATGGCGTCTTTCCCAATAAGGTCGATGCGGCTGATGTGGCTATCGAGATTGACCCGCAGGCAAGGCCAGTTAAGGCGTGCGGCCACTTGCTCAACGTGGGTTGATTTTCCGGTGCCGTGATAGCCTTGAATCATCACGCGCCGGTTGAAGGCAAATCCAGCCAAAAGCGCGAGCGTGGTTTCGCGGTCAAACTGATAGGTTTCGTCAACTTCGGGCACATGCTCACGGGTTTCGGAAAAGGCCGGAACGGACATATCAATATCGAGGCCAAAAAGCTGTGCCGCTGATACGGTGATGTCAGGAAGGGTGCCGTTCAATTGTTCAGTCATTCGTCTTGTCCGTTACGAGGTGCCAGAAGCACAAAAGATAGTGAGCTTGCCCCAGTGGGCCAATGCTGACCATTCATTTCTTGAATCCATCGCTCAGACCCCAGACGGGGTTTGATACCTAGCGGAAATTTGCCGCGCGCAATGTGCGATAGGCGTTAATCACTTGGCGCAGACGGTCTTCCGCTCCCCGGTTGCCGCCATTGGCATCGGGGTGGAACCGTTTGACCAATTCCTTATACCGCTGCTTGATGTCATTCAAGCTGCAGGTTTCTGGTAAATCCAACGTCTCTAGCGCTTGGCGCTGCAGTTTAGGAATCTGGCGACGCTGCGCCGTTGAGCCTTCCGCCGCGGCACCTTCGCGAATGAATCCATAGGCATCCCGGCTCTTCATTTGCTCGCCGCGCCCGTGGGGGCGGGATCGCCCGGGCTTAAAACCTGGTTGGGAGGGTGTCCAGCCATCCTGGGTCTTGGCATTTGTGCCCATGGCCCATGTGGGACGGTTCCCGGTCAGGGTCGCTTCCTGGTATTCTTTGACTTCTTCAGTGCTCATGTCCGCAAAGAAGTTCCACGAGCGATTATATTGCTGCGCATGGGACTGGCAGAACCAGAGGAAGTCATCTTCACGGTTCGGACTTCTGGGCGCACGGTGAGGCGCTGGCCGCTCGCATCCTTCCCACTCGCATGTGCGTGTGGCATTCTTGGATTCACGGTCAGAGTCGCGGTCCGGCTTAACCCGGATGTCAAAGCCCAGCGGTGGGCGATATTCGTACTTGTTGGCCATCGGGCGCAGTCTCGCAAGGGTTGTGACGCAAAACAATAAGCTGACCTTCATACGCTTTAAGTAAATGCCATGAAAGTAAAAAATATGGGAATGATGACCGATCAGATGAGAGGCAAGCTGGCAACGGCACTTTCGCCCCAATCCCTGGATCTTGTGGACGAGAGCGAAAAGCACCGCGGGCATGCTGGATACCGGGACGGAGGGGAATCCCATTTCCGGCTCACGGTCGTGTCAGCGGTGTTTGAGGGGCTCTCACGCCTGGAGCGCCAACGGCGCATCAATGAGGTGCTGGCCGAGGAGCTCGCCGGGCCGGTCCATGCGCTTTCGATACGGGCCTTAACGCCGGGCGAGGCGGCCTAGAGCTCAATAGTCGATGTCGCGGACGATGCCAGTTTCGGAGGCGGCGTTACACGCAAGGCGGCGATCTGATTGCGATGGCGTCGCAAGACTTCAAATTTGAAGCCGTAGAACGAAAATACCTGGCCTGTTTCCGGGATGGTTTGCGCTTCGTGGATCACCAGCCCGGCGATGGTGGTGGCTTCTTCATCGGGCAAAGTCCAATCCAGCGCGCGATTGAGATCGCGAATGGGAACGGCCCCATCAACATTGTACGTGCCATCAGATTGCGGGCGTACGCCGGTCACATCGATGTCGTGTTCGTCGCGAATTTCACCGACGATTTCTTCCAAGATGTCTTCCAATGTTACCACGCCCATGATCACGCCATACTCGTCGACGGTAAGGGCAAAGTGCGCACGGCGACGCAAAAACTCATTGAGCTGGTCTTGCAGCGGCGTGGTTTCTGGTATGAACCATGGGCTGCTCGCGGTTGATTCAATATCAAGTGCCTTTTCATCCCAATTGGCGCGGCTCAGCGCGCGCAGCAGATCCTTTTGGTGCAGAACGCCGATAATGTTGTCTGGATTGTCCTTCCACAAAGGCAGACGAGTATGCGCGCTTTTTAGCACCTCCCGCACGATCACGTCAGCGGGCTGGCCTGCGTCGATCATCTCCATGCTTTTGCGGTGAATCATGACATCCGCAACTTCAAGTTCCAGTAAATCAAGAATGCCGCCGAGCATGTCTTTGTCACGTTTTACAACGCCGCCTTCATGGTGGTGAAGCTCAATGGCGCCGCGAATTTCTTCATGAGAGGAAAGCACGTCGCGGCGCATGTCGATATTGGTGCCAAAGAGTTTCAGCGTTCTGCGAATGACAAACTGAATGGCATCAACGATGGGAGCCAGCACCGACGTCATCACCGCAATAGCAGGGGAAACCGCCATGGCCATGCGCTCTGACTGGGTGATGGCAATGGTCTTGGGTAGAATTTCTGCAAATATCAAAATCAAAAACGTCATGACAATGGTGGCCGCCAGCGGTCCGGCATCGCCCATTATGTTGCTGAAGAGCACCGTGGCGAGTGTCGCTGAGGCAATGTTGACGAGATTGTTGCCAAACAAAATTGCGCCGATCAGCCGTTCACGGTGAGAGATCAGACGATTGACCCGGGCTGCGGCGCCGACGCCGTCGCTCTCAAGTTTATGCATTATCGCGCGACTTGCGGCGGTCAATGCCGTTTCTGATCCAGAAAAGAATGCCGAAAACAGCAGCAATGCGAATATTGCGCCGATGATGATCAAATTTTCTGGGGTGATCAGCAGATCGATCCAGGGCATGGTTTTAGGTCTCCGAAGTAGAGGATATGGCGGCGGTCAGCACATGGCGTACGGCGTCTGGGTTTACGTCGCTCTCAACAAAGGCCTCGCCAATGCCGCGGGCGAGAATAAATGTCAAAGTGCCATTTTTGACCTTTTTGTCTTGCGCCATGGGGGCGAGAATTTGGTCAACGCTAAGCGGTCCCCCGGGAATATCGGCGATGGCTGAGGGCGCGCCAACGTGGCGCAGATGGGCGCGCAATCGGGCTGCGTCCTGGGGGCTGGTATGGCCAAGGTTTGCCGACAGATCGAGCGCCAACCCCATGCCAATGGCAACCCCTTCGCCATGGAGCAGTCGGCCTGAAAACCCGGTTGCAGCCTCCAAGGCATGACCAAAAGTATGGCCCAGGTTGAGCAGCGCCCTCTCGCCGGTTTCCCGCTCATCCGCGGCGACAATTGTTGCTTTGGCTAGGCATGACGTTGTGATGGCCTGGGTCAAGGCATCGTCGTCACCAGCAAGGATATGGCCGCCGTTTTCTTCAAGCCAGGCAAAGAACGCGGCATCGCCCAAGACACCGTATTTCACTATTTCTGCGTATCCTGCCAACCGCTCACGAAGCGGCAAGGTTTTCAGAAATGCAGTGTCAACAATGACAAACGCAGGTTGATGAAAGGCTCCGACGAGGTTCTTGCCCTGGGGCACATTGATGGCCGTTTTGCCGCCAACCGATGAATCTACTTGGGCGAGCAAAGTGGTTGGAATTTGCACAAAAGGCGTGCCACGGCGCAGCAAGGCGGCGGCCAATCCCGTTAGGTCCCCAATGACGCCCCCGCCAAGAGCAATGATCGCATCACCGCGCTCAACCCCTTTGTCGATAAGGCCCTCAAGCAATGTCTCAAGATTGCGAAATGACTTTGTTTCCTCGCCTGCGGGAAGCACAATGGCCTCACTTGCGATACCGCCTGAGGTGAGGGCGCTCGCCACGGTGTCAAGGTGAAGCGCTGCCACCTGATCATCAGTAACCACAATCGCCCGCGGACGGCTGCTCAGAGCAACAAAGCGCGGCACCAATTCCTGCAGTGCGTTTGCGCCAACGACAATGTCATAACGGCGTGCACCCAACTCAACTTGCACAATGTTCTGCGTCATGAGTTGTTGAGCCCTATAAATTCTTCCAAGCTACGCAGGATATCTTGCACCACATGTTCATGGGGCCCTTCACCGGTTTCGATGGTAAGGCGCGCCTGGGCATAAATCGGGTATCGTTCCGTAATTAGGCGTTCAAGGATGCTGCGCGCGTCACCAGCCTTCAAAAGCGGGCGCGTATCACGTCGGGCGACTCGTTCAAGTAGCAATTCAAGTTCAGCTTTGAGCCAAACCGAGATCGCTTGGGTCTCGATCAATGCACGGGTCTCCTCATTCATATAAGCGCCGCCGCCTGTGGCGAGCACCGCAGACTGGCTCTCAAGCAGGCGCGCTACGACCTTGCGCTCGCCGTCCCGAAACTGCTCTTCGCCGTATTTTTCGAATATTTCCGCCACTTTCATGCCCGCAGCTTCTTCGATTTCGTGATCTGCATCTAGGAAAGGGATACGTAGCCGAGAGGCGAGACGCCGGCCAACGGTGGTTTTCCCGGCGCCCATCAGTCCGACAAGCACGATGCACCGGTTCTCCAGGCCTGATTTAATGGCGTCGATCGCCGCGTTTGCTTTGCTCATTTCCGCCCCGCCATGGCGGAGGCCCTCCTTTTGCGCTCCCCCCAGCTTTAGTCTATTGCCCTGTGGCATCGCAAGCGTAAGGCCTCAACCTGATTTTTGTCGCATTTGGGGGCCATACTGGATCTTGGTGAGGGGAGGCGTTGGCCATGAATAATCCGTTTATGATGATCGGGGTCATTTTGGCCCTCGCGGTTATCGTAGGGGGAGGCCTTTTGTATGTGGCCAATACGATGGAAGCGCCCCAGGAGCAGCGTCAGGATGTGGTTCCCAATGATAGATTTCCTGGCTAAAGCCGGAATAGTTCTTTTGGCGTTCACGTTGGCGGTGCCAACTCTGGCGCAGTCGGATGCGCCGGGCGCACCAGTACAGCTTCCTGGCGCCGAGGAAGAAGAAGCCCCTGCGGGCGGCTCTGTTCCAAGCGTCAGCTCCGGCACCCTGATCGTCCCCCGGCGGGCCGGGGCCGAAGACCTTGGGATTGAAGTGGCCGTCATTGGTCAGGCTGCCGAACCCATTGGCGTGTTAGGCGAAAACGAGGGCGGCTTCGGACCGGCACTATGGGCAGAGACATCACCGACCACGGTGCAGATTTTGCTCAACCAAATTCCTGTAGCCGCGCCGTCAACAACCATGGCGTCCTTAACCAGGCGGCTCTTGCTCAGCGCGGCTGAGCCAACGGCAGACCCATCTGTCGCAGACGACATTCTGGTTCTTCGCATTCGCCGGGCATTTGACGCTGGCCTTACAGACGCCGTCCCAGCGCTTATTGACCAGGCCGATCATCTTGCCGGTGATGAAACCTTAGAAGCTGTACGCGCGCGTGCCATGTTACTCAGCGGCGATGGTATAGCGGCCTGCGGATCCGCCACCACCATGCGGCTGGAAAGCGAAGAACTCTTCTGGATGAAGCTGCGGGCTTACTGCTATGCCAAGCAGGGGTTTGCCCCCGCAGCGCGCCTGACGGCGGATCTTTTGTACGATCTGGGCGATCAGGATGAGCTCTTTCAAACTTTGCTTGATCGCCTTGCTGGCAACAGCCTTGCCGACCCGGGCGGGCATTTCGATCAACCCCTTGATGAGCTTCACATCGCCATGTTGCGTGACACCGGCTATGTACCGCCCGCAGATCGCATTGCGGCTGCGTCCCTGCCAGCCCTTCGCGCCATTGCGCGCGCTGACAATTGGACAGGGGATGACGGCGTGACTATGCGGCTGAGTGCGGCCGAGGAAGCAGCATGGGGTCGCGCGTTAACCCCTGACGCCCTGTTGAGCATTTACATGAGCGCCACTTCCATTGACCCCGCCACTCGCGGCGCAGCGCTTAATGCGGCATCGTCACAAGACGAATTGCTTGCGCGTGCAACTTTCGCAGCGGCATTGCGCATCGGTGGTGCCCCCGCTGAACAGGCGCAGATCGTCACCGCGGCTTTTGACGCTGCGACGGATGCATCGATTGAAGATATCTACGCTGCGGCACTGGGACGTGCGATCAACGCCGTTGCGGTGCAAGACAGTCTGGCTTGGGCCGGTGCTGATATGAGCCTTGCAGCGCTTGCCTCTGGCAATATTGAAGACGCCGCAGATTGGTATGATCTGGTACGCATCAACAACAGCGCACGAATTGGTCGGCAGCAATCGCTCCAGGCGGCGCTGATTGTGGCGCGGCCATCTGAGCGTTTTGCCTATTGGCCTGAGATGTCGCTGAATTGGCTCAGCCAATCTGACCTTGGGGAGTTCCCTCATGTGCGTTTGGCGGAGCAGTTGATCATTTTTGATGCTTTGGGGATTGCGTCAGACCCGGTGGTGATCGATCGCCTTGGGTTCAATGAGGTGGAGATCGATGGCTACCTGCCGCCCGCCGCTGTGCTCAATAATCTCGCCCGCGCCGCAGAGGCAGGGCGGTTGGGGGAAACGGTGGCAACCGCCTTGGTGGTTGTGGGACCGTCTGGTCCTCGGGGGGCCCATCCGCGCGGTCTTGCGGCAGTCATAGAGGCTTTGCGTGTTATCGGTCTTGATGCCGAGGCGCGTGCCCTTGCCACGGAAGCATTAGTGGGGTTCGCCCTTGATGCGCGCACCGATCCGGAGCCTGGGGATTTGCCGTGACGGGAGGGGCGGCGGTTGAAGCTTTTCTCGAAATGGTCAGCGCAGAGCGGGGCGCCTCAAAAAATACGCTCGACGCCTATGGGCGGGATCTCAAGGATTTTACTGCCTTCCTCAAGACCAAACGTCGCGCGGCCGACAGGGCGAGCGCCGATGATGTGCGGGGATATCTTGCTGGTTTGGAAGGCGAGGGCCTGAGCCAGGCCACGCGGGCGCGGCGGCTCTCGGCGCTCAAGCAGTTCCACAAATTTCTCTATACCGACGGTTGGCGCGAAGACGACCCGTGCTTGGGGCTCAAAGGTCCCGGCGCGCGGCGACATCTTCCAAAAGCAATTTCAGAAGGCGATGTGGATGCGCTGTTTGCGGCGCTAAATACAAACCTAACACCAGAGGGCTTGCGGCTCAGTTGTGTTGTACATCTGCTCTATGCGTCGGGACTGCGCATATCGGAGCTTGTTAGCCTGCCGCTCAATGCTGTGACCGGCGATCAACGCCTTATTCTCATCAAGGGCAAAGGCGGGCGGGAGCGATTGGTGCCGGTGTCACAAGACGCCCAATGGGCCACCGAGGCTTATCTCGCCAAGCGAGACAAATTCGTGCCCAACCCTCAGGACGGGTCATCCTTTTTGTTTCCGTCTCGCGGCAAGGATGGCCATTTGTCCCGGCGGCGGGTGGGGCAATTGCTCAATGAACTGGCGCTCCAAGCCGGTCTTGATCCAAAAGCCCTCTCGCCGCACGTCTTGCGCCACGCCTTTGCAACCCACTTGCTGGCCCACGGGGCAGATTTGCGCAGTGTGCAACAGATGTTGGGACACGCAGACATTTCAACGACTCAGATTTACACTCATATTCTTGAGGAACGGCTCAAACAGGTGGTGGGTGAACACCACCCGCTCGCCAAGGCGCGGCGTTGACGGCATAGGTAGGGTCCCCGTAGGGTCCCGCCGATTCCTTCAACAGGAGATGTCCATGAGTTTCACGCGTGTTCTACCGCGATTAGATCGGCTCTATCGCTCCAAGCTATTTGTTCCCGGCTCGAGACTTGAATTCTTCGAGAAGGCCGCAAAGAGCGCTGCGGATGTGATCTGTCTTGACCTGGAAGACTCTGTTGCCGCAGCTGACAAGGAACAAGCGCGCAAAAATGTCATCCAAGCGCTGAATGAAATCCACTGGGGCACCAAGATGGTGACCATGCGCATCAATGGCCTTGATACCCATTGGTGTTATCGCGACATCATCGATGTGATTGAACAAGGTGGCGGACGGCTTGATTCCATTATGGTGCCGAAAGCCGGCGTGGGCGCCGATATCTATGCGGTTGATATGCTCGTCAGCCAGGCCGAATGGGCCGTGAAACGGGAACGCAAGATCGGGCTTGAGGTTATAATCGAAAGTGCGCAAGGCATTGAAAACATCAATGACATCGCCGCCGCGTCCCCCCGTCTTGAAACCTTTCATTTCGGCGCGGCTGACTATGCCGCCTCCACGAA
Organism: Rhodospirillales bacterium; assembly: GCA_021775005.1. GTDB lineage: Bacteria > Pseudomonadota > Alphaproteobacteria > JAJFIK01 > JAJFIK01 > JAJFIK01. The sequence continues at coordinate 27,067 of JAJFIK010000033.1, forward strand.
CATGCGCACGACAAACATTGGCGGTTCAAACCGCGATTATACCGTGCTGACAGATCCCGGCGCAGACGGGGCACGGCAAAATCATTGGGGCGACATGTGGCATTACATGCACGCGCGCATGGTGGCGGCGGCCCGTGCCCATGGCATCACACCCATCGATGGCCCATTTGGGGAATTCAACGACGACGAGGGCTTTCGTAATCAAGCCACCCGCACAGCGGTTTTGGGCTGTGAGGGCAAATGGGCCATTCATCCCAAACAGGTGCCGCTCGCCAATGAAATTTACACGCCCCCACAAGCCGAAGTGGACAAGGCTCGCGCTATTCTTGAGGCCATGGCTGAAGCAGAAAAGAAGGGCCTTGGTGCTGCCACATTGGACGGCATGCTGATCGACGCGGCGTCAATCCGGCAGTCTCATGTTATTGTGAAAAAAGCTGAGCAGATTGAAGCCCAAAATAGTTAGCCGTTTAGCTCAAAGAGCCTCTTAACCAATCGGCGTTAGGCTCAGGACAAGAATATAGTGCGGGGAAATCATGTCGACGCATTCGTATCTCGATTTCGAGAAACAGGTAGCTGAACTTGAAGGCAAGGTGCAGGAGCTGCGCCAGCTTGCCAGTGATGACAGCACGATGGACATCGCTGACGAAGTTCAAAAGCTTGAGTCAAAGTCTGCAACACTGCTGCGCGAGACCTACGCGAAACTGAACCCGTGGCAGAAGACGCAAGTTGCGCGCCACCCTTATCGGCCACATTTTAAAGATTACATTGATCGTTTGGTAGAAGACTTCACCCCATTGGCTGGTGATCGATACTATGGCGACGACGAAGCCATCCAAGGCGGCCTTGGCCGTTTTAAGGGGCGATCTGTAGTGGTCATTGGCCATGAAAAAGGCAACGACACCTCAAGCCGTCTGAAACATAATTTTGGCATGGCGATGCCGGAAGGCTATCGCAAGGCTGTGCGGCTTATGGACATGGCTGAACGGTTTGACCTGCCAGTGCTTTCCCTCATCGATACCGCGGGGGCTTATCCTGGTATTGGCGCGGAGGAACGCGGGCAGGCTGAAGCCATCGCGCGCTCGACGGAAAAGTGCCTCACCTTGGGCGTACCCATGGTGTCGATCATCATCGGCGAAGGTGGATCCGGCGGGGCGGTCGCCATTGCCACGGCAAACAAGGTACTGATGTTGGAGCACTCGATTTACTCTGTGATTTCACCAGAAGGCTGCGCCTCAATCCTGTGGCGTGATCCAGCGAAGTCAAAAGAAGCCGCGGCCGCCATGAAACTGACGGCACAAGACCTGCTTGAGCACAATATTATTGACCTTATCATCCCAGAGCCCATTGGCGGGGCGCATCGGGGCCGTGAGGCGGTTATGGATGCGGCAGGGGATGCGGCCATTGAGGCGCTGCAATCATTGAGCGGGCTTTCTGCTGATGAGCTGCGCCGTCAACGGCAGGATAAATACCTCGCCATGGGCCGGGTTGCCGGGACCGCTTAATCTATCTTTTTTGCAAATGACCTGACATCAGCAAGGAACGCCTCTGGCTGTTCCAAAGCGGCAAAATGTCCGCCTGCGGCAAACTCCGTCCATTGCACAATATTGGCGAAATGTTTTTCCACCTGGCTGCGGGGCGGGAACGCATAAATCGGCACCTCAAAAGGTAATTTCGCAATACCAACCGGCTTGGTGATGCGATCGCCGGGTTTGAGCGGCGTGCCGAAGCTGTCTTCCATGATACCGCGATAGGGCCAGAGGGCTGTGCCCACCGTGCCCGTTACCAGATAGATCATGATGTTGGTGAGCAGTTGATCCTTGGTATAGGCGCTCTCAATATTTTCGCCTTTGGTGTGAGACCAACCGTGCATCTTCTCAAGTACATAGGCCGCCCAACCCGCCGGGCTGTCTTCCAATCCCACTGCCAGCGACATGGGCTTGGCAATTTGCATGTTGAAATAGGCACCCTCAAAGAACTGAACAGCGTTTGCTTTAGCAGCATGAGCTTGCTCTTCTTCGGTCTCAGGTGCGACGCTAGGTGACAGCCAGCCCATGATGTTGAAGTGGGCGGCTTTGCAGGTGCCATGGTCATAGGCGAGCCAGCCAGCGATGTTGCCGCCCCAGTCGCCGCCTTGGGCAAGGTAGCCATCGTAGCCTAGTACACTTGTCATGAGATCATCGAAGTATGCTGCTATGCGGCGCGGCGAAATTGGATTTGCAGGGGCTTCCGACCAGCCATACCCAGGCAGAGATGGCACCACCACATGAAACGCGGGCTCGCCCGCGGGCGGATTGGTCAAGGGCTCTAAGAGGTGCAGAAACTCAAACACTGATCCCGGCCAACCATGGGAAATGATGAGCGGCTTGGCATCAGGTCTTGGGGAGCGCACATGGTAATAATGCAGCGCCAGTGGCGCGTCTTCCACGGTCGCAGAGGCAATGAATTGGGGGAATGCATTCAAAGCTGCTTGCGCCTTGGGCCAGCTAAACTCGTTGGCCCAGTAGGCGCAGAGCTCTTTCACATAGGCGATATCCGCGCCATAATTCCAGCCCGCTGTTGCTGGCGTTTTTGGCCAAGTGGTCTGGCGCACGCGGGTTTGGATATCCGACAGCAATGCCGCATCAACATCGATGGAAAAAGGGCGCGGTCCGGCCACCTGCGCTTAGCCTTGTGCGGAAATGGCGCCGTGGCAATGCTTGTACTTTTTGCCTGAGCCACATGGGCAAGGGGAATTCCTCGGCACCTTACCCCAAGTTGCGGGGTCGTCGGCTGATGGCTGTGCGGCGGGTTCCCCACTGCCGTGAAGGCTCGCGGCCACTCTTTGTTTGGGGCGTGTGCCGCCACGACCACGGGCCATTTCATTGCCACCGGTGAGCGGATCGGTGTGAACTTCCTGTATTTTGCGCTTGGGCAGATCGGCCAGATCTGGCGGCGGGGCATCTTTGCTGACTTCAATCCGCAAAAGCTGCTGCGTTACTTCTTGGCGCAGCCGGTTCAGCAAATGCTCAAACAACTCAAAGGCTTCGGATTTGTACTCATTGAGCGGATCGCGCTGCGCGTAGCCCCGAAGGCTTACGGCTTGGCGCAGGTGATCCAGCATGGACAAATGCTCGCGCCAATCGCGGTCAAGGTTTTGCAGGAGCAAAGACTTCTCAACCCGGCGCAGCAAAGAGGGTCCAAGGTTAGCGGCCTTTTCGGCCATGCGTTTGTCAAAGACATCTATCAGGCGCTCGCGCATTTCTTCATCGGCGATGCCTTCTTCAGCGGCCCATTCCTTCACCGGCACATCGATCCCGGTAATGCGCACAACTTCGTCTTCAAGCCCGGCGGAGTCCCACTGTTCGGGATAAGCGCGCGGCGGAATGTGTTGTGTCACCAAGTCATCAATCACTTGGTGGCGCATATCCGCGATCACTTCAGAAAGATCTTCGGCGCGCATCATCTCCTTGCGTTGTTCAAAGATCGCCTTGCGCTGATCATTCATGACATTATCGAATTTCAGCAAGCTTTTGCGAATTTCGAAGTTTCGCTGTTCGACTTTTTGTTGGGCTTTTTCCAGCGCGCTATTGATCCACTTGTGAACAATAGCCTCGCCTTCCTGCAGACCAAGTGTTTTGAGCACACCGTCCATGCGATCAGAGCCGAAAATGCGCATAAGATCATCGGTCAGGGCGAGGAAAAACTTGGATGCGCCTGGATCGCCTTGTCGTCCGGTCCGTCCGCGCAACTGGTTATCGATGCGGCGGCTCTCATGGCGCTCTGTGCCAACCACGTAGAGGCCGCCAGCTTCAAGGGCGATTTTCTTTTTCTCTGCGACATCGGCGGTAATTTCCGCAATCTTCTTCTCGCGCGCCGCGTCGTCTTTGATGACATCGGCTTCCGCCTTGATGCGCATGTCCAGATTGCCGCCAAGCTGAATATCAGTGCCGCGCCCGGCCATGTTTGTGGCGATGGTCACGGCAGCCGGCTCCCCAGCCATGGCAATGATCTGCGCTTCCTGCTCGTGGTAGCGCGCGTTCAATACCTGGTGTGCAATCTTCTTTTTCTTAAGATGGCGGGCAAGCTCTTCAGATTTCTCAATGGAAACGGTACCCACGAGAACGGGCTGTTTCCGCGCCGCGCACTCTTCGATCAGGGTGATGATGGCAGCGTATTTTTCGTCTGCGGAGCGGTAAACTTCATCGTCCCAGTCTTTACGCATTACCGGACGATTGGTGGGGATCTCAACGACGGCAAGTTTGTAGATTTCTTCAAATTCGCCTTCTTCAGTCAGCGCCGTACCGGTCATGCCCGCAAGTTTGCTATAGAGGCGGAAGTAGTTTTGGAAGGTGATCGACGCCAGAGTTTGGTTTTCCGGCTGAATGGCCACGCCTTCTTTGGCTTCCAGGGCTTGGTGCAACCCTTCTGAATAGCGACGGCCTTCCATCATGCGGCCAGTAAATTCGTCAATGATGACAACCCGGCCGCCCTTTACAATGTAGTCGCGGTCGCGCTGGAAAATCTTGTGAGCGCGCAGGGCTTGGTTGACGTGATGGATAATTGAAATGTTGCCGATGTCATAGAGCCCGCCTTGTGCCATAACGGGTTGGGCTTCGGGATCCTTTACAAGGCGTTCTTCGTCATAAACACGAAGAATTTCTTCGATCTTTTCATTCCCCTCTTCCGAGAGGTTGATCTGGCGCGCCTTTTCCTCAATTTCGTAGTGCTCTTCGGTCAGCTTCGGAATTTGGCTGTCGATGACACGATAGAGCTCAGAGTTGTCGTCTGCCGGACCCGAGATAATGAGAGGCGTCCGCGCTTCGTCGATAAGGATGGAGTCTACTTCATCAACAATGGCGTAGTTGTGATCGCGCTGAACCATTGAAGTCAGTTGATACTTCATGTTGTCGCGCAGATAATCGAAGCCGAACTCGTTGTTTGTGCCGTAGGTCACGTCCGCTTGATAGGCAGCGCGGCGTTCTTCATCGCCAAGACCGGGCAGGACGCAGCCAACTTCAAGACCAAGGAAGCGATAAATCTGTCCCATCCAGTCCGCATCACGGCGGGCGAGATAGTCATTCACGGTGACCACGTGAACGCCTTTGCCTGAGAGGGCGTTCAAATAGACCGCAAGGGTGGCGACAAGGGTTTTGCCCTCGCCGGTTTTCATTTCAGAAATATTGCCTTCGTGGAGCACCATGGCGCCCATAAGCTGCACGTCGAAATGGCGCTGCCCCAAAGTGCGCTTGGCGGCTTCGCGCACGGTGGCAAAGGCCTCTTCAAGCACATCATCAAGGGTTTCGCCCGCAGCTAAGCGCTCGCGAAATTCACCGGATTTATTGCGCAAGTCATCTTCAGAGAGCTTTTCGTACTCAGGCTCCAGGGCATTTATGGCTTCAACGCGCCGATAATACGGTTTCAGCCTCCGTTGGCTGGCGTCCCCAAATATAGTTTTGGCGATAGAGCCAAGACTGGCCATTCGGCTGCCCTTTCATCAAATACGCGGCAGATGTCAGTGATTGACACTCTTCCGCCAGTTCTCGGTCGATGGCGCAACCCCATTTTGCGCCGGTATGCGTAAGGTTCGCGTCAATTCGACCGATCCTGACGAACGCGGCAGACATAAGGATGAGGCCCCCTAATGTCAACGCGGCTCGGCTGCGTCCGAACCGCGCGTTGCCCCGAATTTCACCCTAAATTCAATCGGTTACAGGATTTGGCCTTGGACATTGAACTGAATGGATCGCAAATCATCGTTAACGCGGCGGATTTTCCGGCTTGGCGGCCACCAAAACTGCTTGCCGTGGCGGTCAGATATTTGCTTGATCCGGTCGGCTCCCTACCCTGTGGACCAAAGAATTTGTGAATGCGAAGGTGCCGCCGCTAGCGGTGGACTGTCTGGACCTGCCAGCAGGCCCGGCGCTAGATTACTCGTGGTCTCAAAGCGGAGTTGACCCATAGTGAATGAAATTGCGGGAGAGGTCGGCGCGGCGTACATGCCAGCGCCAATTTATACGCGGCAACTGGAACTCCGTCCGTTGCGCACTGATGATGCGCAGCAGATCGCAGATTACTTCCAGGATTGGGATGTGGTCAAACAAACCGTCTCGGTTCCCTTTCCCTATGATGAGCGGTCTGCGCTGACGTGGATTGCGCGGGTGCGTCGACGCACTGAAGCAGGCTCGCAATATGTCTTTGCATTAGACCGCCGCAGCGACCAGGAGATGGTTGGCTCCGTCGCATTGACGCGGGGCACTGATACATCACGCGCTGAATTGGGCTATTGGCTCGGTAAACCCCATTGGGGCTTTGGCTACGCCTCTGAAGCGGTTCGGACCATGAGCGAGTTTGGCATTGGCTCATTGGGACTCAGTCATATTGATGCTGCTGTGTTTCGAGAAAACCAAGCCTCGGCAAGGGTGCTTGAAAAGGCCGGGTTCAAGAAAGGCCGCAATGTTGTGCGCCGGTATCCTGATCGCGGTGGCAAGCGACACGTTATCGAATATTCATTGGAAGCAATCTAAGGGAGTGCCCATGGCTGTTCCTTCAAGGGGTTTGTGTGCCATCGCTGTGGCGTTTGTGCTTTGGGTCGTGGCTGCAACTAGCGCTTATGCTCAACCTTCGCTTTTAACTGTGAGCGATGAAGACACCACTATCCATATGCTTGGCACACTGCATTTCATGCCGCCAGCCGTGGCTTGGCGCACAGCGGAAATTGACGCGGCCATGATGGCGGCGGACGCGGTTTACTTCGAGGCAGATACTGTAAATCTGGATCCTGCCGCCATGCAGGAATTCATAATTGCCAATGGTACGAACCCGCCGGGCGTTTTTCTGTCTGATCTAATGTCGCAAGAGCAATACCAGCGTTTTGAAGCATATGCGGCAAGCATTGGTTTATCTGCCGCAGCGATGGAGCCCGTGCGCCCCTGGCTGGCGGTCCTCAATCTCAGCGTCGTTCATATGATGTCAGAAGGGTTTGACCCCAGTTCTGGTATTGATCAAGTGCTTCATCAAGAAGCATTGGCTCGCGGCACCGAATTGCGGTTTCTTGAGGAGATGGAGTTTCAGATCAGACTGTTCTCCGATCTCAGCGCCAAACAGGAGTTGGATATGCTCATCTCCACAGTTGATTATGCTGATCAAACTGAGGGCATGCTGAGTGTTATGTTGGAGTCCTGGATGTCTGGCGATTACGACTTGTTGGATGAAAGCCTGAGCGCTGGCACGCGCGAAGAGTATCCAGAGATCTATGACATCATCTTCACAAACCGGAACCAGACCTGGACCGATGAAATTGTCGCGCTCATGAATGAGCCGGGCACTTTTTTTATTGCTGTGGGGAGTGGCCACATGGGGGGACCAGACGGCGTTCCCACCATGCTGCGCGCGCGTGGATTTACCGTTGAGTAACCACTTCAATTGTGAACAATTTTAACAAACTCCAATAGGTGAAATTAATTCATATGTCCCAAGATCACAGCCAAGAGGAAATGCCTCTCTTGCTGGTGGCGGCTTGTGCTTTGGTTGACGTGGATGGTCGCGTTCTCATCGGCCAACGGCCAGTTGGCAAGGCGATGGCGGGGCTTTGGGAATTCCCGGGCGGGAAAGTTGAACCCGGCGAGACCCCTGAAGCCGCTGTTATTCGCGAGCTGGAAGAGGAATTGGGAGTAAATACAGACGAAGCTTGTTTGGCACCGTTTGCGTTTGCCTCCCACGCTTATGAGACGTTTCACTTGCTCATGCCACTTTATGTGTGTCGCAAATGGAACGGGATGCCCCGCTCCAAAGAACATCAAGCTTTGGCTTGGGCGCGGGCGACAGAGTTGAGAAAGTATCCAATGCTGCCCGCGGATGTGCCGCTTGTGGCGCACTTGATTGATCTACTGTAGGGAGGCCGTAATGGTCAGCATGATCAAGACACGATTGCTAGAAATAGCAAAAGACGCTTCAGGCGCGACCGCTATTGAATACGCGATGATCGCGGCCAGCGTGTCGATTGTCATTGTTGGGGTTGTGGCCACAATGAGTGGATCGCTGCTTGGTCTATTCAACGCCGTCATCGGCGGGTTTTAGGATTTCTCATTCTTCGTGCCTTCACCGGCCGATAGCTCCTCTGTTCTTAAGGCATCAGCGAGGCTAACGCGCGCGCTGCCCGGCCTCAGAGGTTGTTGCTGACTCTCATGAGGGGCCCAGCCCGCAAGGTAAATCAGCTCAAAACTAGCACGTAGTTTCCCATCTTCATCTGCAAACCGATCAGCATAGATCTCCGCTGTGCGGGCAAGGGTGTCGCGCCGCAGCGGCACGCGCCGACGCTCGTGAAGGGTGTTGGCCTCTCCCATGCCGCGCAGATCGCGGAGCAGGTCGAAAAAATTACTGTAACGAACAGTCAAAGTATCTGTGTCCGTGACCGGCAGGGCAAATCCCGCGCGCTGCAACAGAGTCCCCCCATCCCGCACTTCGGTAAACGGGGCAATTCGCGGAGAGAGGCCGCCGGTGGTTTCAATCTCCGCTTCGCCGAGCGCGGTGCGCAATTCCGTCAATGTGCCGGGCCCAAACAATGTGCCAATGAAGAAGCCATCCGGCCTTAACGCGCGGCGAACCTGTACCAGTGCCCCCGGAAGGTCATTGACGGCATGGAGCGTGACGCCGGCGACGACCAAACCGAAAGATTCAGGCGCGATAGGTAGCCATTCTTCGTCCGAGACAAAACTAATGCGATGCCCTGCGACCGGCGCTAAATCTGTCGTAATTACATGGCCAATTGATTGCCCGGTCACGGTCTGGGCAAAGTTTCCATCGCGGCCGCCCAGGACCAATGCATTGTCAAAAACACGCTCAATAGCTTGTAGGCGGTCGGAAATTTCATTGGCGATATGTTTGTGCAAGAAGCCATAGTTCGCCAGGTCGCTGCGCCCTCGACGCTGACGCACCAAAGAGCGGTCAAACACCTGTAAGGCGGCCGCTGAATTGTCTCCGGAGCGGGGCTCTGTCATGCTGTCTAATATGACATTCCCCCCAACCAGAGCAATGTGGGTCGATAATTCCCGGTAAGGCGTGGTGATGCAGCAACGGATTGAGCAACTCAAAGCCTGGATGAGGCGTGAAGCAGGACCGCGACTAAGTGCGGCACAGGCGGCTGCGCTTGATCTCATTTTGCCGCCACAATGCTTGTCCTGCGCCGCGCCGGTCACAGAGCCGGGGCACCTTTGTGGGTCATGTTGGAATGCCATCGACTTTCTGGACGGGCCCGCTTGTGCCACCTGCGGCACGCCATTTGAAACGCAAGAGCTGGACGGGGCGATTTGCGGGGCCTGCACGCGGGAGCCCCCTGCCTATGATCAGGCGCGGGCGGTGATGCGTTATGATGACAAAGCCAAGGGGCTCATCTTGGCGTTCAAACATGCTGACCGGCTGGAAGGCACCCGGTCTTTTGGCCGTTGGATGGCCCGGGCTGGTGCGGCATTCGTCGCCCAGGCCGATATTATTACCTCTGTGCCCCTTCACAGGCGTCGTTTGATCTCACGCAAATACAATCAAGCGGCGCTTCTGGCGCAGGCTTTGGCTGCCGCCAGTGGCTGCTCTTTCGACCCCATGCTTTTGGAACGCAAACGCGCGACCCCCACGCAGGGCGGTCTCACGCGCCGTCAGCGCCGTCATAATGTGGCCGGAGCGTTCAGAATTCGCCCCGGCTGGGAAGATCGCATACGCGGCGCGCGTATCGTTGTGGTGGACGATGTCATCACAACCGGCGCAACAGTTGAAACTTGCGCGCGGACCCTGAAACGCGGCGGCGCGTCCGGCATCGATGTATTGACCCTGGCCCGCGTGGTTCTGCCCAAATAGCTGGCCAGGCGCGTCAGCGCGCCGTATATGTTTTATTCAGATCAACATGCAGGAACCCAATGGCTAAAGTTGAAATTTATACGTCCCCTTTTTGTGGCTACTGCCATATGGCGAAGAATTTGCTGTCAAAAAAGGGAGTTGCCTTTGAGGAAGTCAATATTTTCATGGTCGCTGGCGCGCGTAATGAAATGATGAAACGCTCCGGCGGGCATCATACGGTGCCGCAGATCTTCATTGATGACAACGCCATTGGTGGTTGCGATGAGCTCCATGACCTCGAGCGCCATGGCAAACTTAATGCGATGCTCACTGCCTGAGGGCCTATGACCACACGTCCGTTCAAAGCTGCATGTGTGCAGATGACATCTGGCAGCGATGTTGCGGCCAATATTGATGTGGCCAGCGCACTTGTGCGCGAAGCGGCGGCGGGCGGCGCGCAGCTGATTACAACACCGGAAGTCACGCATCTGATGGTGTTGAAGAGCACCGAGCTATTCGCCAAGACGAAACCGCAATCTGAAGACGCAGGCGTCCATGCCTTTTCTGCTCTGGCAGAAGAGCTCAAGCGCTGGCTCCTCATTGGGTCGCTTGCTATTCGGGTGAGCGATGGCAAGGTTGCGAACCGAAGTTTCTTGTTCGCCCCTGACGGAAGTATCGCTGCGAGTTATGACAAGATGCATATGTTCGATGTGGACCTGCCGAGCGGCGAATCCTATCGTGAAAGCGCCAACTATCAGGCGGGCCATTCGCGCACGTTGTCAGGCCTGCCGTGGGGGCATGTTGGCCTCACGGTTTGTTACGACTTGCGCTTTCCTTACCTTTATCGGGAGTTGGCCAAAGATGGTGCGGACTTTCTGACGATACCGGCGGCGTTCACCCGCCTGACGGGCGAGGCTCATTGGCATGTGCTGATGCGCGCGCGCGCCATTGAAACCGGCTGTTTTGTCATTGCGCCAGCGCAAACCGGCAACCACGATTGCGGCCGCGAGACATTTGGCCATTCATTGATCGTAAATCCATGGGGTGAGGTCTTGAGCGATGGCGGCACAGACATTGGCGTCAGCTATGCTGAGATCGATCCTGGCAAAGTGGCCAATGCCCGCGCGCAAATACCGTCGCTTAACGTTAAGCCCCCGTTTCATTGAGCCAATGGCCATATCGACTGCTCTTGAACAACCCAGGCCTTTGATCCAGTTTGGGGTGACATGAAACAGGACCGCAAATGATCCGTTACGTTCTCCTATGTGCAAAAGACCACGAATTTGAAGCGTGGTTTAAATCCATGGCGGCCTTTGATGATCAAAAGGCTGCGGGCGATCTAATCTGCCCCGTTTGCACCTCAACAGACGTGCGCAAAGCGATTATGGCTCCGAACGTTGCCACCAAGGGTGCGGTCAAAACTAAACAAGGGCGGCAAAAAACCGCCGAACATGTGCGCCAAGCCCGCACGCAATTTATGGTGGCCGCCAAGCGCGTGCGTGAGCATGTTGAAACCAACTTCGATTACGTGGGTGATAAGTTTCCCGAAGAAGTGCGGCGGCAACATTACGGCGAAGCAGAAACCCGCGATGTCTATGGGGAGGCAACGGCGGAAGAAGCGCGCGATCTCATTGAGGAGGGGATCGATGTGGCGCCCTTGCCGCCGGACCCCAAAAAAACGAATTAGATGATTCGCGACTCAGCAAATTATCTGGTGCAATTTTGAAGACCTCGCCCCAATCGAGTGACATCACCGTCCACACGTAAAAATAGCAATTGTAAGATGCTCACCTAGTGGTTACCGTGGCAAATTGGTTCTATGCAACGGGAGGTATGCATGGACGGTCAAGTACTTGTTGGCGCGATTGTGGTCGGGTTTTTCGTGGCAATTATTCTGGCAATGATTCGAAAAGGACCATTTGTAATTGTCCGCCGCGGACTAGCCAAATTGTCTCGATTGATAGGGATTTTTCTCAGGCCCCTAAGATTGCGAACCCTAATGCGCGCTCGTTGGGTTGCAAGATTGCTCGGACATACTCGCAATACCCGGCAACTTCGCGACGCGATGCCATCGGCCTGGGCATCGGTCGGGAGATTCTATAGTGGAGAATCGGAATTCGATAGCGCCCTTGGCAAGGACTTTTCTCATGAAAGAAGTCATGTCAACAAGGAACGTACATTCTTCAAAAAAGTGGACTGGAAAGCGGGATATATTCGCCTTCCTGATACAGCTAATTTCGATCAAGCAAAAGTTTATGCGGATCAGATCACCCGTTTTCTAAATGCCAGAATTGAGATCCCTCGAGACATCCATTTGTTTTATGAGGAGATAGACGGTGCCTTTACCATTCGCAGTTTCAAAGAAAGTGATGGTGCGTTTTTCTATTTGCTTGAGAAGTATAGAAAAGCGATGACGGGGAATGTCAAAAAACTAACACTGCTTTTCGCTCTAATATTTAGCTTGGTTGTGACCGCGAATATCGTAATTTACTATTTGACGGTCAACGGTGCTGTCGTCGACTGGCCCGTGTACCCGTCAGATATATTGCCTGAGCGGCTCTATCGAGGGGTTGGCGCGATCGCAACCGTGATATTCGGATACGCGGCAATGCTTGGCTGGTATAAATCTGGATATATTTTGAAGCAGTCGCTAAATGGCTCTAATTTGGATAGATTTGCCACCGCATACTTTTCACGCATGAACACGTATTTCACTGACACTGTTGCAAGAGCACAGTCTGTAACAGTGGGCGAAGAAAAGGATTCTAAAATCCTATCTGAGAAGGCGAAACTCTACACTTTGAATGTTCAGTGGCTTGCCTATCGGTTCTTTTTTCTTGAGACGTTTACTCGCAATGAATTTTTTCAGATAAGGCGAAATTGTAGTTATTATCTGACTCTGCTGACCTTAGCCGTGGTCCTTTCTGGTGCAATTGTATTGTGGGTCGTGTTGAACACGCTTCTGGATTCTTCCACGTTGATACAGTTGATGAGTTTGTCCTCACCTGAAAACCTAGTGCTCTACTTCGGCCTGCTCTTGCTGTTTCTTAGTTACATGTTGTTTCTGATGGATTCTAAACTCGTTTTGGAAGACGCGTTGTTGACTACATACGAAAACCGTTTTGACACACTAAATTTGGCGGAAAAAATGAGCACAATTGTCGGAAAATATGCTGAAGATGTAGGGTATTGGAAAAATCGCTTTGGCGGTGTCGGGGGTTAGGCAATGATCATTCAATTTCCTGCCTTTTGCGCCACCATCATGTAATTGACGGCGGTGTCGCGGCTGAGCTTCCAGGTGTCCGTTAGTGGATTGTAACTCACACCAATGGGCGGTTGCGGCTCCATGCCATGCGGCGTAAGGGCGTCGCGAATTTCGCCGGGGCGCACAAATTTGTCAGCGTGGTGGGTGCCGCGCGGCAGCCAGCCCAGCACGTATTCCGCTCCGACCACGGCAAGGGCAAATGCCTTGGCAGTGCGGTTGAGGGTGGCGATGATCATGATGCCGCCTGGCTTTAAAACCTGAGCGCAGGTGCCAAGGAAAAGGTTCACGTCCGCCACATGCTCCACGACTTCCATATTTAGGACCACATCAAATTGCGGATTGCTGAGCGCCAGGTCCTCCACCGTGCTGTGGCGATAGTCGATCTCAAGGCCCTGCTCATTGGCATGGGTTTGCGCGGTTTGGATGTTGCGCTCCGCCGCATCCACGGCGGTGACCAAGGCGCCCATGCGTGTCACCGGTTCAGACAGCAATCCACCGCCGCAGCCAATATCGAGCACACCGAGCCCTTTGAGCGGCGTGCGCGTGGTCATGTCGCGCCCGAAATACTCGCAAAGAGTTTTGCGGATAAAGCCAAGCCGGACCGGATTGAATTTGTGAAGGGGCGCAAATTTACCCGATGGATCCCACCATTCCGCAGCTAGGGCCGAGAATTTGGCAATCTCGTCTGGATCGACGGTGGTACTCAGTTTTTCCGTGGCTTTGGCCATTCAGGGCCCTCACCGCCTCATGCGTTGCATTTGAGGGCCAGAGGCGCGTAAACCTCCCCCAAACGGATTGCCACGAATATGGCGTTTTCCTGCGGCAGATCAAAGCCCGCAATTTGAAGCACATGAAGGGGCTCGGGGCTCAGTGACGCGGCTTGTAATGAAATTTGGCGGGACTTCGCTGGCGGATGTGAAATGCATTCGCCATGTGGCCAGCCATATCAAACGCGAATGGACCGCAGGGCAGGACCTGGCTGTGATTGTTTCTGCCATGGGCGGTGAAACCAATCGGCTTGTGGCCCTAACCGCTGCGTGCGGCGGTAATCCAGACCCGGCCGAATACGACGTGGTTGTCGCCTCAGGCGAGCAAGTGACCGCAGGTCTTCTTGCCATGGTGCTCCAGGGTATGGGGGTGCCCGCGCGATCCTGGGCCGGGCGGCAAGTACCCATTCAAACCTCAGGCGATCACGCCCGCGCCCGCATCGAAGACATAGATGTGACGCCCATCAAAGATGGCTGGGCCCGCAAAGAGGTCTCCATCATTCCAGGTTTTCAAGGATTTTCGCCGCAAGGGCGACTGACCACCCTTGGGCGCGGTGGATCGGACACCAGTGCGGTGGCTGTCGCAGCCGCTTTGAATGCCCCTTGCGATATCTACACCGATGTTGAGGGCGTCTTCACCACCGATCCTCGGGTGGTGCCCGAAGCGCGGAAACTTGACCGCATTACCTATGAAGAAATGTTGGAGCTTGCAGCCCAAGGGGCAAAAGTGCTGCAAACGCGATCTGTGGAGCTTGCCTTGGCAAATAATGTTCCGCTTCAAGTACGGCTCAGCTTTGCCGACCCAGCCCACGCCCCCCAAGGTACAATTGTTTGCGACGAGGATGAGATAGTGGAACAGCAACGGGTAAGCGGCATAGCGTTTAGCCAAGACGAAGCCAAAATCACCCTTCTGGGGGTTGCAGATGAGCCGGGCATTGCCGGTAAGATTCTCGGCGCGCTGGCGGACGCGAGCGTCAATGTGGACATGATTGTGCAAAATGTCTCAGAAGATGGCCGCGTGACGGACTTTACCTTCACCGTTGGCAAGGCGGATTTGGAACGGGCGGTTGGTGCCATCGAAAGCGCCCAGGATCGCGTTAGCTATCGCGAGCTGATGTCAGAGAGCGGTGTTGCGAAAATTTCTGTTGTGGGGATCGGTATGCGGGCCCATGCAGGCGTCGCGCGCACTATGTTTGATGCGCTGGCGACCGCCGGTATAAACATTCAAGTCATTTCAACGTCTGAGATTAAAATCAGCGTGCTCATCGATGCGCGCGAAACCGAACGCGCTGTTAAGGCGCTTCATAGTGCCTATGGGCTTGATCAAGCATGAATGCAGCCGCCCCAACCACACCGCGCGTCCTACTGCGCACATTGCGGGAGGTCCTGGCCGCGCAGATGGGTGCGCAAGCGCGGCTTGACCGGGTCTCTCAGCTTGTGGCGCAAAGCATGGTGGCGGAGGTGTGCTCAATCTATGTCTTGCGCACGGACAATCTTCTGGAGCTCAGTGCCACCATCGGGCTGAACGCGAATGCCGTCCACAATACGGTTCTGGCGGTGGGTGAGGGGCTGGTTGGTACGGTGGCGCGCAACGCTTCGCCGCTGAATTTGGTCGATGCGCCTTCCCATCCAAGTTTTGCCTATCGGCCGGAGACGGGCGAGGATCCTTTTAAATCATTCCTCGGGGTGCCGATTTTGCGCGGCGGGCGTCCGCGCGGCGTGATTGTGGTGCAGAACCAGACCATGCGTCAGTATGGTGAAGAGGACATGGAGGCATTGGAAACGGTCGCCATGGTGCTCGCTGAAATGCTTGCGGCAACGGAATTCATGGAAATGCGCGCGGCCCACGGTGGGGGGCAGCGCCCTGACCTGCCGGCCAGTTTTTCCGGTGATATTCTTGCGCCCGGTGCCGCTTTGGGCGTTGCTGTCCTTCATGAGCCGCGCGTGCGTGTCTCCAAACTTATTGCTGAAAATATTGACAAAGAAATTGCTCGCCTGGACGAGGCGGTGGACACGATGCGAGAGGCCATTGATGCCATCATTCGTGTGGAAGACCCCAGCCTTGCTGGCGCGCCGCTTGATGTTCTTGAAACCTATCGCATGTTCGCTCACGACAAAGGTTGGCTGCGGCGCCTGCGGGAAGCTGTTGAGTCTGGACTGACGGCAGAAGCCGCCGTTGAGCGCGTGCAAAATGAAACGCGCGCAAAAATGTTGCGCCAGCGTGATCGTTATTTGCGAGAGCGCTACTCCGATCTTGATGACCTTGCCAATCGCTTGCTGCGGCACCTGACAGGCGCGGCGTCTGCCACTTCGAAATTACCCAATAATATGGTGCTGATCGCCCGGCATATGGGCCCGGCGGACCTGCTTGATTATGATCGCAGCCGCATTGTTGCCTTGGTGCTTGAAACAGGAACCGCATCATCGCATGTGGCGATTGTGGCGCGCGCGCTGGATATTCCTACCGTAGCAGGCATTGATGACATTGAAGATCAGGTGGAGCCCGGCGATGTGATTATCGTCGATGCAGAGCAAGGTGAAGTTCACATTCGTCCGCAGGCAGACATCACGCGCGCCTTTAGTGCCAAGATGGAGCTTTCTTCTGAACGGCGGGCGCGGTTTGCGGCCGCCCGCAATTTACCGCCGGAAACCGCTGATGGCACGCGCATTAGCCTGATGATGAATGCGGGCTTGTTATTTGATCTGCCACATCTGGAAGAAACCGCCGCCGATGGCATTGGTCTTTTTCGGACTGAGCTTCAGTTCATGGTGGCGCAGCAGTTTCCGCGTCTTGGGGCCCAGGCGACGCTTTACAAACAAGTTTTGGACACGGCCGCGCCGCGCACCGTAACGTTCCGCACCCTCGATCTTGGGGGCGACAAAATCCTGCCCTACGGTCAAGTGGCGGACGAAGAAAACCCAGCTATGGGGTGGCGCGCGCTTCGCATTGCGCTCGATCGACCGGCGCTCCTGCGCTATCAGATCCGCGCCATGTTGCTGGCTGCGGCCGGGACCGATCTGCGCATCATGTTCCCTATGGTCGCCGAAGTTGAGGAATTTCGCCAGGCGCGCGATTTGGTGGATCGGCAGATCGAGTGGCATCTGAGGCATGGCCACGAAATGCCGCGCTCGCTCAGTGTGGGTTGTATGCTCGAAGTCCCGTCATTGGCCTGGCAGCTTGATGCCTTGATGCCGCTGGTGGATTTTCTGTCGGTCGGCACCAATGATCTGGTGCAGTTCTTGTTTGCCGCTGACCGCATGAACCCCCGTGTGGCCGATCGCTATGACTTCCTCAGCCCGGCGGTATTGAGTTTCCTGAGCCAAATTGCCGAGAAAGCCAATATCCATGGCGTACCTCTAACGGTTTGTGGGGAGGCGGCGGGCCGCCCGCTGGAGGCTCTCGCCATGATCGGCGTCGGTGTCAGGACGCTTTCCATGCCAGCCGCAAGCATTGCGCCGGTTAAGCTTATGGTCCGCGGCTTGCATCTAGGTGAGCTTGAGCCCTTTGTGGGACAGCTTTTGGAAGGTGGAGAGCATTCTGTGCGGCCTGCATTGCAGGATTACGCTGAAAAGAGCGGCATTTTGCTCTAAATCACACTGCGCCGCGTTGAAACTGACCACTGTCCCGCGCATAATAGGCGCATAAGAAAATATGTTGGCTTGGCCCGTTGAGGGGCGTGGACAGGCTGTTGGTGGTAAATGCGTCGATCCACTCGGGGGAGGGATCGTCAGTAGAGTGGGAAGGCCTGGCCGTGGGGCGGCGGGGCTGAAAGGGAAACCGGGTTATGTCGAGTGCCTCAAAAGTAACGCAGCTCCAAGGCCGTATGGGGGAGCGCAACCCACGGATTCAAATCACTGAAATTATTGAGCAGGAGCCGGCACCAGAGTTTGATTCCGTTGGCTCTGAGCTAAAGGCTCATCGCAATCGCAAGGGCCATGAACTTGAAATGGCAGGGCGGGTGCTTCGCATCAAGCCGCTGCACATCATTGCCATTGAGGAAAGCGACTACGCCGCACTTCCCGGCAAGACATACGCAATTGGATTTGTGCGCTCCTATGCGGAATACCTTGGGCTTGATCCCGATGATTGTATTCGGCGGTTCAAAATCGAATACGCCGATGCGATGGATCCCAAGCCCGTTGAAGGCGAAATACCAACGCGCAGTACCCCCGGCAGCCTGGCCTTTCCAGAGGCTCGTGACGAAATGCGCCTGCCCCATGGATCGATGATAATTTTGGGTGCCATGCTTGTGCTCGGCATTTGGGGCGGCTGGTACATTACCTCAAATTCTGAGCCTGCATTTACCGATGCTTCGCCGGATCAAGTGGCGCTGCAACAGTTTGAAACCGCGACCGCCAATACGGCTCCCATCCCGATACCTCAAGTGCGGCCGCAGCCAGAGCCCACGACACCGATCAACGGTGAAGAGGCGGTACTGAGCGAAGATGCCGCCACCGCAGCTTCAGAAACACCTCCCGCTGAATTGACGGCGACTGAAGTGGTAACCGCCGATGCGGCAATTGACGAGAATGGGGCAGATGCAGACGCCGTCTCTGATCCCGTTGAAGCGACCATTGAAGCACCTGTTGTTGAAGTCGATACTGCGGATACTGCGCCGGTCATTGACGGTACAGCCAATACGGTCACAGACGCGGCGATCGCGGCAGAGGGCTTCCCTCTGAATGAGGGTGCCAACCTTCCTCTGGACCGCGAACCGCAAGTCTTCGGTGTGCAAAATCACGACTCGCGGGTCATCGTTCGCGCGCGGGCAGATGTCTGGGTGCGGATCGAAGATTTGGCCTCGGGCGTTCTGTTTGAGACGACAATGAAGCAAGGTGACAGCTATCGGGTGCCCAACCGGGCCAACATCATCATGGCGACCAGAAACGCTGGCGCGCTGGAAATGCTCGTGGATGGTGCAAGCATTGGACCCGCAGGCCGCATTGGTCAGGCTGTCATCGAGCAGTCATTGAACCCAGAGCTATTGGCGGTAAACGCACCGGCACAGCCATAAAGGCCGTCGCCGCTCTCGTCGCCATCGCTGTTCGGCTTAGGTCATGCTATAGGCTTGCACCACCATTGATGGAACCTGAAAATCAACCATGAGCATTCGCCCCTATCGCGATATTGAGCGCCGAAGATCTCGGCAAATCCATGTTGGCACCGTGCCGGTGGGCGGGGACGCCCCCATAACTGTACAATCCATGACCAATACAGATACGGCGGACGCCAAAGCGACGATTGAGCAAGTGCGCCAATTGGAAGACGCGGGCGCCGATATTGTGCGCGTTTCGGTACCCGACGAAGCATCCTCAAAAGCGCTCAAACAAATCGTTGCGGCGACTCGCGTGCCTATCGTGGCCGATATCCATTTTCACTATAAACGCGCCATCGAAGCTGCTGAAGCAGGGGCTGCGTGTCTGCGTATCAACCCGGGTAATATTGGATCGGAATCGCGGGTGCGCGATGTGATCCAAGCCGCCAAGGATTATGGTTGCTCCATGCGCATCGGCGTCAACGCGGGCTCATTGGAAAAGAACCTGCTCGAGCGCTATGGGGAACCGTGCCCCGAAGCGATGGTGGAAAGCGCGCTTAATCATGCGCGAATTTTGGAAGACCATGACTTCACGGAATTCAAAATCTCGGTCAAAGCGTCAGATGTATTTCTCGCTGTAGCGGCCTATTATGGCCTTGCAGAAGCCTGTGACTATCCTTTGCATCTTGGCGTTACCGAAGCGGGGGGCATGATCCCCGGCACGGTAAAATCATCCATCGGCATCGGCTCACTGCTTTGGGCGGGCATAGGCGACACCATCCGGGTTTCCCTCAGCGCCGATCCGGTGGAAGAAGTTCGCGTGGGATTTGACATACTGAAATCCCTTGGCTTGCGACACCGCGGCGTAAACATCATTTCTTGCCCTTCGTGCGCGCGCCAGGGCTTCAACGTGATTGAGACCGTGGAGCTGCTCGAAGAACGCTTGGCGCATATCTCTACGCCCATGACCTTGTCGATTATTGGCTGCGTCGTGAACGGGCCCGGCGAAGCCCGCGAAACCGACCTGGGCTTTACTGGTGGCGGTGCGGGCGCTGGCATGGTTTATCTCAACGGTAAACCCACCTATAAACTTGAAAACATCGGCATGGTCGATCATTTGGTCGAGCTGGTGGAAACCAAAGCCCGTGAAATCGAAGCGGCCCGCAGCGAAGTTGCACCCGCTGCCGAATAGCGATACCCCTGGCATCAATGGCGGCGCACTTTTGCCCGCTGTTCCGTAGACGGATGAAATCCTTGTGAGCCTTAACGATACCTACGCACAAATCCTCAGTAAGTACGACCGGATTCAGAACGATATGGCGGGCGCAAATGTTGCACCCGAGGATTATGTTCGGCTCTCAAAAGAATTCTCGGACATGGGCCCCGTGGTTGAAGCCATCAAAGCGCTGACCGAAGCCCAATCAGAGATTGTGGACTTGATCGGCATATTGACCGACGCCGATGCTGACGATGAAATGAAAGAGATGGCGCAGGTTGAGCGCGACGAGCTCATGGAAAAAATCCCTGAGTTGGAATTGGCCGTCAGGGTGTTGTTATTGCCGAGGGATGAAGCGGACCACCGCAACGTCATTCTGGAAGTGCGCGCTGGTACCGGCGGGGATGAAGCAGCGCTATTTGCGGGCGATCTTTTCCGCATGTATCAACGTTATGCTGAGCTTCGTAAATGGAAAGTGGAAATCCTCGAGGCCACAGAATCGGACTTGGGCGGGTATCGCGAAATCGTCGCCTCAATCAATGGCGCTGGTGCCTTTGCCCGATTGAAGTATGAATCCGGCGTTCACCGCGTCCAGCGCGTGCCGGAAACCGAGACCAGCGGCCGTATTCATACCTCTGCAGCCACGGTTGCGGTTCTGCCTGAGGCTGAAGATGTGGATGTGGAGATTGAGGACAAAGACCTCACCATCGATACCTATCGCGCATCCGGTGCAGGCGGGCAGCACGTGAACACAACCGATAGCGCGGTTCGCATCACCCATGAGCCCACTGGTATCGTTGTCGCGGTGCAGGACGAGCGCTCCCAACACAAGAACCGCGCCAAGGCCATGAAAATTTTGCGGGCCAAAATCTATGAGGGCATTCGGGAGCGCCAGGACGCAGAACGCGCTGCTGAACGCAAAGGGCAGGTGGGCTCTGGTGATCGGTCTGAACGCATTCGTACCTACAATTTTCCGCAAGGGCGCGTCACTGACCATCGGATTAATTTGACTCTCTACAAGCTCGACAAAATGATGCTTGGTGAGGTTTTTGATGAGGTTGCGGATGCGCTGACGGCAGAGGATCAGGCCGCGCGACTTGCCGCACTTGATGAGAATGCCTAGCGACAATTCGTTTGATGTGGCCCTGCAATGGGGAACGGCGGAGCTGAGCGCTGCCGGCATTGGTAATCCGGGTCTTGATGCACGCCTGCTGCTTTGTCATGCCGCCGACCTCTCTCGTGAGGCGTTAATTGCGCAAGGAGCGGGGCCTGTGACTGAAGCAGTGGCAACACATTACGGCACCTTGATTGCGCGACGACGAACAAGTGAACCTATTGCCCGCATTTTGGGTCGCAAAGAGTTTTGGAGTCTTGACCTCAAACTTGGGCAAAACACCTTGGTGCCGCGTCCTGATAGCGAATGTATCGTTGCCGCGCTTTTGAACACGGTCAGTGACCGGGCGGCGGCGCTTAAAGTGCTTGATCTTGGAACTGGATCTGGGTGTCTGCTTCTTGCGCTTTTGAGTGAGCTGCCCAATGCGAATGGCGTTGGTATTGATGTGTCACCGGGGGCGATCGATGTTGCGAGAGAGAACGCAGAGCAATGTGACCTCGGTCAACGCGCGAGGTTTAATGCCGGTCATTGGGCAGCTGAGATCAGTGATGAGTTTGATTTGGTGATCTCTAACCCGCCATATATCACGGCGAGCGAAATGACGGTCTTGCCGGATGACGTGCGACTTTACGACCCGCATCTCGCCCTTGATGGCGGTGTCGATGGGCTTGATGCCTATCGGCTGATTCTCAACGATTTGGCCCATATCCTAAAGCCAAACGCCTATGCGGCCTTTGAAACGTCTCCTCAGCTTATCAAAGACCTTTGGCGGCTGGTTGGCGAATCAGGGGGCTTTGTTGACCTTGTTGAAATAAAGGACTTGAGCGATCAACCTCGGGGGTTAAGGTTTCGGAAAGCCCATTGAGTCAAGACTTGGTGGTGCAAAAAAAGGGGGTTGGAATTGGTCTCGAGAGACGCTAGCTTCAGCCGCGAAACGATTGATGGGGCTGGTTGTTGTTCCCCGAATTTGTTTTACCAAGCTGCCGAAATGTCCGGATAATGGGAACGCTGTTGTTCTTGATATATGAACCGGTAAAAGGCACTTGAGCAACGGTTTGGTTCACCTCGCGTTACTGAGATTGAAACTGGCCCGCGCACAGAAGAAAACCGAATGCTCGGTCAATACGGCATCGCCAATGGCAAGTGCGAAGTATTGTTTTGCGTTTATATGCTTCGCATTTGTTCAAATATCTGCGGGGCTGAGACAAAAACGTCTGGGGGCATCACTGGCGATGACAGTGATACACAGACACCAAAAACGTCGAGGTAGGGAATGAATCGTTCGCGCGGCCGAGGCCGGAAACCATCAAATCCGCTTAACAGGACAATGGAAAGCAACGGCCCGGATGTAAAAGTCCGCGGTACACCGCATCAGATTTGCGACAAATATCTCACCCTCGCACGCGACGCGAATGTCGCTGGCGATCGTGTTGCGTATGAAGGTTACCTGCAGCACGCAGAACACTTTCACCGCATTATTTTGTCGTCCCAACCGGCCAATGGGGCGCAGCCGTCGCCGCAAAGTGAGGGCGCTGAAGACGGCATTGAAGAAGAGGCTACAGAAGTTGTGGCCAACGGAAATGGGCGCAATGACGGGCAGCGCAATGATGGCCAACGTGGTGAACGGCCTGCGCGGGCCCGGCGGCCTCGCCGCGGTCGCAATCCACGGCACGGCAATGGCGAAGCAGAGCAAGGTGAGCCGCAAGGCAACATCGCCGAGGGGAATGTCGCCGTGGGGAATTCAGACCCTGTCGAAACCAAGCCTGTGGAACATACCGCGCCCGTGCCGGAGACAAAGGCACCCGCCGAGTCCGCATAGCGCGGTTCTTTGCTGAAATCCTCCTCTTGAGATTTGTGGCAGAAACGCCACATATGGTGGGAGCGGTGCCGCGATAGGCGGGCCGCCGATCAGGCGTAAGGCATGGGTTTGGCGCAAGTTTGCGCGGGCCGTCGTCTTTAGCGTGCTGCAAGAGGACTGATATGGATTTCGATCAATACACCGAGCGGTCGCGCGGATTCGTGCAATCCGCCCAAGGGCTCGCCCTTCGTTCAAACCACCAAAGATTCACAACTGGCCATTTGCTCAAGGTTCTTCTCGACGATGAGGAAGGCTTGGCAGCTAATCTCATTCGCTCCGCCGGCGGTGATCCCGCTCGCGCGTTGGAAGGCACAGAAACTGAGCTGGCCCGATTGCCCAAAGTCGAAGGCAGCGGCGCAGGGCAGGTCTATCTTGATCCCGATCTGGCGCGGGTCTTTGAGCGCGCGCAGGAAATCTCCAAAAAGGCCGGCGATAGCTTTGTCACCGCTGAACGGCTCCTGCTGGCCTTGGCAATGGCCGAAGGCACCGGCGCTGCCAAGGTGTTGAAAAGTGCCGGGCTCACACCCAATGCCCTTAACGGTGCCATCAATGACATTCGCAAAGGGCGCACCGCGGACACCGCCAGCGCCGAGCAAGGCTATGACGCCCTGAAGAAATACGCCCGCGACCTCACGGAAGTTGCCCGCGACGGCAAACTTGATCCGGTGATTGGGCGGGATGAAGAAATTCGCCGCACCATGCAGGTGCTTTCGCGCCGTACCAAAAACAATCCTGTGCTGATTGGGGAGCCGGGGGTGGGAAAAACTGCCATTGCCGAAGGTCTTGCCTTGCGCATCATCAATGGTGATGTGCCTGAGTCTCTCAAGGAAAAACGCTTGCTCTCTCTGGACATGGGTGCGCTCATCGCCGGAGCAAAGTATCGCGGCGAGTTTGAAGAACGCCTCAAAGCCGTCTTGCAAGAAGTTACCGCCGCCAATGGTGAAGTGATTTTGTTTATCGATGAAATGCACACCCTCGTGGGCGCAGGTAAAGCCGAAGGGGCGATGGACGCCTCCAACTTGCTAAAGCCTGCCTTGGCGCGCGGGGAACTCCATTGCATCGGTGCGACAACACTGGATGAGTATCGCAAAAATGTGGAGAAAGACGCTGCATTGGCGCGGCGCTTCCAACCTGTCTTTGTGCAGGAACCGACAGTGGAAGACACGATCTCCATTCTTCGCGGGCTTAAAGAGAAATACGAAGTGCACCACGGTGTGCGAATTTCAGATGGCGCGCTGGTTTCCGCTGCAACGCTGTCCAATCGCTATATTTCTGATCGATTTTTGCCGGACAAAGCCATCGATTTGATGGATGAAGCGTCAAGCCGGTTGCGCATGCAGGTGGATTCAAAACCTGAAGAATTGGATGAGCTTGATCGCCGTGTGATTCAGCTCAAGATCGAACGTGAAGCCCTGAAAAAAGAAACCGATGAGGCCTCTAAGGATCGTTTGGTCACGCTTGAAAAAGAGTTGGCCGATCTTGAGCAGCGTTCCGCCGATCTCACCGCTCGTTGGCAGGTGGAAAAGGATAGCGTCAATTCCGCGCAAGAGCTTTCAACCAGCCTTGATCAGGCGCGGGTAGCGTTGGAGCAAGCGCAGCGCGCTGGTGACCTCGCACGTGCTGGGGAGATTGCCTATGGCACCATTCCTGACTTGGAGAAAAAGCTGCAGGAGCTTGAAGACGCACCGCAAAGCGCCGGCAGCGCGTTGGTGGAAGAAACCGTGACACCGGAACATGTCGCGCAAGTCGTTTCGCGCTGGACCGGTGTGCCCGTGGACAAAATGCTCGAAGGCGAGCGCGACAAGCTCTTGCGCATGGAAGAAGAAATCGGCCGCCGGGTCGTCGGCCAGCTTGAAGCGGTGACGGCGGTTTCAAATGCTGTACGCCGCAGCCGCGCAGGTTTGCAGGACCCCAAGCGGCCCATGGGATCGTTCATGTTCCTCGGCCCCACAGGCGTTGGCAAGACAGAGCTCACCAAAGCATTGGCAGAGTTTCTGTTCGACGATGACAGCGCCATTTGCCGCCTTGATATGTCGGAGTTCATGGAGAAGCATTCCGTCGCCCGTCTTATTGGCGCACCTCCGGGGTACGTGGGCTATGAAGAAGGGGGGCGGCTCACCGAAGCCATTCGCCGTCGGCCCTATCAGGTCGTGCTGTTTGACGAGGTGGAAAAGGCTCACCCGGATGTTTTTAATGTGCTGTTGCAAGTGCTTGATGATGGGCGCTTGACCGACGGCCAGGGGCATACCGTGGATTTCCGCAACACACTGATCATCATGACCTCGAACCTGGGCTCGGAATATCTTGCTGAAATGAGTGAGGACACAGATGTGGCTCTCGTGCGCGGCAAGGTCATGGACACGGTGCGTGGTCATTTCCGGCCGGAGTTTTTGAACCGCGTGGATGAGATTATTCTCTTCCATCGTCTCAGCCGCGGGCAGATGGATGCCATTGTGGACATTCAACTGCACGATCTTGAGAAGCTGCTGGCAGATCGCAAGATCACCATCACGCTGGATAAGGATGCTCGGCATTGGCTGGGTGATGCAGGCTATGACCCGGTCTATGGCGCGCGGCCCCTCAAGCGCGTCATTCAAAGGCGTCTGCAAAACCCGCTGGCGGAGATGATCCTGCAAGGGGCCATCAAGGATGGTGATGAAGTGGCGATCACCGCAAGCAAGGACGGCTTGCTCATCAATGGCACAGCGGTATGGCACGGCGAGGCGGGCGGTCTTGCCGGCGCTGAAACGCGCGGAGAGGCGTAAGGCCTTTGCGGTGATCGTTTTCCTGTTCTTTTAGGACTTCCTATAAGGCTTTGTTTTTGAAGGGTTTATGCATAATCATACGGTATTCAAGTTTCTGCATAACGTATAACTATTTGTAATTATTATAATTATGCAAAATTTGACAAAACAATCACTATATGCATAATTGGCGGCATGCCTAATGAACCCGCAGAGCTTTCCGGTCAGCAACGGCGCATGCTGATCGACACTCGCCAACAATGGATGGCGCTCAAAGCCATAAAGCGCCGTGCCCTGGGCTACGTCGGTTCCATGAGTTGGCAAAAAAACGGCGACCGGCAATATCTTGTGCGCAAAGCGAAAGACCCGGTAAGCGGAGTATTCAAAAACCAAAGCCTTGGACTTCGCGCTCCGGAAACGGAGCAAATTTACGAAGCTTTTCAAACGGGCCGTACCCAGGTCAAAGCTGATCTCGCAGTAGCGCAGGAAAATATGAAAACGCAATCTGCGATTAACTCACGCATTGGCCTTGGTAGGGTTCCAATAATTGCAGCCGGAATCTTGCGATCGCTTGATGAGAAAGGGCTTCTTGGGAAAAACGTTCAAGTTGTGGGGACAAACGCTTTGTATGCGTATGAGGCAGCGGCAGGTGTTCACTTTGACGCCAATATTATCGCAACCGGCGATATCGACTTCCTGATGGACGCGCGGCGAAATCTTAAACTTACAATCCACGACGGGCAGCCTGAGAAATTTATCTCATTACTGAAAGGTGTTGAGGCATCATTTGCTCAGACACCCCACCAGCCATTTCGTGCCAACACGGCCTCTGGGTATCTGGTTGATTTGATCAAACCTGAGCCGAACCCGCCATGGAAAGATGAATCCGAAACGCTTGGTGGCGGCAGCGAACGCGGTGCAGATTTGGTTGCCAGCCCAATCATGGGACTGACCTGGCTTGAATCCGCGCCAAAATTTGAAACTGTTGCAATAGATGAAAAGGGTTGGCCGGTACCTCTCTCTTGCCCAGACCCTTGTGCTTTCGCAATCTACAAATATTGGATGGGTCGGGAAGCAAAAGGCCGTGATCCCGTGAAGCGTCGCCGTGATGTTGAGCAAGCCCATACCCTCCACGCTCTCATCGAAAGCCACTTGGTTGATCGTAGATATGATCGCGAGAAAATGAAAAATTTTCCTGCTGGCGTGCTCAATCTGTTTGAAAAAGAAGTTTTGTCCACCGCCAAATAGGTCCTACTCCGCCGCCAAATCTGGGTTGATGTCCGCGCTACCACCAACTGAAGCGGATGCTGTCATGGAGAGCATGTTGGCATCTGCCATCTGCGTGTTGATCAAGCCGCGCTGGGTTTGGAACGCGGTGAGCACATCGCCCTCAAGCTGACGCCCACTTGGCAAATCAATGGTACGCGGGTTCACCTGCTCATCATTCAGCAGGACCTCATAATGCAGGTGTGCGCCGGTCACCCGGCCCGTGGCCCCCACATAGCCGATGATCTGGCCTTGCTCCACACGAACGCCGGATCGGATCCCTGGACCATAGCCATTCAAGTGGGCGTAAGCGGTCTCATAGCCATTGACGTGGCGGATGCGCACGTAATTGCCATAGGAGCCAAAGCGTGAGGAGCGCACCACAGTGCCGCTGCCTGCGGCATAGATCGGGGTGCCGGTAGGGGCGCCAAAGTCGACGCCCTTGTGCATGCGATTGTAACCCAGCACCGGGTGCCGCCGTGCGCCGAAGTTTGAAGTAATGCGCGCACCGTCAATGGGCGTGCGCATAAGGAAGGCGCGTACCGACTCGCCCGCTTCGTTGAAGTAGTCGGTCAGGCCATCGTCAGGCGTCGTGAAGCGATAAAGGTTCTGCGTGCGCCCGCGCGTCGTCATTGAGGCGTAAACAATGTCACCGTTCATCACGGCCTCGCCGCTCTCATCAAAGCGCTGCGAGTAATATACTTCAAACTCATCGCCGGTCCGAATATCGCGTTGGAAGTCGATGGAATGCGAAAAGATACGGATCATGCCAATGGTCATGGCATCGGGCACACCGAGATCGTTAGCGGCCATGTAAAGCGAACTATCAATACGGCCATGGGCGCGTGTGAAGTGGTCTTCCAATTCAATAGCGCGCGCTTCGCTGAGGTAGTCTTCGCTTTCCTCGTCCCAGTGCACGATCACTTCTTGGTCAGGTGCGGTGCGCAGGGAGATATTCAGAAGGCGCAGTTGATCTTCGGCGCTGCCTTGCTCAATGGGGTCAAGGGTTTCATAGGCGACATTGAATTCATGACCAACGCGCAAGCGACGCGGGTCGAACACTTCGCCGAACGCTTCAATGGCGTAATAGGCTTCCTGCCGATCGATGCCCATGTCGGTCAGCAGGTTCATCATGGTATCGCCGGAGCGCACAACAACCAGCGCTTCATCAAATGCAGGCAACACGTTGTTGAGCGCATTGACGGTTAGATTTTCCCGGGCAGCGCGATTGATCACTTCCCAATTGTCGCGAAGGGGCTGCAGCCAAACGTCTGCGGTGATAACCGACGCTGTGTTCACAACAGGCGTCACGTCGCCCGTATTCTGCAACGCGGCATTCATTGCTGACGTAAGACCGCCGATCTCAATTGTTTCATCAGCGCTAATGGCGACAGGTTCTGCAACGGTATCCGCTGCCGGGTTCATGGCGGCTGCCAGCGCCACTGAGATGTCTGTGTTCGCTGTTGCATCAACTGACGCAGATTGAGACACCGTGGACATGCCAAGAGCGACCGCGCCAATACCAAGACCGATCAGCCCAGCGGCAGTTACTGACGCAAACACCATGGCTCTGGCGCCGGTGCCCGATTCGTCGGTCACAAACTCTGAAACTGATGAAATTACCCGTGAAAACAGCGCACTAACCGCTGACTCATTCCCAAATGACACTGTGCCTGACCCCTTACACCACGCTCGTCTCTCAAAACAGGCACCTCCCAAAGGCACCTGGACAACGAAAAATGGCCCAAAACCGTGCCAATTTCCGCGAGACTTCCCTAAACTCATCCCCACTTATGCAAAAAAGCGCCCAAATCCGGTGTCCCATACCGGACCAAAAACCGCTCCTTCGAGGTTCAATTCTGCCCTGATTCGTTCTATTTTGGGCAAGAGAACCAATAAGTTAGGGTCGCCGAAGCAAAGGCGTCTGTCAACCAAATCTTAGCCATGATCCCATTAACGGATCGGTTACCAAATAAGCGCAGCCTGAGGGCCTTGAAAAAACCTTTCAAACCCTGCATTTTATCGGTTGACACCAGCGGGGCCATGAGTATTTTACGCGCCTCGCCGCCGGACCACTCCGGTGCTTGCGGTGGCGTGCCGAAAGGTTTGTTGTCCACAAACGATTAGCGGTGCCCTCTTGGCCCTTGGCCAGGATAAGGCTTCGTCGCTTTGTGACCATGAGATCGCTCGGGGCTTTTTGACATTGTTGGTTATGAGAATGTGAAGCGTGGAGGGCGGTGTTTCCTAGAGAGATACCGATCATCTACGCTTTAATAAGTATCCATGGAACATATCCGTTGGATGCCTTTGAGCGTAAAAGTGATCGGGATCAAAATCTCAACTTGAGAGTTTGATCCTGGCTCAGAACGAACGCTGGCGGCAGGCCTAACACATGCAAGTCGAGCGCTCCCTTCGGGGAGAGCGGCAGACGGGTGAGTAACGCGTGGGAACCTACCTTTCGGTACGGAATAACTCAGGGAAACTTGAGCTAATACCGTATACGCCCCTAGGGGGAAAGATTTATCGCCGAAGGATGGGCCCGCGTTGGATTAGCTTGTTGGTGAGGTAATGGCTCACCAAGGCTACGATCTATAGCTGGTCTGAGAGGACGATCAGCCACACTGGGACTGAGACACGGCCCAGACTCCTACGGGAGGCAGCAGTGGGGAATCTTGCACAATGGGCGAAAGCCTGATGCAGCCATGCCGCGTGAGTGAAGAAGGCCTTAGGGT
>JAJFIK010000034.1 GCA_021775005.1 Rhodospirillales bacterium
CCAGACAAGTGCTGGGGCGGTTACACCCGGCACCCATGGAACCAGCCCTGAGATTGGCAACTTCTCAGCTATGGTGCGGGCGCTCAGGCTGGTGACGCCAGACGGAACAGTGATTGCCGCTTCCCCCCAATCCAACTCAGACGTTTTTGAGGCCACGCGCCTTTCCCTTGGCGCGCTTGGGGTGGTGAGCCAGCTCACCCTTGCGGTGCAGCCTGCCTACAAGCTCGTTGAGCGTGGCTGGACCATGCGCGCGACGGAGTGCCTTGATCAGGCTGACGATCTTGCCCGCGCCACCCGGCACTTTGAATTCTTCTGGTTTCCTTACGCAGACAATGTCATTTGCAAGTCGCTGGATCTAAGCGACGGCGACGCGCCGGACCCGCGCAATGATGATCGGCACAAGCGCGACACCATGGACACCGAAGAGCGCTTGGTCAAACGCTTGTTTGATCTGACCGCCATGGCGCCAATCTTATCTGCCCCCGTAACACGCTTTATGACACGCATGGCCGGGTCGGAGAATATGCAGCGTCACGCAAAATCCGGCGACTACGTTCGTTGGAGCCATGAAGCATTCCCCAGCGCCCGTAACTTAAGATTCAACGAAATGGAATGGGCGCTGCCTGCAGAGGTGGGTCTTAGCGCGCTTCGAGAAATTGTTGGATACGTAAGGCAGAAGTCGGTGCGGGTTGCGTTCCCCATTGAATTCAGATGGGTCGCTGCGGACGATGTCTGGATCAGTCCATTTTATAGCCGCGACAGTGTGACGATCGCGGTTCATCAATATCACAAGCAGGATTACCAAGAATACTTTGACGCCTGCGAGCGCATTTTCCGCAACTATGAGGGCCGCCCTCATTGGGGCAAGTTGCATCGCGGCACTGCGGCTGACTTTGCCAATATGTATCCGCACTGGGATGACTTTAATAATGTGCGAAAGCGGCTGGACCCCGAGGGGCGCATGCTCAATGACCACCTGGCAACAGTGTTCGGGGCCAGATCGGCGAGCTAGACCTCAATGATGGCGACGGCTTGTCCCTCAGCGATGGGATCGCCCTCGGTAACTAAAATCTCAACGAGCTTGCCCGCTACGACGGCCTCAACCGGGATTTCCATCTTCATTGATTCAAGAACAATAACAGCGTCATCGACCGCCACCATATCGCCGATCTTGGTTTCAATTTGCCAAACTTTGCCCGCGACTTCTGATTTCAGTTCAATCCGATCCACCATAGGTGTTCCTTTTGTTCGTTAAGCAACCAGCGCTGCTGATTTAATTTGCGCAAATACATCCTGCCCAGGGGCAAGCGCCAGTTTGGCAGCTGAATATGACGTGATACGCGCCGTTAGAACAAGCGCCCCACCAAGATCAAGTCGCACATAGGTCATTTCGTCTTTGGCCGTCAACGCGATGATCTTTGCCGGCAACACATTGAGGATACTGCTTTGCGAGGGGGGCGTGACAGCAATACTCACGTCGCTGGCGCGTATCTTGAGATAACTTCCCGGCGCAGCCATTCCCCCATGCGGCAACATAAGTTTGATTTCGGTTCTGAGATAACAGCCAAGCAAACCACTATCGGCCTCCGCTTGAGCCCGCTCAATTTTGAAAACGGTCACCGGACCCGATTGCAAAGCTGCGTCCCCAGTGGATAGAAACCGCTCGCCGACGTCGGAATTGAATATGGTATCCGCGGAACCTTGCGCGGCCACATGACCTTGTTCGATCAAGGCCACGTGGCAGTCGTGCGCCAAAACATCATCCAGCGTATGGGTCACCAGGATAAAAGGGATTTTGGACCCGTTTAAAAATGTCGCAAGGTCGGATCGCAGACGCTCCGCTGCCCGGCGATCAAGGCCGTTGTAGGGCTCGTCGAGCAGCAATAGCGCCGGCTTCATGGCAAGCGCCCGCGCGATCGCCACCCGTCGTCGCTCCCCGCCGGAAAGGTCACCAACGTGTCGATGGAGCAGCGTTTCTACGCCGGTCATTTCAATGGCATCTTGAACATCAGCGCTTTCCGGCATTGCCCCGTAGCTGATATTTGCGGCCACCGATAAATGGGGAAACAGTCGATCGTCCTGAAACACAAACCCCGTGTTGCGCAAATAGGCTGGCGGCCAATGGCCTTGCGAAAGATCACCCAGCTCTGCAAACCCAAGTTTGACCCGGCCGCCCATGGGGCGCGTCAAACCGGCAATGGCTTTGAGGATGGATGTTTTCCCAGCGCCAGAGGGGCCGAACAGCGCCAAGCGCCCTTGTGGCGCGTTGAGCTCAACATCAATCTCAAAGACGGGCAGGGCCTGGGTGATCTGAACAGCAAGAGCAGTCATAAGGCACCGCCGGCCATTCGTTGCCGCCCGCGCCGCGAAAGCCATTCTCCGGCAATGAGCGCGGCAAATGCAAGTATGACCGAGACAACAGCCAATCGCGCCACAGCCAATTCACCTCCGGGTTGTTGCAACAATGTGTAAACCGCCACGGGAATAGTTCGCGTTACGCCGGGCACATTACCGGCAAAGGTAATGGTCGCGCCAAACTCGCCCAGCGCTCGTGCAAAACAGAGCACCGACCCGGCAATCAGACCCGGCGCAGCAAGCGGCAATACAATTGTACGCATGCGCCGCCAGGGCGATGCCCCCAAGCTCGCTGCAGCCTCTTCAAGTTCCGGCGTTACAGCTTCAATTGAAAGCCGCATAGCCCGCACCATCAGGGGGAACCCCATGACACCAGCGGCAATCACCGCCCCTGCCCATGAGAAGGGGAGAGAGATCCCCACGCTGGCAAGCCAAGCGCCAAAGGGCCCGCTGCGACCGAACAAAAGCAGCAGCCCATATCCCACAACAACCGGCGGAAGCACGAGGGGCAAAGAGACCATTGCCTCAACGATAGTCTTGGCGCGCGAGCTTGTGCGGGCTAGCCACCAAGCCACGCCAAGGGCTATGGGAAAAGCAAACAAGGTGGCCGCTGTGGCGACTTGCAGGGAAAGTAGGATGGCGCTCCACTCAGCGGCTGTGGGCGCGGCAAACATCAATCTTGGTCCACAACGCCAAAGCCATAGTCCTCAAAGATCAAACGTGCTTGAGGGCCCCTGAGGAAAGCATAGAACGCAAGAACTTCAGGGCGGCGCTCGCTGCCCGATATAATCGCCACTGGATAGCGAATTGGGGGGTGGCTGTCCTCTGGGTAGGTGCCAAGTACGGCCACGCTCATAGTCGTCAGCGCATCGGAGCGATAGACTACTGCCGCACGCACTTCGGCGCGCGCGACCCAAGTAAGGGCAACGCGCACAGAATCGCCAAACACAAGTTGGTCCTCGATGCTATCCCACTCGCCGCGAGCGCTCAGGGCCTGTTGCGCATAAATTCCTGCCGGAACGCCGCCTGGGTCAGCCAAGGCCAAACGTTGCTCGCCCAGGGCCGCGCTTAATCCTGCTGCACTGGCAAAATCATAGTCCATGGCAGCCAGTCGCGGCGTCACCAGCACCAAGCGGTTGGTCAGTAAATTGGCTCTCGTACCCGGCGCTGTTTGCCCCCGCGCTTCCAGATGATCCATCCATGCTTCATTGGCCGAGAGAAAGATGTCCGCCGGAGCCCCTTGATCAATCTGTCGCGCAAGGATGGATGTGCCCGCGAAAATGGGCACCACTTGATCATCGTCATTGGCCCCATAGGCGATGATAAGCGCCTCAACGGCATCACTGGTGCTGGCGGCAGCGTAGATATTGACACTGTCAGCATTGGCTGTTCCAGACAAACCAAGAACAAGGACCACCACAAAGGAATACGCAAACAACTTCATTTTATGTTCCTTGATTGATGTTCGATGCAGCCGCATAG
This sequence comes from Rhodospirillales bacterium, assembly GCA_021775005.1. Taxonomy (GTDB): domain Bacteria; phylum Pseudomonadota; class Alphaproteobacteria; order JAJFIK01; family JAJFIK01; genus JAJFIK01. The sequence goes on from JAJFIK010000034.1 coordinate 3,838, forward strand.
GTTTCCAGCGCTTGGGCAAGGTCGGCCTGCAAATCTTCCACCGCCTCTAGGCCGGCGTGAAGTCGCACCAAAGGACCCGCAGGCAGTTTCTTTGACGCCGTGCGGGCAGACTCCCACCCTGCAGGAATGGCGAGACTTTCATAACCGCCCCAGGAAAATCCCAGCCCAAATAGCTCAAGTGAATTAAAGAACGCGGCGACTTGATCATCTGATCCCGGCACCAGCTCAATTCCAAAGAGGCCATTACCGCCAAGAAAATCGCGCGTCCAAAGCGCGTGACCGGGGTCGTCTGGCAACATGGGGTTTAGGACCCGCGCGACGCTGGGTTGTTTTTTGAGCCAATGGGAAAGATAGACCGCCGTCTCAGAATGGCGCTGCAACCGCACCGCCATTGTCCGCAACCCGCGTAGGGCGAGGTAGACATCATCCGGTGCAGCGCAAAGCCCTAAAGCGCGATAGGTTTTCTCAACACGGGGCGCAAGCGCCTTTGAGTAGTTGATGGCGCCGAGCATTACATCCGCGTGGCCACTAACATATTTGGTGCAGGCGTTAATGGAAATATCAGCCCCATGCTGGAACGCTTTGAAGTGAAGCGGCGTGCCCCAGGTGTTGTCCACCAAAAGTGCCGCGTTGTGATCATGCGCCAAGTCCGCCAATGCCGGGATGTCCATCATCTCAAATGTAAGACTGCCTGGAGATTCAGCCAAGACCGCCTTGGTATTGGCGGTAAAAAGAGCAGCAAGGCCTGCCATAGACTCGCACGGATCAAAATACGTTACTGAGATGCCCATGCGCTTCAGTACCGTATTGGCCGACATACGAATGGGCTCATAGACATTATCGCCGATCAGCACGTGGTCGCCGCTGCCCGCCACAGACATCAAGCCGGCGATCACGGCATTTAGCCCTGAGGGGCAGAGGCGGCAGCCATGGGCGCCTTCAAGCTCCGCCAGCGCATTTTTCAAAGCGTCCGTACCGGGGGTTCCCATACGGCCATAGGGGCTTGAGGGATACTTGTAATCACGCAGATCCTCATAGTTGGGATAGAGGATGGTGGAGGCGTGATAAACTGGCGGATTGACCACCCCGAAGTTGGCATGGGGGTCACGCCCGAGGGTGGTCACGCGGGTGTCATCGCTCAGATTCTTTGATTTTTTGCTCATGAACGTCACATTGTGCCAGGGCGCGGCTTGGTGCAAGCTAGCTCCTCAGCGGGCAGATATGACGAGGGAATATTTCATGCGATTTTTTGGCATCGCCACGGCTTTGGCCGTCCTGATAACAACAGGGGCCGCTTCGGCTCAGACGCTAAACGATGTGCGGGAACGGGGGTTTCTCAATTGCGGCGTCAACACCGGGCTTGCCGGGTTTGCGACCCCCAATGATGAGGGTGATTGGGAAGGCTTTGACGTGGACTACTGCCGCGCCATTGCGGCCGCAATTTTAGATGACCCTGAGGCGGTCCGCTATCGCCCCCTGACATCACAAGAGCGCTTCACCGCGCTGCAGTCTGGCGAGATCGATGTTCTGTCGCGGAATACCACGTGGACTTTCACTCGTGATGTATCGGTGGGCGTGGATTTCATCGGCGTCAACTATTACGACGGGCAGGGTTTCCTTGTGCCAGCTGCCCTGGGAGTTGAGTCAGCGCTAGAGCTCGACGGTGCCCGCATCTGTGTCCAGGCCGGGACGACAACTGAGCTGAATCTTGCAGATTACTTTCGCGCAAATGAAATGGCCTTTGAGACCATTGTGATTCAAACCTCGGAGGAGGGCCGCCGGCAATATCTTGCGGAGGCCTGCGATGCTTATACCACTGACGCATCGGGTCTGGCGGCGATTAGAATCACTTTGGCGGAACCTGGCGCCCACATCATTTTGCCGGACCTCATCTCGAAAGAACCCTTGGGGCCGGTTGTGCGCCAGGGCGACCATCAATGGGCTGACATCAATCGCTGGGTTCTTAACGCTATGATCCTCGCAGAAGAATTTTCCGTCACCTCTGACAATGTTGCGTATGTCGCGGCTGAATCAGAAGATCCGGAAGTGCGCCGCCTGCTGGGCGTTGAGGGTGATCTTGGCTCCCAAATGGGCCTGACGGCTGATTGGGCTTATCGCGTGATCGCGCATGTGGGCAATTATGGTGAGAGCTTTGATCGCAATATTGGTCGGGATTCTGCGTTGAACTTGGATCGCGGCCTCAATGCCCTTTGGTCAGATGGTGGGATTTTGTTTGCACCGCCCATGCGCTAACTTGGCGCTCATACTTCAAAGGGCTCTGCGGCAACGCAGGGCCCTTCGCTTGACCAGGCATCAAAAGGCACTATGGCAACAACAACCGCAACTGGCATTAGTCGTATCTGGCGTGACGCGCGCTGGCGAGGCCGTGCGTTTCAAGCCTTGGTGGCCTTGGCCGTGGCGCTGTTGCTTTATGGCATTGTCAGTAACACCATCACAAACCTAAACGCGCTTGGGGTTTCCACAGGATTTGATTTCCTTGGGCAGCCGGCTGGATTTGATATTTCGTTTTCGCTGATTTCCTATACGCCAACTGATACCCACTTCCGCGTGCTGCTGGTGGGGATGAGCAATACGCTTTTAGTTGCCGCCCTTGGTATTCCTGCGGCCATGTTCTTGGGGCTTGTGATGGGCATCTTGCGCCTTTCGGGGAACTGGCTCGTGGTGCGCCTTGCGGCAACTTATATTGAGATCGTGCGCAACATTCCGGTGCTCTTGCAGATCTTTTTTTGGCAATCGCTGGTCTTTCTTCTGCCCACCGTGCGCAACTCGATCTCTATCGGTGACATGGCTTATCTCAACAAACGCGCTTTGACGCTGCCTGAGCTTCAATTTGAGCCCGGCATGTGGATCGTAGCGCTCGTCGTGGTTATTAGCACCGTCATCGCTGTTGGTATGGCGCGCTGGCGCAAAAGGGCACAAGAACGCAACGGTGCGCCCGCACCCTTTGGCCTCGTCGGGCCGCTGGCATTAATCGCATTACCGCTGATCGCTGTCTTCGCCACCGGCGTGCCGTGGACCTATGACTTCCCCGAACTCGGCCGCTTTAATGTCACAGGCGGTGTGCAGATCCCCGATACTCTCGTGGCCTTGTGGCTCGGTCTGGTGATCTACACGGGGGCGTTTATTGCCGAAGTGGTGCGCGCTGGCATTCAGTCAGTTACCAAGGGGCAGCGAGAAGCTGCCGGGGCATTGGGCCTCACGCGCAATCAAACCATGAGCCTTGTAATCCTGCCGCAGGCTCTACGCGTCATCATTCCCCCAACCACCAGTCAATTTCTCAACCTCACCAAGAATTCGTCGCTAGCCGTGTTCGTGGGTTATCCCGACATTGTTGCCGTATTTGCCGGTACGTCGTTAAACCAGACCGGGCAGGCCCTTGAGATCATCATGATCAGCATGTTGTTCTACCTCGCCGTAAGCCTCTCCATCTCCATACTGATGAATTGGTACAACCGCGCCACAGCATTGGTGGGGCGCTAGATCATGACGGAAGCAAAAACCTACACGCCCGGGCAACACCCCAATTTGCCGCCGCCGCCAAACATGGTGGGGTCGATGGCTTGGCTGCGCGATAACCTGTTTTCCTCATGGACGAATGGTGCCCTGACATTTCTTAGCGCGGCGCTGCTGATCTTTATCGTCCCACCTGTGCTTGATTGGGCATTTTTGAACGCGACGTTTTCTGGTGAATCTCGCGACGCCTGTGCTGCGGCAACCGGCGCATGCTGGGCCGTGATCACCGCGCGCTTTGATCAATTTGTCTACGGGCTCTACCCATCCGAGGCCACGTGGCGCATCAACATTGCCTTTGTCGGGCTTCTTATTGCCGTGACGCCTTGGCTGGCCCCGCGCGTGCCATTTAAAAAAGCCTTTGTGATTTTCTCTCTCGCCTATCCGCTTCTGGCACTATGGCTGCTGGCGGGGGGGCTTGGGCTTGAGCCGGTTTATACCGGACGCTGGGGCGGGTTCATGCTGACACTGGTCATTGGCGTGACCGGCATCGTCGCCTCGCTGCCTCTGGGCATCATGCTTGCCCTTGGGCGGCAATCGGATCTGCCCATTGTTCACACCCTTAGCGTGACATTCATTGAAGTGGTGCGCGGGGTGCCCTTGATCATGTTCCTGTTCATGGCCTCGAACATGCTCAACCTGTTTTTACCCCAAGGGGTCACCTTTGACCTGCTCATGCGGGCGCTCATCGCCGTAACGTTATTTTCCGCTGCCTATTTGGCGGAGGTCGTGCGCGGCGGGCTTCAAGCGATCCCCAAAGGCCAATTGGAGGCGGCCCAAGCCATGGGGCTGAATTATTGGCAAGCCATGGCCTACATCATTTTGCCGCAGGCCCTGCGTACGGTGATCCCGGGGATCGTTAACAGCTTCATCGCGCTGTTCAAGGATACCTCGCTGGTCGCAATCATCGGTCTTTTCGATTTGCTCAACATGGCAAAGGCCATCGTCACCGATGTGACTTGGCAGGGGCTATCAATCGAGGTTTACGTCTTCTCCGCATTCATCTACTGGATCGTATGCTTTGGCATGTCACGCTACTCCATCTGGCTTGAAGGACGCCTTGGCGGCGGCATTGAGGGAACACGGTGAGTATGACCGATAACGCAAGCAACATCACTGGCCCTGGGCCCGCCGTTCAAATGGAAGGCGTGCACAAGTGGTTTGACCAGTTCCATGTTCTCAAAGACATCAATTTGACGGTTTCCAATGGCGAACGCGTGGTCATCTGCGGGCCTTCGGGTTCCGGCAAGTCAACGCTCATCCGCTGCGTCAATCGGCTTGAAGCGCATCAGCGCGGGCAGATATTTGTCGAAGGGACAGAGATTACTAACGATGTGAAACACATCGACACCATTCGCCGTGAAGTGGGCATGGTGTTTCAGCAGTTTAACTTGTTTCCTCATATGACTGTGCTTGAAAATTGCACCATTGCACTGACCAAAGTGCGCCGTATGCCAAAGGCCGAGGCAGACAAAGTCGCCATGGAATACCTTGAGCGCGTGCGCATTCCCGAGCAAGCCCAAAAATTTCCAGGGCAACTCTCGGGCGGGCAGCAACAGCGCGTGGCCATTGCTCGCGCTTTATGTATGCGACCGCGTATCATGTTGTTTGATGAACCAACCTCCGCCCTTGACCCTGAGATGATCAAGGAAGTGCTGGACGTTATGGTGGACCTGGCTGAAAGCGGCATGACCATGATGGTGGTGACTCATGAGATGGGCTTTGCCCGCGAGGTCGCAGATCGCATGGTGTTCATGGATGAGGGCGAGATTATCGAAGTGGCACCGCCGTCGGTATTTTTCTCAAATCCGGCAAGCGATCGCACCAAGCTCTTTCTGAGCCAGATCCTGGATCATTGAATATGGAGTGGCTTGGCGCGGATTTGAAATTGAACCTTCAAGGCGGCCCGAAGGTCAATAAAATTGCCGCAGCCATTAAACAATCGAATATGGCGGTGCGTTTGTTGTTTGAGGGAGATCAAGATGTTGCCGCCCATACACTTGCTATGGCTTCATCCCAGATACTCAGAGACTGCTGTATGGCGGCCGACATTAAGTCGGAATTTGAGTCATTGATTGCACCAAATATCGATGATGAACAATCATTCGAGGACATAAGAGTGTCAATTCACGCGCCGGCCAACTTTCTTAAACACGCAAGGTCTGATCCCCACGGCGTAATCGAACTTCCCCAACCAGAGTTGATCGATATTTTGCTCTATCATGTTAGCCAAGACATCGAGGCACTTGGGTACGAACAATCAACTGAGCTTAATACAATCTCGATCTGGTGCGCAGTTCGATACGTGCTAATGAAAAACCGTGAGCACTTAAAGCTTACGGCAACCGAATTCGAAATGTTGAGTTCCTTTTCGAGAGGTGACTGGCTAGCGTTAGGAGGCACCTTCCTATACATGCAGCTAAACGAAATTGACCTGCTCACCAAATTTGTCGATAGAATTGAAAGTAGCCAAGATATTGAAGCATCGCGACTTGTACGGCTTCTAACAAGAATGATCTAGCATTCAAATTTTTATGAAATTTCAACCGGCACGTCTTGGCGCGCACCCCACTCAGACCATGAAC
>JAJFIK010000035.1 GCA_021775005.1 Rhodospirillales bacterium
CCGCCGAGCATGACATGGGGCAGGCGCTCAAGCTGGGTTTTCACTGCGGCTTCTATATGGGGATGGCGATAGCCGTGCACCGTGGTCCACCAACTTGAAACCCCGTCGATAAGCTCCCGCCCGCCTTCGAGGCGCAAGCGCACGCCGTCTGCCGATGCTATGGGCACCGGCGCGGGCGTTGTTTTCATTTGGGTATAGGGCAGCCAGATGTGCTCAAGGCCACGGGTGAGCCAGCCGTTCACTCGGCGGCATCCGCATGATTGGGGGCAGGCTTACCGGGAACTTCATGGGCGCTAGGGTTGGTGTGAGCATCCATGGAGCGAAGCCCGAGCCGCTCAATCAGAACATCATCATGGGTTTTGCCGGGGTTGGATGTGGTGAGCAGCTTCTCGCCCACAAATATGGAATTGGCACCTGCAAGAAAACACAGCGCCTGCATTTCATCGCTCATGTTTTCGCGGCCGGCAGAAAGACGCACCACGGATTTTGGCATCATGATCCGTGCAACCGCGATCATGCGCGCAAACTCCACGGGGTGAAGCTCGTCAGATTGCCCCAGCGGCGTGCCCGTGGTCGGCATCAATGCATTGATAGGAACGCTTTGCGGATGCTCAGGCAAATTGGCCAGCGCCATAAGCATACCCACGCGATCGCTGTCTTGCTCACCCATGCCGACTATACCGCCGCAACACACATTCATGCCGGCATTGCGCACGCGCTCCAATGTGTCGAGGCGGTCTTGAAACACCCGCGTGCTGATGACTTTGTCATAGTACTCCGGTGAGGTATCGATGTTGTGATTGTAGTAATCAAGGCCTGCGTCGCGCAGCTTTGTCGTCTGGTCATCGGAAAGCATGCCAAGGGTCATGCAGGTTTCCATGCCCATGGCTTTGACCCCTTTGATCATGGCGCAGACCGCAGCCATGTCGCGATCTTTGGGTTCGCGCCAGGCCGCCCCCATGCAGAACCGCGTGGCGCCGCCATCTTTGGCTTTCTGCGCTTCGCTGAGCACCGCTTCCACCTGCATAAGTTTGGATGCCTTGAGGCCAGTATCGAATGAGGCCGATTGATTGCAATAGCCGCAGTCTTCCGGGCAGCCGCCGGTTTTGATGGAAAGCAATTGCGAGAATTGCACTTCATTGGCATCAAAGTGGGCGCGATGCACGGTTTGCGCCGCGAAAATGAGGTCGTTGAAGGGCTGGGTAAAAAGCCCCTCAACCTCATCCCGGGTCCAATTGTGGCGGGGCTCAGTCTCAGAAAATTGGGGGTAAATGGTCATGACATTCCCGTCTGGGGTGATCGAATTTTGGCGGCAGTCTTCCCCGGCGGGTGGGGCGGGGTCAAGGGCTGCGCCACTCTGGGGGTTGGCAGCCCTCAAGGACTTGATTTTGAGGCACTGACGTTGGAATGTTCGTCATTAAGCCCGGGGAGAAATCCGGGCTGGCTGGGCCGAGCTAATCAAATATTTGGGGGACTAAGTCATGGCTCTTTTTCTGAACCGCGCTTTGAGCGTGGGCACCGCTGTTTTTCTGTCGATTTTTGCTGTTTCCGCACAGGCGCAAACGCCGCCACCGGCTGAGGCGTTTCGTTGGCAAATCCGCGATGTGGAGCTTTCACCGGATGGGCGCTATCTGAGTATGATCCAACCCTATCAAGGACGCACCGCGCTGGTGGTTTATCCTATGGCCGGCGGTGAGCCGACGTTGATTGAGCCGGGCCAGCGGGGCCGGACTGAGAACCTCGAAGTCAGTCGTCACTTTTGGTCGGGCAATGATCGCATCGTAGTCGCCGTCAACTGGAATGATCACTACGTATCGCGACGTAGCAACTTTCGACTGGAGCAAACAAGACTTTTGTCAGTGCGGCCAGATGGAACGGACGTTCAGGTTCTTTTTGAGACTCGCCAAGAACAGGAATACAACATCGCGCGTGAGTCTGCGATTATTGACGATCTCGAATTTGACGACGACCACATTCTCGTCGAGTTGAGAGATTGTGGCATCGCCGTTTGTGTCGCAACCGCGCACAAAGTGAATATCATAACCGGCCGGTCGTTGACGATGGCGCGTGGTGGCCCCGACACCAGATACTTTATCACAAATTCGATTGGTGAAGTCATCGGTAGACAGGACATTGATGACGGTGTTTATCGCATCTATACGCGTGATCCGGGTGATGTTGATTGGACACAGATCGTGTCCAGACCAAGATTTGATAATGGGCGCGAGAATACAATCTCACCGATCGCGGTTGTTGATGGTCTTCTTTATATGCGCTCAGACCATGAAGGACGCGACGGCATTTACCGTTTACCAATAGAGGGCGGGGAGTTCGAGCGAGTTTACCTACACGACTCAGTAGATGCAGGCTCACTTTGGGTTGATGACGAAAATGATCGGATTCGGCGGGTGACTGCAACGGTCCATCAACCAGAGTACATCTATTTTGACGAAGAATATGAGGCCAGAGTCAATCGGTACAATCGCCTTGTCCCCGGTGAATATGTCGCCATTACTGCCGAGACCGACGACGAAACTCTCCGTGTCCTATATGCCTATGGGCCGAATGACCTGCCGATCTATTACTTGATGGACGATGAAGCGGGAACCATCAGCGAACTTGGTCAGGTCTATCCGCAGCTAAGTCCGTCAGATCTCGCCCATGTCAGCGTCATCACATACACTGCGCGTGATGGCATGGAGATCAGCGGCTACCTTGCGCTTCCGCCAGGTCGGACCATCGAAGATGGCCCGTTTCCGTTTGTTATGTATCCCCATGGCGGACCCAATGCTCGCGATACCATTATGTTTGACGATTTAAGACAGTTCCTGGCGACACGTGGCTATGCCGTTTTTGCACCCCAGTTCCGCGGCTCACGCGGTTTCGGCAATGAGTTTCTGCAGGCCGGATTTGAGGAATGGGGCGGCGCCATGCAGAACGACCTAACCGATGGCACGCAGTACCTTATCGATCAAGGCATCGTTGATCCGGGCCGCATGTGCATTGTGGGTTGGAGCTATTCTGCCTATGCAGCGGTAATGGCTGGTATCGATACGCCGGACCTTTACAATTGTGCTGTGGGTATCAACGGCGTTTATGACCTGCCACGATTGCTGGGTGATCTCACTACGAATAGAGCTTGGGAAACGCTGAGGTTTTGGCGAGCCACTATGGGAAGCAACAATTCAGAGCTTGCTCGCGTGTCACCAAATCGCCGTGCGGATGAGATTCATATTCCCATATTGATTCTTGCTAGTGAAGAAGACCCGGTTGCGCCTTATGAGGAGAGCCGCCGCATGATTCAGTCACTGCGTCAGGCCAATGTGCCTCACGAATCTCATATCTATGAGTATGGCAATCACTCGTTGGATTATCGTCCCAATCGGGTGGACGCGTACAATCGCGTGGAACAGTTCCTCGCCGCGCACATCAACAACTAGCATAGAGTTGATCGGGAAATTTGATCGCCCGCCCCGTCACATTGTTGATAGGGCGGGCAATTTTGTACGCGAAAAGGTTGTGTCAGGGGTGATCGCCAACTAATCTGACCTATCGGTTTGGGACGTCAGGATGCGAAGATGATGATGCGGTTTATTGTGAGCGCGGCGATGATTGTCTTCACCAGTGCTTCAAACAGTTTTGCGCAAACAACGCCCCCCGGGCCCGGCGACTTTGTTGCCGAATTTACCAACGTCAGAATCTCACCGGATGGTGAGCACGTGGCCACCATTCGGCCTTTTCAGGGTCGCAGCGCCCTCGTCATTTATCGTTTTGATGATCCACCGGCGAGCGGCGGTGAGGAAGTAATCGCCATTCCTTCCGGCGATGATGTTGAGATTAGCAATTACATGTGGGCGAGCAATGATCGCCTGCTCATTCAGGCCGGGTTTTCGTTTGAGAATCCCCAAAGTTTGTTTGAAAGAATTGATGATCCATCCGGGCCGCAGCTCATATCAATTGGATTCGATGGCTCCGGTCCCATTGTGCTTGGCGACTATGGCCTTGGGAATGTTGCTAACCGCCTGCCCAATGATCCAGATCATGTATTGATCGTCGCGCCGCCAGCAGGTAACCGCGCATCGTACAACAATGCGCCGCGCCTTTATCACGTCAGCATAAGTACGGGGCAGCATGAAGCTATTCGGGCTGGCCGAATCGAAAGTGGGTTTATTTGGACCAATCAGTCAGGTCGTATCGGTATGATGACCGATCTCAACTACGAGGGCATTAGGCTAATATATTGGCGCGCTCTGGGCGGGGGGTGGCGGCGCATATACCGGCAACGAAATGAGATTGGATCCTTTCTTGAGCCCTTGCGCCTTCTCAACGGCGGAAACAATGTCTATCTGATCTCTAATCACGAAGGGCGGAGGGGGCTTTATGTCATTCGGCCTGATCAGAGTAACGACATGGAGCGCGTGTTTCTGCACGATACCTACGACGCTTCAGGACTAGGATACAATCCGCTGGCAGACCAGGCGACTTACGCCACTTATGTCGGAGATTTTCCTCAACGAGTATACTTTGACAATGAGCATGAGTCTCTCGACAGGCGGGCAACAGTGGCATTGCCTGGCACTTATGTATTTGCAACCGACTCAAATGATGCTGGCACGCGTTATGTTTTCACTACAGGAGGAGCGGGGCATCCGACACAATACTATCTCTATGATACAGAAGTTGATCAATATCGCATGTTCGCGCTTTCCTATCCGTCATTGTCGGACGATCAGATGGCGCGCGTTGAAGCCATGCAATATGCAGCGCGAGACGGCTTAGTCATATCAGGCTATTTGGCATTCCCTACTAACCTGGGGGATGGACCGCATCCGGTCATTGTATTTCCACATGATGGGCCAGCAGCTCGCGATACCATGGCATTTGACCGCTTGCGACAGTTTTTCGCGACGCGAGGTTATGTTGTGTTTCAGCCGAACTTTCGTGGATCAACAGGCTTTGGAAACGAGTTCCTCCAAGCTGGGTGGGAACAATGGGGCCGCGGTATGCAGGATGATATTACCGACGGTGTGCGCCATCTCATCGCCCAAGGCATCGCCGACCCGGACCGTATTTGCATTGCCGGGTGGTCCTATGGGGCCTATGCCGCGCTTCTTGGAGCGGCGACAACCCCGGAGCTCTATCGTTGCGCCATTGGCATTAATGGCGTTTATGACGTCGAACAGCTAAGTAACCCACGAAGCTCACGATATTCAGATGTTGTCCAATTTGATTGGGATAATTATCTCGGAGACAATATCTATAGTCTTGAGGCGCAACGCGAAATCTCACCGCGCTATCGCGCTGATGACATCACAGTGCCCATATTGATCATTGCTTCAGAGCAAGACCCTCAAGCGCGGGTTGCCCATTCAGAAGACATGATTGTCGCCTTGCGCGAAGCGGGTGTGCCGCACGAAAGTCGCATATTTGAAGCGGGCAATCACTCATTGAACTACGGCCCGTCCTGGCAAGAAACCCTTGAGCTTGTGGAAGCCTTCTTGGAGCAAAACCTCCCCACCACTCACTGAGCTTGGCGCGGCGCGTCAGCTCCGCTACAAAGGCCCCCATGTTCAAATCTTTGACCGCCTTCGCATCGGATCAGCTTGCGGCGCTTGAAGCGCGGCGGCAGCGGCGGCGGCTTGCGTCAACTGATCGTCATGACTCGATTCATGTGCGGCGCGGCGGCCGTGCGCTGGTTTCATTTTGTTGTAACGATTATCTCAATCTCTCAGCTCATGGGGCGGTGAAAGCGGCAGCCGCAGTGGCCATTGAGCGCTTTGGCGCGGGCGCAGGCGCGTCGCGTCTTGTCACTGGTGATCACCCCTTGCTGGGGGAGCTTGAGCGCGCCCTGGCCACGTTTAAGGATACCGAGGATGCCGTCGTCTTTGGCTCCGGCTATCTGGCGAATCTTGGCATCATCCCCGCCGTCATGGGAAGTGGCGATCTCATTTTGGTGGATGAGCTTTCTCATGCTTGCATTTTGGGGGGCGCGCGTCTTTCGGGGGCACAGGAACTTCGCTTTCACCACAATGACATGGCGCATCTTGAGACCTTGTTGGACCAGCACCGCAGTAGTGTGCGCCACGCGCTCATTGTTACCGATGGGGTTTTCAGCATGGATGGGGACCTCGCTGCCCTGCCGCAGATCATTGAGCTTGCGCAAAAGTTTGACGCTTGGGTGATGACCGACGACGCCCACGGGCTTGGCACTATTGGCGGCGGAGTTGGCTGCAGCAATGCCTTCACCGCGCCGCTTCAGCCAGAGCTGCAAATGGGTACGCTTTCCAAAGCGCTTGGCTCTTACGGCGGTTATCTTTGCGCCAGCCAGGCGGTTTGCGAATTGGTGCGCAATCGTGCCCGCACATTTGTGTACTCAACGGGCCTGCCGCCTGCATCAGCAGCGGCGGCACTTGCGGCTCTGGAGATTGTGCGCAGCGACGTCGCGCTTTGCGCCAAGCCAACCGCGCAGGCCGCAAGGTTTTGCGAAGCCTTGGGGCTACCGGCGCCCCAAAGCCCCATCGTACCGCTGGTGCTGGGGGATGAGCAATCAGCCCTCCACGCCAGCGCCGCGCTTGAGGACGCAGGATTTCTCGTCACCGCCATTCGCCCCCCGACAGTGCCGGCGGGAACCGCGCGACTGCGCTTTACCTTCACGGCGGCGCACACGGATGCGGAAATTGATCGGCTCGCAGGCGAAGTGGCCAAGCTGCATCTCTCCGTTGCCGCGGAATAAGTCATGGCGCAGGCGTTCTTTGTCACTTCATCAGGAACCGACATTGGCAAGACGCTGGTGACTGCGGCGCTATTGCATCAGGCGCGGGCGGCGGGCATCTCCGTCGCTGGGTTCAAGCCAGTGCTCAGCGGGTTTGACGCAGATAACCCCGATGGCAGCGATGCGGGGGTGCTACTTCACGCCATGGGCCAAGACATTACGCCGCCGGCCCTTGATGCCATGACGCCGTTTCGTTTTGCCCCGGCGCTCTCTCCCGACATGGCCGCAAAGCGCGAGGGGCGGACACTGAAGTTTGACGATATTTTGAGTGTGTCTCAGGTCGCCCTGCAAGACGATGCGGAGCTTATCCTCATTGAAGGCGTTGGCGGTGTGATGGCACCGCTTGATGACACCCACACCGTGCGCGATTGGATCTGCGCTCTTGGCATTCCTGCATTGCTTGTGGTGGGGGGGTATTTGGGCAGCATCAGCCACACACTTACCGCTGCCACCGCACTGCAAAATAAAGGTATTTCGATCACGGCGCTGGTGCTGTCAGGGCGGGGGGATTGCCCCGTGCCGCTGCCTGAAACGGCCGCTGCGATCTCGCGATTTCTACCAGACGTGCGCCAGGTCTTGCTGCCAGACCTTGGCGATAGCCCTCACCCTTGGCAGCGTGCGCCGGACTTGCTGACTACTTTGATGGCGACCAGATAAAGTTATTCCGCACATCTCGGCCTCATAGCGGTCACAAAAGTGCTGAAATGGGGCAAGATGCTTCCAATCGCACAGGCAAGCGGACGCCGGAGGTTCGCCCCGCGTGCAATGGAGGGGTCTCATGCAACGCATATTCGTCATGTTTGTCGCTTTGGCAGTGGTCGCCCTGGCGGTGATCGGGTTTCTGAGTTATCGCCAAATAGACACCGCCACCGACACCGCCATTGTTGCTCAGACCACCGCCGATGATGGCGCTCAGTCCGTCGCGGCGGTTGATGATCCCGGCGGCGTTTATGAAGGCCCCGGCGACGCCATCGTCTTCACGCGGCTGCAGGTGGATACTGCCAGCGATGCACCAGAAGCGTGCCTGGTGTTCTCTGAAGCGCTTGATGACAGCGGCACCACGCGATACGGCGACTACCTTCAATTAGATCCCGATGTAAAACCATCTATGCGCATTGATGGTCCGCTGCTTTGCTTGGGGGGGCTCTCGTTTAATCAATCCTACCAAGTGACCTTGCGTGAAGGATTGCCAGCGGCGAGCGGCAATCTGATGCCCTTTGATGAACTTGTGCCGGTGGAGCTGCGCGACCGCCCCGCTGCGGCGGCGTTTAGCGGCGGCGTGATCCTGCCCCGCGATACCGGCGGCGGCATTCCTGTGACCACTGTGAACATTGACACGCTTTCCGTTCGTGTGTTGCGCGTGGGTGAGCGCATGTTGGCGCGCCTAAGGCAAGGGCTGGTGGATTCGACGGAACTTTATAGCTACGAAGCAAGTCAAGTGGGCGACGACCAAGGCGCGTTGATTTGGGAAGGGGAGATGGAAATCGCTTCTGTCGCCAACCAGTCCGTGCGTACTGTATTTCCGCTGCGCGAGGTCTTGGATGATCAGGAGCCCGGCGCATTTTTGATTCTTGCAGAAGATGCCCGCGAGAGCACATCTGAAAATTCGTATTGGCGCGGCACGGCGGCCCAATGGATCATCGAGACCGACATCGGGCTTACGACATTTCAGGGTGATGATGGCATCCATGTTTTTGCAAGGGCACTCAGCAGTGCTGACGCCTTGGCGCAGGTTTCTGTCTCTCTGGTGGCGCGCAACAATGAAGTACTTGGCGCTTATGACACTGATCGTAATGGGGAAGTTCACTTTGAAGGTCCTTTAACGCGCGGCACAGGTGGCCTTGCCCCTGTCGCAGTGATGGCGCACGGCCCTGATGGGGACTTTACCTATCTCGATTTGCGCCGCCCGGCGTTTGATTTGTCGGATCGCGGTGTTTCGGGCCGTGCTGTTGCCGGGCCCATTGATGCCTTCCTCTATACCGACCGCGGCATCTATCGCCCCGGCGAAACTGTCGAGTTGATGACACTGCTGCGGGATCGTCGCGCATCGGCCCTTGATGATGTGCCGCTCACCATTGTTGTGACGCGTCCCGATGGGGTGGAGGTGTCGCGAGAAACTCACGCGGATCAAAATGCGGGCGCATTACATACGCCCATTAATCTCTCCGCATCAGCGCCGCGCGGGCAATGGCGCGCGCGCGCCTATGTAGATACGGATGCGGCCCCGGTGGGCGTGGCGCAGTTTGATGTGCAGGATTTTGTGCCGGAGCGACTTGAGGTTATCGCCACGCCAGCAGCAGATGTGCTGCACGCCGGCAATGACGTCCGTATCGATGTTACCGCGCGGTTTTTATATGGCGCTCCGGCAGCTGGTATGGGCGGGGAAGCGGAGCTGCGTCTCACGCGCGACGCGGACCCCTTTGAAGGCTATGCTGAGTTCAGCTTTGGCCGCGTGGAAGAACGCCTTGATGCAGAACTGTGGCCGCTGTCCATGCCGCTCACAGATGCCAATGGATCAACAACTGCTACGGGGTCGCTAAGAAACCTCCCTCAATCCACCGCGCCGCTGAAAGGCACCGCGCGCATTGCGGTTTTTGAACCCGGCGGCCGTGCCACGCAGGCTTTGGCAGAGGTGCAGATTCGCACACGGGCGTCCTACATCGGCATTCGCTCGGCATTTGAAGGTCGTTATGTGCGCTCCGGTAGTGAAGCTGCATTTGAGTTTGTCTCACTTGATGATAACGGCGCGCGCACCGCCCTTGACGCCGTCTCTTGGCAGATCGTGCGCGAAGTTGTGAATTATCAATGGTACGAAGTGGATGGCCAATGGCGCTATGAGCGCATCGTCCGCGACCGCGCCATTGATGCAGGCACGTTGCAAACCAGTGCCGCTGAGATTGCGCGGGTGACCGATACGTTGCCTTGGGGCACCTATCGCCTCATCGCCGAAGACGCCAATGGGGAAGCTGAAGCCTCTGTACGTTTTTATGTGGGTTGGTGGGGCGCTGCATCGGAGGATCGTCCGGATCAACTGATAGTGACCTCTGGCGCAAGCACTTACGGCATTGGCGACACGGCAGCCATTACCATTCGCCCTGCGGTGGCGGGGCCGGCAACCATTGTCGTTGCCACCGATCACGTCATTGAAACGCGGCACGTAGATGTTCCCGCAGACGGGCTTAGTGTTGAATTGCCTGTGTCCGAGGAATGGGGTGCGGGCGCTTATGTGCTCGTAACGCATTATCGCGCCCTTGATGAAGGCGATCCGCGCAGCCCGGTGCGATCGGTGGGCCTTACTTGGCTTGAAGTTGATCACGCCGATCGCTTGCTGGACATTAGCCTGGATGCGCCAGACATCGTCACGCCTCAACAAACTCTGAGGTTTCCTGTTGCCGTCAGCGGCGCAGGACGAGGCCAAGTCTTCCTAACAGTTGCCGCTGTTGATCAAGGGATCTTGCAACTAACACGATTTAGCTCCCCCGATCCTGTGGATCACTACTTTGGCAAGCGACGGTTGGGTGTGGATATGCGCGACGACTATGGGCGACTTATCCGCGATACCTCCGGACAGTTTGGACCTATTCGCTCTGGAGGTGACAGTGCCTTTGGTGGTGCCGGGTTGGCTGTAGTACCCACGCGCACAGTGGCGCTCTTTTCTGGGCTGGTAACGCTTGATCGCAATGGGGCGGGCGAAGTGACGCTGATTATCCCCGACTTTGCAGGTGAGTTGCGTCTCATGGCCGTTGCGGTTTCGGACGCGCGCATTGGCCAAGCCGAGCAAACCCTCACAGTCCGTGATGCCGTGGTGGCAGAACTCAGTCTACCGCGCTTTCTGGCCCCAAGTGACCGTGCGGAAGCGACATTGTCTGTACACAATGTGGATGGTCCATCGGGCACCTATCAGGTGATGCTCACAACCGAAGGCCCCCTCGCCACATCCCAAAGCGAAAGCCTCACCGTTGACCTGGCGCAAGGCGCACGGCAGGAAATGGCAATCGCGCTCGAAGCGCTTGAGCCTGGCATTGCTACCGTTCGCATGGACGTGGCTGGTCCGGGCGATTTTCATCGCGCGAGATCATGGCCAATTCAAGTGCGCCCGGCACAACGGCCAGAGGAGCGTGAAAGTGTTGAGCTCTTTAGCGCCGGTGCCGACTACACCCTTCCTGCAACGCTGACCGATGGTTTGATCCCCTCAACCGCAGCGGCGGCGGTAAGTGTCAGTACTACGCGGGGGTTTGATACCGCCGGGTTGCTGCGCAGTCTTGATCGTTATCCCTATGGCTGCTTGGAGCAAACCGTCAGCCGCGCATTCCCGCTGCTCTATTTTGGTGATTTGGCAAGCGCTGCGGGGCTTGACGCAGACCAAGCGCTCGATGTGCGTCTGCAAACATCTGTTGATCGCGTTTTAGATATGCAGCGCTCAAACGGCAGCTTTGGCATGTGGGGCTATATGAGTGCTGAGGCTGAAGCTTGGCTCTCGCTTTATGCCGTTGAGTTTCTCACGGAAGCCAAGGCCCAGGGGCTGATCGTGCCTCATGATGCCTTGCGGCGCAGCTTTGATTGGGTGCGCCAACTTGCGGGGCAATCCTGGCGTGACCCCGAATTGCGCGCTTACGGGTTTTATCTCCTTGCAAGCCACGGTGATGTGGTGCCCGGCGATGTGCGTTATTTCCATGATCTGACACGCGCAAACATGACCGACGTCATGGGCCTCGCCCATTTGGCGGGGGCTCTTGATGCCATTGGCGATCGCGCGCGGGCATCGGTGACCTATGATCACGCTGTGCGTTTGGTAAGAGCGGCTCAGGCTGAAAGCTATGAAGCGCAGCGCTATGGCTCGCTGCTGCGCGATGTGGCGGGGCTCACCGCTATCGCCGCGCGATCTGGGCGCACCACCGTCCTCCCGGCTTTGTTTGATCGTATTGCAGAGCTTGGTCCTCGCTTGCGCTTTACGACAACGCAAGAAAAAGCGTGGCTGCTGTTTGCTGCTGAGGGCCTGTCGCGGCCTGGGGCAATGCTTGATGTCAGCGTCAGCGGCATTGTGGCGGTAAGCGGCACGGACCCGCTTGTTGCTGCGCCCACGGCCGCAGAGCTTGAAGGCGGGGCAAGTCTCGCCAATGCGGGCGACGCGGATGTGTGGCGCACAGTATCGGTGTTTGGCGTTCCCGCAGAACCGCAACAAGCTGAGGCAAACGGGTTCGCCATGTCGCGCAGCTTCTACCGCCCCGACGGCAGCATTGCTGATCTCACACAAGTGCAACAAAACGATCGTGTTATTGTGCTCATCGAAGGGCGCATGGGGGACAATTACTTCCGCGAGATGGCGGCGATGGATCTGCTGCCCGCGGGCTTTGAAATTGAAGCGACCCTTGCCAGCGGCGCGTATGACTGGCTGCCAGGTTTGACCATTACGCGCATGACCGAGGCTCGAGATGATCGGTTTGTGGCCGCGTTTGACATTGGCACCCGCTACCGCCCGCTTGCACCAGACAGTGAAGGGCGGCCGATCCGCCCGCGCTTTGCTGTGGGGTATGTGGCGCGCGCCATAACGCCAGGCACCTTCGCGCTGCCCCCTGCTTATGTGGAAGACATGTATCGCCCGGATGTGACGGCGCGAACCGCCATGGGCAGACTTATTATTGCGCGCGCCGAGTAACGCCAAGTGAAGCGCTGGGGCACATTGCTAAAATGGACCGGCAGGGGCGGGGGTGCCGCTGTTGCTGTGCTGGTCTTGGCTCTGCTCAGCCTTGATCGCGCGTTGCCCCCTGATCTTCAGCGCTATGAAGAACGCTCAACCATTGTGCTCGATGCCCAAGGGGAGATCCTCCGCGCCTTCACCACATCAGACGGCATGTGGCGGCTTGGGGCGACGTCTGATGATGTCGACGCCAATTTCGTTCGCATGCTCGTCGCCTATGAAGACCAGCGGTACTATGTTCACCCCGGCGTTGATCCGCTTGCCCTTGGCCGCGCGCTTGGGCAATGGGCGGCGGCGGGTCGGCCCATATCCGGCGCATCAACTTTGACCATGCAGACCGCGCGCCTGTTAGAGCCGCGCCCGCGCACTATTGCCGCAAAAGTCCTTGAGATGGCCCGCGCCCTGCAACTTGAATGGCGCTACAGCAAATCAGAAATTCTCGACATTTATCTCACTCTCGCGCCCTATGGCGGGAACATAGAAGGGGTGCGTGCGGCGTCGCTTGCTTATTTTGGGCGTGAACCGGCAGAGCTTACGCCATCACAGTCGGCGATTTTGGTGGCGCTGCCCCGCTCCCCTGAACGGCTGCGCCCGGACCGGTTTCAAGACGCGCTGGCTGAGGCGCGCAACCTTGTGCTCGCCCGCGTTATGGGCACCGGGTTGATTGATGCGCAAGTCTATGATGAGGCCCTGGAAGACCCTGTACCACATGCGCGCGCGACACTGCCGTTTCGCAGTCCGCACTTGGCGCGGCGTCTCTACGGTGCCTCTCAAGGCGCAACCGAAATCCAAACTCATATTGATGGGCCCTTGCAGGATTATGTGGAGCAACTGGCGCGGCAAACTCGCCTACAGCTTGAACCCGAAGCCAACATGGCGGCGCTGGTCGTTGAAAATGCAACGGGCCGCGTTGTCGCTTATCTCGGCGCGGCGGATTTTTGGGCACCGGCGGGGCAGGTTGATTTGGTGCGCGCCGAGCGTTCACCTGGGTCAGCACTGAAGCCATTTATCTATGGGCTTGCCTTTGAAGATCTGCTATTGCACCCGGAAACCCTCATTGATGATCGCACCATTTTATTTGGGGCTTATGCTCCGCAAAACTTTGATCGCGAACACCTTGGGACCATCTCTGTGCGCACGGCCTTGCAACAATCGCTAAACGTACCGGCGGTGGCGGTGCTTGATCAAGTCGGTCCCATGCGGCTTGCGGCCCGCCTTCGCCAAGCGGGTGCGGCGCTTTCCTTTGGGCAATTGGGGGCGGAGCCATCACTCCCGCTGGCCCTTGGGGGTGTGGGGATCACCCTTGAAGACCTCACCATGCTCTATGCAGGTATTGCGCGGGAAGGGGCGGTGCCGTCACTTCGCTTTGTTGATGGGGCCGATGAAGATGACTCGCGTCAGATTATGAGTGCCACTGCAGCCTGGTATCTTGATGATGTATTGCGCGGCTCGCCACTGCCGGAAGGGTTTGGGCAGGCGCAAGGGGCGCTTCGGCCGCAAGCCATCGCGTTTAAAACTGGAACGTCTTATGGCTATCGCGATGCCTGGGCGATTGGATTTACCGGTGCCTACACAGTGGGGGTATGGGTTGGGCGGGCCGATGGTTCACCGCGTCCGGGTTCTTATGGCCGCAACACGGCAGCGCCATTGCTCTTTCAGATTTTCGATCAAATGGACCCCAGCGACGCCGGGCGCGATCTGCCCGATGACATTATCATTGCGCGATCCTATCGAGATCTTCCAACGCGGTTGCGCTTCTTTGAACCGCCGGGGCGAGATTTTTCCGTTGCTGCGCAGCAAAGGGCGACGCCCTTGCAGATCGCGTTTCCGCCGCCCGGCACCGTAGTGGACCTGACGTCGACGACAACAATTGCCATGCCCTTGCGCGCCAATGGAGGCACGCCGCCGTTGCGATGGCTTATCGATGGTGAGGTGCTGCCGGCATCCGACCGATTTGAGCGCCCGGTATGGGAACCACGCGAACCGGGG
This sequence comes from Rhodospirillales bacterium, assembly GCA_021775005.1. Taxonomy (GTDB): domain Bacteria; phylum Pseudomonadota; class Alphaproteobacteria; order JAJFIK01; family JAJFIK01; genus JAJFIK01. Next base: position 14,460 of record JAJFIK010000035.1, read on the forward strand.
TTTGTTGAGATCACGGTGATTGATGCAGCCGGAGAAGCGGATCACGCAGCGGTACGCCTGCGGATCACACCCTAACAGCCCCGTCGCTACGCAGACGGGGCGCTAGAGATGAAGCGGCCCATAACAGAGCCGCTATTTGATTGCCTTGAGACCCCCACCATTTATCGCGGCACTACCGGCCAAGATCTTCAAGACAAGGCGTACCCTTTCAAAGAATAATTGGTATCTCGTAAACGTCAGATATGATCCGTACTCAGATCATATTTCGTTAGGGAATATTACGTATTGGTAAATCATAACCGCCGCCGGCACCGGCCAAATTCGCCTAAGTCCCTGCATTTCCACGCAAATCTAATCCCCTTGCACCGTGTCCGGAATCCTGCCTATGGTGCGCCCGTGACGGTCTCCCGCAAGGGAGTGAAAAGGGAATGCAGCGTGGTTCGTATTTTGAACCTCAACTGCGGCTGTTCCCGCAACTGTGACCGGTGAGTTCGACCGCATGAAGCCACTGAGGTGTTTGCCTTGGGAAGGCGCGGATTCGAGTGATCGAGCCGGAAGCCAGGAGACCTGCCTTCACAGTCGCCCACCCTTTGGTCGGGATTTGCCAAAGGAGCGTTCAACCGCAGTGGCGACACGTAAGTGTGAGCTAGCGGGAGTCGAGGGGCGTGGTTTCGTCATTCAATATCCAATTGTATCGATTTAGGTCCCACGTGTGCCTTGTGCGCGCGGGCCGTGCATCTATGCGTTCGGGATTTCCGTCCTCACACATTCAACGCCAATGTGAGGAAAACGAGGCATGACCTATCAGAAAATGAAATTACTTGCGGTTCTCTTGATGATGACCGCTACAGCGCCAGCGCTGGCGCAGGAAATCACCACTGCTGACGAAGAAACATTTGTCGTGACGTCTCATCGCCGGGATGTGCCATTGCGGCAAGTGGGTACCAGCATTTCCATTGTCACCGCAGAAGAGCTTCAAGCGCAGGGCATTGTTTATGTGGAGGATGCCTTGCGGCGTTTACCGGGCGTTACAGTATCCGCCAGCGGCGGGCCAGGGGGGCTATCGACTGTGCGGTTGCGCGGCGAAGAAGGCTATCGCACGTTAGTGCTTATTGACGGTATCCGCGTGTCGGACCCGGTCGGTCCACAGGTTGCGGTGAACTTCACCACCCTGACAGTTGCGGCCCTAGAGCGGATCGAAGTGTTACGTGGTCCGCAGGCCCTTCTTTATGGCGCTGATGCCATTGGCGGCGTCATCAACATCATCACCAAGCGTGGTGAAACGAACACCTATGCTGCTGCGGCTGAGACCGGCAGTTTTGGAACCCACACTCTGCAAGGCTTTGTTTCCGGCAACAGCAACGGTGTTGATGGGGCCATAGGAGGTAGCTTTACGCGAACGGAAGGGTTCTCAGCTAAGGAGGGCGATCCGACTCTCGGTGACAATGATGGCTACAACAATCTCACCCTCCACGGTGTTGTGGGGGTGGATTTGGGAGAAACCACGCGGATTGAGTTTGTCGGCCGCTATGTGGACGCCGCTGCACAATTTGATGGCTTTTCTTTCGATCCCGATCGCACACTTCTAACCGAAGAGATCGCGGCCCGCGTAGCGCTCACCCACAGCGGCGCCTTTGGTCTCACCCATACGCTTGCCTATAACTTCTTTCAAATTCGCCGTAATGATCTTGATGGCGGCATGCCAACATTGAGTTTTTTCGGATCGCCCGTCTCACAATTCGATGGGGACCGCCACGAAGTTGAATACCTCGGTGTGCTAGACCCCGTGAACGGTCACGGCCTGACCTTCGGGGCTGAATATGAAAGCTCGGAAATCACCACGGATGCATTGAGTGATTCAACCAGTACTCTTGCCGTCTTTGCTGAATGGCAGGCGGAATGGGCAGCCAATTTTTTTACCACCGTGGGCGGGCGGTTCGATGCTCCGGAGGATTTCGGCGACCATGTATCCTTACGCGCGACCGCGGCATTTCTACCGGCGCTCTTTCAAGACCATGAAACAAAACTACGCGCCAGCGTTGGCACCGGGTTTCGTGCGCCGAGCCTATTTGAACAAGCTACCAATGCCGCGGTGTTTCTGCCCGAATTAGAGGAAGAAACAGCCATCGGGTTTGACATTGGCGTTGAGCAGGACGTGCTCGCCGGGCGCGGGCGCGTGGCGGTGACCTATTTCGATCAGCGCATCGAGAATGAAATCCGTTTTGATAATGTATTCTTTTCTGGCTATTTCCAATCAAACGGCACCTCCCATTCTCGTGGGGTGGAAGTTGAGGGAGAAATTCAATTGCTGGAAAACCTGCGCCTTAGTTCGCAGTACACATTCACAGATGCCACGGTAAACTCGCCAGACCCTGAGAACGGCCTGCCGCGGGTGAGGCGTCCGCGTCATATGACCTCCACTGATCTTGATTTTGATGCCCTCCGCGGGCGGCTGAGGCTCAATTTAAACTTGCGCACCGCTGCTGAGAGCGAAGATGGTTTCCGCGAGTTTCGCAGTGATCTGGATGACTATGGTGTTGTCGGTGCCGCCGCGTCGTTCAACATCGCTAATGGCGTTGCGCTGACGGCCCGCGCTGTCAATATCTTTGACGAGGACTACCAAGAAGTCATGGGCTTTCAAAACACCGGTCGATCTGCCTATGTGGGGGTGCGAGTGAAGCTCTGATGAACCATCAATCGGCAGCAATGGGACTAACCGCGCTTTGCGCCTTGCTTGTGGCTGCTCCCGTTGCTGCAGATGTTTTGCCGCGCGCGGCTTCCGTTTCTGTTTGCACTGATCAATATTTGGTTGCCATCGCGGATCGTGATCAGGTGGCGGCGGTGTCATGGCAGGCAACATCAGCGCGGTCCCCTGTGCGGGAACGCGCCATGGGTCTGCCGCAGACCTTGGGTTCCGCGGAAGAACTGATCGCGGTCCAGGCCGAAGTTGTTCTGTTTGATCCTTATGGCTATCAGACTGTCGCCGGGCTCCTGCCGGAATACGGTATTACCGTGCACCGTGTTGGTGATCCGCTGCGGCTTGAGGATGTTGAATCGGAAATAGTGCGCATTGGCACTTCCTTGGGGCAGCAGGCTATCGCGGCGCAATTGGCGAGCGAGCTAGCGGCGCGGCGGGTTGCACTGGAAGCCAATCAACCGCTCACGCGACCAACCGCACTTTACGTGACTCCGGGGGGTAGCGGTGCGGGGGCGAACACATTTGTCGATGCGGTGTTGCGCCTAGCGGGCTTTCGCAATTTGCAGGCGGAGCTGGGGCACGAAGGATGGCGGCGCATTCCACTGGAACAATTGGTGGCGACGCCGCCGGACGTTTTGGTGTTAAGTTTTTTTGCCTCGTCTGACCCCGGCCTTGCGGACGGGTTTTTGCGGCACCCAAGATTTCGCGACCTTCTGACTCATGTGCCCATCATTGAGGTTCCCGCAGCGCCCTGGGTCTGCGCCGGACCGTTTCTCCTTGATGCGGCGGAATACCTTAGTGTAGAGCGTGAACGCCGCTTCCCCTCGGCGGACGAATTGATGGAGCAAAACCCTTGAGGCTGAACCTCATCTTGCTCGCCATTTTGACGACCCTGGGGCTGGTCTCCCTCAGCATTGGCTACACCAGCATTGACGCCTTTAGCATTTGGGCTGCGCTTTTGGGCATGGGTGAGCCCTCGACGATTATTATCGCGCAGGACTTCCGCTTACCGCGAACGCTTCTGGCGGCATTGGTGGGGGGTGCGCTCGGGCTTTGCGGTGCCGCGCTGCAGGGCCTTTTGCGCAATCCCTTGGCGGAACCTGGAAATATTGGCGTCACGTCGGGCGCGGCCCTTGGGGCGGTCATCGCGCTTTATTTCGGATTTGCGGCGCTCTCGCCATGGGCCTTGCCTGCCGGTGCCATCTTGGGCGCGGGCGCTGTTGTGGTGTTGATCTTCCTTCTTGCTTCTGCCGATGGAGACACCACGGCGTTGATCCTTGCTGGCGTCGCCATCAGCTCCATCGCTATGGCGCTTACGGCCCTTGCCATGAACCTCTCGCCAAACCCTTGGGCCTTGGGAGAAATTGTTTATTGGCTCATGGGGTCGGTGCGCGACCGCAGCATGGCGGATGTTATGCTCGCCTCCCCGTTTATCATGTTTGGCGGCGCATTGGTGTTGACCACTGCGCGCGGTCTTGATGCGCTTGTGCTTGGGGAGGCAACGGCGCATTCACTTGGTGTGAACCTGCGCAGCGTTCGCCTGAGGATTATTTTCGGGACAGCGTTGGCGGTCGGCGGCGCGGTGGCCGTGGCGGGGGCTATAGGATTTGTTGGCCTTATTGTGCCGCACGTTCTGCGCCCCTTTACCGGATATGTGCCCAGCAAATTGTTACTCCCCAGCGCGCTCGGTGGGGCGATCCTGCTTCTTGCCGCTGATACCTCCATTCGCGCCCTAACCCAGGTGACCGGGTCAGAGCTTTATCTCGGTGTCTTCACCGCCCTCATTGGCGGGCCGTTCTTTGTCTATTTGGTTTATCGCATTCGCGGGGGGCTGTTCTGATGACCCTTTCGCTCAAAAATGTCAGTCTTGCTTTGCGCGGTCGCACGATCTTACGCGATGTGAGCGCCACGTTTGAGACCGGCGTTGTCGGCTTGCTTGGGCCCAATGGCGCGGGGAAGTCCAGCCTGCTTCGCGTACTAGCGGGACTTTGGCAGCCAGATCACGGCGCGGTTCTGCTGGACGGAAAAGCGCTCTCATTGACATCGCCTAAAGAGCGCGCAAAGGCGGTTGCCTATCTGCCTCCCGAACGGGACATTGTTTGGCCTCTGCCCGCGCGCGATGTGGTGCGACTGGGGCGGCATCCCTATCGCGGGGCTTTTGCTGACTGGACAGATGCGGACGAAGCTGCTGTTTCTCGTGCGGTCGAGATGGCGGAAGTGGCGCACTTGCTCCCGCGCCCGGTTTCACACTTATCAAGTGGCGAGCGGGCGCGTGTTTTGCTGGCGCGGGCTTTGGCCGTCAATGCGCCTGCATTATTGGTGGATGAGGCGATCGCTGCCCTTGATCCTGCGCACCAAATCCAAATTCTTGATGTGCTTCAGCAAGAGGCCGCTCGCGGGCGGCTCGTGATCGCGGTACTTCACGATCTCACATATGCAGCGCGGGTCTGTGATCATGTGCTTGTGATGGACCAAGGCAAAGGCGTGGCCATGGGCACGCCAGACGACATGCTGACGCCCGCCCTATTGCGATCTGTATTTGAGATCAACGCTATTGTTCACGGAGACGGCGCGGATCGTATGATCATCACCCAGTCTCGCGCAAAGCCTAAAGACCTGGAATCCAGCTGAAGAATCCACGACGCCGACGACGCACGGGCTCTGCCTCTTCTTCCGCTTCTTCTTCCTCAACTTCCTCGACATCGCGCAGGCGTGGAGGTGTGCTCCAGTACTCATAGACCTCATCAAGGTCGTTTGCTGGGGTGCGGCTCGCGGCGCGAAAGCGAACATAGGTAACTGAAAGAAGGACCCGTCGGCGCGGCGTGCGGAACGTAGCAATACCAATGGCCTGCGCCACTTCTTCTTCGGTGAACCCGTTGACCAAGGCGCTACCGATATTTGTTTCTAACTCTTCTTGATTGGCCGATTGGCGCAATTCAATAACAAGCGCAACAATTTCTTCTGAGACTTCAGGCTCATCTTCTTCAATGGCTGTCGCATTGAGCTCAGCATCTTCCGCTTCTTCGATTTCCGAGGCGGTGTATTGCTCAGGCTCTTCGTCACCGAATGTGCCGCAGGCGGCGAGGGTGAAGGCGGCGAATAAAGCGATCAAACTATTGCGCAAAAAGGTCATGATAATTGGTCCACATCTGGGGGCGGGATGTTGTCCCCGCCATTTACCGATCTTGAGCGCTAAGCTCAAGTAATTTATTGGTTTTTTCCATTCTGAGGGCGCTTGACAGGTGTTGAGAGGGGCCTATTCCGCAGCCGGGCCGGGGAACTGGTCCCGCAGGATGCGCTTCAGCGCCTTGCCAGAGGGGTTGCGCGGGATCACGTCAATAAAGACCGCTGCCCGCGGCAGTTTGAATCGCGCCAGTTTGCCATCGGTGAACTTCAGTACATCCGCCTCGCTCAGATCCTCATCGGCTTTGACGACCACCGCAACGGGGGACTCGCCCCACTTGTTGCTGGGCTGCCCGATCACCGCCACGTCTTTGACCCCAGGGTGCTGCAGGATCACGTTCTCAATCTCGGCGGGATAAATGTTTTCACCCCCAGATATGATCATGTCCTTGATGCGGTCCTGAATATAGACAAACCCTTCGTCATCCATCATAGCCAGATCGCCGGTATGGAGCCATCCGTCTTTGAGTGTTTCAGCGGTGGCATCTGGCCGGTTCCAATATTCCTTCATGATGTGTGGCCCTTTGAGCAGAACTTCGCCCACAGTATTTGGTGCCGCTTCATTGCCATCGGCATCGACAACCTTGACATCGTTATGCATGAACGCTTTGCCCGTTGAGCCAGCTTTGCGGATGGCATCGTCGGGACTGATGAGGCAGCCCGGCCCGCAGGATTCTGTCAGGCCATAGACCTGATGAATTTTGATGCCGATCTCCTCATAGGATTCAATCAAGCTTTTGGGCACCGGCGCGGCCCCGCTCATAATCCAATTGAGGGAAGAATAATTTGCCTCCTTCCGCTTGGGTACTTGATACATGAAGTTGAGCATCGCAGGCACTGCTAACATGGCAGTGATATTCTCTCGCTCAATAACATCCCAGGTCTCATTGGGATCAAATGCGCGGGCGATAATAGCCGTGACGCCGCCATAGAGTGACGACATGAGCGGCGACAGCGCGCCCACATGAAACAGCGGCAAAATGATGTAGTACCGGTCCTTGAACGCCAGATCTGATGTAGCGCTCACGGTGATGATCGACCACATTGTCGTTGCGTGCGTATGCACTACACCTTTGGGCAAACCCGTCGTGCCGGAGGTGTACATGATGTAGAGGTTGTCATCATCTTCACCTTCGAGATCAGGCGCCTGGGTGCTGGCGGCGGCTGAGAGTGTCGCATAGGCATGGGCGAAGGGCCCCGGTGTGCCGATAGTGATCCACTCTTTCACATGGGTGCCGTCTGCGCCCCGCCCGTGAAGGTCTGCGGTGACGTCAGCGAACTCTTCGCCATGAATCAGAACGGTGCTGCCGCTGTCTTTCAAAATATAGGCGAGCTCATCCGCAACCAGGCGGCAATTCAGCGGCACACAAACCGCGCCAATTTTGGCGACGGCATAGAAACTTTCCACAAACTCAGTGGAATTAAGCGCAAGCAAGGCGACTCGATCACCTTTCTTGACCCCAAGGCCCAAAAGGGCATTGGCAATTTGATTGCACCGATTGTCGAGCTCCTTATAGGTGAACCGCATGCCACTTGCGGTATCAACCAAGGCTTCAAGATCGGGATTCATGATGGCCCGCTTGGCTAGCAAAGCGCCGACATTCATTTTCATGTCTTTCCCTCCAAAGGGGTTTTCTTGGTTTCAGCTGGAAAGACCAAAGGCCTATGACACAGCGAACGGTTACTCACAGACGACAATAGCTTCAACGCTGCCCGAGCGGTCTTGCCGCGCCCGTACAGTGACCGATGTTCCAGCGGGGGCTTCAACCAACCACTCGTATTTCACGCGGTCCGATGCGCCATCGCTGGGGTCAAAGCCGGTCCCGATGAAAACAGGCAAGGCAATCATGGCGTTGCGACCAGTAAGGTGGCCGACTTCTTCCCAGCGCTTGCCGCGCAGCAATGTGGCTCCTTTCGGCAGCTCGATCTCAGCTACCACTTCGCGCGCGACTTTGGCTTTTTTCGCCATTTCGCTGCCGCTGGTTGGTAAGTAGCCGGTGTTTTCTGCTACCATCCGCACCAGATAGCGGCCTTCGCCGATCTTTTCAGCCTGGGCGGAATGCAGCTGAAGGAGCGGCGACATAAGCGCCAAAGAGACAAACCAATCGGGGAAGGGCTCAAGCTCTTTTTCCAGCAAATGAAGCGGCGGATTGGTGAAGGACTTGAGGACGTCCCAGCCGCCAAGTTCAACCGTGCCAAGTTCTGGGTGCTCAAAGCTATACCAATCCACATGGGCTTCGTTTGGCGAAACTTTATCGAAGTATTGGAACACTTTCAGGCTGTCATCGGCATCGTGGTCAAAGAGCCAGTCGGTATAATTTTTCGGTTCAACCCCGGCGGCCCGGTGCGGTGCCCAATACTCAATGACCCACAAAAATATACCGAGATGCTCATAGGCCCAATCAAAGGTGCCTTTGATGTCTTCTTCGGGGTGATAGCGGAAGTCGTGGAAAATACTGATGGCCGGGTACCCGGTCAGCTTGGTGCCTCTCTCGCCTGCGAGCTTATACGCGCGCAAGTCCGGCACGGGCAGTTTGGCGTCGGGCACATTGGACCCAGGTCGCAGCAGCACGCCTGAAAACGTATGTCCGGCGATGGCGGTAACGATGTTGGGGTGGCTGAGGAAAAAATCACCAACCGCGCGGGTTTCAGGTTCGGAAAAAGGGGCTGGCCCGGCTCCAAATTGCTCGCCTTCGGGGCCCCAATTGGCCGGGTAATTTCTGTTCAGGTCCAACCCTTGCGCCGGTTGATTGGACGTTAGGATAGCACCGTCGTAGTTGAGCACTGGACCCTCGCGATAGATTCGATAGTACTCCCCGCCAAAGTCGTCATGATCCCGCCGGATCAAGAGGCGCGGCTCCTTCGGGTGCGGTTTCCAATGACCATTGGGATCCTTGATCCGCATGAACAATACGCGTCCATCGCCATCAATATCTTCGGCAATAATACCATCGGTGTGTTCATCGCTATGGGGATACGCTCGCGTCGATGATCGCACCCACTTTGGTTGATCCGCCAGCGCCCACTCTGCGCCATCAGGATTGATCCGTGGGCAGATGTAAAAACATCTTGTGTCGAGGCAGTGGGTCGCGGCTTCGTCTTTGCCGTACCGCGCAAGCATAGTTTCGATGTGATAGAGGCACGCCGAAGACGCAGTCACTTCAATGGAATGAATGTTGCCGTCCAGCCAAAGCGCTGGCTTGGTATTGGCCTCTCCAGTCTTGCGATTGGTAAGAGAGGCGACCCATATGTCCCGCCCTTCATGGGACGTGCCGATGCTTTCAAGGGTAATGAAGTCAGGATACTCAGCTGCGTAAGATTTTAGCAGCGAGGTTAGGTCTTCATATCGATAGTATTTATCGAAACGAGCGTTCGCCAAAAGGATCTCCTTGAAACAGCCGCAATGATTGGCAGGTCAGCTAGCGATTGCTAGCAGGGGAATTTAATAGGGGTAATCATCGGGCGTCGGCATGTTCCAGTCAACGGAGTCTACCCAGGTTGCTTCGGCCACACCGTCTTCCCCACGACACAGGCAATCGGTTCGAAAACCCCGTGTCTCACCGATGGGGATATTGCTAAATTGCGCCAGCTTGGTGTGAAAATCAGGGCCGCTCAGGTGTTCAACTTCGCCGCTATGGCAGGTGACATCGATGGACTCAAGCTCGGCAAACAAGTCGTCTCGTGAAACAGCCCGCACGCGCCATTCCACTCGCTCGCAAGTGTTTGTGGTGACAACGCGGATTTGGCGTTGCCATTCGTTTTCCCAGCCGTTGCAACAGGGAAACCCATTCCAGTTGGACCAATCGCTCGCCAATAGTGAAGGTGCGCTTAGCCCCAGCAGAAACGTAACTGAGATCGCCCCAAGAATTGCTCGCATATCTTAAATCCTGACCCCACATGCAAACGGCGACTGCAATTCATGCAGTCGCCGTCCAATTATGATTCGTTGGTACTAGCGGTCGCTGCCGCGACCTTGTCCGCCGCTGTCGGTTTGTTGCGATCCGCCGGATGAGCTGTCGGCATCAGTAATACCGGTTTGGTAGCCACCAGGCCCCCGGCCGTTGCCGCCCGGATCACTCATGCTGCCGCCGTCACTGTCTGTATAGCCGGACGGCCGTCCACGACCACGGCCCACGGGGTCAGCGTAAGCACCGCCATCAGAATCTGTGATGCCGCTATTGCCGCGACCGCGACCGCCTGGATCGGCCCACTGACCGCCGTCACTATCAGTCACGCCGCTGCTGCCGCGACCGCGACCGCCTGGGTCGGCCCATTGGCCACTATCACTATCTGTCACGCCGCTGGCACCACGGCCCTGATTTGCAGGGTCGCGATAGGCACCCTGATCGGAATCGGTAATGCCAGAGCCGCCGCGGCCATTCCCAGCCGGATCGGCATTGCCGCCGCTATCTGCGTCGGTGTAGCCCGAACCGCGACCATTGCCGCTCGGGTCAGCGTTGCTGCCGCCGTCTGAATCAGTCCAGCCGGATGTTTGCGGCCCGCGGCCGTTGCCGCCTGGATCTGCATTGCTGCCACCATCGGCGTCGGTGTAGCCCGAACCGCGACCATTGCCAGCCGGATCAGCGTTGCTGCCGCCGTCTGAATCAGTCCAGCCGGATGTTTGCACCGGAGATCCGGTGCCATAGCCGCCACGGTCAGCAAACGTTCCGCCGTCAGAGTCAGTAACGCCAGTTTGGCCATATCCTGCCGGATCAGCGTTGCTGCCGCCGTCAGAGTCCGTATTACCTGAATAGCCATGAGCCCGCGCGGTGCCGGTAATGGTGCCCATTGCGCCCAGCGCAATTGCGGCTCCAGAAACGGAACTCAGAAACGAACGTCGGCTTAAATTTGTTTTCTTCGCCATCTATGCTTCCCTCGATTGCGGCAGATGGTCTGCCTGCGCCCGCCTTTTGATTCAACCAATATTGAGACGCTGTCCAAAATAACATTGTGCAGATTCATTAAGCATATCCGTTTTGTTGTGCTTCGCCTAGATTATTTGCTCTAGTCAGCAAGAATATTGTGTTGCACTGCAACAATCTTTTTCAGGGCCAAGGCCGCTGGCTAAAGGGCACTTGCGGGCGTGCGGGGCAGACATATTGGGCATATGCCCGAATGTGCCCCCCGCCAGTGTCGCGGCCACGATCCCCATCACCAAAAAACCTGTGCCGATGGCCGCCGCAGCCCGCCGCTTAGAGATCGGGTTTTCAGTCACGTTTGCGCCCTCAGCTGCGAAACCACCATTTCGCGGCTTGACAATGCTACGATTATTCCATAACTATCGAATAGTCAAATTAAACCCGAAGGCGCGCGCCCTGGATGGATTGGCGGTCTACCCCGCATCGATCCCGAAAATTTGCCAGGCACGCAAGCCCCACCATTGACCCTAATATGGAGCTCTCCCATGCAACAACGTTTCCAATTGGCCCTAAACGTCGATGACATTGATCAAGCGGTTACCTATTACGGCAAATTGTTTGGCGCGGCTGTCAACAAACGCAAGCCTGGCTATGCAAATTTCGCAATTGAAAATCCGCCGCTCAAACTGGTTTTGTTCGAAAACCCAAATGCGAAGGACCGCATCAATCATCTTGGTGTAGAGAATTTTGATCAATCGGATGTGGATGCAGCGATTGACCGGTTCCGGCAGGCCGGCATTGCTGATGCGGAAGAAGTGGCAGAGACCTGCTGCTACGCCAAACAAAACAAGATCTGGTCCACTGATCCGTCCGGCACAAGATGGGAGTGGTATCGCATTCTCGAGGACACTGCGGAATTTGGCCGATCAAACGCCGCCAGCGATGACAGCACTGAAGTTGCGAGCGCGGTTTGTTGCGCTGCTGCAGGCAGCTAATAGATTGCTTGGTGGTCGGGGAGGAACGCGGTCGCCAGTTTCTTTCCGCTAATCAATTCGCTGCGCTGAACTATTTTAATTGCAAATGTCATCCTGAACCGAAACGCCACACGCGCCCTCACAACAATCTTCAAGAAGATATTCGATGAGTGACTGCATGGCTTTTAAGTTGGCTTTGTAAATAATCGAGCGGCCTTCGCGCCGTGGACTCAAAAGCCCGGCGTGGGTCATTTCCTTGAGATGAAACGACATGGTGGGGGCGGGCACTTTGAGTTTTTTGACCAGCGCCCCTGCGGGCAGCCCGCCTTCCGCGCTATTGTGAATATGGGCCTTGACCAGCTCGCGATATATTTTGAGGCGCGTTTGCTGCGCCAGGGCTGAAAGCGCCGTCACGGCTTGAGATGATTTCATTGTTCTAAGAGACTCGAATTCTGAGTGGGCGTCAATGGCCTCTCCGCTGCGTTGCTTCACGGCGACGGCTTTGCCATGTTAGTCTTTTGACAGACGAAGAGAGGGGCGTTGCGGTGAATCAAAAGATAGACATGCGAGCGCGCACAAAAGTGGCTGAGGGGCCGCCATCGGACCCCTTGTTTTGGGCGGCTGAGAAACTCAAGGAAGCCGAAACGCTTCGCAAGTCAAAAAACCTGACGCGCGCCAGACGCATATGTGCGGACCTGCTGGAACGCTTTCCCGAATATGTCGGCGCGCTCCATACATTGGGGCTTGTCCTCGCTGACATGGAGAAATACGAGGAGTCCGTCGCTCAATTGAGCAAAGCGGCCATGTACTGCCCGCTCGATTGGCGCATCCTAACGGCGCTCAGTAACGTGAACCTTCAATTGGGGCGGGTCGATACGGCCCGTGTGGCCTTGGAACAGGCGCAAAAGCTCAAACCGGATGATCCGGTCATTCTGGGCACGCTTGCGGAGATTTACCGCAACCAAAAAGATTATGAACTTGCGGCCCAAACATTTGAGCAGTTTTTGGCCGTTGATAGCTCGGTACCCAGCACACGAAAATTGCTTGCTGATTGCTATGAGCACCTTGGCTGGCTTGAGAAAGCAGCGGCGATTTATGAGACAATGGTTGCGGAAGACCTATTGGATATTTCTGTGGTATCGGGCATCGCGCAACTGCCCGCAGGGTTCACAACCCTCGAGCCGGTTTCATTGCTAGAAAAAATACCGGAAGCGGCAAAGGACGACCTCTCATCCTACAAATTCGCGCGCGGCTTTGCCCTGCATCGGGCAGGGCGATACGACGAGGCTTGGCCGCTTTTTGTAGATGCCAACCAGGAAAGTCGGCGGGAGATTGCTCAGGAATGGGAAGCCACCGCTGACTACCGTCGCAAATCACTAGAGTTTGCAAAGTCCCTTCCTGAATTGACTGAGGCGCCGCCCCTATCTGAGGATCATCCGGTTTCGCTGTTTATCCTGGGGCCATCACGATCAGGAAAGACAACCCTTGAGCGGGCAGTAAGTAATCTGACCGGTGTGAAGCGGGGGTATGAAAACCCCATCGTTGAAAACAACGTGCGCCGAACCTTGCAAGTTTCTGGCTGCATAACGCGTACGGGCATAAACGGTATGCCCCCCGCGCTTGATGCAACATTTCAAGGACATTACTTGGATGAACTTCGGGAGAGGGCCGATGGGGCGAAAGTTTTTACAAATACCCACCCTGGCAAATTGACCGAGGTCATGCGCTATGCGCGCTCCCTCCCAGGTTGCCGTGTCGTCTTTGTAAAGCGAGACCCCATGGACCTCACCTTGCGCATCTACATGAAGAGCTATGCTAGCGGTAATGCCTATGCCTATGACCTCAAAACCATCAGAGAGCATATTGATTGGTATTACGGCTTGATGGATATCTGCATGGAAAAACTGCCCCATATGTGTGTCATGTTAAATTACGAAGACATCATTGAGGATCCGGGGGCAGCGCTTAACAAGGTGGCTAACTTGTGCGGCATTGATGGCGTGCCGAGCGAGCTTCCTGCGATCGGCGATGATCGAGGGGCGGCTGAGCCCTATAAAGATCGGCTCAATGAGGCGCTTACATAGAAAAAAGGCGACCACAGGGGGCCGCCTTTTTACCTAATTGAATAGCTTAAGCAAGTTCGGTTTGTTTATCCGCCAAACTGCCAAGTGATACCAATCCGGAAGGTATAGGCATTGAGATCAATGTCGCCGACCGTTCTGCCGTCAGTACAAGATGTATGGCAGACCCAGTCTTCCTCACCGAAGAAGTAGTAGAGACCTTCAGCGCGGACCGCGAGGTTTGGCGCAATCTTGTGCTCCACGCCAGCGCCCACGACACCGCCGTAGTCCCAACCATCGACAGGTTCCTGATTACCGCTTGAACCATAATGGAGAACTGTGTCGACATCCGTAAAAGCGACGCCGCCGGTGACATAAATGAGAGCATCACTGCCGACTTCTTGCCCAAGTCGGCCACGCAACGATGCGAGGTAGCTCGCTTCACCGCGGAAGCCATCAGTCGATGCTGCGAAATTGTTTTCGTCCCAATCAAAGATGAGCCAATCAACGTCGCCTTCAAGACCGACCACCAAGCTACCATCTAGGTCCCAATTGTAACCTACATGGAGACCAACAAGCGCTCCGTCGAGATTTGAAACGGCATTCGCTGCAGAAGACGAAGCCGAAGCAATGTACGAAATATCAAGGTCCGCCTCGCCGAATCCAGTGTGGACACCGCCATAGAAGCCTTGCCAATTCGATCCATCTTGTGCTGACGCCGTGCCGACACCTAGCCCTGTGGCCAGTGCCGCAGCACATACTGTAATTAGAAGTCTATTTTTCTCCATTTTACAGACACCCCTTCATTATCCATCTGCGTAAGCAGTTATAATTCTGTCCAAAAAGGTGATTAAGCCTAGACCTCCAAATGCCCGCACGTAAGCGTTGACAAGGTGATTCGAAAAACACCAAAAAAGAAGTGAATTGGAGAATTATCCAATAAAGTCAAAGAGTTGGTGAAAATTAGAGGTGTTGCTAAAATGCCATTGGTTAACAAAAACTTAACCCTATGCTGGGGCGGTTTGAGCCCAAGCGGCGGCAAGCGCCCTTTGATGATGGTTTGTCAGCCCGCCACCATGCGTCAGATTCGTTAACCATAATCCAGATGATTTCATCGGGAAAAGATTGGGGGCGGGGCTCTCGTTTGGCGCACCGGCGTCTGAAAACGGAGCAATTTTTTCACGGAAAAATGGCGCAGCGCCCAGTTGTGCACTGAGTCTGCTCACTCCTTGTAAACAGGGAAAACTTCTTGCGGAACAGGGAAAGCCAGACTTTGAACAGGGAAGAGAAGCTACGCAAAAAGAACTCGGCCCAGCCTCGCGCAGCGCTTCGGCTCTACCAATGGCGGGAAGAGGTTCTGGGTCTCAGGTCAGATCCACAATCCTAACTCAATTCGCGGACCCGTTTCTGAGGAGCAGGTCACCCGAAAGGGTTCCTCAACTATATATTGCAGGCAGGAAACGACATGCCTATAAGTAGATTATTATTGGAATTGTTAAACTAACTCCCATGGGAGGAATGGTTGGCTTCCAAGTTTTATTTCTTCACAGACCCTGCGGCTTTGGGCCCACAGACCGGAGGCCAAACCTTCGGTCCGACAGCTGCATCCGGGAGCAAAGATCGCTTTCGAGTCTGTGATCTTCATAAAGTCAAAAGTGGTGGTGCGGCAAACGCCTACGCAGTTTGCAAGGGTCGGGCTTGTATCCAAGAACAGGCTGGACCTTCTGGTACGGCAACTTTGAATTTGATCCTTCAGCCCTTAGTTCAGCCACCGTTCGAATTTCCATACGTTGAATATTACATTTACCGAAACATTGATCCTGGTTCACTTCTTCAAGGCGGCCAACTCAATCTTGGAAAGGAGGGCAGTGGGGCGCATACAAACGACCTGATCAAATACATCCGCGAAAAGGTGCTGAAAGAAACGAACCCGCCAGCCACCCCTCTTGTGGATGCCCATTACATTGGCCTTGATCGGGTGGAACTCACTGGAAATTTTGGAGATCTCCAACCAATTGATCACCTGTTTCGCTACACAGGCGGGGCAGAACTTCCCATTGTCCAGGCCGGTTGGAAACTTGGCACATTCGCGAGCAGCGAAGGAGCCGGCATCGAAGTTGTTGTTCAAACCTTTGGGTCTCAACCCTCATTGGAATGGGCGCGCTCCGCCAGTGGCGGGGTCGTTGAGGCGGACAAGCTTGCAAGCGCATCACCAACTTATGCAGAAAGGCTGCAGCGCGAGGCCATTGGTTGTTTTGTGGACCCATGTGCGTTCTGGGGGATGTTCTTTACATCGGGGTTATGGTTTCGCGATCCCGCCGACGATCACAAGCGTTTCAAGAAAAAACTGCTCTGCGATAAACTCTTCACTGCTGGCGGGATTTTCAAAAATCACGGCCGCGTCTATCTGAACATCAGAAATGAGACGGGCTATTCCTACAATTTCTATGGGAACTACAACGATGGTAGTGGTCAAAATCTGTACGTCGGTTCCGATGAAACAACGTTAGCACTGAAAAGTTTCGGCGACGATAAATGGCCCATCCAATACAGTGATGGCCTTACCGGACAAACGCTGGCCTTCAAACTCTGTCGTACCGGCAATGATAAGCCACTGCTCTTCGTGCATCGGGGCGGTTCGGCATCAGATGATGGACGTTTCATCAAAAGTAATAGGTTGATTGACGGCAACAATCCCGAATGGACAAAACCAGTAACATTGCGTCGCCCAACTGACGGAGGCGTTCATCCCCCATGGTGTTTCGTGCTGCACTATTTGCGCACCTATGATGGAACGCAAACAGGTCCGCCGCCGACCGGCGTGTTCGATACAAGCGAACTTCAAGTGGGTCCAGTGGGCGATCGCTTGGTTGCTGCCTTTCGGCAGATGTGGCCGGTAACGGCTCCGACTTCACCATCGGCGGCAGCTACGGACGCCAAATACAAATACCAATATGTGAGCGACAAAGTTCTTCGCTATGACGGCGCAACGAAGGAAGACCCCGCCGATACAGCCGCGCCTAAACGCAGCATGACCTATGACCGCATGGGTGAAACCACATATGTGCTGACCAAGGGCGTGGGGACGACTACTGCAGGTGAGGACGCCGTCGTCGGTGTTCATACGCCCATGTTTAGCCATCGGCGCAGCACGAGCGGGTCGTTTGGAGCGGCACCAACCTCGCGCCCCAGTTCTTCGATTCTCGGGATGATTTACAATGACACGAATTTTGTTCCGTCAACACAGAAGGTAAGCTTGAGCGGCGGCACTGATGTGGATGTTTTAACGCTTCAGGGATTGAACACTAATGTCCCACTCAAGAATCAGCTGTTTGATCTAACATTCCTGTGCATGGGCAAGGATGAGATCAAACCTGCCATTGATACGGCAGAAACAACAACCAGCCCTAATTTCGCAACATACCATAACCCTCTCTTTGTAACTTTGAGACCACCATCGGCTGGTGCGGGACAACCTGCAAATACCAGCGCCTTTGACGTTTCAGCATTGGAATGGAGTTTAGAAACCAACATTGCTCCGGCCTATTCTGTCGACGGCATCTTTTTTTCAACAGCCAATTATAACGGCGGCAGTTTGGTCGATCGGAAGAAGACGTATACCGAGACAGGAGAAGAGAAGCTTCTTTCGGCTTCAAGTAAGTGGGACGGATTTATTGAAAAGGACAAGTTGGGATCCCAAGTCAATGCGCAAATGAAAGCGCTTGTTGATGATTTCACCGCTGCCGTGACGGCTGTGCCGTCCATGGCCACTGGCACTGTTAATCCGGAGACCGCACTTGCGCAGCTTGTGGAACAATACGCCAAGGCGATTTGGGATCGCGCCGTCCTTTTGGCCGCTGACCCGGCGTTTGAGGAACATGCGGACACGGCGCTTTATTGCGCGCGTGCAAAAATGGAAGTGGCGCTTAAGAGCCATCTTTATGTTCTCAACGATGCACCGTTGGCCAAGACATTGATTGCGCGTTTTGAAGCGTTGTCGCGAAATTATGCCGGGCTCGATTTTTCAACAGTAACGGCGAATGAAAAAGCCGTTCTGATCACTGGGTTTGATCCCTACTGGGGCAGCGCCAAGCCTGGGACCCCCAAAGTTGTCACGTCCAATCCATCAGGTAGGCTCGCGCTCTATCTCGCGCAAAAGACCGATCATGAGTACACCGGCCCCTACTCTCCATCTTATACTGGACCACCACCACCGCCGCTGAAATTCTTTGCCAGGACATGCATATTCCCCGTCCGTTGGGTCGATTTCGAAAACAACATCGTTGAAGACACAATTGATGAGGCCAAGAAATCATTTTCAACCTCGGTTTCGTTTTCGGCCATTTGCACTTGTAGTTTGAATCCATATATTGCCCAATGGATCAACCTTCCTAAAAACTCGGCGAATATAGAGAACGTGATCCACGCAAGATTGGATCGTTTTGCTGGCAGATGCCGGGCGGGCTATGACAATGATAATAAGGACGCATATGACAATACGAAATTACCCGGTGGTTTAGATTGGCTCGACAATACGCGCCCTCCCTCGGACAAGAGGACTTACTACGAAACCCAATTCAAGTTGTCAGATCCAAGCGACGAAGTGGATGCCTATGACGGACTTGACATAAAATTGCGCTATGACCAGAGCTATGAATTCGAAGACACGAGTGGAGGAACACGCAAGAGTCACGCAGGTTGGGAGGCGATAGGATCAGATTCATGGACAAAAGTTGAACTGAAAAAGGAGGCGGAATTTGTAAATTCTCCGACGGGCGGATCGAATACAAATCCTCTTACGAATGCTGTTCCACCTGGGCTATCGCCGTTAGTCAAGGAAGCCAATAGCGGTTCCGGTGGCAGTTACCTTTCCAATGAGATATTCTACCGTGTTTCAAATCTGGTTCAGTCATCTGGGTCAAGCTATTCGGGTGTGAAAAACGGCCATGTCCATGTGGCAGAACTCTCAACGACTGTACCGCTCAAAGGAGTCTATGGAACCAAAGCTGTAACTGCACACCATCTCGCGCAAAGCGTCCTTGCCATTCTTGACGGCACATTGAAATAGGCGGGGATGACGGATGAGCACAGCTAAACACCCCCCCGTAACAACCCTTCTGCCAAGTATTCAGAGCAATATGGGCGTTATAAACGGTATTGGCTTTGTGGACTCCTTGGGCAACGCCATAGACGATTTGCAAGACAAACTTTTTGGCAAATTACGCTACCGCGACCTTACCATCGAAAAGAGCATGAGCGGTGACATTGGCCAGTACCGCCTGACCTTGATGACAGAAGAACCGATCGATTTGGCCCTGCCTGCGGGGCTCAATCTGATTGCCTTTCCGGATGCGGAGCCGTCGAACGGCTCATCGGTTGATCTCTCCTTCACATATGACTGGCCGATCAAGGGATACGTCCGAGACTTCAGTATAGGAAAGAACCCGGCACTAGTGGCCTTTGAGGTTTTCCTGCGCCTCGCGGGAACGGACAAAGAAACCTTCCTCCAGCAATTGTTGGACGTGGTGGCACCATCATCGTCCGACTACGGATGGCTGATCGGTAAGATCAACACATGGGTCACCACCAAGACATGGCCTGAGCCGTTCTCGCTCACAGTTGCAGATCTCACCTCCGGTGCGGAAATTGACGAAGTGCTGGAAGAGTTGGTTGAAAAAAGTATCGATCCTTATCAAATGGCGTTTGAAGCCATATTCGAAGATTTCGGCGCCATCGACATTGATCAGACGGTTCAAGATCTATCGGACTTTTTTCGTGACCTCATTGGGGAGATTGACCGCAATGATATTGAAGAGCTTCTTCTGCCCCATGTAATCATTGAGATTGCGAGCGTTGGGTTTGCCATTGAATTTCCTGCAAATGTTCTTCGGCCGCTCGATGGCAGCGCGGCCTCGCGGCTTAGCTTCACAGCGGGAGGCGTAAGTTATGATACAAAAACCGGGTTCGATATCGCGCTCGACGAAGCGATTACCGCCACACTGACGCCGTCGGAAATTGGCCGCACGGGTCTCACCATCCTGATTGACGGTGCCAAGCTTGATCTAAGCCCGAAATACAATATCCCCGAGGCCATTGCCGATATGCGTCCGTCGGATTTTATGGGCGTATTTTTCAAGGCGGTCGAAATTGGCCTTCCCGAAAAGTGGTTTGCCAAGGCGCAAGGCTCCAGCGGCCCTTCGTCGACCCTTGCCATAGTGGGACGGAACCTTCTTATCGGCACCGGCGGGCTGTCGGGCACCGTGGGCCTTGAAGCCATTGATGCGATTTCCAGCGCGCCAGCGGACCTCCCCATCGATCCGGCTGGAGCCGAACTTAGCTTTGTGTTGGGGCCAAAATCCGATGACGGCAGCGCACGTAAGGGATTTGCCCTTGGGTTTTCGTCCTTCCACATGAAGTTCCGTCAGAACGTCTTGTTGGAAAGTTCCATTGCCGGAAGCATGACAATCCCGAAATTCAGTTCCAACCCGATTGGGATTGAACTCTTCATCGATAGCGATGGTGATTTTGAAGTAACGGCAAGTGTCGTCGGAGGGCATGACTTCGAGTTCGGTAAGGTCTTCACGTTCAAGGCGCGCGCCCTCAGCGTCGGTAAGGACGATGGGCGGGTTTACATCGCCGCCACCGGCGATCTCGATTTCAGTAACAACGATCTTCTTAAGAACATCATCAAAGAACCGATTGGGCTGGAAAACTTCCGCATTTATAGCGATGGTTCGTTTGAAATCGATGGCGGCACCATTCCGCTACCCGAAAGCATTATGATGCCGCTGGGTCCGGCAAAGATTGCAATCACCGCCATTCACTTTGGCTCTCACGAGCAAGAACACAACGGGCAGGTTCGGCAGTATAAATATTGGGGCTTCGACGGGGGCATAAGTATCAACCCGGGCGGCGTCGATGCGCGCGGCGACGGTATAAAATACTACTTCACCGTGGATGACGGCCCATTCCACGACTTCCTTCGCATCGAAGGGATCGGCATCGACCTTGTTATTCCGGGAACGGCCTCGAAGGACAAGGCGGCGCTGTTGCTTCAGGGCTATCTTGCTTTGAAGGACCCGGAATATGTGGGCTCGTTGTCATTCCAGCTTCCGCAGGTGCAAATCGCTGGCGGGGCGTCCATGAAGTACAACACGAAAATACCGGCATGGATTGTCGATACGCATTTGGAGTTGCCCGCCCCCATTCCGCTCGCGGCAACCGGGTTGGGGATTTACGGCTTTCGCGGATTATTCGGCCTTCGCTATGTGGCGGCCAAGAGCGCCGTCGGCCTGGAGGATGAGGCAAGTTGGGGCGATTACTATCGCGCGGAAGACGCTACCAAAAACATGGGGCGCGGCCTTAGTATTCCCAAGTTTCTAACGCCGGACGGAACAGTCGGTGCGAAGAACCCGTTTTCTATTGGAGCGGGGGTTAGTTTAGGAACGGCGACCGATGGCGCGAAGGTTTTTACCTCGCAGCTCTTCCTGCTTGTCTCAATCCCCAGCCTGATCATGCTGGAAGGGGGTTTTGATATTCTCGCCGATGAGCGTGTCGGGCTGACCGATGAAGACCCTCCATTTTATGCGTATCTCGCTCTGTCGCGCGACTCCGTTGAGCTCGGCGCGGGCGCCAAATATCTTGTGCCGAAAGATACAGGTAAGGTGCTTAACCTCGAGGCAGTCTTCGAAGCGGCGTATTTCTTTCGCAACAAGTCCGCATGGTACGTGAACATCGGGACGATCAAAAAGCCGACGACCGCCCGCATAATCAGCCTGTTCGATGCCTATTCTTATCTGATGCTGTCGGCCGGCGGCATCGCAACAGGTGCCGGGGTTCATTTCGATTTCAACAAGAAATATGGCCCGGTCCGCGTTGCCGCCTATGCGTATCTTGACCTCTGGGCCTATGTCAGCTTCGAGCGGCAGCAGGCCGGCGGCGGCATCGCCCTGGGAGGGTCGGTACGCGTAACCTTGTTCGGGTTCGGTTTCACGATAAGTCTGGACGCCGCCCTCACGGTTGAGGTGCCCAAGCCCTTCCTTGTGACGGGCCGCGTCAAAGTATGTGTCTCGGTCAATCTCAAGATCAAGAAAATCAAGAAGTGCGTGACGCTGGAATTCACTTGGGATCGGGATTCTTCAGTCGACTACACGCCGGTTGACGTAATCGCCAATTCGCCGGGGCAGGCACCGCCTGTGATGGGTATCCACATGGCGTCGGGCAAAACCTATGAACTCCATGCCGGTGATACGCCCCTGGGACCCACCAGTGTCAGCCACAAAATTCCCCTGGATACCTATATTGATGTCAAATTTGCCAAGCCTGTTAATCCAGTTGGCGGAATTGGGAAAATCGAAGGGTCCAATGGCTCGGTGGCGGGGAATGTTGAGCTGCTCCCCCCTCGCTTTGGCTCCCGCATAGTCAAACATGAATATACGCTTGATGATGTCGCTATCGAAACCTGGAGCGACACGAAAAACGCCTGGGTTCCCTATCATCCATTCGCCGCCCTGGCGCCTGAGGCTTTTGTCGGCACAGGGACAGCGGCGGACGTCTTGAACCTTCCGGTCGGGGCCTGGCAAAAACAAGATACCACATTTTCTCAAATCCGGTTTTTGGCCGCCTCCCCATTCAATTACATGGAACCTGTCGGTGGATATGTCCCCGAAGAAATGGGGCTCAGCGCCTGGACGCTTTTTTGCCGGGGGCAGGAGCGGGTCGAGACTTGTGTGAGCTGGGATAGGCAATCGTCTTACGATCAGGGCAAGTGCCACGCGCGCGATGACCTTCTCTTTTATGTTGAAGGTGATGCCGCCGCGGCATTGGCCGTATCCGAGCCCCGGCTCGCGCCTGTGTCGTTGGCGGTCAAGCCTGGGTCGAACCTCTTTCTCGAATTTCCCCAGCCGATCGCAAAATGTCAATTGACCCTTGCAACAGCGGCCCCTCAAATCGTAATCCGCTACCAACGCCGCAAACCGCACAGCCATACATTGGATGCGCAGGGCGTGGCGCAAGTCGTACATGAGCCCCCATCCTTTGAAGACGTATCGAGCGTTACCGTCTCTCGGGCAGATCTTGCAAGTGATGTGGTCTACGATGATCCATCATCTCCCATCGAGCGCATAATCGTCGAACCGCCGGCTCCCGATTCTGAGAAGATCAGTTCCTTGATTGATCAAATCGATCTCTTGCGTGAGGAGTGGTATCGCGCGCCACCGGATCAAAAAAGACCGCTTGCCCAACAACACACCGCCTTGACACAACAGCTACGCGCCGAGCGGGATGCGTTTTGTGTGCGCGAGGCGCAACCAAATTCGAATGGCGGTGAGCGAAGCCAATTGCAGGTAGAGCTTCGCAACCTGCGCCGCCGGATCGCGGCTATGATTGCGCAATACACAGCCCAATGTGGGTCGTGGCCGCCAGGCAGTGGACCACACTTTAGTGTTGTTAATACGGTGGTAACAATCACGGCAACGGCATCTACGACCACAGTTACATATATGTCCGAAGACACCCATGCACAGAGGTGCGCTGTGCTCGCGGAACAGATCAAACGGAAGCAAACTGCTGCTTGTGGGTTGATGTCGCGCATAGACGCCTTGTCGGATGACGAAGAACGGCCACCCCAAGCGGCGGGTTGGCAGTGCGCAACATATCTCAACAAGGTGTGTTGGTTCAGCTATGAAGACTGGAGCTATAACGATGCGCGGTCATCGCAGGCCGCGATCGATGGTGATTTCGATAATATGCGTACGGCAATCGAAAAGACCATAGCGCCAATTTGGCGGCCTCACCAAATCTATCGTATCATCTTGCATGTCTCTGATACTGTGACCGGCCCGAGCGATCCCGCCAAAAAATCGAGTTCACCGATTTATGTACACTTCAAAACAGAAGGTTCGATCGGACATTTTGTTCCTCCTGCCTCGGCGATCGAACTGCCGGTAGGGGATGACGGTCGAGAGGAGATTCCCGAACGTTCGCTAAAATACTATTTGGACATGAAACGCTCCATGCCGGATCCAAGCGGCAAGCTTCTCTATGCAAAACCGCTGTATTATCAGCAGGCGGAACTGACGCTGTATATGGCAAAACCGTATGCCTATCATTTCTTCGCGGAATGGCCGGCTCATAGCGCAGATTTGAGTGCGACAGCGCCCGATCTTGATGCGCTGACCTATGAGATCGATATCCGCATTAAAGACCCTGCGGAAGCCATTGTGGTGGGCGATGAACCGAATTACGCCGTGCCGCTTGTAACCGCACCACCGCCCAGCGTGCAGGAGTGGTTTACCGACACAGCGCCGCGCCAAGGCGAAGATCTGAAAATTCTTTCAGCAATGCGCGATCCATCTCTGGGGAACATAGATCCTGGGCCGACCTGTTGGGAGGAGGGTGGAGGGCAAATCCTTCCCGCCGCAAAGGCGCTGCGCACGAGAGCGGATCTTAAACCGAATAAACTGTACACCGCCGTGGTGATAAATCGCCATGTCATCGCAAGCGGCAATCATCCTGAGGCGGAAATTCACCGCTATCCGTTCAAGACGTCGCGATACAAAGACTTCCAGAGCCACATCGACAGTTATAAACTGGTCGACGATGCCGGCAATGAACGGCTGGCTGTGTTTGCCATAGGTCACGATCTTGCTAAGTCGGCGGCGGCTCAGCAGGCCTATGCCGCCGCGCTCGGCATTGTCGAGCGGCAGGGAACGGCAAACAGTCAGGCCTTTCCCGATTTCTTCGATAGGTTGGTCTATGCCAATCTTGAATTGGTGCCGCTGCCGCCTGCGACGTCGCTTGAGTTCAATTTCATGCGTAACGATCTAACTGATGAGGTCTACGGTCTTCTAATTCGAAGCTCCGAGCCTCTCAATGATCCAAGGGTTCCCTTGGACAAGCGCCTCTCGGCATTGCGGGTAAAGCTGTCAGGCACGGTTGACCCGAATATGCGCTTTTTGATCTCCAAAGATTGTTGTCAGGTTTTTGTGATGCGCGCGTCCGGCCTGTTTCCGACCGCGGGCGTGGCAATTGTATTTGATCACCTAGTGTTCGACGGCCACGCCTACACTGTCGCATCAACTGTAGAAACTGACCCGTTTTCGATGCCGTAAGGAGGTGGCGAAATGCCAATCGAGGTATTTGGCTCACATGGCTTTGTGAAGTCATACGAATTTGAGAATTCTGCAAATTTCCGAGGCGCCATAACTGTTAAGCCCGTCGGTGCAGACCTGCAGTTCCGATACCTTGCCTTCGGCTCGGAAGGTGACGCCTGTGCGGCAGTTCTGACGGATCAGAATGGAGATACGATCTGGTCATGCCGTTACAGCTATGGGGTCGCAAAATCCTGGTTTAATGACGGCTTGCTTCTTACTGATGGAGATGGCGCACCACTGGGTTTTGTACTTCTTGCCGCGGGCAATTTGGAAACGCGCGGACGGCAGGCCTATCTTGTCACGCGAATTGACCTTGACGGGAACGTTTTGTGGGCACGCAATCTCCATACCTCCAAGACCAGAATTGTAAGGCGCATTGTAGCAAGTGGAGGGAGCCGCGGCGGATACCTCGTATGCGGATGGGCCAATGATCGCCCCGGATCCAGCCGCGACGATCTAGAGTTGATACGGATTGGCCGCGATGGCGAAGTTCTTGCGGCGGCGCATGTCAAGATGGCCGCCGACAACGAGCTGTTCGACGCCATGTCTATTGGAGATTTTCACATTCTGGTTGGTCATAGCATTCAGCGCGGCAATCTTGTCGGTTTCGCGCTAGTGGCGGACGACATGCTCCAGAATATCAGAGCGATTTCGTTTTCCGGCCTTGAGAAGTGGCGAATGATCTCACCGCGCTCAGTCTATGCCGATTTGCAGGGGCATATCGTCTTCGCAGGGCGCGCCAGCCCGGACAATCGCGACCAATCAAGTCTTATATTCTCCCTCGACCCCAGGGTGGTTGGTTCTGGCAGGGACCGGAAACCAGTTGGAGGCAAGGAGCAAGCGGTGCGCTGGGGAACGGTCACCGGTCACGTCTACCGCAATGCAAATGGTGAAGATCTCCCACGCCGCGTGGTTAGGAGCGCGGATGATTATCTCGTGCTCGATCAGCCGCAAAACGGCAATCATCCGACCGTTATGCGGTTTGACGCCGATCTCAAACCTGTTGCCCATCACGGGTTCAGCTTTGACACGCCGATCTCGATGTCGAATCTCCATGCCGGGGATACAGGTAGAATACTTCTTGTCGGAACGGATCAAATCGGCACCGCGAAAAGCAAGGGCCTTTTCATTGCAACAGGCCACGACCTTGCTTGCTGTAAGACCGAATCCTTGCCGCTTCCAAAGATGGATCAAATTGAAATCGATCTGGCGGAGGCCACGCTCACGGCAACACCGGTTGAAACCAGCGAGGGAGATCAGGAGGTCCGGCAAGAGAAGCAGGTGCCGGTTGTTAAATCTCATTGCGGAGCAACGTCCATCCCTTCGCATGGCGAGCAGTTACTGCAGTCTCCGTATCTTGCATTGCAGGTTGCAGGTTCGTCCCCAGCGGATGCAACATCAGGATTTCTTCTCAGGTGGCATCTTCTGGGGAAACTTGGTGAAAGCCACCTGCCCAAGGGTGAACATGCCAAAAGCAATGTCAATTTCAACAAGCCGGATGATTTTGTAACCCTATTCCGCGCGCCTTGGCCGCAAGATGGGTTGATCGAGCGCCGTTTTTCGTTCGAAACCGATCTTCCGGTACATGCCGACCATGCGAATGCGTTGCTGGTTTTTGAAACAAGCACAGTCTCATCTCAGGATACATTCTATGTTCGGTTTCTCGATAAGGCGGCCTACAGCATTGCGAAATCGGCGGTTAACCCGTTACAGGATTTAACCGGCTTCCTAAATGCCTATGGCGATAAGCCTCTTGGAATCGAATTACGGAACAAGCTTGCATTACGCTGCAATCTGGAATTTCTACCCCGCAACTCCGGCTATAACTTGAGACTTGAAACGCTTTCGGTCTCGGAAAACCGGCCCTCCGCAGATGTGCACATTACCTCTCGCCATATTTTCAATACTGCTCAGGGATCGTCGATCCGTGTTGATGCGGAAAACATGCGCCGCATCCGCTTTGCGGGCGATGTTCTTCCGACCTCTGTAAGTTTTATTTGCTATGATGATGTTCTGAGTCTCTTGAACGAGGCGCAGCAATGGGAGGAGATTGATAAGTTTTCCTTGGCCACGAGCATCGATGAGTTTTCCCCAACCACCAACAATACTACGGTTTTTAACCGCCTCGAAAACCTGGACCGCTTTGAAGTAAACGGAAAATGGAGCAAGTTCAACGACGGCGCGTTCGTTAATGTTGCCAACTACAAGGCGCGCTGGACCGAACCGAACGACGGGCTCGGCGTGGCCGTCGCAACCTATCTTTCATTGAGCGAGCAAGACCCACAAGCGGAAGTCACTCTTGCAGGTGAGCACTCCGAGGATGGGGTGATGCCCACAAGCTATCTGGACTTGATACAACTTGCTGCGTTGGACTTTCATGCCGCGCGGATGCTTGGTCTTGGCACGGTCGACACCGGCATCGCCGATCCGGCGCGTGCCTACGTCTATATGGCTGAATACATGACGTTGGGTGACCTTGGCGATGGCAAGGGCGCGCGAGAGGTTCAGCATTTGTATATGAGCTTGCCCACATTTCTTGCGCAACATCGCCTTCCCATGACGCCGTCCCTCGGCCAGGTCGACTATGGATTGTCGGTTGAAACCGCAAGCGGCGACCTTCACTGGCTGACGGATTCGCAAGGCTATACGCCTGATGGGCTCGCGCGCTACATCCGCCTATATCCCGATTGTCCGGTATTGTATGAAGATGACATTGCATTTTTTGCCTCATCCGAGCTGTTTGATTTGGCAGAGATGAATCTTCCGGTCTGCTATGGGATAGAGTATCGCACCACGGGCGCGGGCGGCTGGCGCGAGCCGGAAATCGCCCACGACGCGGTATTCGTCGATACTGCCGGCACACCGGAGGCGATGGCAAGCCCCTTTCCCGAGACACGTTTTTCCCAACCGTTTGTGCACAAGGAAACGGAGGATGGGTTTCACGATTACGCGACCTATGGGATTGACATTTTTTCCCGCGCCTCGGCTCTTTCGGATGTTCGGTCTACGGACGAAACCAAACTCCGCCAACCCAATCGGTTGCTGCCGCCCAGCGACCTACACCTTCAGCTCATCCAGGAGGAATTACCCCGGATCCTCACCACGCAGGCGGAACAGAACCATCTTGAGACGCTTAAGCAATCCGGCGCCGATGAAACCTTTGTTCGTCTTACCTTTAACTATGGGCATGTGCAGGAAGCAAACCACGGGTTTGCCGATTATGTCGAACTACTGTTCCGGCGACAGCCCCCGGCGATGGTTGCTGGCGGCGTGAAAAACATAACCGCAACGGCGGATTCCGTTGTGTTTGAAGTTGAAACCCAGCCCTACACGTATCTAAGCAATTCGGAAACCGTCGTACCGACCATAAGCGCGGGCGAAAAGGCAAACTTCATCGGCAGCACGCTTGTTATCGGCGATCAGCACTTCAAGATCGAAGGGATTAGTCTTCCCAATGCAGCCACTGGAGAGAACCCCGTCTTTCAGATAAAAGTTGCAACTGTGTCGGGGGTTGAAGGTACGGTCGGTGGGAATGCTTTGTTGATAAATCCGGTTCAACCCCAGTGGGCGCCCAATGATTTGTTTATGGTAGTGGAGAATATGGCGTCCGGCGATAGCTGGGGCGCGGGTAACCCCCTAGCGACCACGGTACAAATTGGGGATCCGTCATGGACCGAAACAACGGAAACCTACGTCGATGATGATGGCACGACAGTAACGCGGAAGCTCCGCGGTATATGGGAAAGCGCAAAAGTAGAAAATATTCCACTTAACTCCAACCAGTTTACAATTACCTTCGATACCTATGGATTGGCCCCACACCCTCAAAGCAGTGCGCTGGATCCGGTGTCCTGGTACCGAGGCGTGGCGCGGGTTTCAGTTCAGGGCAAGCCCGATGACGACCGCCGTGCCCTGACAGTCCGCAAAATACTGGATGACGGAAACGGAAAATTGGTTCTGGTGGCCACCGACGATACTGGTGAGCTTGACCCGATACGAACTGGGTCCGGCCTGACGGTAAACGTCTATCCAGGCTACAAAGTTTACCTTCATGCGGACGCGGCGCATGGTTTTGAGGCCCAATCGGTCATGCCCGCGGCCAGTGAAGGTTCACGTACGTCAATCATGGCGACCCGATCCGTTGACAACTCGCTATCTGATGATTTGAACAATCCTTATCGGTCGGCCATCGGCGTACCGCAAATCCTGCTCGCCCAGGAAATCATTAACCCGCTTCGGCCCGACCAACCCATGGGGCTTGCCTATGCGACGCCACCGGATGGGTTCGGCAAGTCGAGCTATACTTTTGATGTCAAATTTAGCCATGAGCCCTTCGCTGTAGTATTTTACCGGGCCGATGCGTTCAGTATCCTACGCGCGCTATACGACCAAGCAACGCTTACGGCCATACGGGAGAAAATTTTCCCCCCGGAGAAAGACGCGTTTTTTGCGAACCGATGGGCCGACTTGTTGGATTTCGACAAGGATCGAACCGGTGAAATGACATATCAGGCCTTTGACCTTGATGGAACCAGCTATGCACTTCCGCATCCCGATGCGCTGGCGTTTCAGGGCGACACCGCCAAGACACTTGAGCAGCTTAAAGACAAGATCATCGAGGAAATCGGTAGCGTTTTTCTTCCTCTAACGGAGCAGCCGCTCATTCACTCCCTTGTAAGAGATAATGCGCAATACGTTCCCACCAACGCCAAACAGGTTTTCAGAAATGCGAATGGCGACATACTGGCGCCCGGCGATGCCGGGTTTGATCTGGCTCCCATGGCCAAGCGGTATGTTTCCGGGGGAAAGCCGGTGATTCAATTTACCGATTTCACCTTGGATGGGTCCATGAACCCCAACACGGTGTATTTTTACTTTGCCCGTGAAATTGGCAACAAAATGCAAATGGGCGACTTCAGCCCGATGCTGGGGCCCATAAAACTTATCAATTTATCACCGCCCGAAACGCCAATTCTGCGGAAGATAGCGACCGTTCCATTTGATGTTACCACGGGAGGGAACCCGGAGGTCAGGTTTGAGATCGTTGCGCCATCCAAGTCGGACCCAATAACGGCGGTGCGCATTTATCGAAGCGCCAGTGCACTTGATGCGATCAGCATGCGAAGTATGGTTCATGTCAAGGACTGCCCCATCGATGGGTTGGCGTATCCGGTAAGTGGCACGATTGTCATTGGCGACAATTTCCTTGATGATCCATTTGTACCATATGGCGAGCCGCTCTATTACCGCCTCGCCTTCGTGCGGGAGGTCACTTATGAAGACGCCTCCGGAGACACAAAGACCGCGAAAGCTGTTTCCCATCCAACTAAGCAGCTTCTCACGAACCTGGTGGATATTGTAAATCCGGAGGCACCCGTGCCGACCGTAAGCTCACTGTCGGCGGCCACCGATGCGATAAAGTCATTACGCATGTCGTGGGGCGGCACGGTGTACAATGGTACTTACTATATTTCGCAATTGGATCAGTCGGGAAACTGGATGCGGCTCGCGGATATTCAAAGCAATGACACCGTCATTGAGTTGGATTTGCCCGACGCACTTCCGGCTTATGACGAAGATGGCGATCCGATCTATTACCGCTTTCGCGTGGATGTCGAAAACTCGTCGGGACTATTCAATATTGAACCGGCCCCTGTAACAGTCAGCCTCGTCAGCCTGTAGGGCGGTATAGGCTCGCTGCGCAAGGCTATTTGGCCAGATCATGAGCTTCCAGGGAAGGGGCTTGTGGTGAACTTCAGCTCTGCCGGGCTTCCATTTCCACCTGACTTTGATAGCGCTCAGCGTATTCACAGAAAGACGCTGGCACATCAAGCGGATCAAAAGTGGGAGTGGGGCAACTAGGACACGGATTGACTGGCGTGTGCTTCATGCGAGCTGTGCCAAACGAAGCTCATTCGAAGTAGCTGCTCCTAGATCGCAAGGGCGCAACCGGCCCGCCCTCGTAGAACAGTGCGGAAAGTCTATCGCCAAGTGGTCCAGTTTTCGGGGAGCGCTACAATTGATCCACGATACTACCTTATTTTGTTGCCCGGGTTTGGGGAGCAGGTCAGTCATCCGTGAAGTTATCGAGCTTGATTCGAGGGTTCATGCGGTATTCCTCTGATAATACTTGACTCATGCCTCGGCTATTTATTATTCGTATACAGACCATTGCAACATGCATAGCCTGACCTTCATAGAATCTCAATTTTGCGAACAGAGCACGTTTTCTTGCGTGTTTATCTAACCAAGTCGGGCAGAAACACTATAGATCCAGCTAGTCCAGAGTCCAATGGCAATGAAGGGGCCAAAGGCGATCTTGCCATTAGTCATTAGGGAAGAATTCGGCCGCGCGCCAAGAATAGCAACTGCCAATAACGCCAATATTGATGATTGAAGCAATACGAGGTGCAGCAGGCTCCACCCTACCCATGCCCCTACGCCGGCCATTAGTTTCACGTCCCCAAAGCCAAGTCCGGTCCTACCTGTTGCCTTGCGATAAATTGCTCCAATCGCCCAAAAACCCACTCCGCCTACTGCGGCCCCAATGAGGCTGGTAACGCCTTGGTCCATTGAGTTAAAAAACGCTAATGCCAATCCAAGGGGTATGAGCGGGAGGGTCAAGACATCAGGAAGCGTGAGCGTGCGAAGATCAATGACTGACAATGTGAGGAGCAGCCACCCAAGGCCTACCACCCCCTGTTCCAAAATATCCTCCCAAGGGCAAAGGCGAAGGATCAAGCAGCGACGTAGTTTGCCCCGTGGGTTCTAGATACTGCGATGTTAGGCGCGGAAAATGACTACAAGTGCCAAAATGGAAAATGGAAATGAAGTTGATCACATCGGATCGAAGTTCGCCCCCATTGGGAAAATGCGAGTTCGCTTAAGTGACTTTTGTTCAATACTTATTCAAAATGAATTTCAACGGTTTGGAACTTGTCACGTCAATCTGTATACTATTGAGTGGTATCTGTATTAACGAACAATCACTTGTTGCAGTTGGACCGACCCCGATTATGCTAGGTTCGTCTACATCGAATTTTGCTATGCCGACGAATAGTTGTTTTTAGGCTAAACGCCCCTCAACTAACGGATTGCAAAAACGAGTGTGTGGTGACAGGTGATGTCGATAGGATGGCAATCGATCAATGCGAAGTTTTCACACTACGATTGTATTACTGCCATTGGTGGGCATTCTAATTTCATGTGATGAATGGTCCCGTTTTGATGAAGCTGCCTATAACCAACGGCTTTATCAAAATTGCAAAAGCGGTGAAGCAGATGACTGCTACCGGCTAGGCCAAATTGAGCTCCGAAACGAATCCCAAACAGACAATTCTCGGGCCATTTCTTTCCATGAAGAAGCTTGTTTTCTTGGGCATGGTACAGCTTGCGGTTGGCTTGGCAGCTATTACTTTGCGGAAAATTTATCAACCCCGGATATGGCGAATGCTGGAGCATATCTGCAATTGGGGTGTGAGCTGGGCTCTTCAATATCATGCACCTATATTGGTGTAGAATATTATACTGGTGACAGGCTACCCCAGAGCTATGAGCGGGCCGCCAATTACTATCGAGACGGTTGCAATCTTGGTAATGGGCGTGGATGCACAAATTTGGCGGTAATGTATTGGACAGGGCGGCATATGATATTGGATTCGCCGACAGCAATTAATTTGTTTGAAAGAGCTTGTGATCTTGAAGATACCTATTCTTGTCTTCACTTGGGTAGAATATATCGGA
This sequence comes from Rhodospirillales bacterium, assembly GCA_021775005.1. Classification (GTDB taxonomy): domain Bacteria; phylum Pseudomonadota; class Alphaproteobacteria; order JAJFIK01; family JAJFIK01; genus JAJFIK01. Next base: position 47,130 of record JAJFIK010000035.1, read on the forward strand.
TGGGGGACCAAGTACCCGCAGATCAACACCGATCGGGTGAGTACCTCCAACGTGCATGTGATCTAGGAGACGAAGAGGGTTGTTATGAACAAGAGTTCAATATTGACGCAACGGAGTAGCGCTTGCTGACGATGACTTTAGTACCTTCAGCTACAATGCCCTGAACCAGATGACACAAGCCGTGATGGGTGCTCCGTTCAGCAACACGGTGGACTTTACCTATGACCCCTTCGGGCGGCGGGAGAGCAAAACCGTCGGCAGTACGGTGACGAACTACCTAAATGCCGGCATAGACGTTATCGCCGAATATGACGGCAGCACCCTCACGCGGCGCTATGTCTATGGCCCGGGGATCGATTTCCCCATCGCTCATATTGAGGACAGCGGCGCATCACACGTGCGCACCTACTATCATCAGGATCGCCGCGGCAGTGTGGTGGCCACCTCTGATGACAATGGCGATGTGACCCAAACCTATACCTATGATCCATACGGCCGCCCGGACACCTACACCGGCGTCGCCATCCGCTTCACCGGGCGGTGGCTCGATGCGGAGACCGGGCTCTATTACTACCGCGCGCGGTATTACTCAGCGGACTTGGGCCGGTAAAACTGCGTTAATCTGGGGGTCAATCATTGGGCACCTGAGCAAAGGCGGCGAAAGGCCCCCTTTCTGCTCCGAAATCGTTGCAAACAGGTGCCCAATGACCCCCACTTCACGCGCCAGAGGCCCCAGAAAACGGTCGGTTTCTCGGCGGCGTCTGAATTCAGAGCAAAACTGGAATGAGAAAATGGTACACCCGACAGGATGAAAATGAGTGCTGGGTGTTGCTTGTATGCCCGATACGTACAGCCAGGTAGAATTGGGATTGTCGGCGCTTCCAGCCGAAAGCCGCCTTCCCGTTATATCGAGATCATCTCGGCGATCTCACTTACAAAAATGTGGCCTGATACCTTCTGATCCGTCTTGGCGTGAGCGCGGATGAGGTCCACCGCCGTTGATGTCTCCGCAGCCTCACAAACCAGTTCGAGCTTGACCTCCGTCACCACCTTGCGGCCGAACTCCATCGAGAACTCAAGTTCCTGGTTTCCTAAAGCATCAAGCGTACCCTTGACGTCCACAAGCGACAGCGTGGTAAAGCCGCCCCTGAGGAGAGCCCGCACAACGTCGGCAGCCCGGCTGCGATGAATAAACGCTTTTACCTCGTTCATAGGGTAATCTCCTTTGGTTGCAGAGCTTCTTCTTTCGCCTGTTCTTTCACTCGCTCTCCTCGCGTTTCCATCCATTCATAGATCACGGGCAGCAGAATAAGCGTCAGTAAGGTTGATGTAATGAGGCCGCCCACCACCACCGACGCCAAAGGCCGTTGGGTTTCTGCGCCGACCCCGGATGAAAGCAGCATGGGTACGAGACCAAGAATGGCGACACTTGCCGTCATCAGCACGGGACGAAGGCGCAACTCCGCCCCGGTTCGCACCGCCTCGGCCACCGAAAGCCCACGTTCGCGCAGATCATTAATGAATTTGACCAAGACAATGCCGTTGAGCATGGCAACACCAAACACAGCGATGAAGCCAATCGCGGAAGGCACGGATAGATATTGCCCGCTGATGAACAGGGCCACCAAGCCGCCGATGGTCGCAAACGGCACATTGGCGATGATCAGCGCGGCAAAGCGAACTGAATTGAACGCGGTGTAAAGAAGGACGAAAACGAAGAAGATTGTCACCGGCACGATGATAGAAAGACGGGACAGCGCGCGCTGCTGGTTCTCAAATGCTCCGCCCCACTCAATCCAATACCCCGGCGGAAGATCGAGGCGCGACGAAATCAACTCGTTCGCATCTTGTACGAAGCCGTCAATGTCGCGTCCCTGCACATCCATCTGGATCACGGCATAGCGCTGCAGCTGCTCGCGCCTGACAAAGGAATACCCTTCCGCAATGCTGACATTGGCCACTCGTGACAAGGGGACGATGGACCCGTTGGAAGCGCGTAACGGGATATTGCCGACGGCTTCGACCGAGACCCGCGATGTATCGCTCAGTTGCGCCGTTATATCGAAGCGCCGCACACCGTCGATCAACGTGCTTACCGGCTCCGCTCCGATGCCTGTTCGCACGATAGTGAGAACGTCATCGGCATTCATGCCAAACCGCGCAAGTGCTTCACGGTCAACTTCGATACGGATTTGCGGTTTGCCGAGATTGGCCTCAAGCGAGAGATCGGCAACCCCCGGCACATCCGCAACAATGTCTCGGATTTCCGCGCTGAGCGTATCCAATTCTTCAAGGTCTTCGCCATAGAGCTTGATCGCTAGTGTCGCGCGAACGCCAGAGATTAACTCCTCCACGCGCATCTGGAT
>JAJFIK010000036.1 GCA_021775005.1 Rhodospirillales bacterium
TATGGTTCGTGGAAAACAAGTAACGGCCAATGCCCTTTGGCGTGTCGTCGTGAAGCGCTGCGTCAGCTGCGTGAGCCATGTATTTTTACCCCTTAAGCCTTAGCGACCTGCCGCATCAGCGACTTGATTTGATGTCGCGTCTGCGACTTGACGAATTTCAGATTCCATTGGCGGCAACCCGGCTGAGCCGCGCCGGGTATTCACCCAGGCATCAAATTGTTCCTGGCTGACGACCTGAACTGAGATTGGCATGAAGGCGTGATCGATGCCGCAAAGCTCTGAGCATTGCCCATAGTACATGCCGATCTCTGTGGCCTGGAACCAGGTCTCATTAATGCGGCCCGGTACGGCATCCATCTTGAGCCCGAACGCCGGAATGGCCCAGGCGTGAAGTACGTCAGCGGCGGTAATCAACACACGCACCGTGGCGTTCACCGGAACAACAACATTGTTGTCGGTAACCAGCAAGCGCGGTTCAGCGTCCGCCACCAGATAGGAATCAAAGGTGAAACTGCCGTGGTCGGGATACTCATAGCCCCAATACCACTGATAGCCCGTGACCTTAATGGTGAAATCGGCGGGCGGCGTTTGCTCTTCATACCAAAGCAGCGGCAGCGAAATAACGCCGATAACAACCAGAATCAAAATCGGCCCGGCGGTCCAGATTATTTCAATGAGGGTATTGTGAGAAAATGTTTTTGGCGTCGGGTTGGCGCGCGCATTATAGCGCAGCATGACCCACAAAAGCAGCGCCAGCACAAAGACCGTAACCGCTGTGATGATGATCAGAATGAAATCATGAAACGACGTGATGCGTTCCATCACCGGCGTGGCAGCTTCCTGGAAACCCAGCTGCCAATCTGCAGGCTGGCCCGATTGCGCATGCGCTGCGCCGGTAAACCCGAGCAATAGCAGCATGGCTGTATAAAATGGCGTTGCGATCCGCGTAAGGCTCACTTCGTTCCCTCCATGGAAGTATGGGAGGCGCGGAGGGGCCCCCCGGCGCGCCAATGACATAAACCAGCCTCAAAGCCCAGGCCACGGACGTATTGACGCATGAATTGAGTCCCGTCAACCGCCCAAGAGCCGCAGATTTCCTTAGCATTTGCTCAAATCATGCGCACGCGCCAAACCACGGGCGCAAGGCACCCTAATTGTTCCACCTTCAAGCTGCCCTGAATTCGCAGATTCCGGCGATTTTGTCTTTACCGAATCGCTGCGAGAGCCGATATGTGGAAGTCTGCACCACCGCCAGCGCGACCCGAGGACCAATATGACGCTTTCCACCGACGAACTCTTTTTCACCCAGACCGGCATGGACCGGGGCCGGGTCGAATCTCAGGTCAATGACGCCCTTAAGGGAGCCGATGATGGCGAACTTTATCTCGAATATGCGCAAAGCGAGAGTTTTGTCTTCGATGACGGGCGCCTGAAGAACGCCAGCTTTGATACCAACCAGGGCTTTGGCCTTCGGGCTGTTGCCGATGAAGCCACCGGCTTTGCCCACGCCTCTGAGCTTTCTGAAGCCGCCCTCAAACGCGCAGGCGACGCGGTGCAAGCGGTCAAGACCGGCCACGCGGGCACTTGGTCGTCTGAGCCGCCAAGAACCAACCGCGCGCTTTACACCGCTGACAATCCGCTAACGGCGGTGCCCTTTGAGACCAAAGTGAAGGTGCTGCAAGACATCGACGCCTATGCCCGCGATAAAGACATTCGCGTGCGCCAAGTAAGCGCCGCCCTGGCTGGGGAATGGCAAGCCATTGAAATTATTCGCGCCGGCGGGGAAACCGTGCGCGACATCCGCCCCCTCGTGCGCCTCACCGTTTCGGTCATGGTGGGCGAAGGGGATCGGCAGGAAACCGGCAGCCACAGCGCCGGGGGCCGCCGCGGCTTTGAAATGTATCTTGAGCCGGGCTCGTGGCAGGGCAGCGTGGATGAAGCCATTCGCTCGGCGCTGGTTAATTTGGATTCCATCGATGCGCCAGCAGGGGAAATGGATGTGGTGCTGGGGCCGGGTTGGCCCGGCGTCATGCTCCATGAAGCTGTGGGGCATGGCTTGGAAGGCGACTTTAATCGCAAGGGCACCTCAGTGTTCGCCGGGCTTTTGGGCCAGCAAGTGGCCTCAAAAGGCGTCACCATAATTGACGATGGCACTATGCCTGACCGGCGCGGCAGTCTTACGGTCGATGATGAAGGCACGCCAACCACCGAGACTGTGCTCATCGAAGACGGTATCTTGAAAGGGTATATGCAAGACCGCCTCAATGCGCGGCTGATGGGCGTCGCCCCCACCGGCAACGGGCGGCGCGAATCCTATGCCCACTCCCCCATGCCGCGCATGACCAAGACCTATATGAAAGGCGGCGATCACGACCCTGCGGAAATCCTGAAATCCGTGAAGCGCGGCGTTTACATGGTGAACTTCGGCGGCGGGCAAGTGGATATTACCTCCGGCAAATTCGTTTTCTCCTGCACCGAAGGCTATTTGATCGAAGATGGCAAACTTGGCGCGCCGGTCAAAGGAGCCACGCTGATCGGGTCCGGCGCCGATGCGCTCACCAAAATCCGCATGATCGGCAATGACTTCAAGCTCGACAGCGGTACCGGCACTTGCGGTAAAGGCGGGCAAAGCGTGCCTGTGGGCGTGGGACAACCAACCTTGCTCATCGGCGGGTTGACCGTTGGCGGCACCCAAGCGGCGTAGGGTCACTGCCCATGGCATTGAAGCTCTCAAACCGCGAAGCACGCCGGCTCTGGCTTGATGCCCAAGGCCTGAGTGCAGAGCCCACCGGCAAACTGACCGCTGAGGGGCTTTTGGACATCATCAAGCATCTGGGGTTTGTGCAGCTGGACACCATCCGTGTGGTGGCACGCGCCCATGATCATATTCTGTGGAGCCGTAATCAAAACTATCGCGAGCCCATGCTTCACAAAGCACTGGCAGACCACCGCCATGTCTTTGAGCACTTCACCCATGATGCCAGCGTCATCCCCATGGAGATTTATCCTCATTGGCGGCGGCAATTTCGGCGCATGGGCAAAGCTACCAGCTCTGGCAATTGGGGGTCGGCGCTTCCCACCAAACGCGTCCAGAACGCCATCTATAAACGCATCGAAGAGGAAGGCCCTCTGTGCACCCGTGACTTTGAAAGCAACGCCAAGAAAAAGAAAGCCTGGTCGCGCCCACCCCACAAAGTGGCACTGGATCACATGTGGTACGCGGGGCGGCTGGCGACGTCTCATCGGAAAAACTTCATTAAGTTTTATGATGTGGCGGAACGGGTGATCCCCGAGCATCTTCATACAGACAAACGTGACGACGCCGCGCAAATCGATTGGCTTTGCAACGGGGCTCTAGACCGCCTTGGCTTCGGCACACCAAGTGACATTCAAAAGTTTTGGAATGCGGCAACCCCAAAGGAAGTGAAAATTTGGAGCGACAATGCCGGTGCCGATCATGTTCCCGTAGAAATCAAAGGCGCTGACGGCGGTACTATCGCCGCTGTGGCACCAGCTGAAATTGAGGCGCGCCTTGCTGCCCTGCCGGAGCCTTCCTCACGGCTCCGCATCATCAACCCCTTTGATCCGGTGGCGCGAGATCGCAATCGGCTCACAAAGCTTTTTGGTTTTGACTATCGCATTGAAATTTTTGTGCCCGCCGCCAAACGTGCCTATGGCTATTACGTTTATCCCCTTCTGGAAGGCGATCGCTTTGTCGGCCGCATCGAGATTGCGTCCGACCGCAACGCAAACACATTGACCGTGCTCAATTTGTGGGGCGAGCCCGGTGTGCGGCCAAGTAAAGCGCGGGCAAAGAAACTGGATGCGGAGCTGGCCCGGCTCGGCCGCCTCGTCGGAGCAAAAGATATCATCTGGAATTGCCCGCGAATGGAGGACTAGGCGTCTTCTTCAAGGCGCGCAAACAACCGCTCACCCATTTTCTGATGCTGCGGGTTATCCACACGGCCGGTGTCGTAAAGCAGCACCGCGAACAACACCGCCCAACCTTTCGCGCGCAACCAGGTCGCCTCTGTTGGTTGTTCATAGGCTTCGATCAAAGCGCGGCGCGCGGATTTACTTTGAAACAGATGCCACACACAACTGAGGTCTGAGGCAATATCGCCCGCGGTCATATCGCCCCAGTCGATCACCCCCGCCAGCTTGCCATCCTTGCACAGCACGTTGCGCGCATGTAGATCCCCGTGGAGCCAAAGCCGCGGCATATCGATGGGAACCTCAAGAGCTTCGCGCCAAATCCGCTCAACCAATGGCGTGATGAAATTCGATGTGGATTTCGTTCGCGCCATGCGCTCCTCAAGGGGCGCAGAGCGTTCAAGGAGCAACACCCCGCGCACATCATTGAACGGCGCATCGTCCGGCGCGGGTGTGTGTATCGCGGCCAAGAATTTGGCCAGCACGAGCGCCTGATCGTCATTGGGCTGATCAAGATAGGCCGTAGTGCCCTCAATCCATGGCACAACACTCCACCCCCAGGGATAATCGAGAGCCGGCGTTCCAATACGCACCGGCGCAGGAATAAAAAGCGTGGCGCGCCTTGCGAAGTACGGCAGCCATCGCTGCTCCCGTGCGATGAGCATGCCGCCAATCTCTCGACGCGGCAAACGCACAGCTAAATCACCGCCCAATCGAAACGTATAATTGTCCCACCCCACATCAAAAAGCGTGATGGGCAAATCCGCCAGGTCAGAATGCTGCTCAGCCAAAAGCGCACGCACCGCGTCGGCATCCAATTCATATTCGGATGCCGGGGTGCCTGCGGTGGTGCTCTCGTCGCCGGTTGGCATGCAGTCCTCGCTTAAGCGCGTCAGTCCTTGACCAACCAGTCAGACATTTTGCGCGTCTTGCCGTCCTGCAATTCGTGAAACGTCATGCCGCCTTCGTGTTGAATGGCGACCTTGCCCAGTTCAGGAAAAGTGGCGACTTCCGTTGCTGTGCGCTCGCCCCCCATGAGGCAAATGAGGTCCGCATCGCCAGTGTTGCGAATGCCGTGCGGTGTGTCATCGACAGGAAATCCCAAATAATCGCCAGGACCTATTTCGCAGGTGGCATCGCCAATAGTCGCTGTGCCCTTACCCGACACCACGAAGACGTATTCTTCCTGCATAGCGTGGAAGTGCACCGGAAATGCTGCTTTGCCTGGCGGAATACGGGCGAAATTTAGGTGCGCGCGCTGCATCCCCACGCGGTCACCAAGACTGATCCAATAAACCTCCGCATCATCCTGCATGGGATGGCGTATGTGATAGCCCGCGTTGCGATCCATTGCAGATGTCCGCACCAGGTACTTTGAAATGTCGGTCATCAGTATCCCCTCCGAACACGCAAATCGACTTGTCGACTCAGAATTGTCCCGCAGCTAACTCGGGTCTACATCATCCTTGGCAATCGCACTTGAGATGTCCATGCTTTCATGAAGTACGCGCAGTACTATCACGCAATCTTCCGTCAACCTGTACAAAATTAAATGGTGTTCAGCCAATAGCGACCTATAGCCCTTTCGCAATTCTGGTCGTGATCTGCCAAAATGCGGATTTGCGATAAGCATGCGAAAGTGCGATTCAATTGCGTCCAAATATTGGTCGGTTTGTTCTTGACCCCACTTTTCGATTGTATATTTGGCAATGTCTTCAAGATCGCCCTGAGCTGAGCGACTTACAATTAGCTTCATCAGTCCTTGGCAATTCGGCGCAACGCCTTGAAGTAATCAGCAATGTCAGTGTCCGACGCGAGTTCAATGACATCCCCCGCGGAAACATCACGTTCGGCTTGGTTCAGCAAAGCGAGCAGTCGCGCTTTCTTTGCCTCCTTTTGTTGGTCGTGCCGAATGAGAGCGCGGACGTAGTCGCTCGCGTTAGAAAACATACCTGCTTTCACCCGCGCTTCGACCACCGCTCTAAGTTCATCCGACAGCGAGATATTCATCGTTGCCATAGTCGTGACGTGCCGTTGCCGTAATGGGGTCAATCCCGAATACTGTTTGCCTCACCATTTTGGCAAATATTGGCAAACATTGTCAAGGCTAGAAAAATGCACGTTCCTGGAAGATCGGCTCAATGGAGCCGCCCCATTCGTTCGCGAAGCGATCAAGCAGCGTGTCGGCTGGTGTCTTACCACTCTCCACAATGGCGCGCAGGGGCAAAAGGTACCCTGTTTCGTCGGTGCTTTTGTCTTTGCGATCCCGCGCCACAAGCCCTTGCCACGACAAGTCCACAATTTCACGAGCGATTTCTTGCGCACTTCGCCCGCCGATTTTCGCGGCCAATCCTTGCGTTGCCACCTCCCGGCGCAGGGCCTCGCGCTCTTCCAAAGACCAGTTCTTGGCCAGCTCCCAGGCCGCATCCATAGAGGGCTCATGGTAAAGCAGCCCAACCCAGAAGGCTGGCAAGCCGCAAATTTTATCCCACGGCCCGCCATCTGCGCCGCGCATTTCGATGAATTGTTTGACGCGGGCTTCGGGGAAAATTGTCGTCAGGTGATCGGCCCAATCGCTCAGCGTTGGTTTTTCGCCTTTGAGGGGGCCAAGCTCGCCCTTCATAAAGTCGCGAAACGAAAGTCCGGTGACGTCAATATACTTGCCATCGCGATAGACAAAATACATCGGCACATCGAGGGCATATTCTGTCCACGCCTCATAGCCAAAGCCCTCCTCAAAAACGAACGGCAACATGCCGGTGCGGTCAGGGTCGGTGTCGGTCCAAACGCGGGCACGATAGGACACATAGCCCGTTGGTTTGCCATTCAAAAACGGCGAGTTGGCGAAAAGCGCGGTGGCGATGGGTTGCAGGGCAACGCCCAGGCGCATCTTTTTCACCATGTCCGCTTCGGATGAGAAATCCAGATTGACCTGAATGGTGGCAGTGCGAAACATCATGTCGCGGCCAAGGCTGCCTTTCTTGGCCATATATTCGCGCATGATCTTGTAGCGGCCCTTGGGCATGATCGGGGTTTCAGCGAGGGACCACTTGGGCGATGAGCCGAGCCCTAGGAACCCTGCGCCGATTTCCTCGGCCACTTCTTTGACTTGCGCCAAATGGGTATGAACTTCGTCGCAAGTTTGGTGGAGGTTTTCCAGCGGCGCACCAGAAAGCTCAAACTGCCCGCCGGGTTCAAGGCTGACGGAGGCGCCATCATTGGTCAGCCCGATAATGTGCTCACCCTCAAACACACCCTGCCAACCAAAGCGCTGCATGCCTTCAAGCATGGCGCGCACTGATGCGGGGCCCTCATAGGGAAGCGGCTTGTTGCCATCCAGAAGGAAGCCAAACTTTTCGTGCTCGGTGCCAATGCGCCAATCTGCCTTTGGCTTTTCGCCTTTTGCAAAAAACCCAAGCAGATCATCATAGCTCTCGATCAGGCCTCCGCCCGACTGAGGTATCGACATGGCACGCGTCCTTCAGTCTAGCGCTTTGCTAAGCGAACAAAGCGGATGTGTATGACCCATAAAGGCGCGAGGCATCACCCAAACGCAAGCTGTAATTTGCCAAATTTCCGTGCAAATCTTGTGATTACCAGTCGCCGAGCGCGGCCTGCCATAGGGTCAGGGCCGCAATAGCGGCAGTATCGGCGCGCATGATCCGCGGGCCAAGGTTCACCGCCACAACACTGGGGTGCGCGCGAAGCATGGCGCGCTCTTCTGCATCAAAACCCCCTTCAGGCCCGATGAGCACGGCCCAAGGCCCTTTAGTGGCAGAGGCCAAAGCGTCGCGCGCCGGCGACACCCCCTCCCCCTCATCACAAAACATGACCTGGCGGTCAGAGCTGACAAGAATTTTTTCCAGCGTGGTGGCATCATATACATCCGGCACCGTAAGCCGCCCGCATTGCTCTGCCGCCTCAATGACATTTGCCCGCAAACGGCCATCTTTTACGCGCGATACATTTGTGCGCCGTGTCATCACCGGACAGATAGCGGCGACCCCCAATTCTGTTGCCTTCTGCGCGAGGAAATCAAGCCGCACGCGTTTCACCGGAGCAAACCAAAGCTGCAGATCAGGCACCTCGTCCTGGGGTCTGGTCTGTGTACGAACCGTTGCAATTGATGATCGCTTGTGGGCGCGGGTCAGTTCTGCCTGCCACTCTCCATGCCGACCATTGAACAACCGGATGGGGGCGCCGTGCTCCAACCGCATGACGTTCACCAGATAGTGGCTCTGATCCGGACTAAGGCCTGCAGCGGCTTCGGCGACCAGATCTGCTTCCACATAAAGGCGAATCTTGCCGGTCGCGCAGGCGGCATTGTCGTGCTCTGTTGCCATAGACCCTCTTGCCCCTTTCCTGAGCCTTGGATAGGCGTATTGCCATGAACGCGCAATCCAAACCGAAGAGTAAAGTCATCAAGGACGCCGCACCCACCAATTGGGTCGACCGCAGCGCGCCTGCCTTCGCGCGGCCCTATCTGAAATTGATGCGCGCGGATCGGCCTATCGGCGTATGGCTGCTCCTTTGGCCGGGCTGGTGGGCCCTGGCCATGGCGAGCACAGAATTTGAAGGCTCGTTCCTGGCCCTGCTTGTGCCATTCGGGCTTTTTGCTGTGGGCGCGTTTGTCATGCGCGGCGCGGGCTGCACCTATAACGATATTGTTGATCAAGACATTGACGGCGAAGTGGAACGCACCGCCCTGCGGCCCATCCCGTCGGGGCAAGTGAGCGTCTATAGCGCCTCAATTTTTCTCATTGTGTTGCTCGCCGTTGGCCTTTTGATTTTGCTGCAATTCAATTTAACCACAATCCTTCTCGGCGCGGCGTCGCTGGTGCCTATCGCTGCCTACCCGTTTATGAAGCGCTGGACGTGGTGGCCGCAGGCGTTTCTGGGACTCACGTTTAATTGGGGTGCACTGGTGGGGTGGACCGCCATCACGGGCTCGCTCTCCCTCGCGCCCGTGTTTCTGTATATCGGCGCGATGCTGTGGACGCTGGGCTATGACACTATTTATGCCCATCAAGACAAAGAAGATGATGCGCTCATCGGGGTGAAGTCCTCCGCGCGGCGGCTGGGTAATCAGACCAAGCCATTCCTGATGGTCGTCTACGCGGCGGCAGTTCTTGCCTTTGGCGTTTCCGGTGTGGTGGCGGGATTGCACTGGATGTATTTCGTGTTCCTCGCGCTATTTGCCTGCCACCTCATCTGGCAGATCCGGGTCATCGACATCGACGACCCCGTGATATGCTTGGAGGTGTTCAAAACGAATCGGGACGCGGGTGCCATTTTGTTCCTCGCGTGTTTCCTTGGCGCCGTGCCTTGATCTAATACCGCATCAATTACGAGGGGAAACCACCCATGGAAACGCCGATTATTGCACTCATCTGGTTTACGCTCTGGGCCATCGCTCTGACGCTGTATGTTGGATTTAACCGGTTTAAGCTGATCTTGACTGGCAAAGCAAAAGTGACTGACTTTCCCGCAGGACAGCAACACGGCACGGATCATTATTGGCGCACCAATCGCGCGCATATGAACGCCCTTGAGAACCTGCCCATCTTTGGCGTGCTGGTCCTTGCCGGTGTTGATATCGGGCTTGCTGCGCCGATCTTCTCAACCTTGTGCCTCGTCGTCGTGGGCGCGCGCATTGTGCAGTCACTCCTTCACCTGATTTCGGGCTCAGCCATGTTTGTGAATTTGCGCTTCACAGCGTTTGTGGTGCAGCTCATCTGCTTTATCTGGATCGCTGTTCTTGTTCTTTGCAATATGTACGCAGGTTAGGCCATGTAGAATCGCATTGAAGCAATCTAGGTTTGGTTTGATTCCAGCGCCCTACTAATATGGTTTTCCAGGATCAAAAGACGGCAAGAAATGGTTGGCGGTAAATGCGCAAGTACTTGGTACCACTCAAAAAAAAGCTGACGAGAGACGTACTCTATTGCGCAGCCCTGATGCTGGCATTGCTGTTTGTCGCCGTGGTGGACAGTACTGTCATTGCATCATTTCTGGGCCGAGCAGTGGGTCATTTCTCAGACCCGCTTTATCTGGCTGCAATCTTAGTAGGTGTACTGATTTCAATTCGCTATGACGCACTAATAGGCGGGTTGCTCGCGTTAGCGCTTTATCGGGGTGTGAGCTACTTCCCGATAAAGTCATGGCATCAAGAGCTTGGTATATTTGAGAGTGATACTCAACTTATGATACAGTTACTCTCCGGCTCATTGATTCCCACAATAGGTGTTTGTGTTCTGATTGCATTTATGTTCTCGATCCTAGGTAACAGAAATCAGACGTGATGCTTTCCCTTGGGAAAGGCTGACGTTTTAGTCTCAGCGCGAACTCGTGCTATACTGCCGCCCATGCTGAAAGAAGCCGCCAATATTCTGACCCCTGAGGAATTGGCATCGGTGCGTCAACGCTCCGATGTTATGGGGCTTTGGGGCGTTGTTTCTTGCTGGGCAATGGTCTTCTTCGCCATGGCGCTGTTTGCGCAATATCCGAACCCGCTAACGTTCCTGCTGGGGGTTGTCGTTATCGGCGGGCGGCAATTGGGCATGGCGGTGCTGATGCATGACGCCGCCCATGGCATCATGTGCGAGAGCAAAAGCCTGAATGATTTTCTGGGGCGCTGGTTTGCCGGGAACCCCATTGGCGTATCCCTGGATGGCTACCGCCCCTATCACTTAAAGCACCACCGCCATACGCAGCAGGCCGAAGACCCTGATCTGCCGCTGTCTGCGCCGTTCCCCATTACCAAAAAATCTCTGCGCCGCAAAATCATTCGCGATCTCACGGGCCAGACATTTTTCAAGCAGCGCAGGGCGCAGATTAAAAACGCTATGGGAGACCAAAGCTGGTCGCTTTCAAAGCGCGCCGGGTGGTTTACCTCACGGCTCGGCGGCTTTGTGCTCACAAATGCGATTTTGCTCGCGATCCTTATGGCTAGCGGTCATTGGTATTTGTATTTTGTGTTGTGGCTTTTGCCCATGGCCACATTCAATATGCTGATCACCCGCATCCGCAATATTGCCGAACATGCCGTAGTGCCGGACAATGACGATGTTTTTCGCAATGCACGCACCACCAAAACCAATTTGATCACTCAAGTGTTGCTCGCGCCTTACAACGTCAACTACCACGTGGAACATCATCTTTTCATGTGGGTGCCGTGGTATAACTTGGCAAAGTTGCACAAGATACTGCTGGCCAAGGGCTATGGCCCGCGCATGGAAATTCGCAATAACTATTTTGAGGTGTTGGGCCTGGCGACGTCCAAACCAAGTTCCGTAATCGCCTGAGCTATTACGCCGTCGCCTGATCCAAGGATGTGTTAGACGGCTGTGGCACCCACATAAAACGCAGCACCAACGCCGGCAAACACTGTCACGTAACAGAGTACCAAATAGACGGTCTTAAACATTTTCTTCCAGTCCCTTACTTGCTGGCCTCTCCCTGGAGAGGCATCTTAACCACACCGGCCCGCCCACCGACCAAGTAAAGATGGCTGAAAACATTGCGCTTGTGACCGCAAAAAAGCGTCCATGTTTTGCACAAGAATGCCAAATAGATGACGCATCCGTAATGTGGCGCAGATGCATCATAGATATGGCGGCTTTGTGCTACCCGAAGTGCTACCCGAAAAGTTACCGATAGGTAATAAAGCAGAGCGCTTGAGGCGAGCTATTCGCCGGGGGTGAGGTGGGGATCGGTGCGCTCAATCACCCGGGCGATAAAGCTGGGCACTTTACCGTGGACCCGGCGCAGGCGTTGATCCACGCTTGCGCTGTTGCGACGCCAGCTGCGAATCCACCTTTGCAGAAATATGCTCTCCCCGGCGAGCAGGGCAAATCCCACGAGAATAAGCACAAACCCCAGCGGTATGGGGGTGGGGAATAGCGGAATCCCGATAAGAATTAGCAGCACACCAAAGGCCGCCAATACATGCCTCAACATTGAAGTTCCCAACTCGATTACGTGCGCCACCCGCCCCGGTACTCCTTACACGGTGCCCTATATAGGGGTCAAAGACTTATAAAGACAATCGCGCCCAGCCTAGCAAAGAGACCCTAACGAATTCCGACCTTTGGCTTATAGTGAAACGCAGATTTTGGGCCAATATGGGGCGCCAGTTGTGATCGATTTGGGCAATATCTTGACATCGCAAGGCCTGAAGTGCGCCTCCCCTTTGCCTGCGGCAACGCATTCAAATGTATTTGAAGCTATGCGCGGCCAGCAGAATGTTGTCCTGAAACTTGCGGGTCCTGGCCAAACTTTAAGCCATGAGCGCCTGGCATTGATGCAATTTGAGGGCTTCGGCGCTGTGCCTTTACTTGCGGCGAGTGACAATTTTCTGCTTATGCCGAAAGTCCAACCAGGCACAGCTCTCTCTGAAACCGTGCTCAGCGGCAATGATGATGATGCTACCGTGATCATCACACAGGTCGCATCTCGACTTCATCGCGCGCCTCTTGGTGCGGACATGCGTCCAATCCCCACCTGGCATGCGCGCTACGACCGCCATGCCGAGAACGCGGCTCTGCAAGGAGGCTTATATGAGCGCGCGCGGCTCATTTATGAGCAACTCAGCCAAAGCCAGTCTGACCCTGTCACGCTTCACGGCGACCTTCATCATGACAATATTCTACTTTCGGCGAATCGAGGATGGATCGCCATTGATCCCAAAGGCTATGTCGGCCAGCCGGAATACGAATTTGGCGCGCTACTCCGAAATCCCACTAAGGATCCCCGACACTACGCCGACCCACGCATTGTCTCACAGCGGCTGGAAACCATTTCACGGCTAACCAATTATACTCACCAGCGCCTATTGTGCTGGGCATTCGCACAAGCGGTGCTTTCAGCCTTATGGAGCCTTGAGGATGGGCTGGACCCGCTTCGTGGGCTTTCCACTGCCAATGCAATCGCTCCCCTGCTATAAGGGCGCGCCGCAACAAGGGGATCCCATGGCCTATAAGTCCTTACGTGCCTTTATGGAGCGCCTGGAAGCCGACGGCGAGCTGGTGCGGGTGACCGAGCCCGTCTCCACTGCCCTTGAAATGACCGAGATCCAGACCCGCCTGCTGGCTGAGGGCGGCCCGGCGGTGCTCTTTGAAAATCCCGTGAGCGCCGATGGCAGCCCTGCCGGGATGCCGGTGCTGGTGAACCTGTTTGGCACCGTCAAACGGGTCGCCATGGGGGTGACCATGGACGGCAAGGACCGCACCACATCCGCTGAGTTGCGCGAAGTCGGCGAGATGATGGCGTTCCTGCGCCAGCCGGAGCCGCCCAAGAGCATGAAGGACGCAGCTGAGATGCTGCCGCTGGCGAAATCCGTCATCGACATGCGCCCGGCCCATGTCTCAAATGCCCCGTGCCAAGAGGTGGTGCTGACCGGCGATGATATTGATCTGACTAAGTTGCCTATTCAAACCTGCTGGCCGGGGGAGCCCGCACCACTGATCACCTGGCCGCTTGTTGTGACCAAGGGCCCGTCGGAGAAGGCTGAGGACAATTACAATCTCGGCATCTACCGCATGCAGGTGACGGGCAAGAACACCACGCTCATGCGCTGGCTCAAACATCGCGGCGGCGCGCAACACCATCAGCGCTGGGGCCAAGAAAAGCCCGAGCCCCTGCCCGTCGCCGTGGTGATCGGCGCGGACCCGGGGACCATCCTGGCGGCGGTGACGCCGGTGCCCGACACTTTGAGCGAATACCAATTTGCAGGGCTTTTGCGCGGCAAGCGCGTGGAGCTGACTGACGCCAAGACTGTTCCTCTGAAAGTGCCTGCAGAAGCAGAGATCGTCATTGAGGGGCATGTCTCCCTCACCGACTATGCCGATGAAGGGCCTTACGGCGATCACACGGGATACTATAACTCCGTGGAACAGTTCCCGGTCTTCACCGTCTCCGCCATCACCATGCGCAAGAACCCGGTCTATCTCAGCACGTTCACCGGCCGCCCGCCGGATGAGCCGAGCATTTTGGGCGAAGCGCTGAATGAGGTGTTCATTCCACTGATTCAGCAGCAATTTCCTGAGATCACCGATTTCTGGTTACCGCCGGAAGGCTGCAGCTATCGCATCGCAGTGATCTCTATGAAGAAAGCCTACCCCGGCCACGCCAAGCGCGTGATGCTGGCGGCATGGTCGTACCTGCGCCAGTTCATGTACACCAAATGGCTTATTGTGGTGGATGACGACATCAATGCCCGCGACTGGAAAGAAGTGATGTGGGCGATCTCCACCCGCATGGACCCGGTGCGCGATGTCACCATGATTGAGAACACCCCCATTGATTA
Source organism: Rhodospirillales bacterium (assembly GCA_021775005.1). Lineage (GTDB taxonomy): Bacteria > Pseudomonadota > Alphaproteobacteria > JAJFIK01 > JAJFIK01 > JAJFIK01. The sequence goes on from JAJFIK010000036.1 coordinate 14,240, forward strand.
TCTCGACTTCGCGTCACCCGAAAGCGGCCTTGGCGGCAAGATGGGCCTTGATGCCACCAATAAACTCCCGCCTGAGACCCACCGGGAATGGGGCACGGAAATTCGCATGGATGCGGACGTGGTGAGCCGCGTGACGGAAAAGTGGTCGCGCCTTGGCCTGCCCGGCTCCGGCAAGCCGATTTGGCGCTAGTTCTTATTCAAAACTCGATACTTATGATATTTTGGGTTGATTTATTGCATAAAATATGCAACTTTTAATTTCTGGATCAAGAATATGAACTAAATTGCTGATAATTATATGTTTAGATCTATTTTTTGATACAAAAATGTAATAATTGCCATAAAAGTTCAAGTTCTTATGTCAAATTATGAGAAAACCAGCCTCAGAATCCGCTTTGGGGACGAACTTGCAGGAACACTCACCAGTACGGAAGGCGGGGGGACAACCTTCACCTATGATCGCAACTATCTGCAATCAGGCGGGCAACCGATATCCCGCACACTTCCCATACAGGTTGAACGCCACGAATGGCGAACCGGACTCCTGCCCTTTTTTGACAACCTTGTGGCGGAAGGCTGGCTAAAGAACGCACAGGCCCGGTATCTCAAAATCCGGCCGAACGATCGCTTCCGACTGCTTGCTCACTTTGGGTACGACTGTGCCGGAGCGGTCTGGGTCGACGTGCAGGATGACCAGCACACTGACCCTTTTGGCGAGGAGCTTCCCGAAAACATATCAAATCCCGAAGCGTGGATTGCGGCCCAATCGAGCCGCGCATCACTCTCCGGAGTTCAGCCGAAATTGTTAGCCAGACAAGAAGGGACAAAATTCCGGCCTGTAAGAAACAGAGAACTCAGCACCCACATTGCAAAAATTGAGACGCACGACAGCAACCACCCCAACATTATAGAGCTGGAATACCTGACATCCATAGCAGCAAGGGACCTGCTACCTTCAGATCAGATCGCCAAGATGGAAATCGGAACCATTCAGATTCCCACCAGCCAAAAGCCGAAAGCGGTCAAAGCTCTAATGATTGAGCGATTTGACAGGCGTCAAAGCCGCGCCAAACAAAGGGAAAACGAGGTAGAATCGATCAGGCGTCTACACTTCGAAGAATTCAACCAGCTATTCGGCCATATGTCGGAACAAAAGTACGATAGCTCATACGAAAACCTGTGTTCCTATTTCAACGAAGCCAATAACGTCATTCCTGCTGAAAGGTTCAAGCTGGTAAGACGAATACTTGTAAGCCTACTTCTCGGAAACACGGATGCTCACGCTAAAAATTTTGCATTGTTTGATGTTGGACAGATCAGAACTCTAACGCCATCGTATGACCTGGTCGCATCGGCGGTATATCCACAATACGACGTCGTAGCACTTTCAATAGCCGGCGCAGATGAAATCAACATAACAAGCCTGAAGGCTAAGCATATTGCAATTTTTGCCCGGTCTATTGGAATGTCGAACGATCAAATCGAAGAAATGGTTGAGGACATAAAACAGCGGCTACCTAAGGCGAAAGAAACCATTTCAAACTCGACAAATGGGCATCAGGCCCTGAAAGACCAGCTTTTGAGGATAATTGAAAAACGATGGAACGGAACATTCAGCTCAATTGGCAACTTCTTGTCGAAGAAGCAAAATACCGACGGATAAGACAAGGGCTCTCTCAGGCGGATTTTGCAGAAACTGCAGGGGTTGCAAAAGGTACACTGTCGCGATTTGAAAGCGCCGAAAAGGGCGTACAACTTCAATCAGCACTCCAAATCCTGACCCTGTTAGGGCTCACTGACAGTCGCTGGATCACATTTGACACCGAAAAGTGCTTCTATGACTTTGACCGGGGCATGGTTACCTTCAAGGGCAAAAACGAGCAACAACAAGTCAAGTGCGCAATATCAGAAGAAGCACTAGAAGATCATTTTGGTTTAGGCGGTCGGACAAAGGCCATAACCATATATAAGAAGCATACTGATGAAATCCACCACATTGCCCGGCGCAAGTACTTCGGCGAGCAAATCGAGCCAGATGGTTCAATCCTGATCCGTAGTCGAGACGTCTAACAAAAGGGGGACTCAGTAATGCTTGCCAACATTGATCTTGTGGTTTGGGATTTCGACGGCGTCTTCGGCTTCAACTACGACGAAGAGGGCTATTTCGTCTGGCGCAATGCGGCGCGTGATCTGAATATGGATGTGCGCAAGTTTCAGGTTTCGCTGTTTGGCAATGCGGAGTTCCGCAAAGTCCTCTCCGGTGAAATGGACTTGCTGGAAGAAGTGGGCAAGCTGCTGCCGGAATGCGGCTACCAAGGTACCGCGCAGGAATTTGTCCATTGGTGGTTCACCAATGACTTTGTGCCCAATGAGGGCATGCTCGACTTGCTGGCCGATGTGCAAGCGTACGGGCCGCGTTGCGTGTTAGGCACCAATAATGAGCGCCACCGCATGCGCTACATCCTCGATGACTTCGGATTTGACGGGAAATTTGACAGCGTTTATGCCGCCGGCCTGATCGGCGTGGCCAAGCCCGACCATGGCTTTTTCGATCACATCATGGACGCAGAAGGCGTGAGCGATAAATCCCGCGTGTTGTTTATTGACGATCACCCGGAAAACATCCACGCTGCCCACGCCTATGGCTGGCGCGGCCATCAGTTTGGGGATTTAAAGAAATTCCATCTCGGCACGGCAGATAAGCTGCGCGCGGCGATGGGGCTTTAGCTCTAAGAAGGAAAGCCACATGCCAAGACTCGTTATCGCCAGCTACAAGCCCAAGCCGGGCATGGAAGCCAAACTGCTCGACCTGTTGAAGCGACACACGCCAGCGCTAAAAGCAGAGGGGTTGATCACCGACTATCCCGCGACCTTCATGAAGTCAGACGATGGCATCTATGCGGAAATTTTTGAGTGGATTTCGACCGAAGCCGCCCAGAGTGCCCATAGCAATGCTGTGATTGGACCCATGTGGGAAGAATATGCTGCTCTGTCAGACTTTGTGCCGCTGGCCACAGTTGAGCAAACCCAAACGCCCTTCGCCCACTTTGAGCAATTCACGCTCTAAGCCACGCGGCATACATTTTTGCCAAGTCGCTCGCGAATTGCTCATCACTGATGTTGAGGCCCGCTGCAGGCAATTGCGCCGGATAAAGCGCCCGCTCATTCACATTCGCGATCAACGAGTGACCCAAAAACGCGGCGGCGTCTTGCGGCGGTTTTAAAATTTCGCTCTTAAAAGTTTTGAGTAAGCTCCCGAATGGTTCAAACGACGCGTTGGTTGGTGATCCTGCTTTCACAGATTGCGCACGCAATCGCGCAAAAAGATGCACGGTGCGAAAGATATGCGCTTGGTCGCGAAAGCAGCGAAGCGTTTCCTCAATAACAACGCGCAGCGCGCCCTCCAATGTAGTTTCTTGACTGAGAACAAATTCCGGCGTGACGCGGGCCAGCCATTTGCCCAACTCCTCGCGATAGCGATCGAACACATGCGGCAGAAGCGCTTCTTTGTTTTCAAAGCGGCGATAGATGGCGCCCGGGCTCACCTTCGCGCCTTTGGCAATTTCGACCATGGTAATTTGCTCAAAGTTTTTGGATTTGAGCAGCTCCTCAAGCGCCGCCGCGATGGCCCGCGTGGTCTCACGACTGCGCGCTTGCTGGGCGGGTTTTGCCCCTGCCGGGCCTTTGTTTTGGTCAGTCTGGTTCATAACGTGAATGTGAATTTACATTTGCACTTAAATTCCAATATGACCTAAGCAGCGCATTACGTACAAGGGGCAATTGATGAATACGGCAGTGAAATATGGGCTTTTCCTTGGCGGATTCTTGTCGGCCTATGGTTTGGTGTTTCGTCTGCTCAATCTCCCCTTTGATTCTCCATTTGGCTGGATATTCTACATCTCGCTACCGATCTTTGCCGGGTTGGCCCTCTGGCAATTGCGCAAAACCCCGCCCCTGTCCTACTGGCGCGCCCTGGGCACTGCCGCAATGATCACGGTATTGGGGGGAGCGATTTATTCCCTCTACGTCTTTGCATTTAACGCCTTCATTGACGATTCGCTGATCCAGGCGGTGCGAGATTCCAGTTTGGCCAACATGGCATCTCGCAATCTATCGCCTGAAGGGGAAGAAGCCCGCCGCGCATTGATCGTGTGGGCGACGGAGCCCCTGGGGTTTGCGATCACCATTGCGATTCAAATGACTATTGCCAGCATAGTCTCGTCGTTCGTGCTGGCAATCTTTTTCCGGCGCACCGCCAACCCGGCGGCGTGATCTCTGCGAATGTCGAGAGTCTGCTTTGGCTTTAAGCCGATGCTCAGGCTGAAACTGACGGGTGTCCTTGGTGCCGCAAGACGCGGCACGCCGCCAGATCGCCGGTCACATTCACGACCGTGCGGGACATGTCCAAGATGCGGTCAACGCCGAGGATCAGAACCAGACCCGTTGTGGCGATGGCAAAGTCACCGGCGATGGTGGCGAGAATGACAATTCCCACCCCCGGCGTACCTGGCGCACCGATGGAACTGGCAACCAGCGTCACCACAATCAGCACAAGTTCGGCCATTGAGAGATCAACCCCCGCGACCTGTGCCAAAAAGATAAGCGCAATCGCCTGATAGAGCGCCGTGCCTGCCATGTTCACCGTGGCTCCCAAGGGAATGACAAGGCTCGCCACCCCTTGAGGAACGCCCAGGCGCTCAATCGCGGTTTTGATGGAGACCGGCATCACCGCGGCAGAACTTGACGTTGAGAAAGCCAGAAGCTGGGTTGGCGCAATAGCGTGGGCAAAGGCGATGGGGCTCATCCCGCCCAAGATTCCCGCTGCGAGATAGAAGAACAGCAACATGATCAACAGTCCCAGCAACACCGTGAAGACATAAACGCCCATCCCCACAAGGGTGCTGATGCCGGTTTGTGCGGTCAGCTGGGCGATCAACCCGAACACCGCATAGGGGGTGATGAACATGGCCCATTTCACCACGGTCATCGAAACTTCAAGCAGCGCTTCAAAAAGTTTCCGCAATGGCTCCAGCGCTTCGCGGCGGCTCGCCGTGACAAACGCAACGCCGATGAAGACAGAAAAAATCACAACGGCCAGCATCTCTTGATCGACCAGTGCGCCAAACACGTTCTGCGGGATCAATTGCACGATGAAGTCGGGAACCTGCTCGGTGATTTCCTGTAACGGGTTGGCGTTGAGGGCCTCCGGGTCAGGGCGAATGCTGGGCTGAGGCATCTCCCCGACAAAGACGTATTGGCCGGGGCGAAAATAGAGCGCCAGCGATATGCCAATGGCTGCGGCGGCAGTGGTGGTCGTGACCACAAAGACCGCCAGTCGCGACCCGATCCGCTTCAGCTGCTCACCGGAGGCCGCGCCAGCAAGCCCCAATATGATTGAACACACCACAAGCGGGATCAGCACCATGCCGATGAGGCCCAGAAAAAGCCGCCCCGGCAGGGCCAGCCATGTCCCGATAATCTCTGCTGTATCGCGCGGCACCAGCGCCAGATCAGGACCCAGCAGAAAACCTACAAATGCGCCCAGACCAAGCGCAATCATGACCTGCAGCCACAGCCGTCCGCGCACCCACGCGTCTGCCCGCTGGAATAGCGCATGATATTTGATGAAACGGCGATGATGATGCGCTGTGGCCATGGGCGAGACTATACCGCAGTCCCCCATGCCTCCAAAGGCGCAGAGTGTCTCAGCCCTTGGTCTGCCGGGCTCTATGGTATAGCTAATTCAACGACTCGTAAGGAGCACCAAATGCCAGAAATCACCGTTTCAACTCAGGGCATGAGCCTTGAGATGTTCTCCATCACCGCCATCTATATCGCGCTCAACGCGCTCGTCATGCTTGGCCTCGCTTTCATGGTAGTCCGCGCCCGACAAGCCAATGCCAAGGCGGGCATGACCTTGGGTGACGCTCGTGACAATTGGATTCGCGCCCACGCTAACAACACAGAATATGTACCCATTGCACTCTTGCTCATGGCGTCAGTGGAATTCCTTGGCGGACCAGCTTGGTTTCTGCACGGGTTTGGCATCGTCCTCACCGTTTCGCGACTCCTGCATGGATACGGGCGCGGTGCCGCCGATGGTGCAAATTTCGGGCGGTTCTATGGCACCCTTGGCACTTGGATAGCCATTGCGATTGGTGCTTTGGCTGTTTTGTTCCTCTCCATTTTCTAAAAAGCGAGATATAGCGTGAGCGAACCTGCCGGACGCAGCCAACAAGATATGGAACAAATTATTGAGCGCCTTATCACCAAAGCGGTGAAGGCAGGCGCTGATGCGGCTGATGCCATCGTCGTCGAAGGTTTGTCTCTCGGCGCCAGCTATCGCCTTGGTAAATTAGAAGATGTTGATCGCTCTGAGGGGCAGGACCTTGGCCTGCGCGCCATCATCGGCAAACAGCAAGCCAGCGTGTCGGGTAACGACTTTTCGAGTCGCGCCCTTGATGAATTGGTGGAACGGGTGACGGCGATGGCCAAACTCGCGCCGGAAGATCCCTATTGCGGCCTCGCCGGTGCTGATAAATTGGCCAAGACCTGGCCTGATCTTGACTTGGCCGACGACGTAGAACCATCGGCAGAATCCCTCTCTGAGCGCGCCGCAGAGGCAGAAGATGCCGCCCGCGCCGTGCCCGGTGTCACCAATTCAAATGGCGCAGGTGCCGGATGGGGCCGGGGCCGCGTGGTGCTGGCAACGTCTGAAGGGTTCTTGGGCGGTTATGTTTCTTCATCTCATTCAGTATCCGCGTCGGTGGTTGCCGGTGAGGGCACTGGCATGGAAACCGATTACGATTTTGCCACCACGCGGCACCTTAAAGACATGCCTGATGCCGCCTCCATCGGTCGCGCGGCGGCAGAGCGTACAGTTAAACGCCTGGGTGCGCGCAAAGTTGATACCCAAAGCGTGCCGATTGTTTATGACCCGCGCGTGGGCCGCTCGATCCTGGGGCATTTCGCTGGGGCCATCATGGGACCATCCATTGCACGCAAGACCTCGTTTCTTCGCGAACGAATGAACAAAGCCATTTTTGGTGAGCACATCAACATCATTGATGATCCGCACATCAAAAGAGGCCTGGCCTCAAAGCCGTTCGATGGCGAGGGCGTCGCGAACGGTAAAACCGCATTGGTAAAGGATGGCGTTCTATGCACATGGCTGCTGCATTCCGCCAGCGCCCGGCAGCTGGGCCTTGAAACCACTGGCCATGCAGGGCGAGGCACCGGCGGTCCCCCTGGCGTGACGACTTCCAACCTTTACATGGCCCCTGGCGCGCAATCGCCAGAAGACATGATCAAAGATATTCCGAACGGCTTCTATGTAACGGAATTGATCGGCCAAGGGGTCAGCGGTGTCACCGGCGACTACAGTCGCGGCGCTGGTGGGTTTTGGATTGAAAATGGCGAGCTCAGCTTTCCAGTGAATGAGGTCACCATCGCGAGCAACTTGAACGACATGTTCAAGAACTGCACACCTGCGAACGATCTTGAATTCAAATTTGGCACCAACGTGCCCACCTTACGCGTTGACGGCATGACGGTGGCAGGCGGGTGAGCGATGACCTTGCGGCGCTGACGAGCATTCTTACAGAAACCGCCCGCGAGGCCGGCGCGCACGCGCTGAAACTTCGGGCTGAGGGCGTAGAGTTTTGGTCCAAGAAAGACACCACACCGGTCACCGACGCAGACCTTGCCATCGATGCCCTCACCAAAGAACGGTTGTTGGGCGCGCGACCAGATTTTGGCTGGCTATCTGAGGAAACCGCTGATGGCCCGGCAAGGCTTGATAAGCGCGACGTCTTTGTTGTGGATCCCATAGACGGCACCCGTGCTTTTCTCGACGGCAGACCAGAGTGGGTCATCTCCATTGCGGCGGTGCAAGACAATACCCCGCGAGCAGCGGCGATCTTCAATCCCGTGACGGATGAGATGTTTGTGGCCTCGGCGGGATCAGGTTGCACCTGCAATGGCGCAACCGTGCACGTGACCAATGCGAGCGTGATCAATGGCTGCCATATGATTGGCTATGCCGACATGTTTCACCATCCGGATTGGCCCCGACCTTGGCCACCTATGGAGATTACGCAGAAGAACGCAGTGGCCTATCGCATGGCATTGGTGGCCGCGGGAAAAGCAGATGCGACCTTGTCGCTCTCCTTCAAGCATGAGTGGGACACCGCGGCGGGCACCTTGTTGGTGACAGAGGCTGGTGGCACTGTTAGCGACCACAAAGGCGCTCCTCTGCGCTACAATCAACCCTCCCCCCGCGGGCGCAGCCTGATCGCCGCAGGTACCGGACTGCATGGGCGAATCGCCGCGCGGGTGAGCTTTATCCCTGATGAGCGCATTGCCGGACAATAAGGCCCAATTTCGCTGGTTGACCCAGGCTTCAAGATGTCCCATCACCGCGCCTTAAGATCACCCCTGTCACTTGCGAGGACCCCATGGGCGACAAGCAACTATTGCATTTGGTTATTGGCGGCGAGCTGACCAGCTTGACCGGCGAGGTCGAGTTCAAGGACCTGAGCAAGGTCGATATTGTGGGGGCGTTTCCCAATTTCGCCGCAGCGCATAGGGCCTGGCGCGCCGCCGCTCAGCGCACCGTCGATGACGCCCAGACACGGTATTTCATTGTCCATCTGCATCGCTTGTTTGACCCCGAGAACGACGGCCTCATCGAGGGTTGAGCTGCCGCATCAACGGCTCATCCCATCCTTAACGCTATGACGCGGCCATGCTTTGAGATCGGACCGCCGCCCGTGATAGGCTCCAGGCTCAACGCCACGACCCAGAAGACGATTTAACCCGACCCCATGGCCCAAAAACACCAATCTTGGCTTGATCGCCTCCTCCTCAGCGCCGGGATATCAGTTGTCACGCTCTATATGCGGTTCATCAAGGCCACCGCGCGGGTGCAACATCTCAATGAGCATTACGCGCAAGCATTTTGGGATGAAGGCACACCGTTTATCGGCACTTTGTGGCATGGGCGCTTTATCATGATGCCTTATGGCTGGCGTTCAGAGCACCCCATTGGCGCGATCATTTCAAAACACGGCGACGGCGAGTTTATTTCGCGCGTTCTGACCAACTTCAACTTTATAAATGTGCGCGGGTCGTCCAATGCCGCCAACAAAAAGCGCAAAGACCGTGGCGGCTCGGCAGCCCTTCGCGCCATGGTCAAGGCCATACGCAACGGCACATCCATGGGCATCACGCTCGACGGCCCCAAGGGGCCACGGATGCGCGCCAAAGAAGGCGCCATTGTTCTTGCTCGCATGACCGGTGCACCCATCCTGCCTATTGCGTTCAGTGCCAACCGGGCCAAAGTCATCGGGACGTGGGACAGTTTCCTGCTGGTGTGGCCGTTTTCACGCGCCGCCTTCAATTGGGGGGCCCCCATATATGTGCCGCGCGATGCGGGGGCTGATGTGATGGAAGAAAAACGCCTGGAACTTGAGACCACACTCAATCAGCTCACAGATGAGATTGATCGCGCAATGGGGCGCATACCGGTTACCCCTGCGCCCCTGTCCGACGCAGCGCCCCCGCCCTCCCCAGCTCCGGCGAATGCTGATGCCAGCCCAACGGTCTGAGTTGCCAGAAACTGCCCTGATGGCCCTGTGGCGCGGGCTCGCAGAGGCCGGCGGTCCATTGATCCGCAGCCATCTTCAATCCCGTGCGAAGAAAGGCAAGGAAGATCCCGCAAGACTTACTGAGCGATTTGGTCTGGCATCCGCCCAGCGTCCTGATGGTGATCTCGTTTGGCTCCACGCCGCCAGCGTGGGCGAAGCCGTGTCGGTCCTCAGCCTTATTGAGCGCACGGTATCCAAGCCCGGCACCCATGTCTTGTTGACCACAGGGACCGTGACGTCGGCGACGTTGATGGCAGAGCGCCTGCCGGTTGGGGCCATCCACCAATACGTGCCGTTTGATCGCCCCAGCTATGTGCGGCCGTTCCTTGACCATTGGCGGCCCGACTTGGGCGTTTGGGTGGAATCTGAGCTCTGGCCCAACCTCATCGGCGAAGCCCACGCGCGGCGCATTCCGCTGGCACTCATCAATGCCCGCATGTCAAAAAAATCTCATCGCGGCTGGCAGCACTGGCCAGGCACCGCAAAAACCCTATTGGGATCATTTGATGTCATCCTCGCCCAGGATAAGCGCATTGCGGAGCGCCTGCATGATCTTGGTGCCTTACATGCGCGCGCTATTGGTAATATCAAGCTCGCCGCCAAACCGCTCACCTGTGACGAAGCTGAGCTGGCCCGCATGACGGCGGCAATTGCCTCGCGCCCGGTGTGGTGCGCTGCAAGTATTCACGCACGCGAGGAAGCTGCCGTCCTGGAGGCGCATGCCCTTGTTCAAGCACGCCTGCCGCACACCTTAACCATCATTGCCCCGCGGCAACCTGATCGGGGTGCTGCCATTGCCGATGCCGCTCGGGCGCGCGGCAATGACGTGGCGCAACGCTCCCTTGGAGACGCACTGACCCCGGAGACCGAGATCTACATTGCCGATACTATTGGCGAGATGGGTCTGTTCTTTCGCCTGGCAACGGCGGCATTTTTGGGCCGTAGCCTTGTGGACAAGGGCGGCAGTAATCCCATGGAGGGGCCACCCCTTGGCTGCGCCGTGGTCGCCGGACCCCATACAGACAATTTCGCCGGACTTTATGAGCGGCTTGATCGTGCCCAAGGCGTCGCCCGCATTGGGTCTACCATTGAACTTGCTGAGACCATTGCCGCCTTGCTAAACGATCCCGTTAGCGCCAAGGCGCTTGCAGAGGCCGCCTTGACTTTGGTGACGCAGGCGCATGAGGTTCTGGATGAAACCGCAACAGCGCTTGAGAATTTGATGCAACGAGGCCCCGATGCAGCCGCCTAGGTTCTGGTATCCTTCGCGACGTGGACGCACAGGCCTTTTCGCCCGGGCGCTTTGGCCCATTGCGGCTCTCTATGACTATGGCAGTTGGCTGCGGCGGCGCTTGACCCGCGCCAAGCGGGCTAGCGTTCCCGTCGTATGTATCGGCAATCTAACTGTCGGCGGCACTGGCAAAACACCGGTCGTGATTGCCCTCGCTGAGCGGCTCACGGAAGAAGGCCGCAAACCCTTTATCCTGACCCGCGGGTATGGTGGACGGCTTCCCGGCCCCGTGCGGGTCGATCCTGAAATTCATACAGCCGCTGACGTGGGCGACGAACCGTTGCTGCTGGCCCGCGCTGCGCCGGTCATCATGTGCGCTGATCGCCCCTTGGGCGCGCGCTTTGCCATCAAAGAAGGCGCCGACATTATCCTTATGGATGATGGCTATCAGAACCCCACTTTGCGCAAAGATATGTCCATTGTGGTGGTGGATGGGCGGCAGTTCTTTGGCAATGGCCGGGTGTTTCCCGCAGGCCCTTTGCGCGAAAATGTAAAAGCCGGCATGACCCGTGCCGATGCTTTGATTGTTATGGGGGGCGAATCTTCGGCGGCGCTTCCCCTTGCGGTTGGGGACTTTGCGCGATCAGTTTTGCGGGCGCGCCTTGCGCCGCTCCTAGAAGCAGGTGCCCTGGAGGGCAAAAAACTTATCGCCTTTGCAGGTATTGGATCGCCGGAGAAGTTCTTCCGCACGGTACGCGATTTGGGCGGCCGCATTGTATCTGAGGTTTTGTACCCCGACCATCACGTTTACACAGCGCGCGATATCAAGCTGCTCAAAAAAATGGCGCGAGATGAAAGTGCCGATCTTATTACGACAGAAAAAGATCGCGTACGCCTCGACAAAGACATTAAGGGCATCAGCACGGTTCCCGTTGAAGCGCGATTTGAAAACCGGCATGACATTAAGGCGCTCACACAGAGGATACTGGCGTTGAAAACCACTGAAGTTGAAACCACCGAAATCAGAGTTGATGATCACAAGCGGGTAAAAAAACTCGGCCATTATTTCGAAGCTGCGGGGTTTTTTGCGGTGTTATGGTTGTTCGGCGCGCTGGGCTTGAAAAACGGATCCGCCTTCGGGGGTTGGATAGGCCGCACCTTTGGCCCCATGGTGCCGCCGGCCAATCGGGCGCGGCTTAACCTCAAAATTGCCTTTCCTGAGATGTCCGACGACGAGATTGAGGCCACGGTGGTGGGCATGTTTGATAATTTAGGACGAACATTTGCGGAATACGCTCACATTCCGAAGTTTGCAAAAGACCCCGAAGCCTATGTGGAAGTGATAGGCAAAGAGCATGTGGAAAGCGCCCGCGCCGAAGGTACAGGTGTGCTTTTTGTCTCTGGCCACTTCGGCAATTGGGAATTGATGCCGCTGGTATTACGCCAACATGGCGGACGAGGCGCAGAGGTTTATCGTGCGCCGAACAATCCCATTATTGATGATTGGCTGATTTCTTTGCGCGCGCGGTACATTTTTCCGGTTCAGGTCCCAAAAGGATCAGAAGGCGGACGCGCCTTGCTGCGGGTGGTGCGGGCCGGCGAGGAAGTTGCCATGCTGATTGATCAAAAAATGAACGAGGGCATTCCTGTTCCCTTTTTTGGACGCGAAGCCATGACCGCGCCCGCTGCCGCCGCGCTTTCCATCCGCTACAAGATTCCTATTATTACGGCGCGTATGGAGCGGGTTAGTGGCACCAAATTTCGCTTGGTAGCAAACCCGCCGCCGAACCTACCCAGCACCGGCGATCTCAACCTGGATATCTATAATCTCTGTGTTTGGCTCAATGAGTTCCTGGAAGACGCCATCAGGGAACGCCCCGACCAATGGCTCTGGCTGCACCAGCGCTGGGGTAAATTCAAAGATGGCAAATTGGAAGAGCGCAAACCAAAAAAATCTGAAGCGGCTTAGTCGTTGCCGCCGACCCCATCGTCCGCTGGCATGGGTCCCACCAGATTTGAGGGGTCCACCCGCTGGCCCATCACATACATGCGCCAATCCAGGTGCGGCCCGGTTGCGCGGCCGCCTGCGCCAACAAGACCAATAACCTCGCCCTGTTGAACCACCTGCCCGACCTCAACGGTCACCTCGCTGAGGTGCATAAAAACATCAATCATGCCGTGGCCGTGGTCGAGGAATATGAGCCCGCCTTCATAGTACATGTCATTATCGGCAAGGGTCACCACACCGCTCGCCGGGGCCACAATGGGCGTACCGGTGGGCTGAGCGACATCGATCCCCAAGTGCGGGCGACCTTGGGTCTCATTATAGACGCGCGCGCTGCCATAAGTGCCCGTGATGATGCCGGTCAGGGGCCAGATGAAATCTTCCGCAAACCCCGTATGCGAAGAGACGGGCGTGCGTGCTTCTCGTTTCACAGCTTGCTCGGCCCGGATGCGCGCCAGCACTTCTTCAGGCGGGGAGACATATTGCGGCGGGATACCCTCGACTATTTGAAGGGCGTATTCGCGCCGCGCCACGTCAAACGTGGTCGCTTCAGTTTCGCCACTTGGTAGCGTCACCGTAACCGTAGCGGCCTCAGGGAAGTCGCGCTGAAACCCGAAAACAAAGACGCCTTCATTGCTCACTGGCAACGTGGTGCCTTCATAATCCACGCTTGCGCCCGGATCGGTATAGCCGCGGATGATCCCGCCCTGGATGGCCTCGCCATCATAGCGAACGAGTTCCTGCGCTTCTGCGCCGAACGCGAGCAATAGCACTGCCGCAAAACTTAGTACGCGGATCATGACGACGCGCCCGCGCGCGCCGCCTGCCATTCAAGATGACGACGGGTTGCGATCTCATTGCTGGCATAGGCCTCTTGCAACTCATGGTTCCAATAGCGAAGCTGGGCCAAGGGGATCTTCACTTTCGTAATGGCGCAGACCACATAGCTGCCGGGTCGCAGCACGTCGTATTCGCCAGAAAAATATTCGAGTTTTGCCTCGCCTTCAGCAGGTGTCGCGCGCATCTTTGCCTCTTCGATTTTGGCCCCTGCCTACAGCCTACCCCTTGTCGCCCTCATCGAAAAGGGAAGCCTGATTGGTTTTTTGGCTCGCCTTTTGTTTGGCCGCTGGCTTTGGGGGCACCTGGGGCTTGGGGCGAGCAGCGCCCGCGCCTTCTACACGCGCAGTAACAGAGCCATCCGCAAAGCTCACATTCATCCCAGCGCCGGGCGCTAAAGCACCAGCGCTGCGCACAACGTCGCCCGCCTCATCGCGGACAAGAGCAAATCCGCGCTGCAAGGTTTCATAATAGCTGTAGCTGCGGAGCAGTTTTCCTGCCCCGGCCAGTTGTGTCCTACGGGCTTCTATCAAGCGTGCTGTTGCGGGTCTCAACCGCCGAGCCGCCTGAGCAAGGGTTTCACGTTGGCGCGCCAGCGCGGCTTTGTGTTCGTCAAACGCTCGGTGTCGCGCCACGCCAAGCCGTCGCCCCAGGCTGGAAATTTGCTCATGAGCAGCTTCAACATTGGCGCGAAGCAACCTGGCACTGAGGCGCGCGCCATGTTCGCGATAACGCCCCAGTTGGTCGCGAAGCCCCAGCTTTAGCGCCCCCGCTAACCGCCCGGTGATGAGATCAAGCTGCTGCGAAGCGGTTTCCAGTAATGTTGCCGCCCGCGGCAAGGCGCGCGCAAGTCCCGCCAAGGTCTGGCGGCGCGTTTCAGCCCCACGTGCGATAGCGCTCACCAAGCGGCGTTCAAACCCAAGCACATCCGCTACGAGTTCGGCGCGGACAGGAACCGCCATTTCTGCAGCCCCCGTGGGCGTTGGCGCGCGCACGTCTGCGGCAAGGTCAATCAGCGTCGTATCGGTTTCGTGGCCAATGGCGGAAATGAGCGGGATGACACTGGCCGCGGCGGCGCGCACAACAATTTCTTCGTTGAACCCCCACAGGTCTTCAATGGAGCCGCCACCGCGCGCCACAATCAACAAATCCGGACGTGGCACCGGGCCATCATCAGAGAGGGCGTTGAAGCCTTCGATGGCCGCCGCTACTTGAGCTGCTGCTTGCTCCCCCTGCACTACCACTGGCCAGAGCAGCACGCGGCGGGGAAACCGATCTGCAAGGCGATGGAGAATGTCGCGAATCACGGCGCCCGACGGGGAGGTGATGACGCCAATCACCTCTGGAATGAACGGGATGGTTTTCTTGGCCTCAAGCGCGAAGAGCCCCTCAGCGGCGAGCGCCACTTTTCGCTTTTCCAAAAGCGCCATCAAGGCGCCAACGCCGGCGACCTCCAGCCGTTCAATGACAAGCTGATATTTCGATTGACCGGGGTAAGTCGTCAGGCGACCGGTAGCGACCACCTCCAACCCTTCTTCAGGCTCAATGCCCAATTTGGACACGGTGCCCTTCCAGATCACTGACCCCAGTACGGCCTTTTCGTCCTTGAGATCGAGATAGATGTGACCTGAGCGCGGGCGGCTGACGCGGCCCAGCTCACCGCGGACCCTCACGTAAGGGAAGGTATCCTCAACGGTGCGCTTGAGCGCCTGGCTCAATTCCGAGACAGAAAACTCCGGCAGATTTGGCGCGGCGGCAGCGGAATCGGAAGGCATATTGTCAGGCATAGAAGGCCGGTTTGTTCGCGTCGAAGGGCATGCTAATCAACCTGCCACATGACTCTAACGGGCGAAAGGCGCGAGCCATGAATGTGCTGTTAATTGGCTCTGGTGGGCGGGAACACGCGCTGGCGTGGAAAATCAAACAAAGCCCCTTGGTGGATCGCCTGATCTGCGCGCCCGGCAATGCGGGTATGGCGCAAATCGCCGTCTGCACACCGCTGAACGCAAGCGACCACGATGCGGTGCTGGCCCTGGTTCGCGCCGAGGACATCGATTTCGTTGTTATCGGTCCCGAACAGCCGCTGATCGAAGGGATCGTGGACCGGCTTGAGGCGGAAGGCATTCTCGCCTTCGGGCCATCACAACAGGCGGCACAGTTGGAAGGCTCCAAGTCCTTCACCAAAGAACTATGCACGGCAAACAACATCCCAACAGCCGCCTATGCCCGATTTACCGATGCTGCCAAGGCAAAGGCCTATCTCGCCACCCAAGCCATACCCATTGTCATCAAAGCGGACGGGTTGGCTGCGGGCAAAGGCGTCGTGATTGCTGAGAGCCTGAACCAAGCCGAAGGCGCGGTTGATGAAATGTTCGCGGGACGTTTTGGTGCTGCGGGCGCAGCCATCGTCATTGAAGAATTTATGACCGGCGAGGAAGCCAGCTTCTTCGCCCTCACCGATGGCGACTTAATCCTCCCGCTTGTCACCTCGCAGGACCACAAGCGTGTGGGCGATGGCGATACCGGGCCCAACACCGGCGGCATGGGCGCCTATTCCCCTGCCCCGGTCATGACGCCTGCGCTCATTGCTCAAACTATGGCTGAGATTATTGAGCCAACGGTATCGGGCCTCGCCAAGATCGGATGCCCCTATAAGGGCGTTCTCTATGCCGGGCTGATGATCACAAATGAAGGCCCGAAGCTGATCGAATACAACGCCCGTTTCGGCGACCCGGAAACCCAGGTGCTGATGCCGCGCCTTCAGAGCGATCTTGTTCCCGTTTTGCTCGACATTGCCAAGGGGGCGCTGACCACCAGCGCGCTGCAATGGAAACCTGAGGCCGCAATGACCGTGGTAATGGCGGCTAATGGATATCCTGGCAGCTATGACAAAGGTTCTGAGATCAAAGGCGTCCAGGCGGCAGAAAGTGGCGGCGCCATTGTGTTTCACGCCGGAACGACAATGGACGGCGGCAAGCTGGTGGCCAACGGGGGCCGCGTTCTCAATGTAACCGCGCTGGGCAGCACAATCAGCGCAGCACAACGAAGCGCCTATGAAGCGGTGGATGCCATTGATTGGCCCGGCGGGTTTTGCCGCCGCGATATCGGCTGGCGTGCCCTTGAACGTGAACCCGCTTCTACCGCAGACTAGCCGCGCAACAATAAGGGCTGCCCCATGACTGAGGTCGAATCTCGCCAGGACCAATACACCGGCACAAAAGCTGTTGCGGATACGCACAAGTTTGATGAGGCTAAACTCCATGAGTACATGGAAGCCCATGTGGATGGCTTTAAAGGCCCCATCGACGTGCAGCAATTCAAAGGCGGGCAATCGAACCCAACCTATCAGCTTATAACGCCAGGCAAGAAATACGTTTTGCGCCGCAAGCCGCCGGGCAAACTTTTGAAATCAGCCCATATGGTGGACCGTGAATTCAAGGTGATTAGCGCGCTTCACAGTGTCGGATTTCCCGTGGCCAAGCCTTATGCCCTTTGCGAAGACGAAAGTGTCCTCGGCACCATATTCTACATTATGGATTGCGTGGAAGGCCGCATTCTCTGGGAAGGCAACATGCCATCCTTGGAGAAAGAACAACGCAGCGCCACCTTTCACGCCATGAACAAGACCTTGGCGAAGTTGCATTCAGTGGACCACATCGCCGCCGGCTTGGAAGATTTTGGTCGGCCCGGTAATTACTTTGCCCGGCAGATATCGCGCTGGACGAAACAGTACCAACTATCTGAAACGCAAAGAATTGACTCTATGAATCGGCTGATCGAGTGGTTACCCGAAAGCATCCCCGATGATGATGCCACTACTATCGTTCATGGGGACTATCGTTTGGACAATATGATCCTGCACCCAACCGAGCCCAAAGTTGTTGCGGTGCTGGATTGGGAGCTTTCCACATTGGGCCACCCCTTGGGGGATTTCACATATCATTTGATGCAGTGGCGCATGCCCGTCCATGGCACCACGGGCGGATCCCTTGTCGGGCTCGATTTGAAGGCATTGGGTATTCCAAGTGAAGAGGAATATATCGAAGCCTATTGTCGCCGCACCGGGCGTAGCGGGATTGAAAACATTGATTTCTATTTCGCCTATAATTTCTTCCGTCTTGCGGGGATCTTGCAAGGCATCGTCGGGCGCGTGCGCGATGGCACTGCCTCCAATGCCAATGCCGCTGCCATGGCGGACCTCGTTGGCCCCCTTGCAGATGCCGCGTGGGATTTTGCGAAACGCGCTGGCGCAAAATAACTGAAGCCTGCGAGCGGTTTAAACATGCACCAACATGGTTAAGGGCGTTTAACGATTATTCCATAAACTGATAATTATTTTCTCAAGTCTGCCTCAATCCAAATGTGACACTAATCACATTCCGGGGGAGCGAGGAATTGAGGAGCAGCTTGCCGCTATGACCGATGCCCTGCCATCGGGGAATGCATCTATTTGCACGCCCACCGCTACGGATGATTGTCCGCAAGGAGCGCATGATGTGTCTCTTGCGGCGTTATTGCTCGCTCACCAGCGAGATGTCACGCTTCTCATCGACAATGATGCCAGAATTAACTACGCCTCCCCGTCTGTAAGAACATTGGCCGGGTATGCGGCCGAAGACGTGATCGGTGAGGAAATGCTCTCGTTTGTCCATCCCGACGATACCGACCTCACTGCAGGCGGATACCTTCGATTTACCAACGGCCATGAGAACGATGAGCCCATTCAATTCCGCATTCGCACCGCTGATGGGTATTGGCTTTGGTGCGAGTCGCGGCTAAGCAAAATGATCGACGCCCCCTATGAAGGGTTCACGGTTGTCAACTTGCGCGAGATCGAACACTTGCAGCGCCTGCGCACTCACATTCGCACCGGCGAATTTGCAGTTGGCATCGGCTCGTGGCGTTGGGGTTTGAATGAAGCGGCGCCGGAATGGTCCGACGGGCTGTTCGCGCTGTTGGGACAGGAACGCCAACCCGGACCTGTCGACGTTGACGAAGCCCATAGCCTGTGGCACCCCGATGATCAAACCCGCCTTGTAGCATTAATATCCGAAGCGCTGGAAAACCCACACAATTTCGATACGGTGGCCCGCATACGCCACAAGAATGGGCACTATTTGATAGTGCGTCTCTATGGCTACGTAGAAGCCAATTCCAAAGGCAAACCTGTTGCGCTTATTGGGGTGGTCCACGACATTACCAGCCAGCGGAAGGCCGAAGAAGCCTTGCGCGAGAGTGAACGGCATTATCGCCTGATTGTGGATCAAGCATCTGACATGATCGCACGATTTGATGCAGTGGGGCGTTGCACATTCATGTCACCGGGGGGCTGCGCAATTCTTGGGCGTGATCCTTCGGACATCATCGGCCAAGGACCCCTTCGGTTTGTCCACCCCGATGATCGGGACGACATTGCAAAAATTTACGAGCACGCACAACAAGGCCAAGACCAGCCCAATGTGGTTTATCGCGCCGTTCACAAGGATGGCCACAGCGTATGGCTCGAAGCCAGTTCGCGTCCAATTTATGATGATGAAGAGCAATTACGCGAGATCATCATCATCGCGCGCGACATTTCAGAACGCAAAGCGACAGAAGATCACTTGCGCGCCGCACGGGAAAAGGCGGAGGCAGCCAACCGTACAAAATCGCGCTTCCTTGCCAACATGAGTCATGAACTTCGCACACCCCTGAACGCCGTCATCGGCTTCTCAGACATTATGTGCGAAGAAATGTTCGGCGAGCTGGGTTCAGAGAAATACAAGGATTATTCAAGGCTCATCCGCGAGAGCGGGCATTTTTTGTTGGATTTGATCACCGACATTCTTGATATGTCGAAGATCGAGGCGGGCAAGTATGAGCTTTATCTTGAGGATATACGTCTTGATGCCGTAGCTGATGCCGCCCTTTTGTTGGTGCATCAACGGGCAAAAGATAAGCAGCTCACCATCTCCGTTGACATCGATCCGGAGTTACCAGTGATTACCGCCGATGAGCGCGCAGTAAAACAGATACTTCTCAATCTTTTATCCAACGCTATAAAGTTCACGCCGAAAAACGGTGCCATCGCCCTTACCGCCATACAACAAGAAGACATGGTGCAAATTACTGTGCGGGATACGGGGATTGGCATTGCCCCCGACGCTGTGCCGCGGCTGGCCAGGCCGTTTGAGCAGGCCAGAAGCGACGCAGCCCTTGCCCAAGCCGGAACCGGCCTCGGCCTTGCCCTGGTTAAATCCTTTGTGACCCTTCATGGCGGCGAGTTATCAATTGATAGCGCCTTAGGTAATGGCACGGCGGTTACCTTCACCCTCCCCCTCAACCAACCCTCAAGCGTCGCGCAAACTGCCTAGGCGGCTTTGAACCTATATTTGATAGGCAGGGTTTTCAGACCGCTGACAAAATATGAACTCACGCGCGATACATCGCCGGTGATTTCAATATGCTCAAGGCGCAGAATGAGCTGGCGATAGAGCGCCGCCATTTCCATGCGCGCCAAATGCATTCCAAGGCACAAATGCGCGCCATAACCAAATGAAAGGTGCGGGTTGGGATTACGGTCAGCCTTGAACGTGAAGGGATCCTCAAACACGTCTTCGTCGCGATTACCGCTGGGGTAATGCAACATCACCGATTGACCTTTCTCAATGGTCTTGCCGCGCAATTCATAGTCTTGCGTGGCGGTGCGCATGAAGTGTTGCACCGGCGTTGTCCAGCGAATGGCCTCGTTGACCATTAACGGCATCAGGTCGGGATTGTCTTGAAGCTTTTTCAGCTCGCTTGGGTTTTCGATTAGGGCGAGAAGCCCACCTGCCGTGGACGAGCTGGTAGTATCATGGCCAGCTGTTGCAACGATGATGTAGTAGCTCAACGCTTCAAAGTCGGGTATCGGCGCGCCATCGATCTCAGCATTGGCGATAATGGTCGCGATATCGTCTTGCGGGTTTTTGCGGCGATCTTCGGTCAGCGCCGTGAAATAGGTGTGGAAGTCCGCGATGGTTTGCAAAATCGCATCGTCATCCATATTGCGGCGCATTTCATTGTCTTCTGCACCAAAAAGTTCCTGCGTCAGCTTCAGCATGCGCGCTTCGTCTTCTTCAGGAATGCCCAGCACCATCATCACTACATGCAAGGGATACCAAATGGCGATATCCTTCACAAAGTCACAAGTGCCGCCGCGGTCCTCCAAGCGCTTAACAAATCCTGCCGCGATGTCATCCACTTTTTGCTCAAGGGAGCGAAGCGACTTAGGCATGAAAAAAGCTTGCGTCAGGGCGCGATATTTTACGTGATCGGGATCATCCATCTGCACTAATGAGCGTACCGGATTGTGCGTCCCGGTCATCTCAACAATTTTTTGCACGGCCTCATCACTGGCCAGCACCGTGCGCGGCTCATTAAGAAATATCTCTTTCTGACGCTCAATCTCCAGGATGTCCGCGTGCTTAGAAATCGACCACCAGCCGGTAAAGCCCTCAGGCTCCACCCAGGTAACGGGATCATTGGCCCGCATATGAATAAAGAGCTCGTGGAGCTTGGCGTTATCGGCATAAGTTTCGCCGCGCCCAACCGCTTCGTAGTTCATCAATGCACCCCTATTCAGCGGCTCCTTGAGTGAGTTTATTTTTGTATTTTCTGAACTCCATTTTCGCGATGGTGCGGTTGTGCACCTCGTCGGGACCATCAGCCAGGCGCAGCGTGCGCATGCCGGCATAGGCTTTGGCGAGACCAAAATCTGTGGTCACACCGGCACCGCCATGGGCCTGAATCGCATCGTCGATGATTTTCAATGCCATTTTGGGAGCGGCCACTTTGATCATGGATATTTCCTGGCGCGCGACTTTGTTGCCCACCGTATCCATCATGTAAGCCGCCTTCAGGCAAAGTAGCCGACACATTTCAATGTCCGTGCGCGCTTCACCGATGCGTTCTTCCCAAACAGAATGCTCATAGAGTTTTTTGCCGAAGGCTTCGCGGGTGAGCAGACGCTGACACATTTTCTCAAGCGCCCGTTCCGCAACGCCGATGGTGCGCATGCAGTGGTGAATTCGTCCCGGGCCGAGGCGGCCTTGAGCAATTTCAAACCCCCGCCCTTCCCCCAGAATAATATTGGAAGCCGGAACGCGCACATTGTCCAACAACACCTCGGCATGGCCGTGCGGCGCGTCGTCGAACCCGAACACCGGCAGCATCCGCAAAACTTTCACGCCTGGTGCATCTGCGGGGACCAAAATTTGGCTTTGTTGTTGGTGAATGGGGGCATTGGGATCGGTTTTGCCCATCACGATATAAATCGTGCAACGCGGATCACCCACACCGCTTGACCACCACTTGCGGCCATTGATGACATATTCATCGCCATCACGTTTGATGCTGGTCTCAATGTTTGTGGCGTCCGAGGAGGCCACTTGTGGTTCGGTCATCAAAAAGGCCGAGCGAATATCCCCCGCCATGAGGGGCTTCATCCATTTTTCTTGCTGCTCCGGCGTGCCGTAACGCGCAAACACTTCCATGTTGCCGGTGTCTGGCGCAGCGCAGTTGAACACCTCTGACGACCAGCCCACATGGCCCATAATTTCGGCCAGCGGCGCATAATCTAGATTGGAAAGGCCGGGACCGCCCTCGCCCTCAGGCAGGAACATATTGAACAGACCGGCTTCCTTGGCTTTCACTTTGAGGTCTTCGATGATCTGCGGCACTTGCCAGCGATCAGCCCCAAAAGCTTCCATTTGGCGCGCATAGGTATCCTCATTGGGATAGACATGGGCTTCCATGAACGCTTCCACGCGCTCAATCCACTGTTTCGCCGTATCGGAATAGTCAAAATGCATGGGGGCCTCCTCCAGCCGCATGAGGAATTGTCACTAATTGCGGGCGACCTTAACGGCTCCGTTTCGTCTCGTCACGGGTGGCGTAAGGGAAACCCCTGCGACTTACCGCGCCCCATGCGGCACGACCATGGACCCTTGACAATCAGCTTTTTGACATGTACTTTGCTTTTTAAAGTACTTTGAGGAGACTATAAAATGAGCACGCAAGATGATCTCGCATATGTCCGTTCCGTGGCCGAAAAGGGCGCCGACGCACCCATTGGCGGCGGCCGTGTCCTAATGCTTTGGGGCGGTTTGACCACCATAGCGCTGACAATCGATTGGGCCCTGATTACGGGCATTATGGCCCTGCCCAGATGGGTCCTTCTGATCCTTTGGCCAAGCGTCATTCTGCTCGGCTGGATCGGAACTTTTGCCATGAGGTCCTGCCGGACGGGCGGCACCGTCACTCATACCAATGCCACATTCGGCGCCGTGTGGATGGCCTCCGGGGCATTTCTGACCATTCTCGCCTTCGCCATTATCGGCAAGCAGATGACCGCGCCGGTGGGCCCGGAGCTCTATGACATGTTGTTGCCGATCTCGACGGGTATCTACGGCATTGCTTTTGCCACCAGTGGCAGCGTCGGGCGAAATCGCCTGCTCTGGGTCGTGGCGTTGATGGCGTTTGGGTTTGCGGCCACTTATGTTTTTCTTCTCGGGACGCCGACGCTCTATCTGCTTGCGGCAGTTGGCACCGCGCTGATCATGTTTTTGCCGGGTCTCATTCTTACGCTTCGCCGGTAAGGCCATGACGGAGTTTGATCACAAGTCCCTCGACGATGTTATTCATGGGCGCTTGCGGCTTGCCGTGATGGCTTATCTGAGCGCTGTGGCGCAAGCGGACTTTGCCTCGCTTAAGCGTGAAACTGGCGCAACCGATGGCAATCTTTCAGTGCACCTGAGAAAACTTGAGGACGCCGGCTACATCGCATCGGAGAAAACATTTGTGGGCCGCAAACCCAAAACCACGCTGAAGCTGACCAAGCAAGGCCGCACCGCATGGCTCAAATATCTTGACCATCTGAAAGATCTGATCGGCGACGCCTAACGCCGCGCTTTGAAAAATGCTTTCAGCATGTCAGAGGCTTCGTCTCCCAAGGCGCCGCCTAAATGTTCCACCTGGGGGCGCCAATGGCAGGTCGGCTGGTCGAAGAAATTAGCGCCATGAAGCACGGCCCCGCCTTTGGGATCGTCGGTGGCAAAAACCAATCCCTTTACCCGGGCAAAGGAGATCGCCCCCGCGCACATGGTGCAGGGCTCCAGCGTGACGTAAAGCGTTGTGCCCAAAAGGCGTTCGTTCCCAAGGGCCGCGGCGGCTTCGCGGAGTACCAAAATTTCTGCATGAGCAGTGGGATCATGAAGCTCTAATATACGGTTCCCGGCCCGCGCGATAACGTTCTCCCCCGCCGCCAGCACTGCCCCCACAGGCACTTCGCCGCGTGTGGCGGCGGCGCGGGCTTCCTCAAGGGCCATCTGCATAAAGCTCTCGTCCATGACTTCGACCTTGCAGGACGGGCCGGATTCGGGCAAGAGCGCGGGCTATGACTGAGACCCCTTTTGTCCCTGACGGCGAACGCATCGCCAAGTACCTGGCCCGCGCCGGGGTGGCCTCGCGCCGCGCCAGTGAGAAGCTGATTGCCGAGGGCCTTGTGACCGTTGATGGCCATGTGCTCTCCACCCCCGCCTTCAAGGTCACGGGGTCTGAGGACATCCGCGTTGACGGCGCGCGGGTGAGCGGCAAAGCGGAAACAATGCTCTATCGCTACTACAAGCCCTCCGGGCTCGTGACCACCAACAAAGACCCCGAAGGCCGCCCCACGGTGTTTGACGCGCTACCAAAGGATTTGCCGCGGGTGATCACCATCGGTCGGCTGGACCTGACCACTGAGGGGTTGCTGCTGCTCACTAATGATGGCGAGCTGGCGCGGCACCTGGAGCTGCCCTCCACAGGTTGGGTGCGGCGCTATCGCGTACGCGTCTATGGTCGCCCCAATGAGAAGAAACTCGCGAGCCTTGCTAAAGGCGTCAGAGTCGATGGCATCAAGTACGAGCCCATCATTGCCACATTGGAGCGCAGCCAGGGGGCGAATGCGTGGCTCAAGGTCGCCATCACTGAAGGCAAGAATCGCGAAATTCGCAAAGTGATGGAATCCCTTGAGCTCAAAGTGAACCGCCTGATCCGCACTTCCTATGGGCCATTTCAACTTGGCAATTTGGCTGAGGGCGCGCTTGAGCAAGTTCCCGCGAAGATGCTGGCCGAGCAGATCGGCACCAAGTGGAAATCTAAATGAGGGTGGCATCGTGCGCATCGTAGGCGGCGCATTCAAAGGGCGCAGCATCGATGCGCCCAAAGGACTTGCCACCCGTCCCACCACGGACCGCGTGCGCGAGAGCCTGTTCAACATCATTGAGCACAGTTATGGCGGTCTTGAGGGCAAACGCGTGCTTGACTTGTTTGCCGGATCCGGCGCCATGGGCCTGGAAGCCCTCTCGCGCGGCGGGAGCTATGCCTTGTTTGTAGAGGAAGCCTCAGCACCGCGCGGGGCCATCCGCAGCAACGTCGAAGCGCTTGGCCTAAATGGGCGGACAAAAATCTTTCGCCGAGACGCGACCAATTTGGGCCGCTTGCCCGCCAACGTCAGTGCGCCATTTGATCTGGTTTTTTTGGACCCGCCCTACGGTAAAGGCTTGGCCGCGCGTGCGCTCTTTTCCGCCCGTGCGGGCGGCTGGCTATCACCAGATGCCTTGATTTTGGTGGAAGAAGAAGTCGGCGGCTTTGAAGCGCCCGAAGGTTTCACGTTACTTGAATCCCGGCCCTTTGGCGGCACCGAAGTGCATTTCCTGCGCGCTTAGCGCCGCCCAAAGAGCCGCTCAATATCCGCCAGCTTCAACTCCACATATGTAGGCCGCCCGTGATTGCACTGGCCTGAGTTTGGCGTGGCCTCCATATGCCGAAGAAGCGCATTCATTTCTTGCCCCGTTAGCCGTCGCCCGGCGCGCACCGAACCATGACACGCCATCGTCGAGCAGACCTCCTCCAGGCGCTCTTTAAGCAACATGGATTGATCAAACTCCGCCAGCTCATCTGCCAAATCACGCACCAGCGCAGCCACATCGCAAGCGCCCAAAAGCGCCGGGGTCTCGCGCACCACCACAGCACCCTCCCCAAAAAGCTCGATCACAAGCCCAAGCTCGCTTAGTTCCTCCGCCCGCGCAGCGAGCCGCACCGCGCCGTCGCCATCAAGTTCGACTACCTCAGGAAGCAATAAACCTTGCCGTGCAACGCCCTTTTCCGCGAGCTGCGCCTTCATGCGTTCATAGGTAAGCCGCTCATGGGCCGCATGCTGGTCCACAATCACAAGGCCGTCTTTGGTTTGCGCCACAACGTAAGTTTCATGCAACTGTGCGCGGGCAGCGCCCAGCGGCAACGCTTCGGTCTCAATGGGCGCCGCGTCCCATGCTTCTACACGCGCGGACGGGTCTGCGGTGCCGGGCAATGTCGGCGCACTTTGAAGCGGCGTGCCATAGGCATCTGCAAACCCTTGTGCACGACCGAGGTCTTGCGGCGGGATTATTGCTCGCTCCCCCGAACGGAAACTTTGCAGCGCCGCACCCGCCACAGTGGTCGAAGCCCGATGACCGGCAGCGGCCAGGGCGTGACGCAACCCTGAGACGATTAACCCGCGAATGAGCTGGGGGTCACGAAAGCGCACTTCTGCTTTGGCGGGATGCACATTCACATCCACATGAGTGGGCGGCAGGTCCAAAAACAATGCCACCGCTGGGTGCCGATCACGCGCCAGAAAATCCTGATACGCGCCGCGCACCGCGCCCACCAGCAGCTTGTCGCGCACCGGGCGCCCGTTTACGAATAAAAACTGCATCTGCGCATTGCCGCGATTGAACGTCGGCAGACCCGCAAACCCGGAAAGCGTAATGCCTTCGCGTTCAGCATTGATGCCCACCGCATTATCTTCAAACTCGCGGCCCATGATGCGCCCGAGACGATGAAGCCGCGCATCTGTGCCTAGGTCTGCTTCAGCGGAAGCCTCAAACAGGGTACGACCGCCAGAGCGCAAGGCGAACGTCACCTCGGGATGGGCCATGGCCAGGCGTTTGACAATCTCGCTCACCGCCATGGTTTCAGAGCGTTCCGTGCGTAAAAATTTCAACCGCGCAGGGGTGGCGAAAAACAAGTCGCGCACTTCAATGCGAGTGCCCGCGCTGAGCGCCGCAGGTTCAAGCGCGCTTACGGTGCCGCCGGTGACTTCGATCTTCCAGGCATCATTTGAGGTTTTTGCCTTACTGGTAATCGTCAAGCGACTAACCGCGCCGATGGACGGCAATGCTTCGCCGCGAAATCCCAAATGCGCTATGTTGAGAAGATCAACCGAGCCATCGTCCTGGGCCTTGAGTTTTGAGGTTGCGTGGCGCTCGACGGCAAGGGCCAAATCTTCAGGCCCCATGCCGAAACCATCATCGGCCACACGAATGAGATTGGCCCCGCCCGATTCAATTTCGATGTGGATGGTCTTTGCCCCTGCATCGAGGGCGTTCTCAACCAACTCTTTCACGGCGCTGGCAGGGCGCTCCACCACCTCCCCCGCCGCAATGCGGTTGATGGCAGCGTCCGGCAGACGCCGGATCGAAAGCGCAGGTCGAGTGTCAGATGCGGTGATTCCCATGGCCCCAGCCTAACAAATGCGGGGCGGCTGAGTCTTGGACGAAAGAAATGCTTGCATTCTTCATCATGCAAGCATATGCTTGCTTAAAAATTTGCAAGCATGGAGTTTAAGGTGACTAAACGCGACGAATCGAAAGCGAAGGGCGGACAGGCAAGAGCAGAGGCCCTAACGCCAAAAAGACGAACGGAAATTGCGCAAATCGCAGCGACAGCCCGTTGGTCAAAGGACCTTCCCCAAGCAACACACGAAAGTTCGATCACGCTTGGTGATCTTGAAGTCGAATGCGCGGTGCTTGAAGACGGCACTCGAGTCATCTCGGAGCGAGCAATGACGAGAGCCTTTGGTGGTAAACGTGGCGGGTCACACTGGAAGCGTTTGAAGGCCGGTGGAGCCACCTTGCCCGTGTATCTCTCGGCGAAGAACTACTCACAATTCATTTCGGAAGACGTTAGCAAAGCCTTGGCTAATCCGATTCGCTACAAAACGAGTCGCGGCCAATTGGCGAATGGGCTTGATGCAAAATTGCTTCCAGAAGTCTGCAATGTCTTCCTTAAGGCCCGGGACGCCAAAGAGCTGCATCCAAGTCAGGTAACGCTTGCAACTCAAGCTGACATAATTATGAGGGGGTTGGCCGCCGTTGGCATCATAGCCCTGATTGATGAAGCGACCGGCTATCAAGCAGATCGAGCTGTTGATGCTCTTGCAAAGATACTTGAACAATTTATCGCGAAAGAGCTGCGCCCTTGGGTGCATACATTTCCCGATGTCTTCTACCGCGAGCTGTTTCGGATTAGAGGGCTTGAATTTCCGCAAGATAAGGTGAGTCGCCCTAAGTACTTTGGGCACCTAACGAACGACATCATCTATGAACGGTTGGCTCCAGGAGTGCTCGCCGAGCTTAAGAATAAGACACCAAAAGATGATTCTGGCAGAAGAAAGCACCACCTGCATCGGCGGTTGTCTGCTGAGTTAGGCCATCCAAAGCTAGTTGCTCACCTTGAAGCTGTGATCGCGGTGATGAAATTGTCCGATGATGATGACTACAAAGGGTTCATTAAAAATCTTGATCGTGTGAAACCACGCTACAAAGATACCCTGCAGCTGCCACTTAGTGACTGACGCCGGACACGATTTTCGGATACCGCGCTGAGCGTTACTCGAGCCCCTCAGGCTCGCCCACCACCACGACCAGAAGGTCATCAGGGCGCAGCAGGCGCTCCGCCACCCGGTGCACATCTTCGGCCGTCACGGCGCGAACGCGGGCGTTGCGTGTGTTGATATAGTCTATGCCCAGGTCTTCCAGTTGATAGAACGCCAGCCGGTTGGCAATGGAGCCGTTAGAGTCAAACCCAAGCGCATAGGCGCCGGTGAGGTAGGTTTGGATCTGCTCCAGCTCGCCGGGCTCAACCCCTTCGTCGCGCAGGCGCGTCATTTCCGAGCGAATGAGATCGATTGATTCGCCCACCCGCGCGTTCTCTGTTCCCACCGATCCTGAGAGCAACGTCACCGCATCGTAGGTAGAAAGACTAGAATTGACGGAATAGGCCAATCCATTTTGCACCCGCACAACCTGCATCAAACGACTGGAAAAACTCGCGCCGCCCAGCACCGCGTTCATCACCATCGCCGCCATGTAGTCGGGATCATCATAGCCAATGCCTTCGCCGCCAAATATCACCACGCTTTGCGGATTAGGGCTTTGCACGATGATTGTCTCACCGGCTCCGGCCGGCACGGTCGATTGCGGCTCATAGGCCGGGCCCGACGCAGGCAAATCACCAAATGTTTCATCCAGTAACCGGCCAAGGGTTTCGGGATCAATGTCCCCCGCCACGCCGATGCGCATGTCGCGCCGATTGAGCGTGCCGTGGAAGTTGCGCAGATCATCAACGTTAATCAGCTCGACGGTTTCGCGTGTGCCTGACAGCGGGATGCCATAGCGATGACCCCCGAAAGCAGCCTCCCAGAAGGTTCGGTTCGCGATAGATCCGGGATCACGCTCAGACTGCGCAATTTGGCTCAGTAAGCTGCGCCGCATGCGCTCTACCGCTTCGGCGTCAAACCGCGGCTCAGTCAGCGCGAGGCGAAGCATTCCGAATGCCTCGTCCAAATTTACCGTCAGGGTTTGCATTGAAGCATTGAATCGATCCCGGCCTGACCCAAAGCCCATGCGGATCGCGTGTTCTTCAAGGCGGTTTTGAAAGGCAATAGAATCCATTTCGCCTGCGCCCTCATCATAAAGCCACGAGGCGAGGCGCGCCGTGCCCTCTTTACCCGGCACATCACGCGTTGCGCCGCCATAAAACCCAATGCGAACGGCGACAATGGGTACAAAGTCGTCTTGCACCAGCCATGCCTCAATGCCGCCGGGCGATACCACCCGTTGAATTTCAACGAGACCCTGCTCATGGTCCTCTTGGGCATTGGCCGCACTCACCATTGCGAAGGCAAAAAAACCAAGGGCAATACTCAGAATACGGATCATGTCCTCAGTCCTTTTTGTCTTCGTCGTCGGTGATCGAATCAGGTTCACCCTCTTCAACGCTGGTGGTTTCTGATTTCGCATCCTGCGCAGGGGCCTCATCACTTTGAGGGCTTAAGGTACCGGTCACAGCGTTTTGCGGGTCAAAGACGCCCGCCATTGCCGCTTGAATATCTGAGGCCGACACAGCTTCAATGGCAGCGACCCAACCCATGATATCGTCGATGCTGCGCCCGCTGGCGAGGCCACGACCAAATAATTGCGCCATGGAGACTTGGTCATCCTGCGCGTAAATTGCGCTGGCAACGGTGCTGGTTATTGTGCGGGTCAACTGCTCAGCCGTTGGGCCTTCAGCAAGATAGGCCGCAACAACTTCATCCATCGCGGTTTCAAGTTCCGCAAAACCGACGCCTTCATTGGGTACGGCGTAAAGCACGACCTGTCCGTCATCAAAGGTTGAGCCCCAATAATATCCACCAGCCATTGAGGCCAAGCCGCTGTCTATGACGAGATCGCGATAGAGCCATTCGGTCGTACCGCCATCCAGGATCGACACGCCCAGCGAAATCGCTGCGCCCAGCGCCGTGCCGGCGGTGCGATAACTTGGCACTTCGTAATAGCGATAGAGATAGCGCTCACCCGCCAATTCATGCTCAAGGGTGACACGATCTGACGCGCGCGCGTCTTCAGTTCCTGCGCGCGCACGGCTTGGTACCGGCCGACGGGGTATTTGCCCATAGGTGCGCTCCGCCATAGGCCGCAGCGTCTCGGCAGTAATATCACCAGCTACCACCAGGATAGCATTGTTGGGCGCGTACCATGTTTGGTAAAATGCGTTCACTTGATCGGGCTCGATGGCACCCAATTCGTAATCCCACCCCGCAATAGGGATGCCATAAGGATGCACAGGCCATAGCGTGCGGCTCATCTCCACATCCATAATTTCGCCGACGTCTTGCTGGCTAATGCGAATTTCTTCCAGCACCACATCGCGCTCGGAATAGAAATGATCTTCAGGGAAATTGAGATTGACCATGCGATCAGCTTCATACCCCATGAACAGCTCTAGCCGATCAAGGGCCACGCGTTGGAAATAGGCTGTGTAGTCAAACGAGGTGAAGGCATTTTCGACGCCGCCATTGCGCGCGACGATCTGGCTAAACTCTCCCGGACCAAGGGTGTCGGTACCCTTGAACATCAAATGCTCCAGCAAGTGTGCGATGCCGGATTGGCCTTCAGGCTCATCCGCGGCGCCAACGCGATACCACACCATGTGGGTGACAACAGGCACACGGTGATCAGGCAACACCACCACCTCCATGCCATTGGCGAGCGTAAAGCTCTCAGGGGCCCATGAAATCGTGTCAGCAATGGAAGCGGGCGTATCGCCGTCGCTTGAGGGCGCGGGGCCGGAGCAGCCAGCCAAGACGGCAGCGAAGAGAACCGCAACTGCCGTATGCAACGCGCGCGATTTACTGAGCTTAAAACCCATATTGTTTCCTCTACTTGCCAGACCGGCAATATCTTGAGCTTCGGCGCTCAATGCCTGCTTTGGCGACTGGGGCGCAAGGCAGCGCCCGGCAGCCCGCTAATGCGCTGCAGACTGCCAAATTCGCACACATACATACAATGACAATTGCGCGAGAGCTCGCGTGTTCAGCCTTAGAAGATTCCGCGATTCTTAGAAATCGTAGGCGTAACCCCTTCGGTAACAGGGCGACCTGTCGCCTGATTATCACGAATGCGGTCCGTCTCGGCACTCGCATTAACGACCGAAGCGCCATCTGCCTCGCCGCCCGCCCAGAACAAAATGCGATCTGTGAACGTACGGTCTTTCTGCACGACGTTGCCGATATCGGCGGCAAGCAATTCACGAATGCTTGGATCTGCGTCCTGGGCATCCATGGCGTTCAGCAAGGCATACTCACCGGATGTCACAACGCCATCGGCAACCGGGCTTGTGCCCTCACCAAAGAGCGCCTCATGGGCTTCACGCTGCGGTGAAAATGATGCGGCACGCGGCGCACCTGGCCGTGGCGGGCGCAAGTTATAATCTGGCGGAATCACCAGCGGCGCCTTAGTGACAATGGAAAACTCATCCGGGCTGACTTTCTCAATGCCCATGGCGCGCTGCAAACTCGAGCAGCCCCCCAAGGAGACCAATACGGCAAGTCCAACGCCCAGGCTGAGGCCTGATTTTATGATGGGTGACAGACGAAATGTACTCATGGGTTCCAATCCCTTACCTTTTCCTGCCCCCGGGCCAAGTCGCCCTTCCCCGCACAGACTATGCATCTGGTGCTGGCGACGGTTGCTCTGTGCCCCAAAACGCGTCCCAAATCAACAGCATAACCCCAAATACAATGGCTGCATCGGCGACATTGAAGACATACCAGTGAAATTGCCCAATGTGGAAGTGCAAAAAGTCCACCACAGCATGGTAGGCCAGCCGGTCAATCCAGTTGTTCCCTACCGCCCCGCCAATAATCAGGCCAAGCCCCACGGCCATGGCCCAATGGCGGGACTTGCTCATCCACCAGCCCAAAATCGGGACGATAGCAAAAGCGAAGGCGATATAGGCGTAGCGGCCCCAGGCCGAATCAGCCTGCAGCAACCCGTAGCTCATGCCCTGGTTCCAAACCAATGTCAGATTGAAAATCGGCAGAACCTCAATGCTGGGGCCGGAGGAAAATGTGGCTGGGGGCTGAAATAATGCGCCGCCCACTGTGATCATGAACCAGACTTTTGACGCCTGATCGAGCAACAGCGTCAGCCCGGCCACAATCCACCCCAGCATGACGAGTGAAACCGACCGACCGCCAATTGTTACCCGCTCGCCGCTCATCAATTGTCCTTCCACGGGGTGTCATCCGGATTCAGCGCCCGCTGCGCCAAAACCGCGCGGGCCGCGTCGGTGTCTTTAGCGATCTGCGCCTTAAGGGCGTCCAAGCCGTCGAACTTTAGTTCAGGGCGTAAGTAGGCCAGCAAGCTTACGCCCATGTCGGCGTTGTAAATGTCGCCCTCGAATTCAAGTAAAAACGTTTCCAGCAAAATGTCTGTGGCATCAAAGGTCGGGCGGCGGCCAAGATTGGCAACCCCGGCATAGCACCCTTTGTGGGGGCCGTCATAAATCGTTGCCTGCACCGCATAGACGCCATAAGCCGGATGGAGATAGCGCCCCAGCGACAGATTGGCCGTGGGGAACCCAATGGTGCGGCCGCGCTGTTCACCCTTTTGCACAACGCCTTCGATAGTCCACCAATGACCCAGCAGTTTGGCAGCATCTTCCGGGCGACCGTCTCGCAAGGCATCACGAATCCGCGTGGAGGAATAAACTTCCTCCTCTCCCGAAGGCGTGACCGGCGCTACAATAGTTGTGCCAAACCCCAATTCCGCACCCATGACCTCTAGCAGCGCGGTATCGCCTTTGCGGCCCTTCCCAAAGCAAAAATCATAACCCACAACCACGTGGCGTGCCTTAAGCCCGCCCACCAATACGTCACGCACAAAATCTTCTGCTTCCTTGGTGGCGAGAGCTTGATCGAAGGGGAGTTGAAAGACGATATCGACGTGATGTGCCTCAAGAAGACGGGCGCGGGTTGTGTTCGTGGACAAACGAAACGGCGGCGCATTGGGCGCAAAGTAATCCCGCGGGTGCGGTTCAAACGACATCACGGCCAATGGGGCGTTCAGCTTGTCCGCTTGGGCTTTCGCGCGTTCGATGACAATGGCATGCCCGCGATGAACACCGTCAAAGTTACCGATCACAATGACGGCGCCTTTGGCGGTCGCAGGAATATCAATGTAGTGGTCGATGATTTCCATGGCGCGCCTTTTACGTCTTGCGCGACGGCACCATGATGACCGCTTCACCCTCGACGACGACAGTGTCGCCCACTTTGCATTGGCAATGAATGAGCGCACGGCGCTTTTCAACTTTGATGGTCGCAACGGTGCAGAGGGCTGTTACCGTATCGCCAATTTTTACCGGCGCTTTGAAATTCAGCGTTTGACTCAAATAGATCGCGCCGGGTCCAGGCATTTTTGTACCCAAAACCGTAGAGATAAATCCCGCCGTGAGCATGCCGTGGGCGATACGCTCCTTGAAAATTGTCCCCTTGGCGAACTCCGCATCGACGTGAACGGGATTTGTATCCCCTGAAATGCCTGCAAACAGAACCACATCGGTCTCTGTTACAGTTTTGGTGAAGCTGGCGCTTTGGCCTTCGCTTAAGTCCTCAATATAAAGTCCGACTTGGCGGCTCATGCAATTGGTCCTTTCGATGGGTATGCGAATTCGCGCCGCACCTTAGTGATGGGGGTCGTTAGCTGCAACCGGTCATCGGCCAAAGAGGAATAGAGGTGCCCGGACTTAGGCAGCGCGGGAGCCGGCGATGGCGCTTGGTTCCACTGCATTGCGACGCAAGGGGCGGGGTTCGCCAAAGAGGTAGCCTTGGCCAAAGTCCACTCCAAGCGAGACGATTTGGTCCATCACGCGGGCGTCTTCAATCTGCTCCGCGATAAGATCAAGCCCCACCCGTCCAAGAGAGTCTTTAAGCGCGGCCACCCGGTCTTGTGAATTGTCTCGCCGGCCATCGTCCAGCAGAACCTGGGCTGGCACTTTGGCAAATCGAAAACCCCGGTCCCGCAGAAATGCTGGGTCAAGGACCAGAGACGTCACCCGATCGACGGAGAAGGTAAATCCAAATCCCGCCAGTCGACGCAAATTGGCAAGCTCCATGGGCCCGCACATATCCACAGTGTCCTGACCAAACTCGAATATAAGGCGGCTTGCCAGATCACTCTGATTTTCCATGTACTCAAGAAATTGCGGGAAAAACACATCGTCTTGCAGGGAGTGAGCTGAAATGTTGCAAAACACGCCAATGTCACGTGAGCTCTCGATCAATCGCCGCAATACTTTGACGCATCGGAACAACAGTAAGTTGTCGATCGTGGTAATCAATCCGGCCCGCTCCGCCACACGCAAATAATGCCGCGGCATGATGATCTGGCCTTCTTCGGATCTCAACCGCGTCAAGGCTTCATAGTATCGCGTCTTGCGTTGCGGCAGCGAGACAATGGGCTGCAAATACAGATCAACGCGATCTTCTTGCAGCGACTGACGCACTTCGCTCAAAAGCGCCTCATCGGACGCGCGATCAAACCCACTGGGGTTGGCGCGGTCAAAACCGCCTATGCTCCATCCGGGGTTCAGAACTTCGTCCTTATCTTCGACATCGTCGCCAGCTTCCAATTTCGCCTGGCGCAAAACATTTGATGCCATTTGCTGCACAAGGCTTTCCAAGACCTTCATTTCAGAAACCAGCTTCATGTTGCGCGCCTTGTCGGTGCGGTCCACATGCGCTTTGAGGGTATCCAAACGTTCCCTGAGCGTTTCGTTTTCCTGCTCAATGGCCACCATAGATTTTTTCGCCGCCGCCATGGCGTCGGTGATCAGCTCATTTTCATGGGACCGGTTCAGGGCGGCATGGATCTGAGCGGCGAATAGGAAAAATACTGCCGAAGCCAACCAGCCGACGAATTCGGAGACATCAAGGAACGCTTGCAGCCCCAGAGAAAGGGCCACAGCCACAACGATGTAGGATCCAAGGATCAATGTATTGGTCAAAAACGACATATATGGGCGCCCGGGCAGCGATTTCAGGTTCGATGCCAGTTTGAACCCAGGCCCTTGCCAAGCCGTTAACTGTATTTTGCCGCCCCCAAAAAAGGCCGAACCCCAGAGGGTCCGGCCTGGTCAATTGGTCGGGAAGGAAGTCTTAGTAGTTTCGATCATCCGTAAAGGGAACGATCTGAATCTCAACCCGGCGATTTTGCGGCTCGTTCACATTATTGCCGGTTGGCACTAGGGGCCGGGTTTCGCCATAGCCGCGGACGATAAGCCGCCCCGGAAGGACTTCGCGACGAATGAGGCGATCCGCCACTGCCCATGCACGGCGCTCGGACAGATCCTGATTAAATTCGTGGGACCCGGTCGTATCTGTGTGGCCGTCCACATAAATGTAGGTTTGGTCGTACTCCTTCACGACAATGGCAACCGAACGGAGGACTTGCTGAAAGTCGTCCCGAATACGATCACTGCCTGTGTCGAAGGTAATATTGCTCGGCATGATCAGTTCGATGTAATCGCCATCGCGATAGATCTGCACGCCGGTGCCTTGCAGGCGGCGGCGAAGTTCAGCTTCTTGTTCGTCCTGATAATGGCCAATGGCCCCACCAGCCAATGCCCCAATGCCAGCACCCAGAAGCGCATTCTTCGCCATCTGCTCGCCGTCTGAGGTATTTGTGAGCGCGCCGATTATGGCACCGCCAAGTGCACCAATGATGGCACCTTGCGTCGCGCGACTTGTCCGCTCCTCACCGGTATAGGGGTCTGTTGTAGTACACGCGGCCAAAAACATGGTCGCTGCAGCTATGGTCAAAACTTTCTTCATGAGGAATTTCCTCTCCATAAGTCGCCGGTTCCCATCGCACCGGAATCACTAGGCCCATCAATGTTCTAGGGAAAACAGAACACCCCGCCCGCCTACACGCGTTAGATATGTTCCTTTGGGCCATACTCAACTGCCCCTGCCTGTTCATACGCTACAACTGAGCACGCTTGCGATAAAGAGCCAATCGCGCTCCAATCGCCGAAATCAGCAAAAAAGGGGCTTATTATGAGCTTGTTCGACCTTTCAGGAAAAGTTGCCATCATCACCGGTTCAACCCGCGGCATCGGCAAAGCCATTGCCTTTCGTATGGCAGAGGCAGGCGCGAAGGTTGTGGTCTCCAGCCGCAAGGCCGATGCCTGCGACGCTGTGACCCAGGAAATTAACCAAGAATTTGGCAAGGGCACCGCCGCGTCCATCCCGTGCAATATCTCGCACAAGGAACAACTCCAGAACTTGGTGGATACGACTGAAAATGCCCTGGGCCAGGTGGATGTGCTGGTCTGTAATGCGGCGGTAAACCCCTATTTCGGCCCCTCCATTGATTGCCCTGATGCCGCGTTTGAAAAAATCATGGATTGCAACGTCAAAAGCAATTTCTGGCTTTGCAATATGGTGTTGCCGCAAATGAAGGCGCGCGGCGAGGGGCGGATTATTATCATTTCATCCATCGGAGGCCTCAAAGGCTCAGCACTACTGGGCGCCTACGCCATTTCCAAAGCGGCGGATTTTCAGCTCGCGCGAAATCTGGCCGTGGAATATGGCGCGTATGGCATTACCGCCAACGCCATTGCGCCGGGGCTTATCAGAACTGATTTTGCCAGGGCGTTGTGGGAAGATCCTGACATCTTGAAGGCCTCAACCGCCGGTGCCCCCCTCAAACGCATTGGGGAGCCTGATGAGATTGCCGGAATGGCTGTCTTGCTGGCATCTGAGGCCGGATCGTTCACCACCGGGCAAGGCATCGTCATTGACGGGGGCGCAACCATTGCTGGCGGTTAACCCGACGGTCATGGTTTTTTAAGCGAAAATGAAAAGCGACATTGCCCATGCGGGTGTGATTGTGCTCACATCCATCCAAGATTCACTTGTGCGCCTGTCACGATCCTGATGCGTTTGCTATTCACTGATGTAAGCTTAACACGCTGTTAACGGGTTGTTGTGGGGGAACACGACGAGGTCTCGGTCCGTGCAGGAATTGAACGCAATTTCTGACTTTCATGAGGAGCCCCGCCGTGAGTACACAAAAAGCGAGCATTATCCGCCGGTCCATGACCCCATCTGAATCACGCCCTCAAGCCGCGAACGATTCCGCAGGCAGTTTAGCTGGCATCCGCCTGCTGAAAACCCTCAGCGCCGAAGACTTGCAGGTACTGGAAGGGGAATGCCGCTGGCTGAACGCGCGCGCGGGCGAAGAAATTCTGAACAAAGAGTGCGAAAACCGCGACATCTTTTTTGTCGTCCAAGGCAGTGTGGCGATCAAGAATTTTTCGCTTTCTGGCCGCGAAGTTGCTTTCGCGCAAAAAGGCGAAGGCGACTATTTCGGCGAGCTTTCGGCTATTGATGGCAAACCGCGCTCAGCAAATGTTGTTGCCGCAGAAGATTGCCGTTTGGCGGCGCTTGCACCGGAGACCTTCTGCCAACTTCTCAGAGATAATTCTTTCATTGCCCTTGAGGTGCTCAGCAAGCTTGCTGCCATTGTGCGCGATTGCGATGAGCGGATCATGGATCTCGCAACGCTTTCTGCGTATCAGCGGGTTTATAGCCAACTGATCAAAATGAGCCGCGAAGACCCCGTACGCCCTGATAGCTGGCTGATCTACCCGCTGCCGACCCAAGCCACCATCGCGGCAGAAGCAAGCACGACACGGGAAACCGTGGCACGGGTATTGAGCCAGTTGGCACAAGCCAATATCGCGGAGCGCAAATCCAAGACGCTGTACATTCGTGAGATCAAAAAACTCCGCACTTTATGCGAGCGCGTCTCGCCGGTTCTTCCCAGCGAATAATTTTGCCTTGCCCAAATGTGAAAAACCCCGACCGCGAGGACGTGGCCGGGGTCATTCATGATCAGCTGCTCGGGGGAAGGGCCGTGGTGCGAGTATGGGACTGTCTAGCGAGGACAAGACCCTTTCCCGTCTCCCTTGCGGGCTGAGCCAATCAGGGGACA
This sequence comes from Rhodospirillales bacterium, assembly GCA_021775005.1. GTDB lineage: Bacteria > Pseudomonadota > Alphaproteobacteria > JAJFIK01 > JAJFIK01 > JAJFIK01. The sequence goes on from JAJFIK010000036.1 coordinate 52,625, forward strand.
GCACTTAGGTAATCACGATTACGCAGATTCCTATGTGACATACGCTACAGGCCTGCGGGCGCCCTGCCCCGACCGCAGAAAACTAAGCTTTTCAAAGCCGAAGGAGGGTCTTTGGGTCCGTTTTAAGTACCTTGCGGACAGCCAAAAACCCTCCAAGGCTCGGAATCCGACACATCACGGGAATGCACGCCCGCGCGAGGCCTCGGAATGTGTCGCTCGGGAAGGGGCGACAGGCCAAGCGTCTCACGGCAGATCAGGGGGGCGCAGTGCCCGGCATCACAGTCGATGCACAGGCAGCAAAGCTAGCGCTAGGAAATGTGAGCGATGACCTTCGCCGTCTTCTCAACCATCTCAGCAATATGATCTTCGGTGGCGATGAGCGGCGGGGTCAGGCAAATCGTGTCACCGGACACGCGTAACATGATGCCCACATCGTGGAATGCATACTCCACCGCGTCATAGCCGCGCTTGCCGGGCTTGCCTTCGATAGGCTCAACGTCAAATGCTGCGGCCAATCCAAGGGTGCGAATGTCTTGCACGCTGGAACACTTGTCGCGCACGCTGTGGCAGGCATCCGCAAACACCGGCTCAAGCCGCTTTGAGTTCTCAAACAAACCCTCATCGCGATAGAGATTGAGCGTGGCCAGCGCAGCAGCGCAGGCCATGGGGTGGGCGCTATAGGTGTAGCCATGGAACAAGCGGATCTCGTGATCTTCCGCCTCGCCATTGATCACGTCATGCACATGGTTGCGGCAAATGACGCCGCCCATGGGAATGACCCCTGAGGTGATGCCTTTCGCAAAACAAATCATGTCCGGAATAACGCCATAGCGTTCAGCGGCGAAAGACGCGCCAAGCCGGCCGAAGGCGCAAATAACTTCGTCAAAGATCAGCAAGATGCCATGACGATCACAAATCTCGCGCAGGCGTTTCAAATATCCCTTGGGCGGCGGCAGCACCCCGGTGGACCCCGCCATGGGCTCGACAATCACCGCAGCAATCGTAGATGCATCATGAAGCGCGACAATATTTTCAAGCTCATCAGCCAAGTGCGCGCCCCACTCGGGCTCGCCTTTGGTGAAGGCTTGCTCGTCGCGATTATAGGTATGCGGCAGGTGATCGGTGCCCGCCAGCAGGGGGCCAAAAAATTTCCGATTGTTGACCATGCCGCCCACAGAAATGCCGCCAAAGCCAACCCCGTGATAGCCCCGTTCGCGCCCGATAAACCGCGTCCGCGTACCGTCGCCATTGTAGCGATGATAGGCGAGCGCAATTTTCAGCGCGCTATCCACCGCCTCAGAACCTGAGTTAGCAAAAAACACATGATCAAGATCACTCGGCGCCAAAGCTGCTATGCGCGAGGCGGTCTCAAAAGCTTTAGGGTGGGCGTATTGGAATACAGGGGCGAAGTCGAGCTCAGCCACCTGGTCCTGCACCGCTTTCACGATGGGGTCGCGGCCATGGCCTGCATTGCAACACCAAAGCCCCGCTGTCGCATCGAGAATTTCGCGCCCCTCCGGCGTATAGTAATGCATGCCCTTGGCGCGCGCGATCATGCGCGGGCGGCGCTTAAAACTATCGTTGGGGGTAAACGGCAACCACAGGGGATCAAGATCGTTCGGCGTCACGCCGTCGTGAGCAAGTGCCATTTCAAGTCCTTTGAAAAGTGATTTGCGCGACGCTAGCAGGTCCATCGCGCGCTGTGAAACTTATTGACTGGCCCCGCGCGCTTCGATGGGCCAGATGTCCACCACCCGGTCGCCATCCACGACATAATAAGCGTCGTAGAGATTCACTGTCGGGTCGCAATGGGGCACAATGCAGCTGAGCACGGCCCCGCGCGGCAGGTGGTCGGTCTCGGGATTGGCCAGCGCCACACCCCCTTGCTCATCTCCAAAGAAGAAGAACGCAGCCCCCTCAGGGGCACCGCTATGCAGCACCGGCGCATCTGCATCGGTGGCGAAGGCCTTGAACCCTGCATCGGTTGTAACGATACCCGGCGTGTTGGCGCTGATCACCGTCATCTGCACAAAGAGCGCAGGCGCAAAGGGAAGCCGGCCCTCCTTGGTAGCAACCTCGCCATATTGCCGGTCCATAAAGATATATGACCCCCCTTGCAGATCGCTCAGCACACCTGCTTGGGGATCAATGTCATAGGTTCCCGTGCCGCCGCCGCTGACGATGGGGCAATCCATCCCTAGATTTTCCGCCCGCGCCCGCGCCGTTGCCAACATGTCCATCACTTCAAGTGATTTTTGCGTGCGCTCGTCATTGTCTTCCACATGCATTAGTTGACCGGCATAGCCTTGCAGGCCGCAGAATGTGAGCGCCCTTGCATCGTCGATCTGCCGCGCCAGAGGTTCAAAGTCCTGACCAAGGCCAATGCCGGTGCGATGCAGCCCCACATCAACATCGATCAGCACACGCATGGCTTTGCCCGCCGCGTCGGCGGCAAGATCCAAATCTCGCACACCGTCTGGATGATCGACAGTGATGATCAATTCATCAATCAGCTCGTTCAAAGCAATGGCGCGAGCAAGGGAGCCCTTGGTCACCAACGGGGAAGTGAGCAGGATTTTTTGAACCCCATGCGCCGCCAAAGCTTCGGCTTCGGCGAGTTTGGCGCAACAAATCCCCACCGCGCCAGCGGCCAACTGCCGCCGGGCGATCTCAGCGCATTTATGGGTTTTGGCGTGAGGCCGAAGTCCAAGCCCCTCAGACCGGCAATGGGCGGCCATGCGCGCCAAATTGGCCTCAAACGCAGGCAGATCAATCACCAGCGCCGGCGTCGGGATTTCCGAGCGCCCCCCGGGCTTGCCGATCAGCGCGCGGCCCACTTGCTCAATGACGGATGATGACACTGCGTGCTCCCCTCGCATCTTTGTAGAACAATAACCCTCGTGCCCTCGCCAAGGCCAGCACTGCCGCGTTAGAGTGCCCGTAAATCTCAAGGAGACCCCCATGCCGGATACAAAGCTCAAAGGTAAAACCGCCCTCGTTACCGGGGCATCAAGCGGCATTGGCCGCGCCACGGCGCTGAAGCTGGCAGCGGCAGGGGCCACGGTCTATGCCACCGGGCGACGCCAGGACGTGCTTGATGAACTGGCAACGGCGGTCGCTCATGTGGACGGCAAAATCATTAGCGACGCCTTCGACATTCGCGATGCGGCAAAATTTCAAGGCTTCATCGACCGTGCCGCCAGCGAGACCGGCACCTTCAACATCCTGGTCAATAATGCCGGGCTGTCCTACCCCGGCTCCATCGCTGACGCCGACCCGGACAAATGGCGCCAAATGGTGGACGTCAACATTTTGGCGCTGCTGACGGGGTCGCAAAAAGCGCTCCAAGTGATGCGCGCTGGCGGCCATCACGGCCATATCGTCAATATTTCATCCACCGCAGCCCGCGGCGATGCCAGCGGCGTTTATGGCGCAACCAAAGCCATGGTCAGTTCCATCGCCACCACCCTGCGCAGTGAAACCGAGGACGACAACATTCGCGTGGTCAATGTCTGCCCCGGCGCGGTGATCACCAATTTTGCGCGCAATTTTTCGCCAGAGACCATCAATGCTGTGCTCGGCATGTTGGGTCTGGACCTTGAGTTCACCCCCGGCATGACGTTGCCGCAAGATGTGCAAGACCAGATCAACAAAGCAGCGCCGACCCTATTGCTCCATGCGGACGATATTGCGCGCGCGGTGCTCTATGCCGTGACCCAACCCATCAATGTAGATGTGTTTGAGATCACTGTGCGCCCAGCCAAGAACCTTCAGCTTTAGAATTCGGCGCACCCCATGACGGCCCTTGAAATTCAGCTCAATCCTGAAATTGACATCGATGCACTGGCCAAAGCCTATGCGGACAAAAAGCGCATCCACATTCCAAATATCTTTACCGATGAGACCGCCGATCAGATTTACGCGATCCTGGACAAGCAGGTTGAGTGGGAGCTGACCTGGTTCGACGGCAATGTGGACCAATACACAAGCTTCAAAGAGCTAACCGCTATGGCGCCGCAAGAGCGCGCGGCCTTTGCCCAAAATACCAAACGCGTGGCGAGCAATGGTTTTGGCTTTGCCTATAACACCTTCAAGTTTCATGAGCGCATTGCCGAAGGCAAAGTACCTGACCACCCTTTGCAGGCATTTGATGATTTTGTGGTGTCTGACAAGATGATCGCGTTTTTCCGCGCCCTTACCGGCGATAATGAAATTAACGCAGGGGGTGGCCACGCCACCTGGTATGCGCCGGGGCATTTTCTCAATATCCACACCGACAAAATCCCCAACAAGGACCGCCGCGCGGCGTTCGTGTTTAATTTCACCAAAGCCTGGCGGCCCGATTGGGGCGGCGAGCTGAAGTTCTATACCGACCGCGTGACAAAAGTGGACGAGGCGTTTTTGCCGGACTTCAATTCACTCAATGTCTTCACCGTGCCGGTACCTCACGCGGTGGGTCTGATCGCCCCCTTTGCCATGTATCCAAGGGTCGCCATCACAGGCTGGTATTCCCACGAAGGCGCTTAAGCTCGTCGCCGCATCCAGCGCGGCGCGAAGAAATAGGTCAGCGGTAGAGTCAACACGATTTGCAACGCCACGAAGGTGACCATCTGCATGGGCTGCCCCGCAAGCGCGACCTCGCCCCCGTGAAGTTGCGGCAGATAAAATGTAACGCCGACAGCGTTGAAGAGAACAAGCAGCCCCAGCAACCACTTGCCGCCGCCAATAAGCCGCCAGATCGCCAAGCCAAACGCAATCTCAAGTACAAAGGCAAGCGCAGGCGCGCTGCCATAGGGGCCCAGCCCCAGCTTGGGCATATCCAGAAAAGGCGCGACGGCAATGTCTGGCGCATGGAGCAGTAGATCGAGAGCCACATGGCTAAAGGCCCCAACCGCCAAAGCCGCCGCCACAGTCCACTGCTTCCAAAGGGCTGCCCCCAAGGCTGCAAACAACAGCGCCAGGATTATTCCGGCGAAAATGGAATGGGACCACGGCATGTGCTCAAAATGCACATTGGCGATAGAGTTCATGGGGCTGTCCACACGCGACCACTCCCACCCGACAAAATGAAACCCGACCCACAAAAGCTCGGCGGCCTGTACGGATACAAGCAACGGGATCAGTGGCGCGGTTGGCGCGATTTTTTTGATGGCAAGCGCCGTAATGGCGTGATTGGCGGCATGCATGTTTTCTCTCCTTCAGCATTTCGGCGTTAGCATTTGCTAACTTATGGTTCAAAAAAACGAGCCCAACTTTTTTACGCGAACAATTTCTCCAACATGACAAAGCAATCTTTGCGATAGGCGGTGACGGGTTTGGAGAGGCCGCCCTGCCGCGCCATGCGGGCGAGCTGCCCCACAACGCCGACCACAAAGACCACTTGCAGCTCTAGCGGCTGGTCCCGCGTCACCGCGCCTTCTTTGCGGCCGCGCAAGAGCAGCTCTCGCACTTGCGTCACTTGCGTGCGGGCTTTCAGGCCTTCCGGCATGTCGCCCCAAAACCGGGGCAAGTTGTCATTGACGAAATCAAGCGCTTCAGGCGCGTCCACATAGAGCTGCATAAGCGTTGCCATGTAGCCGTCCAGCGCCCCGTGAAATGGCAACCCGGCGTGTGCCGCACGCTCCATCCGCGCCACCATAAAACGGTAGCAGGTCTCAAACAGATCTGCCGCCATGGCTTCTTTGGACTTGTAGTGCTTATAGAGCGCGGGATTGGTAAACCCGGCTTCTTCCGCCACATCGCGGATGCTGACCCCATCGATGCCGTTTGCTGCAAACAATGTCAGCGCCGCCTTCAATATGGCGGCCTTGGCGGGGGCGGCGCCGTCTTCCGCAAGGAGGGCCGCAATGTCGAATGTGGATCTTGTCATAGCAAGAAGTTAGCATATGCTAACCTCGTGTCAAGAGCACAATTTTGGGCTATGCTCAAGGAAAGTGAGGACATGCAAATGCTTGGAGCTTTTGTAGCAAGAGATGAAATGGGCCGACCTCTGGTGCGAATCGCAGACACTCGGCCGCCGCCAAATCCCCTAAACGCACTCTTCACTTACACGGTAACGGCAACGGCATCGCCACGCATGAGAGTTTTTGCTGTCAATGCAGATGGCGACGCCAAGCGTATAGCCCGCTCACTTCTACGCGGGCTTTACTTTACAATTCTGACCTTTATTGGCTCGGCTGGAATAGCCATGACCATTGTTTCTGCAATTTTTGCACACCTAGGGCTCGGCAGCCTTGGCCCAGTCGCCATTTTCCCAGCGGCGTTGATCATTTTTCCAACAACATTTTTCGTTTTCCGGCTCACTCAGAAGTCTGTCGAGACAGCCCTGGCAGACAGCGAAGTCTTGAATTCGTCTGCAGCACAGCCATCCTTGTCTGAGCAATTGGCCTACACAATGGGCAGCATGATTACTATTGGGCTACCGTTTCTAGGTGGCGCATTGCTGGGTGTGAGTTTGTTCTCCGCCTACACCACATCATTGCCGGGCGCTCTTGGGCAATTGGCTGCGGCCTGGCTAGGCATGGCAGCAATGTTTGCAACCATGCTGGTCGTGATCACGGTGTTGGACGCACCCTCACTTCCCGGTCCAAAACCAAGCTAACCCCGCCCATCCTTGATGCGATTGCGCACGCGGAGCGCCGCGTCACGAAGCCGATTGGCCGTGCCGGTTTCTTCCGCCTCGATGCGGGCGTCGAGCTGTTCTAGCGCCTCGTTGATCCGGGCCTTGGCCTTGGCGCTGAGCTCCCCCGATTGATGCTCCGTCACGATGACATTTTCCAAATGCCCCACCAAATCGTCGAGGGACGGAATGTTGCCCGCGCCCACTTCGCCCTCGCCGCGATGCGCCCCGGCGGAGAAAAGCCCGATGAAGCGGTCCGAGACCCGGCCCCAGGTCATCAGGCGATAAAAGAAATACCCCGGATCCGCGGGCCGCGTGACCAGGCCCGCCAGCAGCGCCACCACGGCCACCGGTGCCAGGATCAAATCCCGCCCCCAATCAAGGAACAGCTTGCCCTGGAACACCAATAAATCGCGCAGGGCCGCCATCCACGGCGGCAGGTTGCCGCCTGCGGGCAGCAGGGGTTCGGGCTGAGACTCAAAGGGGTCGTCGTTCATGGAGGCACCGTGCCACAACCCCTAACTCGCGTCATCCTCGGGCGCGCAGTAACGAGACCCGGGGATCTGGCGGCTTTTCTGCTTGCCCGGCAGAATCGAGCCGCACCTCAGCCAGATGCCCGGATCAAGTTCCGGGCATGACGAATTGGGAGGGCGGTCAGACTGGGTCCCCCGGTCAAGCTTCGTGCCCGCGAAGGCGGGTACGGGGGACGCGAAGAAGAAGTACAGATTGAGGTTGGGAAGCAAGGCTACCCCCTTGACTCTGCCCCCCACCATCCTTACTTCCGCCTACGAAGGCTGGTGGCACTCAATTCTAGTGAGTGCTAACAGCGACTTCTAGTTGTAGTGAAAAATTATTTTCAACCAAGCAATAGGAGAAGCGGAAGATGAAATTTCGTCCTCTGCATGACCGCGTGGTCGTTCGTCGTGTTGAAGAAGACACCAAGACCGCCGGGGGGATCATCATTCCCGACAGCGCAACTGAAAAGCCCCAACAAGGCGAAATCGTTGCCATAGGTACCGGCGCCCGCAACGAAGACGGCAAGATCGTGCCGCTCGACGTTAAAGCTGGCGACACCGTGATTTTCGGCAAGTGGTCGGGCACGGAAGTAAAGGTCAACGGCGAAGAGCTGCTGATCATGAAAGAAAGCGACATCATGGGCATTCTCGAAGGCAAAGCGCCTGCGAAAAAGAAGGCCCCTGCAAAAAGAAAAGCTGCGTAAGCGAACATCGCCGACGCAGTTTTTTTATAACTGAAATCAATTCAATCTCAGGAGTTTGAGACCAATGGCTGCAAAAGAAGTCAAATTCTCTGCCGATGCCCGCGAGCGCATGCTGCGCGGTGTCGACATCCTGGCCAATGCTGTAAAAGTGACGCTCGGCCCGAAAGGCCGCAACGTCGTGATCGACCGCTCTTTCGGTGCCCCGCGCACCACGAAAGACGGCGTCACAGTGGCCAAGGAAATCGAACTGGAAGACAAGTTCGAAAATATGGGCGCCCAAATGGTGCGCGAAGTTGCCTCCAAGACCAACGATGAAGCGGGCGACGGCACCACCACAGCAACAGTTCTGGCCCAATCCATCGTGCGCGAAGGCTCCAAAGCCGTTGCCGCGGGCATGAATCCCATGGACCTGAAGCGCGGCGTTGAGCTGGCTGTTGCGGCTGTCGTGGCGGACCTTAAAAAGCGCTCAAAGAAGATCAAAGACGCGGGCGAGATTGCCCAAGTCGGCACGATCTCATCTAACGGCGAACATGACATTGGCGAATTGATCGCTGAAGCCATGGAAAAAGTCGGCAATGAAGGCGTCATCACCGTTGAAGAAGCCAAGTCGCTCGATACCGAACTTGAAGTCGTCGAAGGCATGCAGTTTGATCGTGGCTATCTGTCACCTTACTTCGTGACCAATGCCGACAAGATGGTTGCTGACCTGGAAGACCCGTTTATTCTTCTGCATGAGAAGAAGCTCGGCAATCTGCAAGCCCTTCTGCCGATCCTTGAAGCTGTTGTGCAATCTTCCCGCCCGCTTTTGATCATTGCCGAGGATGTTGAGGGCGAAGCCCTTGCGACATTGGTTGTGAACAAGCTGCGTGGCGGCCTCAAGATCGCTGCCGTGAAGGCACCAGGCTTTGGTGATCGTCGTAAAGCCATGCTGGAAGACATCGCCATCCTGACCGGCGGTCAGGTGATCAGCGAAGACCTCGGCATCAAGCTTGAAAACGTCACTCTCGACATGCTTGGGACATCGAAGAAAGTCCGCATCACCAAAGACGACACGACCATCGTCGATGGCGCAGGCAAGAAGACGGAAATCGCTGCACGTGTCAGTCAGATCCGTCGTCAGGTCGAAGACACCACGTCTGACTACGACAAGGAAAAGCTGCAAGAACGTCTGGCCAAATTGGCTGGCGGTGTTGCCGTGATCCGCGTTGGGGGCGCCACCGAAATCGAAGTGAAAGAACGCAAAGATCGCGTCGATGACGCCCTCAACGCCACCCGCGCTGCGGTGGAAGAAGGCATCGTCCCTGGCGGCGGTACCGCGCTTCTTTATGCCTCGAAAGTTCTTGCCGGCCTGGAAGGCGAAAATGCCGACCAAAAAGCGGGCGTCAATATCGTCGCACGTGCCCTGCAAGCACCGATTCGTCAGATCGTCGAAAATGCGGGCGTCGAAGGCTCCATCGTCGTGGGCAAGCTGCTTGAGCAGAAGTCCAAGACGTTTGGCTTTAACGCACAGACAGAAGAATATGGCGACCTGGTTGAATGGGGCATTATTGACCCCACCAAGGTTGTCCGCCACGCGCTGCAAGACGCAGCCTCCGTCGCGGGTCTTCTGATCACCACAGAAGCTATGGTTGCGGACGCACCCAAAAAAGATGATGGCGCTGCACCTGCGATGCCCGATATGGGCGGCATGGGCGGTATGGGCGGTATGGGCTTCTAAGCTCAGACCAACCAGCGTAATCTTCGAAGGGTCGCGAGGGGGTTTCCTCTCGCGGCCTTTTTCTATGGCGCTTCCAACATTGCCAAATTGTAATAATACGGCCACGGGCCGGTAAGCTTGGAGATGACAGTATGACCCTCATGGAAAACACACTCACCTCATTGGGGGCCTTTATGAAATGGTCAGCAGGCGCTGCACTCGGCGCGAGTTTATTTTTGGGCGCATGCGCCACATCGGCCATGGGCGACGAGGTATTTGTCTCGTCAGGCGGCGAAGAAGAAACGCGCATCCGCATGGTCATCGATGAAATCCATGACGGCGAAGAACGCACCCGTATGTGCGTCTTTGTTCCCGCAGGGGGCGATGAAGCGGCAGGCGCGATTAGCTGTTCTGGCGCTGACTTCCGCGTTGTTGAATTTGGCGACGACGGCAATGTTTTCTTCAACGGCGATACGGTTATCAGCGAATCCGAAATCACCCGCATGGTGGAAGAGCGCTTGGTCGAGTTTAGCGAACGAATGGCCGAACGCGGCGAGCTGCACATTGAGTTCCAGGAAATGCACCTTGAAAGCCAAGCCTTTGCAGAAGAAATGGCTGAGCTTGGCCGCGAAATGGAAGAGCTGCATGTAGAGCTCACCCTAGAGAGCGAAGAAGAGCGCGCAGAGCTGGAAGCAGAATTGCAAGAGCTCGCCCGCGAGATGGAAGCATTGAACCGTCAAGGCTTTGCGGCAGACAGTGAAGAAATGCGTGAGCAACGCGAAGAAATGGAAGAGCTTCGCGCTGAAATGGCTGAGCTGGCCATGGACCAGCAAAACATTCAGCGTGAGCTGTGGTTTGAAAACCGCGAGGAAATGGCCGAACTCCAAGCGGAAATGGCGATTGTTCGCGCTGAAGCCATGGCCGAAGTTGCCGAAGAAATGGCGCGTCTTGAAGCTGATGGCATTTTCGTGCGCGCAAGAGATGGCGAGCATGCTTGGGTTAGTGAGTTGGGGGAAAGCATGTCCTTTCTCCGCGAGCTGGTCATTGACGACGTGGACGGCGACGTTGTCATTGTTGAGCGTCTCTCCGGCGAAGACGGCGGCCCACGGATCATCATCCGCACCACTGACCCCAGCCTTGTGGAAGTCATTCAAATAGATCGCGGCGATATGGAGTTCCACGAAGACGATTAATCCTCCGTCACCACCAGCGCCCCCAAACGCGGGTGGGTGAGGAAGGCGAGGGGTGCCTGGTGCGGCCCTCGCCTTTTCATTTGGCGATCCTGCGCATAGGCTAATGCTCCCTTGCCTCTGGCCCGGAGCCCACCATGCGTTCGCTGCTAGTATTACTTGGACTAAGTGTTGCCGTCGCCGTTCTTGCTGGATGCTCTAATGAGCGCCGCACAGGTGGCGCGTTCGAGCTTCCAAACACTGAAACATTTGAACTGCGCAGCCGCGCTATCGGCCAGACCTATGACATCCGCGTGGCTTTGCCCGATAGCTATGACACTGACGAGGCACCGGAGAGCTATCCGCTGCTGGTCCTTTTGGATGCTGACTATTCTTTTGCCATCGCCCGCAATGTGACCCAGCATTTGGCGCAGCGAGGACAATTGCCGGAAATGATTGTTGTCGCCATTGCCTATCCTGATGCCGAAGGCAATCAGGAACTCTATCGCATGACGCGAAGCCGGGACTACACGCCAATATTTCACCCAACCGGTGGCTACGGCTCAGAGTTCCAAGCCAACTCTGGCGGCGGCCCGGCGTTTCTCAGCTTTATCGCGGATCGCCTGCTGCCGGAGCTTGAACGGCGCTATCCCATCGATGATGAAGATCGCACCTTGTCCGGCCATTCCTTCGGCGGCTTGTTCACCACCTGGGCGCTCTTCACACAACCGGATCTCTTCGCCCGCTGGGTCATCATCAGCCCGTCCTATTGGTATGCAGGTGAGTTTATCTTTGACTACGAGGCCAGCTTCGCCCTGACCACCACGGCGCTGCCGGAGGCGGTTTCCGCCAGCGTTGGCAGCTACGAAGCGAACGGCAATCAGGACATGGTGGCCTTGCTCAATCGCTTTGTCGCGCAGACCAATGAGCGGGGCTACGAAGGGCTTGTATTCGACAGCTACACCTTTGCAGATGACACCCATGCCAGCATTTGGCCCGCAGGGTTCAGCCGCGGCATTCGGTCCGTTTTCAGAGAACCGCTTCCCGGCGTAGAACCAACATCAGAATAACACGCCTCGGGGGATCTCAATGCATTACGGCGAATATCTTCACCTGGACAAGTTGCTTGATTGTCAGACACCGGAGAGCGACCGCAAAGGCCGTCCCGCCCATGACGAACACCTGTTCATCATTATCCATCAAACCTATGAGCTTTGGTTCAAACAAGTACTCCACGAAATGGGCATGATCCAGAGTCTTCTGGGCGGGGAAATGTTTGATGAGCGTGATGGGGGCCGCGTGGTGCAATCTCTCACGCGCGTACTTGAGATCATGCGCGTTGCCATCCACCAGGTGGACATTCTGGAAACCATGACGCCCATGGATTTTTTGGAATTTCGCGACTTGCTGTTTCCTGCCAGTGGCTTTCAGAGTTTGCAGTTCCGCCTGGTAGAGACAGGCATGGGCTTGCGCAAACACAATCGCGTGCAGCTCGACGGCCAAGACGTCGATTTGCGCCTGAAACCGCACGAGCAAAAGCAATTACGCGCCGCCTATGAAGAGCCGTCCTTGCGGGATCTGCTTGATGGCTGGCTCGTGCGGACACCCTTTCTTGACGCGGACGATTTCAGTTTTCGTGCCTCATATATGAAAGCGCTCGAAGGCATGTTGGAGCACGAAGCTGAAATTATTCGTGCGCAACCCCAGCTCAGCGAATCTGATCGCGAAAAGCAGCTTGAGAACTTGGGCCGTGCCAGTTCCATGCTCGACGCCATTCTTGATGACGCAGCCTATGACGCGCTCAAGGAAAGCGGTGCCTGGACGTTTTCCCGCCGCGCCCTTGAGGCAGCGCTGTTCGTCAATCTTTACCGCGATGAACCCGCGCTGCAGACGCCATTTCGTATCCTGTCAGCGGTGATGGACATTGATGAGGCCATGACCAACTGGCGTACGCGCCACGCCCTTATGGCGCAGCGTATGATTGGTCAAAAAGTGGGGACCGGCGGGTCATCCGGCCATAGCTATCTCAGTGCCGCAGCGGCAAAGCACAAAGTCTTTGGCGATCTTTTTTCTCTTGCCACCTTCATGCTGCCCCGCTCAAGCCTTCCCGAACTGCCCGCGCCGATGAAAGAGCGCCTGCACTATCACTATGTCTCAAGCGAGAACGGGCGCAGTTAAGACAGCAAGCCGTCTTTGAGCCCGTTGAAGACATATTGCACCGCCAGGGCGCAAAGCATGATGCCCATCAGGCGCGAGAGCAGGGATGAAAACGTCTCTCCGGCGCGGTGAATGATCTCTGCCAAAAAGGCCAGCGACAGGAAGGTTAGGACCAACACGAGCCCCAATGCGGCCAATACCGCGCCTTGGGCCGTAAGGGCGCCTTCATTGGCGCTCATGAGCAGCACCGTCGAGGCGATGGCACCGGGGCCTGCAAGCATGGGAATACCGAGGGGGAAAACAGATATGTCCTCGGGGCCGAGCTGATCGGGGTGACGAAGGTGGGATTCTTCGGCCACGTGCTCGGCAAATTTGCTACGGCGCGCGGTGCGTTTCTCGAACACCATCTCAAAGCCCATGACGAAGAGCAAAAGCCCACCCGCAGTGCTGAACGCTGGCAATGTGATGCCGACGGCGGTGAGCAGCGCTTCACCGCCAAAGGCAAATGCAAAGAGAATAAATGTTGCCACCAATGTTCCCCGCAGCGCCATAGAGAACCGATAGGCGCGCGTCGTGCCGCTGGTCAGCGAGGCAAATATGGGCACCACACCTGGCGGGTCAATCACCACCAGCAGCGTCACAAACGAGGTGAGAAATAGGGATAGATCAGATGGGCTCATAATGATGAGCCATCATAACGTGCCAGCATCTTCTTTACCTCAGCCACAAGATCGCCGCGCTTAACGGATACTTGCGCGGGCTGATCTTCGCGCCATTCCTTGTTGTCTTTGATGCTGGAGGACAATTGCGCGCCAAGAATGAGGTCTTTCAAAGTCACCTCCCCCTTGGCCACCTCATCTTCGCCCTCAATGACCGCAATGGGGCTAGCGCGCTTGTCGGCGTATTTGATTTGCGCCTTCATCCCGCTGCCGCCGAGATAAAGCTCTGCGCGGATGCCTGCGGCGCGAAGATCACGCACCATGGATTGGCTTGCCCCTACGCGCGTTTTGTCGAGCACGAGCACCACCACCGGCGCGCTCACTTGGTCCACAAGCGCCAAGCCTTTTGCTTCAAGCGCCGCCAAAAGCCGACTGACACCGAGGGAGCACCCGGTCGCGGGCACTTCAATGCCCTTGAAGCGCTCCACAAGGCCGTCATAGCGCCCACCGGACGCCACGGAGCCAAAGCGCATGAGCTGGCCATCATCATTGGTGATCTCAAAAGTCAGTTCCACCTCAAACACCGGGCCGGTGTAATAGCCAAGCCCGCGCACCACGCTGGGGTCAATGGCTGCGCGGTCCTCACCATACCCAGCTGCCATGAGAAGGTCTGCGATCTCTTGAAGCTCGGTGATCCCCTCGCGCCCCATGGCGCTATCGCCCACGAGAGCCTCAAGGCGCGCAATCACGTCGCCATTGCGACCACCGCCCGCATCGGTAAACGCCATCACCGTTTCGATTTGCTCGTCAGAAAGACCTGCGCCTTTGGTAAAGTCGCCGCTTTCGTCTTTGCGACCCTTACCAAGTAGCAAGCGCACCCCGTCAGGGCCGAGCCGGTCAAGTTTGTCGATGGCGCGCAGTACCGTCAGGCGCTTGATCTCGACATCTGGGTCATCACCATAAAGAACCCCGATGCGCTCCAATACCCCGTTCAGAACTTTGCGATTGTTGACGCGCACAATGTAATCACCGCGCGGCAGGCCAATGGCTTCCATGGTATCAGCAAGAAGCATAACCATCTCGGCGTCGGCGGCCATCAGGGGAGAGCCAACCGTGTCGGCATCAAATTGCACAAATTCACGAAAACGCCCTGGCCCGGGCTTCTCATTGCGCCAAACAGGGCCGGCCTGATAGCGGCGCAAGGGCTTGACCAGGCCATCGTAGTTTTGCGCCACATATCGCGCCAGGGGCGCCGTTAAATCATAGCGCAGCGAAAGCCATTGCTTGTCTTCGTCCTGAAACGAAAACACGCCCTCATTGGGGCGGTCGGCGTCTGGCAAGAACTTGCCCAAGGCATCGGCATATTCAAAAGCCGACGTTTCCAGCGGATCAAAGCCATAACTTTCAAACAGCGCCCGCACCCGCGCCAGCAGCGCCTGTTCCGCGCGCACATTGATGCCGAACTGGTCGCGTAGGCCTTTGGGGAGGCGCGCCTTGGGGCGAAAGGTCTTTTGTTTCTTGGCCATGATCGTCCTTATTTGTGCCTCGCGCATTAACCCATGACGGGAACGGCGGCAAGGGCCGGTCTATGGCGTGTCGTTGAGCGTCCAATCAAAGCCCTGATCGCGCACCTGGGTGACCCCCTGCAGGCGCGCAAGAAGCCCGGCGTCAGCGTGGCTACGCAAGTGGACCAACACGGCCTCTTCTGAGCCGCCAAAGTCATCCCGGAACCAGGTATAGATGGAGGACACCCCTGCCCGATTGCCATCAATACGCACCCCGCGCGGGTGATTTACGAAGGCGCGGGCCGCATCGTTGAGTTGTTGGTCAGCCCGGCGCGGGTCAAAGGATTGCCGCTGCAAATTTGGTGACCCGAGGGCCGCTCGATTCATCGCGTAACTAATGCGGGGGTCGCGGAAAATTGGCCGCAGGATTCTGTGCTCAATATTGTCGAGGGAAAGAGGAATGCCTTCCACAACAACAAGTTCCTCAGCCCAAGGACCATCACCCACAAGGAAGCTCGGCACAAAACTTCGATTAAAAGTGACCTGGCGAATGCTCTCCAAGGGGTAATGCTCAAGCACCAATTGTACGGTCAGGGCATTGTAGAGGTTGATCCAATAGGCCAATTGTTCCGCCCGTGTCAGGCGCGTCACCTGTAGGACACTGAGCGCTTCAATATAGTCATCAAGGTCCTGCCGATGCGCGGGCGTTACGTCGCGATAGCCAAGGCGCGTGATGCCGTCTTCCCCGTCATGGGCATAGGTTTGCAGGAATTGGTTCCAAGGGCGGTGATTAACGCGCAAATCTGAATAGGGTTGATGCGCGGCCCAGCGCTCCCATTCGGGGTCCAGGGGCAGCACCATATCGGTCACAGCAGTGACAGCGCCGCAAGCACTGAGCCCGATGGCCATAAGGCAGCCCACGGCCACTGCTCTCAAACGCGAAGTTTGCATGCACCATGCCCAACCAAATTTGCGAAGCCGTGCCGACAAGGGCCGCGCTCCTTTCTCATCACATAACGCCGCGCGGCGCGAAGGCGAATCACCCTCGCGCCGTCTCGCGCGACATAGACTAATAAGCAGGAACATTCTTGGCCAGCACCGCTTGACCCAGCGCAAGAGTGCCAGGACTAAAGCAGGTAGCTTTGTGCAAAAGAGGCAACCAGCGCCAAGACAAACAAGCCTAGCACAAAGCGGCTGGCGAGGGGTGCCGATGCGTTCCAGAGCGATGTCATTGTGCCCTCCCTTGAAAAGGGTTCGTTGAGACCCTTCGCATGTAGGGGGCAACGTGTCATTTGGCAGCAATATTGAGGCGCGCTGTTTTGCTGTGACAGCGATCACGCTTTCGATGGCGCCGCCTTGCGCCACGGCACCGGCGTCACCACCCGGTGTTCCGGCTTGCCTGAAATCATGGCGCAGTGACCGCCATAGGCAGCAGCAGCGGGGGCGGCGGTCAGGCCGTGGGCAAAAATGCTCAACGCCACGGTGACCATAGTAACGGCGAGAATGAGGTCATTACCTGGCAGCTCACCTTCCGCACTCACAACCAACAAAACGAATAGAATTGAGGCCAATCCCCTTGGCCCGAACCAGCCCAAGAACAAATGCGAGCGCCAGCCAAGACCTGTGCCCAGAAGGCTCAAGGACACCGGCAGCATACGCATTATCGTGAGAGCAAAGGCGGCAAAGGCAAAGACCCGCCAGTCAAGGGCACCCAAGGCCTCTGGCAGCAGCGTGGCGCCAAACAAGAAAAACACCACAAGGATCAAGATCTCGCCCTCGGCTTCGACAAATTCCAAAAGGAAATCAGAAAGCCCGCGCGCGAAATGGCCAAGGGCCAACCCGGCGACAAAGGCAGCGATAAACCCGTTTCCGCCCACAAGTTCCGCCCCGGCAAACGCCAGGAACGCCAGCGAGATGGCGGCAATGCCTTGAAAGCTCCCGCCGATATAGCCGCGCTTGCCGGCCCAGTCTATGAGTTTCCCGCCAATTCCGCCGATGACGATGCCGGCGATAGGCCCAAGAACGAGCTGGCTTACGGTAAAGAGCACCAGGTCGGCTTCGTGACCGAAGCCAGCTTCAAGCAAGGCAAAACAAAGAAAAACCAGAACAACGGGAAGTGCGATCCCGTCGTTGAGCCCGCTTTCCACATTGAGGGCCTGGCGAATGCGCTGCGGCACGTGCTCGCTCATGACCACCGCTTGCCCCAGGGCCGCATCTGTGGGCGCCAAAATAGCTGCCAGCAGTGCGGCTTCCCAAAGTGTAAGTCCGGGGAAAATCAACACGGCAGCCACGGCACCAAGGGCAATGGTAAGTGGCATGCCTAATGCCAAAAGCCGTACCGGCAGATCATGATCTTTGAATAATAACGGCAGGCGAATGCGTGCAGCATCAGTAAACAGTACCAATGCCAAAGCGATCTCAGCAATGAGGTGAATGACCTCGCTCTCAATGTGCATGGGGGCGAGGCCGAAGCCAAAATTACCGAGCACGAGGCCAAGGCCGGCAAAGATCATCGGCGGTGTAATGGGCCAGTTTTCCGTCCGCATACTGACAAGCGAATAAAGAAAGATCGCAAGCGCAATTAATACAAAACCAATACTGATCATGTCGCGGCCCCTTCACGAGTCCATCAAACAAGTCTATTGCATATTTGATTCTGGCGTTTAGTCGATTTCGGTGTGAAGCGTACCATCTGGATGAAACGCCCGAAATGCAAAGGCAAAGGGCACCATGTAAACGGCATCTTCAAGTCCGCTATCTGTGCGACGTTGAACAGTAACCGTGCCCACATCAGTACCTTGGTCAATCTGGCGCGCATCAAGGGCGGAGTTTTGGCCTGACTGCCAGGTCAAAACAAGATTGCCGCTCTCGATGACCCCGGCATCGCGCACCACATCCAACGGCCAGGCCTCTGTTCCCACCACGACAACGCGCGCCAGGGGAGAGATCGGGTCTTCAAATTCGCCGCGAAATAAAAACGGCCAATTGGAGGTGTCATAACCCTCATAAGGGTTGGCGCCATAGTCGCGATCCCCCGGATTGTTGGGGACCAAAACGCGGCCATTGCGGTGGCGCGCAGCAAATTCTGCAAAAGATTCCATGCGTACCGGAATCCATTCCAACTCCGTGCCCGTCATCTCGCCGACAATCGCCTCACCGGTGAACTGCTGCCACCAGCTAAAGCTTTGGCGGTCGTACATGACCAAGTCTGAATTGCGCAAAAGCCCCGATGTGCCAAAGTCATGAACCACGCCGTTGATTTCCCGCGCGAAGGCCGCGCCGGAATTGCACAGCGGGCAATACGCGATCACCACGGGCTCACCGCCAACCACATCGTTGACAACTTCATGCCACATGAGCACGGAAAGCGGATAGGTCCGCGCATCGCCATCGATGATGATGCTCATCACCGGGACGGTATCAGCCAGAGCGGAGGCGCGGACAGAGACAAATTGTGGCTCATCAATGGGCGGGATGCCATCGCGCGGTGGGCCGCCTGCCATCACCTCGTCCAAATCAATGGAACGCCTTGAGAAGTCCGTTTCTGGCCACGCGCTTGCAAAAGGATTGAATTGAGCGCTATCCACGCTGTCACTCTCGCCGGGGGATTGGGCCGGGCTGTCGCAACTGGAAAGCAATAGCGCCAAGGCACCGGCTGTAAGGGTGCGCCAAGAAGTCATACTCGTCTCCCAAGGTCAGTTTTGCCCGGTTGGATGCTCTGATGGGGGCTACAGTTACCCTGCTCCGCCCAATGTGCCGTGCCTGTGTTGGCGCAAGTGGTTGGCGCTGGGGCAAAATCCCGGTAAGACGTAGGCAATGACGAGGACTGCCAAACCAATGGACCTAGGCCCACCCGCTGCCCAAGCCCAGACCCCTGCGCCGCTGCCTGAGCGGCCGGACGAGTCTGAGCTCATCGCGGCGCTGCAGGTCCATGATCGGGCGGCTTATGAATTCATTGTGCGGGAGTATTCAGGCCGACTTCTGGCTGTGATCCGCGGCATCGTCAAGAACGAGGAAGACGCCAAAGATTGCCTCCAGGACGCCTTTTTGCAGGCCTTCCGGGCCATCGACCGATTTGAGGGGCGGGCCAGGCTTACTAGCTGGTTGCATCGGATTGCGGTTAATTCAGCGCTCATGCGACTGCGCTCCAAGCGCCGCAAAGCTGAGGCCCCTATTGATGACCTCATTCCTCACTTCGACGGAGCCGACCACCGGATCGATCCGGTATGGCGCGGCGAAGACAATATTGAGCCGGATCTGGAAGTTCAGGAACGCAAAACTCTGATTCACGAGGCGATTTCTCAACTGCCGGAGAATTATCGTAACGTCGTCCTGCTCCGCGACATCCAGGAACTATCGACCGATGAAGCCGCCCAGGCCCTCGGCATCAGTTCTGGTGCTGTCAAAGTCAGGCTCCACCGCGCGCGAGCAGCGCTAAGAACTCTGCTCGACCCGGTTTTGAGTGACTATGTATGAGGCGCAAAGGCAGATGACCCGGGCGAGTAAACCATAATGATGAAGACGATAATGATGATGTTTACCGGCGGCGTAACTTGCGAAAAAGTTGATGAAGGCTTGGATGACTTCCTTGACGGGGAAATGTCGTTCCTGAAGCGGATGCGGTTCCGCATGCATTTTGCGGCCTGCAAAGCCTGTTCGGCCTACCTGGCGGCTTATCGCCAAACCATCCAATTGGTAAAAGACTCTTTTGATCGTCCGGATGCGGACAGCGTAGTGGACGAGGCGTTAGTCAATTCCATCCTCGACGCGCAAGACCGCAGCAACGGTGGCGGCTAGCCTTCGCAGCCGCGGGTCTCCCAGTCCAGATATTGCCTTATTCCTTTTACGGTTTGTTCAGAATCGCTCTCCACCTTTGGGATCAATGGGGAGTGTGAATCGTCGTGCATGTCACGCGATTCGATGGGGCGGCGAGAGGCGGATTGGTTCCGCAGCTCTCGACGGTGAACAAAAGGTTTTCGATGTTGCCTCGCCCAGACCGTGCCGCCAAGACAGATCGCCATGCGCCGTCCGCGCGGCATGTCCCGCTGGTGCATGTCATTGCGCGCGAAGACGGGATTGCGACGCAGCTTTGCGCCATGGCGCCGTCGGGGCGTTTGTGCCTTGAGCGAAGCAACGGGAGTGCCGACGCAGACGCGGATGCCGCTTTGATCTGTGGTGGCGGCTTGCGGGCCGAAGACCGCATGTGGCTGCGCGGGGTTATCGCCAACACCAAAAGTGCTTACCCCGTGATCATCGTCGGGGACAATGTTACAGATGAGATTGCCTGTGAGTTGATAGAGGCCGGGGCCTCTGACGTGCTCGACTGGGCCACACTGACGAGCACCAGCCTTTCCCGGGCGGTTCATTTGGTGTTGGCACGCGGGGCGCAGTTTTCGACACAAATAAACGCCGCCGCGCCAATTCCTGAGGCGCCCATCACACTGCTGCAGGAATGCGCCTCAGCCATTATTATGGTTGACCCCGACGGCATTGTGAAATTCGCCAATCGCGATGCGGAAGACATCTTAGGTGTGCCGGCGGGCTCACTCACCGGGGCGCCCTTTGCGCTCGCCATGAACGGGGCCGGTAAAAAAGACATTGTGCTTGACGGCCCGAACGGGCGCGAGGTTAAAGCCGAAGTGCGCGTTGTGGATACCGAACACGGCGGCGTGCCCATGCGCGTGGTGACACTCCAAGACGTGACCCTGAGACGCCTTCTGGAACAGCACTTCGCGGCTTAGTCAGTAAAACCCTTACCCAAGCAGATTGATGCCGAAGCCATTTTTAGCAGTGTTGAGAACGAGCACGGTCATCAGCAGCACCGGAATTACCCCCCCTACCAGAACGCGCCACAGCATAACCCTCGCGCCGGAGATTCCTAATTCTTCGGCCAACACTTCGTCGCTGACAAACAAGCCACCAAATATGCCAATAAGAAACCCGCCAAAGGGCAGCATCAAATTGGCCGTTGCAAAGTCGATGAACCCAAAGAAATTGCGGTCGGCAACTCCCGGCAGCAAATTGTCGGACATGCGGATCCACGAGAAGCCCTCAGTGATCGCATCTGAGAAGGAAATAATTGTGCCAACACCAAGGAGCCACGCCAGACTGCCAAAGAAAATAACCGCGTTGCGCCTGGTAAAGCCGTTTTCTTCCGCCCAAGAAATAACGATTTCCAACAGGGCGATGGATGATGTGAGAGCGGCGAAAAACGCCAGCATGAAGAAAACCACGCCGAAGATCTGCCCCATTGGCAAGTCCGCAAACGCCAGCGGTAGAGTTACAAACAAAAGGCCAGGGCCTCCCGCAGGATCAGCGCCGTGCAAGAACACGAGCGGGAAGATCGCGAGCCCCGCAAGCAATGCCACGCCCGTATCAGCAAACGAAACAACGTAAGCAGAGCGAACCAAATTGGAACCACGCTCCAGATAGGCGCCATAAGTGATGAGAATTGCCGTCGCAACAGAGACAGAGAAAAACGCCTGTCCGATGGCATCCATAACCGTACTAATGCTCACGGCACTCCAGTCCGGCACGAAGAGGTAGGATACCGCGCCGCTGAAATCCCCCTCCAAGTAGGAATACCCAACAACAAAAAGCAGCATGACGAAGAACGCGGGCATCAAAATGTTTGCGGCCTTTTCAATGCCGCCATGCAGGCCCCGCACCACAATCAGACTGGTGATCACCATGAAGACCGTGTGCCACACCAACATCATCTGCCAATTGGCGAGCATGCCCTCAAATATGGGACCCACCACATCTGCGCCGCCGGAAAATGTTCCCGGCATCGCGGCTTTGGGGATGTAGGCCATGACCCACCCGGCAATCACGGAATAGAACGTCAAGATCAGGTATGACGCGATCATGCCGATCCACCCGATTAGACCCCAGAGCGCCGTGCCGCCCTGCTCACGGCCCACCGCAACTGAACTGCCCACGGCAGAGCGTTGTCCGCGGCGCCCAATTAGCAATTCCGTCATCACGAGGGGAACGGCGATGAGCAGGATTACCCCAATGTAAATAATGACAAAGGCGCCGCCACCGTTTTCGCCGGCCTGATAAGGGAAGCGCCAAAAGTTTCCCAAACCCACGGCGGCACCGACGGTGGCCATAATGAAGGCGTAACGCGATGACCAATGTTGATGGACGGATGCCTCAGACATGCTGTCTCCCCTTGCGGTTCAATTAGTGAAAGCGGCCGCACAAGCCCCCCTGGCGACCGCTTTGCATATTGGTGCGCATCTTAGGAACTGTTCGCAAGTCCGGCAACGCGTTGTGTCCCAGCACCCGGCAGAGTTTACCAGCTTCCCTGCAGGGAGAGAAACACCCTCACGGGCTCTTGACTTGGCCCGCGCCAGCCAGTCGATTAGGGTCCGCTGCAAGGCTGGAAAGCGGGGGAAATTCGCGCGCCAGCCAAGCATTGACATCCGCCGCCTCGGAGCGGAGGGTGAGCAAATTGAGGGGCACAGCGCACGCGGCGGCCAGCACGGCTTGTTGCGATGCGATAGCGTTAGGGACGGATATCGCGAATGGTCTGGTTTACGTTGCGGCGGCTAATGAGCGCCATCCCCACCCTGTTTATCGTGGTTCTTGCAACATTTATGATCATGCGCGCAGCCCCGGGCGGCCCGTTTGACACCGATCGTCAGCTTCCACCCGAAATTCAAGCAAACATTGAAGCCAAGTATCATTTGGACGAACCCCTGCCGCAGCAATTTATTCGCTATATCAGCGGTATTGTTTTGCATTGGGACTTTGGCCCATCGTTCAAACGCGAAGACTTTTCCGTAACCGAGCTCATCGGGCGCAGCTGGCATGTGAGCGCGCGTCTGGGGGCCTCGTCATTGACAATTGCCTTGGTAATCGGGGTCACACTGGGGTCTTTGGCGGCGCTCAACCAGAATTCCGCGACTGACTATGGCGTCATGGCGGGGGCCATGGTGGGGATCACCATTCCGAATTTCGTGGTCGCCCCGGTGCTGAGTCTGATTCTCGGGGTCTATCTCAATCTGCTGCCTACGGGAGGTTGGAATGGGGGGGCCCTGCCCAACATGATACTACCAGTGACAGCGCTGGCACTACCCCAGATTGCAGTGATATCACGACTCACGCGGGGCGGGATGATTGAGGTGCTGCGTTCCAATTTTGTCCGCACCGCGCGCGCCAAAGGCTTGCCCGAAGGCCTTGTGATCAGGCGTCACGCCCTTCGCGCCGGTATTTTGCCGGTGGTGAGCTATCTCGGCCCCGCTATGGCGGCCCTGATGACCGGCTCACTTGTGGTTGAGCGGATTTTCCAATTGCCGGGCCTTGGGCGCTATTTTGTGGAAGGCGCGCTGCAACGCGACTACACCTTGGTGCTGGGCGTTGTCATTTTGTATTCCAGCTTGATTATTACTCTCAATTTCGTTGCTGACATCACGTATGGGGTTATGGATCCACGGGTGAGGACTTCACGATGACTGATCAAACGCTAGGCGGTACGGACTTTGGCAAGATTGCTGAAATCAAAGGCCGCAGCCTTTGGGACGATGCCCGGCGCCGCTTGTTTGCAAACAAGGCCGCTGTGACGTCCATGATCATCCTGGCGCTGATGATTGTTATGGCCGCCATTGGCCCCTTTCTAAGTCCACACGACTTTGATGACCAAAACTACCTCTACACCTCCAGCGGCCCCACTTTGAGCGCCCCGACGCAATCCGGCGAAACAACAGCCTATTTCTTTGGTACCGATGCCAATGGACGAGATATTTTCGCGCGCACATGGATCGGCGCGCGTATTTCGCTGGCAATCGGGTTTATTGCCACCTCTGTAAGTTTGTTCATTGGCGTTATTTTTGGAGCGACCGCTGGCTTTGTCGGCGGGCGCCTGGATAACCTCATGATGCGGCTGGTGGATATTCTTTATTCCATCCCGCACATGTTCATATTCATCATATTGCTTGTGGTGTTTGGGCGCGAAGGCGGATGGAAGAATATCTTGCTTCTGTTCATGGTCATTGGCGCGCTTGAGTGGCTGACCATGGCGCGGATTGTTCGCGGACAAACGCTGTCTGTGAAAGAAAAAGAGTACATCGAAGCGGCACGTGCTGCGGGCGTGAGTAGCTGGACCATGATCCGCCGCCACGTTGTCCCTAATGTATTGGGCCCAGTGGTTGTTTACATGACATTGACGGTGCCTGCCGTGATCCTGACTGAAAGCTTTTTGAGCTTCCTTGGCCTTGGGGTGCAGGAGCCTTTGACCAGCTGGGGCAAACTTATTTCAGAGGGCGCCCAGGAACTCAATACAGCACCTTGGATGCTTTTGTTCCCGGCCACCATGATGGCAATAACTTTGTTCTGCTTCAACTTTATCGGCGACGGCTTGCGCGACGCGCTTGATCCAAAAGACCGATAAATCTTAAGGCGCTATTCGCGCGGGGGACCCATGAGTGCAGTCTTGACCGTCGAGGACCTCTCGGTCCGCTTTGCTACACCTGATGGAGAGGTCAGCGCCGTTAATGGCGTGTCCTTTGATGTCAGTGCTGGAGAGTGCTTGGGCATTGTGGGGGAGTCCGGCTCAGGTAAGAGCCAGCTTTTCATGGCCGTCATGGGCCTTTTAGCATCCAATGGCACGACCAGCGGCAGTGCCAAATTCGGCAGTACCGAAATTTTGGGCATTCCCACCAAGCAGCTCAACAAAATCCGCGGTAAGCGCATGTCGATGATCTTTCAAGATCCGATGACCTCGCTTACGCCGCATATGACGGTTGGCCAGCAAATGGGCGAAGTGCTGCTCCAGCACATGAATATGAATGAACGCCAGGCCAAGGAGCGCTCGGTCGAAATGCTCGATCTGATGCGCATTCCGGAGGCCAAGAAACGCCTCAGCCAATTTCCTCATGAATTTTCCGGCGGGATGCGTCAACGGGTGATGATTGCCATGGCGCTTCTGTGTGAGCCGGAGCTTTTGATCGCTGACGAGCCCTCAACCGCGCTTGACGTTACCGTGCAGGCGCAAATCCTTGATCTCTTCCGCGACCTCAAAGATAAAACCGGCACTGCCATTGTTATGATCACCCACGACTTAGGAGTGGTTGCCGGGCTTTGCGACAAAGTCAAAGTCATGTACGCGGGCCGGTTCATGGAAACCGGAACCGTGCGTGACCTCTTCTATGATCCGCAACACCCCTATACGCGAGGGCTGCTCGCCTCTATGCCGCGTCTGGACCAGGTAACAACTGAGCAATTGTCGGCCATTCCCGGGCAACCGCCCAATCTTCAAGACCTGCCGCTGGGGTGCAGCTTCCAAGCGCGCTGCCCGCATCGGTTTGAGCCTTGTGAAGAGGACCCACATCCACCGTTGCGCAACATGGCACCGGGACGTCAGAAGGCATGTCACTTGAAGGGCTTTACCGATGACGGGGAGGCGCTGCAATGAGCGACAAATCATTTGCCCCGCTGCGCGCCGGCGAAACCGTAATCAAAGGTGAGAAGAATCTCGAAGTCAAAGACCTCAAGATGTACTTCCCCATTGCGCAAGGGTTCTTGCGAGGTAGCAAACCGCTTAAAGCTGTGGACGGCGTAAGTTTTGATTTGGAAGCCAGCGAAACCCTTGCGGTTGTCGGCGAGTCCGGGTCGGGCAAATCCACCCTTGGCCGCGCCGTGCTTCAGCTCCTGCGGCCAACAGCTGGTAAAGTAAATTGGAAGGGCACGGATCTGGCGAAGCTCAAGCTCGCCGCGCTGCGCCCTTACCGCGCCGACCTTCAAATTGTGTTTCAAGATCCGCTAGCAAGCCTGAACCCACGCATGACCGTGGGCGATATTATTGCCGAACCGCTGCAGAGCCTTTACCCGAAAATGGACAAGGACGAAACGCGTGAGCGCGTTAGTCAGATGATGTCCAAAGTCGGTCTGTTGCCGCAAATGATCAATCGTTATCCGCACGAGTTTTCCGGTGGGCAGAACCAGCGCATCGGCATTGCACGGGCAATGATCCTTGAGCCGCGTTTGATTGTTGCCGACGAACCAGTGTCGGCTCTTGATGTGTCGATCCAGGCGCAGATTGTAAATCTGCTCAAGCGCCTGCAAGACGAATTTCAGATGTCCATGTTGTTCATCAGCCATGACCTCTCGGTGGTGCGCTACATCAGTCATCGCGTGCTGGTGCTTTATCTTGGCAAGATCATGGAAATTGCTGATCGCGACGAGTTATTTGACAAGCCGCGGCATCCCTATACGCAAGCCTTGATCTCAGCAGCACCGGTGCCGGACCCAGACAAGGAAGCCACCAAACCGCGCATCCTTCTTGAGGGTGAAATTCCTTCGCCGGTGAACCCGCCCTCTGGTTGCGTCTTTAGAACACGCTGCCCAAGGGCGCAGGACAAGTGCGCCAAGGAAGTGCCCGCTCTGGAAGCACGCGGGGCGACAAGCGCGCGCCGCGTCGCCTGCCACTTCCCGGATTAATCATATTCAATATTTGCGTTAGCGGATCCGCTCAAAGCGGAACTCCGCCGGCACACCGTTGGCTTTGAGAAAAAACCCACCCATGCGCCCGCGACGGATGGTGACAGAATTTTCCCCGCGATTGCGCAACGGCACCCGTCCATCATCAGTCTGACGCCAGACGTGACCGTTGTCGAGTACGACAAAATATTTGCCGCGCGGGTTACGCCCCCATTCCACAACGTTTGCGCTGATGTTTTGAATAATGCCGCGTTCATCTTCAAGCTCATCAACCGTGCCTTCTTCGCGCGCCTCACGCTGTTCCATATTCGCGGAACCAAATTCTTCTTCTGAGGTCTCTTGGTTGCGACCAAGGATATTGGGGATATCGAAACTTGGGATGCCAAAGAAGGAGCGCTGGTCGCGCTCCGCCTCAAGGGCCGCATTTTCCTCAGCGAGCTCCTCACGAAGGCCCGGCACCGCGGCGTCGAAACAAGCCAGCCGCGCCACATCATCTGAGATATTTCGGCATGCGATAACGTCTTCAACATTGGCCTGAGCGCCAACGGGCCAGAGCCCCATGGTAAGTATCGCCCCCATAAAAAGACCAACTTTGCGCATACTGAAACTCCTCTTGATTGAGCGACGAAGGAAGATTTAGCGCAATCGGGCTGGGGATACCACGGTCAAAACTATGTGAGGGCTCAGATTTCTGTGAGAAACCCTCTCATGGACCCAACCAGCGTCCGATCACAGAGCGCGACAGCAGCCCCGTCTGCCGCTACAGTCCGCGCCAAAGCGACGCTTGATCTGATTCCGCATGAGGCCAAGATCAAGTACCGCGCCAGGGGTTAAACTTCGTCTGCGGCATCAGGGCCGCTTGGCCACAAGAGGTAGGACAATATGAGTGCCACATCACGCATTGTTATGTTCGGTGCCGCCGCCGCCATTTTGGCTGGTGCCTATATCGGTTTCGGGGCCTTGAATGAAGACGCAACGGCGGTCAGTGAAGATGCGCAGGTTGTGCTCAATCGCGGCAATGGCTCTGAACCCTCCAGCCTTGATCCCCATCGCGCCAGCGGCACTTGGGAAAACAATATCATTGGCGACATGTTCCTCGGGCTTTATACCGAAGATGCTGATGGAATTCCCATATATGGTGCCGCCGAAAACCACACCGTAAGCGATGATGGCTTGGTCCACACCTTCACCATCCGCGAAGGCCACGTCTGGTCTGACGGCGCTCCGGTCACGGCGTATGATTTTGAGTTCGCCTTGCGCCGCATACTTGACCCGGTGATGGCTGCAGAATATGCCGCGCTGCTTTATGTCATCGTCAACGCGCGCGAGATCAATTCCGGCACTATTACCGACCTTACCCAACTTGGTGCCCGCGCACTGGATGCGCGCACGTTGGAAATTACTCTCACAGTCCCGGCACCCTATCTGCCGCAATTGCTGACCCACTACACCGCCTTCCCGGTGCCTCAACACGTTGTTGAAGAACATGGCGAGCGCTGGGTGCGGGCAGGAAACATGGTCAGCAATGGACCATATGTTTTGCAGAACTGGACCCCAAACGATCACATTACTCTGACGAAGAATGAGCTTTTCTTTGACGCCGGCAACGTCGCCATTGATGTTGTGAACTTTTATCCCACTGATGATTCTTCCGCGGCGTTGCGCCGTTTCCGCGCGGGGGAGATCGATTTGAATACAGACTTCCCATCGCAGCAATACGATTGGTTGCAGGAAAATCTGGGGGCCGAAACACGCGTCGCGGAATATATCTCAACGAGCTATATTGCCGTGAACACGAGCGTGCCGCCATTTGACGATGTGCGCGTGCGCCAGGCCCTGGCGATGGTTATTGATCGCGAGACCATCGCCAATCAAATTTTGCGGACGGGCCAAGTTCCTGCTTACTCCCTGGTGCCTCCTTCCATGCCTAACTATGACGCCCCGCAGGCGACATTTGTCAGTTTGTCCTACAATGATCGTGTTGCCATGGCGCAAGACCTGATGCGCGAAGCCGGGTTTGGCCCAGACAGCCCTTTGCGCTTTACCTATCGCTATCGCGAATCCATTGAGAACCGCCGTGCTGCCATTGCAACGGCGGGCATGTGGAACCAGTACCTTTATACCCAGGTTGATCTGGTGAACACGGAAGTCGCGATCCATTACGCCGATTTGCGCACCGGGAATTTTGAGATGGCCGATGCGGGCTGGACCGCGGACTACGCTGACCCGGAAAATTATCTCTTCCTGGTGGACTCCCGCTCCGGTCAGCTCAACTATGGCCATTATGCCAATCCTGAATATGACGCCTTGCTGGATCAAGCGCGGTTGGAAACAGATTTGGAGCTGCGCGCTGACATCCTGAACGCCGCAGAACGCATCTTCCTCAACGATCTGCCGCTGATTCCCACTACCTTTGGCGTCTCCAAGAACCTTGTGGCCACTCGTGTATTGGGCTGGCAAGACAATCTGGTGGACGTCCACCGCACCAGGTTTTTGTCCTTTGCCAACGATGAGGCACCAAGCAGCTAGGAACGGCTGATAAAGAACGGACAGATGCTCAGTTAATCCGCCCTATCAGACCCTGTTGCGGGTTTGAGTGGGGCCGTTAGTATCCACCCCGGTGGGGCCAACCGGAGGCAATGCGTATGACCTTGATGTCGCGGCTTGTGCCTGTGATCGCCGTTGCGGTGGTGGCAGGCGGGATTTTTGCAACTTACAGTCTTTTAAGCTCAGACGTTGAGGCGCAGAACGAAGATGCGCCAGTTGTGCTTCATCGCGGCAATAGCGCGGAGCCCTCTAGTCTTGACCCTCATCGCTTTACCGGCACCTGGGCCAATCGCATCGGCAGCGACATGTTCATTGGGCTCTATCAGTTTGATGCTATGGGCGAGCCGTTTCTTGGCGCAGCGATTGCCCATGAGGTCAGTGAAGATGGCCTGACCCACACTTTCACCTTGCGCGAGGGCATGACCTGGTCCGACGGTGTGCCGTTGACAGCTTATGATTTTGAATTTGCCTTCCGGCGCATGGTCGACCCACTAACCGCTGCGGAGTTCGCGTCATTTCATTACCTCATCGAAAATGCCCGTGAGGTCAATTTTGGAGAGATGGACAAGACGCAATTGGGTGTTCACGCCCTAGATGACAGCACTCTTGAAATGCGCCTTGTGCGACCCAGCCCTTATGTCGACCGCCTGCTGGCGAACTATTTGTTTTTTCCCTTGCCGCAGCATTTGATTGAAGCCGAAGGCGATGGATGGGCGCGGGCTGGCACCATGGTCACCAATGGGCCCTACGTGCTGGCCAACTGGGTTCCCAATGACCACATTCGCCTGGAGCGCAATCCATTGTTCTTTGACAATGAGGCCGTGGCAGTGGACACGGTTTATTTCTATCCAACCGACGATGCGTCATCGGCCCTGCGGCGCTTTCGCGCCGGTGAAATCGACCTCAATTCAGACTTTCCTGAGCAACAGTTTGATTGGTTGATGGAAAACATGGAGGAAGAGACGCGGGTCTCGACGTCTGACTCCGTCGGCTATATTGTCATCAACACAGAGGTCCCGCCCTTTGATGATGTGCGCGTGCGCCAAGCGCTGGGCATGTCCATTGACCGTGAGATGATCGCTGAGAGCGTTTTGCGCATTGGTGAGATCCCCGCCTATAGCATCGTCAGCCCCCTGGCGCCGGGCTATGTCGCGCCACCAGCTGACTGGATGGCGCTATCCTTTGAGGAACGCCAGGATCGTGCCCGCACACTGCTGGCTGAAGCTGGTTTTGACGCATCAAATCCGCTTCGTTTCACCTATCGCTATCGGGATTCAATCAAGAACCGCCGCGCCGCTTTGGCGGTGGGTAATTTCTGGAATCAAATCGGCGTTGAAGTAGACTTGGTGAATACGGAGATCGCCATTCATTACGATGACTTGCGAGCAGGTAATTTCGTCGTCGCCGACGCTGGTTGGAGCGCCGTCGTGCCCGACCCTGCAGAGTATTTGCTTCTGGTTCATTCTGACTATGCGGAACTGAACAGCCCCAACTATTACAATCCGGAATTTGACGCGCCCTACAATGAGGGCTTGTTGTCGGCTGACCTTGAGACACGCAATCGCCTGATGGCGGAAGCCGAAGCGATCATGCTGCGCGACATGCCCTTGATCCCAACCTATTTTTATATCGACAAGAACCTTG
>JAJFIK010000037.1 GCA_021775005.1 Rhodospirillales bacterium
CGGGGCAAAGTCATGGTCACAACATGCTGGTTCCCAGCTTCAGCGGCGTAGTGCTCAAGCAAAGGCAAGTTTTCCACCGGCGGCGTTACCCAATCATCCGCGCCGGTCATGGCCAATATTGGAATATCGATTTCACTCAAATGCGCGCGCGGGTCATAGGCCTGATGGCGATGCCACCAGTTGAGATCATCAATCGTTTCAGGCACGTCCACATAATCAATCCAGGCTGAGCCCTCACCAGCCCCAAAGGCCGCCAAAAGCGCATCAATGCCTTGCAATGTATGGGCAACGGAAAAGTATAGCCGGCGATAGGCGACAGCATCGGCAATCACTTCGTCAGCTAAGCCATCGTCGCGCATCCCGGCGACAAGCATTTGAATGTCTTGTTCGCCGGGGGAAACCGCAGGCACGCCCGTGAGGACCATAAAAGCAAATCCGCCGTGTTCACCTTGCGCAATAATTGAGAGCCAGACGCCTTGGCTTCCGGCATGAAGCCCGATGGCGTCACCAGCGACGGCGGGGTTGGCGGCAAGGGTATCGCGAATAGCGACAAGATCGTCTGCGTGAGTCCAAAAACTTGGCAAAGAGCCACCCTCAAGTGGCACCTCATAGGAGCGCCGATCATAAACGAACGCTGCAACGCCCATGCGCGCATAATAATCCGCCTTCGAGCGATAAGCCCACTGATCGCGATGAGCCGATGATGACCCCCCGACAATAATCACGGCGGGAAAGGGCCCCTCGCCCTCCGGCAAATAGAGCGTGCCCCCCATCGCAGGGGCATAGGCACCGGATGGCATTTCGATTTGGCTGTAAGGCGGAGGAGTGCCTGGGTCGAGCCGCAATTCAAAGTCTTCTCTAGTGCCCACCCAAGCGTTACCGCCTTGGGTCAACGTAAAAGCGCCAATACCAAAGGGCAGCTCAAGCGCAATGGCCTCGTCTTCCTGGGTGACGCTGATGGATTCCCCTGCATACCAAAGCTGCGGAATATCGAGGGTGCTGTCGCCAAAATCATTCAACGTCAGGCGAATGGGCAGCTCATCGCCGCGAAAAGAAACAACGCCGTCAAAGTGGGTTGTCTCCGCACTTGCAGCCACGGTCCAAGCCAAAAAAATTGCTGTTGAAATGAAGCTATTGCGCATGATGCCCCTCCCAATTTGCGTCAACCAGAAGCAATCACGGCAATGGGGCCCTGTGCGGCCTACATTATGGCGAGATTTGGATTGTTACGGCGTGATGGCCCGTTGGACCTAAAGCATCAACCGGACATTTTCACGGGCGACGAAGGCACCCTCCCACATGTCCTTTGCTTTGCACTCAATCTCTTCCATTTTATCGTCTTCATGATCAGGGTCATGATGGAAGATCGCGAGCTGCTTCACATTGGCGGCGGTGCAAAGGCGGATACCTTCTTGCCAGGTGGAATGACCCCAGCCGACCTTTGAGGGAAATTCTGCGTCTTCATAGGAGCAATCATAGATCACCAAATCCGCGCCTTCGATGAGACGCAAAACATTCTCATCAGGCTTGCCAGGCAGATGCTCGGTGTCCGTCACGTAGCACATAGATTTCCCGCCGTGCTCCAAGCGATAAGCCGTCGCCCCGCCGGGATGATTGAGAGCCGCTGTGCGCACATGCACATTGGTCCCAAGGTCAAATTCATCACCTGCGGTAAAATCTTGAAACGTGAACTTTGCTTGCATGATTTCGATGGGCACGGGGAAGTAAGGCGCTGTCATCTGTTCGGCCAGCACCTCTTGGATAAGCCGTCCAGAAAGGTGCCCGGCGCGAATATTAAACGAGCAATCAGCCTCAAACGCAGGCTTGAAAAACGGGAAGCCGTTGATGTGATCCCAGTGAGTGTGGCTCAAAAGAATGGTTGCGTCGCGCGCGCCTTTTTTGAGCATCCAGTTACCGAGCGAGCGAATGCCGGTGCCCGCATCAAAAATCACCTTGGTCCCGCCCATGGAGACCTCAATACAACTGGTATTACCGCCATAGATCATATGGCGTGGACCGGGGCACGCGATGGTACCGCGCACACCCCAAAACTTCACCTTGAAAGCCATATCGCCCCGTCAGTCGAAATGCCTGCGCAAGTGATTTTGCGCAGTTCAGAATGACACAGGGTCGCGATGGGTCAAAGGTTGTTAGCCAACGAACGGGGAATCGTCCAAAAGCTGCGCCGCATATCGAGTAGCCCTTGCGGCGGCGTGGTCTAATCGCACCAGCAATTCCGCGTGTGAGGCGCCATCGAACCTGTCTAGCGATTCGGCCTCTTCAGCCAGCGTGGCAAGCTCTTCTGCGCCCACCCCGCGGGCGCCACCCTTTATCTTGTGCGCGCACCCGCGCCAGGAGTTGAGATCAGGCGCCTCGCGAAGATCTTGTAGCCATTCCCCCGCCTGTTCGCGGAAAATACTCAATACATCCCGCGTAATCGCAGGGTCGTTGGCGGTGTATTGCGAGAGGTGCTCCAGATCGATTGGCAGCGGCCCTCCATCAACGGTCTCGTGAGTGCTCATGGCTTTAGCTGTCTCCATTGCCCTGTCATTGGGCGGGAGAGCTTGGCGCAAATTCCCTTCTCGGCCACTTAAGGCCCTGCAGAAAATGTGAAAAATAGTTAACAAGTCGTTAAAAAGGCTACCGTTTCTGCCACGAACCGATTAGGTTCGGCGGCTGAGGGGGGAATGTCTGCCGCACGGGGGCGCGCGGTAGGGCAAGGGGCGCGAGAGCGTCCACAACCAAGATTGGTCAGGAAAGAGCATTTTATGGCGAAGTCAGGGAAAGACGGCATACAGCGCCTCGATATTCCAAAGATACAAATGCCTATTGGCAGCCGCGATGTGATGCGCGGCCCGCACCGTCCAACCCCCGGCAATGATGAGCATACCGGCGAGGCCGCCCCGCGCCGCCGACGCAAAAAGTCCTTTCTGGACACAAGGTTGGCCGTGTGGCTGGGGGCGTGGGCCTTTGCCGTTCTCTGGACCGGTGCCGTTGGGGTCTATAGCTACTTCTACTACGGCGAGCGTCTCCTCAATCAGCCGCCAGCGGCGCTGACCGCCATTGTCATCGGGATTTTGGTTCCGGCCGGGCTCTCATTAATGCTGGCCCTGATGATCACGCGCTCCATGCGCCTCAATGATGCGGCCATGCGCCTGGCAGGGTTATCGCGAGATCTGATTGACCCCAGCACCACGGCGGCCAATGACGTGGCCAAGCTCGGGGCTGTGATCCGCAAGGAACTCGAAGGGCTGAACCGGGAAATCGACGGCGCGGTGACGCGCATCGGCACCCTGGAAGGGCGCTTGCAGCAGCAGACCTCCATGATCGGCGAAACTTCGAGCCGCCTTGATAAACAAACCGCGGAGATTACCACGCGGCTGTCAGAAGAGCGTGAGCGCGTGGACACCGCAACAAGGTCTTTGTCCGCCGAAGCGCGTCTGATCAACGAGACCCTTGATGCGCAGGGCCACGCCATTAATACCTCGGCGAAACAAGCCACCGAGATATTGAAGGCAGCGGAGACGGCGCTTGAAGAACAAACCGATGCCACCAGCAAGGCCATTAGCGGATCAACAGACGCCGCTCGCGCGCGCCTCGCCCAAGCCCAAGAGTCCCTAAAAGAACAGTCCGCTCAACTGGGTGACGCTGTCGCCGTTGCCGCCGAAGCAGCACGCGAGAAACTCGCTGCGAGTGAGGCCATTCTTAAAGATCAGACAAATGCTGTGGGCCGCGCGGTTATCGAAGCCACCGAGGTCGCCCGCGGGCAACTCAGTCAATCTGCAATCGATCTTGAAGTACGCACACAAGCTTTGGGCACGGCTGTGACCGAAGCCGCCGAAATGGCGCGCGGTATCTCTGCTGAGATCGCGCAGGAAACAGACAAGCTGGGGTCGGTCTCAAGCGAAGCCCAGAGCCGCGCTGAAGCCGTTGTCGCCCGGTTTGACGAACAGCACACTGCGGTTGTCGCCCTTGTGGAACAGCTATCAGAGCAACAGGTTACATTGGATGTGGGCCTTGATCAGCAACGCAAAGTGCTCAGTGACATGGCGCAGAGCGTCTCTCGTCAAATCAAAAACATCGAAGAATCCGTTGAGGGCTCCGCTGGCGGGTTTCAACAAGCAGTAGATGCAGCGCGCCAGACAGCAGAGCAAGCTGGCGCGGGCTTCGGCGAGCAGGCAAACGCGCTCTCTGATGCAGCGGAAGCATCTGCTGCCCGATTGCAAGATGCCTCTGAATCTATTCGCGCCCTTTCCATTCAAGCGCGCGATGACATAGACCAGCAAATACGCGCCTCCAATGCAGTATTGGAACAGCAATCTGTCAAAGCGCGGGCGCTTTTGAGCGAGCAGGCCAAGGATGCCGCCGCGGCCTTTGAAGCGGCCCTTGAGGAGTTGCGCGGTCGCCTATCTGAAATTGGCGAGGTCGGAACTGAGGCCATGACGGCCCGCGCGGGCGAACTTGAAAAAGCGTTGCACAAAGGTGAAGCGCGCATGCGTGACCTCTCCGATCGGCTTGACGCCTCCATTCGCGGCGTGACTGAAGGCACCGACGATGTGGGTAAGCTTCTGGGCGACACTGCCGATGCCTTTGAA
This sequence comes from Rhodospirillales bacterium, assembly GCA_021775005.1. Lineage (GTDB taxonomy): Bacteria > Pseudomonadota > Alphaproteobacteria > JAJFIK01 > JAJFIK01 > JAJFIK01. Next base: position 4,596 of record JAJFIK010000037.1, read on the forward strand.
GCGCGCATGGCCCAATTCCCCGCTCACGCAGAAGATGCCGTCAAGCAGGTGCGCGCGCAGATCAATTCGCAAATTGAATCTCTTGCCAAGCTGGCAGACCAGGCTGCCGATCGTGCGCAAACTTTGGCGAAAGCTGTTGAACAACAGAAAATCGAGCCCCCTGTTGCTGCGGCACCGCCTGAAAGGCGCGAAACCCCGTCGACCTTGGGGGCTCGCGAAGACCCTCGAATTACGTCTTCAACGCCTGCGACATCCGGTACAGCACAACCAGAATTGCCGGGCCGCGATGTCTACCCTCAAGTATGGGACGGCATGGATGACAGCTGGGGCTCCAAGAAAGGCCGCGGCAACACTCGCCCTCGCCTTGGCCAGTTTGATGATGTGGCGAAATCATTGGTCAGCCGCTTGCGTCCTGGAAATAGCAAATCCGAGCGACCCAAAGCCGCCTTGCGCGCGCAATTGAGTGGCGTCAAAGAGAGCCACAAGCATGAGCCCGAGGACATCTCAGACTTCCGCGTTATTCGCGCTACCCCCGACAAAGCTGACAAACCCGCCTCTACTCCGCCAACAAGCACACCTATACCAGAGCGCAAAAGCGCACCGAGGTTGGAAACCAAAGGGGCGGCGTATGTGGCGCCAAAGGCAGGACCGGCCGCCTATAAAGAACGCGGTTGGAAAGAGATATTGCAGAATGTGGATCGCCGCGCTGACGGGGGTTCTGATGACGCACCGAAGGGCGTAGGCGATGAAGCCTCGTTTCAACGCAATGCCCTGTTGATCATTGAGAAACTCCAGGCCATGTCCATCGATATTGATCGAGCACTGGAAGATACCCCTCCCACTGAGTTGCTGGATCGCTATATGAACGGGGAGCGCAACGTCTTTGCCCGCCGTCTGGCGACATTCACGGGACCGGAAATGTTGGAGAAAATCTCTCGCAAGTTCCAAGACGATTCAGAGTTTCGCGCCGACGTGAACCGCTACATCCAGGCATTTGAAGAGTTATTAAAGGCTGCGCGCGGACGCGACCGGGAGAACATCCTGATTGAAACCTACCTGACCTCACAGACGGGCAAGGTCTACATGATCTTTGGCACCGCGACGGGACACTTGAACAAATAGGCTTAGTAGCCTTCGAGCCCAAGTTCCTCAGCGTGTTCGGCGCGGTAGGCTTCGACCGTGCGCAAGGACCATTGCACCGCGCGTTTCATCACGCCGCCTAAGGCATCATCGAACGCCACTATCACAGCGTCCATACCGTCGCCATCGACTTCCTCGCGGCGATCAAAAGTTGTGGATGCGAGGATAGTCCCTGATGGCATGGCGATGATCTTGAAATTCATGCGCACCAAGACCGATCCATTTTCGCCCTCGCGGAAGTATTCAACTTGGAACTCGCGAAGCTCGCTCTTTAGATTATAGTCACCGCGCAAGCCAATGACCTGCCGCCCAATGGCGACGATACGATCTGAGTTCTCAAAGCTCTCTACAAGACGCGTTTGGATCATCCGAGGTGCCCGGTCGCTCCATCGGGCGCCGGCGACGTAGCCGATTTCAAGGGCGGATGGCTTGATCATAATGCGATCAGTATCAAGCGCGCGGCTTGCCACTGGCTCTTCCACCACCAGCTGCCAATTCACCGTGGGCAGGTCGTCGTCAAACGTGCTTTTTGGTGAAAGATCATATACATCAGGTGGCGGGCCGGACGGGCCCAGCAAGCTGACCCCGCCACAGGCCGACAGGAGTGCCGCAAGTGCCATCACCGCGACGATCCTGATTGAAGCTTTGGAATTTGTGTACATGCCGGTCATCCTTCTTTGCCCTATTCGGGAATCTCAACTTCGCCAGTGGTCTGTCCGCCACCAAACAGGAACCCGCTGGGGTCACTTTCAAAGCGTTGCGCCACCCGATCAAGCGTTGCGATCAGCGAACGGGATTCTGTCACCATGTAGCCAAGCTGTGCCAAACCTTGGTGCGTGAAGCTTTCCACCGCGTCTTCGTTCCGCCGCAGGATGCGATCTGCATCATCGGCGAGATTAGCAAAGGCGTTCGCCGCCAAATCAATACTGGCGATGGTCTCTCGCACGTCTTCGTTCAAAAGTTCGTCCGTGGTCGCAGCAATGGAGCCCACGTCGTCTGCCATTTGCAGCAATGTATCGCTGGCCTCACCCAAGCTACCGGCAAATTCTGAAAGCGACGCGATGGTTTGATCGATGTCATCTTGCCGCGCAGCAATGGTGCCCGTGGTGGTTTGTATGTCTTGCAAGATGGCAGTAACCAATTCGCGGTTTTCTCCGCCAATGAGAAGTTGAATTTCTTCCAAGGTACCTTGCACTTCGGCGACAAGTTCTGGTGCGCTTTCAAATATTGCTTGGAGGTAAGAGCGCCGACTCTCAATTTCAGGGAACGGCCCCTCACCTGCCCCATGCTTGGGCAACACTTCGCCGCCGCCGCCGCTGTCGGTAATTTGAATGAAGGCCACCCCGGTAATGCCCTGCATCTGCAAGGATGCTTCTGAAGAAGAACGAATTTCAAAGTCGTTGCGTTCTTGCACTCGCACGGTTACCCGCACACGGCTGGGGTCGTCATCATCAACGCGGATATCTGTTACCTGACCAACATTGATGCCCTGGTAGAGCACATCGCCGCCATTGTTGAGGCCGGCCACGGCATCCTGGAACAAGACGTCGTAGTAGTGGAACTTTTGCCCCACCGAGTCCTGCACAAGCCAATAGACAAAAATGAATATGGATACGATGGCCGCGAGCGTAACGCTGCCGATCAGTATATAATTCGCTCTCGTCTCCATCCTGCTACCCCTTTCGCGGAACCTTACCCGCTTTGCTTTCTTTTACGTCTTCGCGTCCAATGCGGCGCGTGCGCGAGGGCCATGGAAGTATTCGCGCACCCATGGGTGGTTGAACCGCAACATCTCTTCCATTGTGCCCACAACAATAACACGCTTGTCCGATAACACCGCTATACGATCGCAAATGGCCTGCAAGCTATCCAAATCGTGGGTCACCATAAAGACCGTCAGTCCCAGCGATTTCTTCAGTGATAATATGAGGTTGTCGAACGCAGCCGCGCCAATAGGGTCGAGCCCCGCAGTCGGTTCATCGAGAAAAACGATCTCTGGATCAAGGGCCAAAGCACGCGCCAGGCCCGCCCGCTTGCGCATCCCTCCCGACAACTCACTTGGATATTTTGGCCCTGCGTCCGGCGGCAGGCCCACAAGACCCAATTTCAACGCCGCAATCTCATCCATCAAGGCTGGTGAGAGATTGAGATGTTCCTTCAGCGGTACCTGGATATTTTGCGCCACTGTCAGGGATGAAAATAGCGCGCCATCTTGGAACAAAACGCCCCAACGAGTTTCATACTCACGCCGCTCATCATCACTGAGCTTCGTTAGATCAGTACCAAAGACTTCAATCGACCCAGCACGCTGCCGATTAAGCCCTACAATGGTGCGCAATAGAACGGACTTGCCTGTACCCGATCCGCCGACAATGCCCAGCACCTCGCCGCGATGCACATCAAGATCAAGGCGTTCATGCACAACTTGCGTGCCGAACTGGTTCTTCAGTCCGCGAATAGAAATGATGTTGCTGCCGTATCCCGCCATATCAGTAGTCAATCTGGATAAAGTAGATGGCAAAGAGCGCGTCGAGTACAATCACCGTGAAGATCGCCTCGACCACCGAAAGCGTGGTGCGCTGGCCGACAGATTCCGCACTGCCTTCCACCTTCAAACCCTGATAGCAGCCGATGATGGCGATGGCTGCGGCAAAGAACACCGACTTGATGATCCCCACATTGAAATGCTGAATTTCTGTGACGTTCTCAAGGCGAATAAAATATTGCACCGGGGAAATACCTTCAAAGATAAACAGCACCACACCGCCGCCAACAAGCCCCATGATGTCCGCAAGAAATGTGAGCATGGGCAGGCAAATAATCATGGCGATGACGCGGGGCACCACCAGTAGTTCCACATAATCGAGACCCAATGCGCTCATGGCATCGATCTCCTCGCGACCCTTCATGGACCCGATTTGCGCGGTAAAAGCGCTACCGGAGCGACCGGCAAGCATGATCGCCGTCAGCAACACGCCGAACTCCCGCAGGAACGCGAACGAGACGAGCGCTACCGTGTACACCTGCGCGCCAAATTCGCGCAGCATGTCAGACCCCAGGAACGCGATCACCGCACCTATCAAGAAACTAATGAGAGCGATAATTGGGATCGCGTTCAGACCGACCTGTTCCATGTGATAAATGATCGGTGTGATCCGAATGCGCTGAGGCATATAGATCCAACGCACCATGGAATGAATGGTGCGGCCCGTGAAACTGAGAAGGTGCAAGCCTTCGTTGAAGGCACCAACAAGACCGCGACCCAATCCTTCGATCGAATTGAGAATGGAAAGCCCTCGGGGTGGCAGCGTGTCGGTGTCTGCATAGGCGTTGCTTACTTGATCAAGAAGCTGATCAAGCCCCGATGGCGCGCCGGTGAGCGTTACTGATCCCGCATCATGGAGTGCGAGCCGGGTACGCTCTATGAGCCATGCCCCGGTGGTGTCCGCGCGATCAATGTCACTGAGATCAAATTCGGCGCGCACACCCCGCGGTATCGACAGCTCGCGCAATTGTTGATCCACAGCGCTGAGCGTCCGCACGACCCAATCGCCGTGCGCTTTGAGGACCAGGGCTTGGCCATCTTGCGACACCGACAATGCCGCCGTGCTCATCTCGTCTGTCCCCGCCACGCGAGACCCCCTCCGCGCCGGTTCAAACCCGGCCTATCGGCCCCGACTATAAACCAAGGTTAACAGCCAGGGCGAGGGCTTCATCAGGGCAAAGCCGCATGAAACAGCCAAAAAAGCGCCACCTGTGGTGTTGAGGAAACGGGATTTGAAGGCAAAACCTCCTGAAAGGCATTCCGGGCTATACGGTGGGCCGCTATTAAGCCCCCTAGATGATAGCAGGCACCGAATCACCCAATGGCGGGTCGGGGCGCTCTACCCCGCAGGCAGCGGTCACTTGGCCATAACTTTGCCCTTGTCCCGGGCGACCCTTCGGGCCAGAACAAGGGCTTAGAAACAAGGCCAGGTCCTGGGCCATTTTCAGGACATCTGGGGAATTTGGGTTTGGGACACATCAATCCTATGGGAGCCAAGCAATGGGAGGCTTGAGCCAAATAAACTGGCGGGTCGCCGTGCCGGCCGCCATTTTGGCCCTCGCGCTCCTTTTGCTCGCCTTTGACCCGATTGGGCTACGCCGAGCGACCCAGGCGGCGAGCCTTGATCTGGCCAGTCGGGCGCTGCCCGCCCAGCTTGCCGAAGATACCATCCTGATCGACATCGACCGCCGGGCGCTTATGGAAGCGGGACCTTGGCCCTGGCCGCGAACCCTCATCGCCCGTGTCGTCCAGGCGGCTCACGAATCTGGCGCAACCCAGATCATATTTGCGCTGCCCCTGCGCGGCGAAGACCCCGCAGCACCGCAGCGCGCCATTGAAGCCTGGGCCGCCACAGGCGAATCCACCGCAACGCAGTTCATCACCCCGCGACTGCCAGATACGTCCGCTGTGCTGGCCAATGTGTTGCGCGAAACAGGGGCTGCTCTCGCCATTGCCACCCGGCCCGGCGAAAGCCCCGCAGCCGCGGCCGACCTGACCACAACGCGATTTGAAATCGGCAACAATCGTCAGCTCGATTTTCTGCCGTCCATCGCCGCACCAGCCTTGAGCCGCATTGAAAGCGCTGAAGCGCTTACTTTGGTGGCCGATGGCCTTGAAACCGACATTTTCGGCCGCGTCACCGGCGCAGCGCTGGTGTTGCGCGCGGGTGATGCCGCGCTGCCTTCCATCGCGACATTGCCCTTGCTCGCCGCAACAGATTTATCCATCAGCATTGAAGCCAACGGACGACCCGGCGGCATTGCGTTTTTGGAGCCCGTTGGCATTTACGCGCTTATTATCGGAACCGCCCGCGTTCAAACGCTCACAGATGGATCTGTGCTGCTGCGGCGGGATTTGGAAGTCCCGGTCATTTCTGCCGGTGATGTACTCGCCCGCACTCTGCCCCGCCTTGAAGGGCGCACTGTCATTATTGGCTCGACCTTGGCGTCAGTGTCAGGAACCGCGCGCGCGCCGTTTGATGGTTTGGGTGTCGCCGACGGACTGGCCCTGGCTGCCGCGCAGGTTAGCGCTGGACTTAGCCCGTCTCGACCGTTTGTGCTGACATGGTTTGAGTTCCTTGCAGCATTGTTGTTTGGCGGCGTGGCGCTTTATTTGATTTATCGGGAGCGCCCGCGGGCAGGCATTGGGATTGCGCTTTTCATGCTTGGCCTCATGCTGGGGATATCAGCGCTTATCCTGGGTGCCCGCGGCATTTTGTTTGACGGCTTGGCACCTGCTTTGGTCATGGTCCTCACCGCCCTTGGGGGTCTGGCCACCGCCCCCAACGCGACCCAAGGGGCACGCGGACGCTTCAATCATGCCCTAGATGGAAAGCTGCCATATGGCATTCCCCTTCGCGCCGCACGGAACGCCCGGAAAATGCTCGAGCACTCTGAGAGCCGCAAAACCACCGTCCTCATGTGCGCAATCCGAGACTTTGAAGAAATTCAAGAGCTCTATTCCGATGACCCTGTTGGGCTCGCTGGCATTGTCACTCAGTTCCAAGAATTGGTGGCGGAGCGGGTCCGCTCCAGCGGCGGCACGGTAGACCGCTATGGCGGTGCCAGTGTGATGGCGTTTTGGAATGCCCCGTTTGATGAGCCCGACCACCCCATGAAGGCTTGCGACTGTGCCTTGCGCCTGATCGACAAGTTGGAACGGCTCAATCAAATGATCGAGGCACAAGCTTTTCGCACAGGCAAAACCTTTGCGCCTGTGCACTTGGGGATTGGCATCAATACAGGCCGCACTGTCGTAGGCAATGTGGGCTCACAACATCGACCGGATTATTCCGCCATCGGTGAAACCGTGGGCATCGCGCGGCAGCTGCTCCATTCGTCCGGCCGCTATGGCCCGGCGATCATCATTGGGGAGCATACTTATCAAGCGGTCAAAAACCGCTTTGCACTCTTGGAGGTGGACAAGATCGCGGTTCCCGCCAAGACCTATTCCATCCGGGTTTTTGCTTTGTTGGGTAATCCCGTGGTCAAGGCCAGCCCTCGTTTTCGCGCCCTCGAAGAAGCGCACGAGAGCATCTTTGAGGCCTATCGGAGCCAGAATTGGTCCCTCGCCGAGGCCCTGATCCGCGAATGCCGTAAACTCAATGGTGCCATTCCCAGCCTTTACGACCTTTATGACGCGCGGATCCGCTATTACCGCCAAAATCCGCCGCAAAATGAGTGGGATGGGGCATTTAGCATTCCTGTGGTTTGACCCTAGGCAAACCGTCCCTTTTTTGGGCAAAATGACGTACCGACTCTCGCTGCTTTGCAGCCGGAGTGACCATTTAGGGGACGCCGCGCGAGGATGAAACACACCCGCCCTGCCTATCGCCGATTGCTTGCCGCGCTCAGCTTAGTCGCGGCCCTGATGTTTGCCGCCGCGTCATCCTTGAGCGCGCAAGACGAACCGCGCATCGCGACCGACGCGGCCAGTTCCCATGTTCAGGCCCTGGCCAATTCAGCCCTCGGCATTCTTCGCGATGAGACCATTCCGCTGGATGAGCGTGAAGCCACCTTCCGCAGGCTTCTGCGCGAGGGCTTCAATCTTGAGGCGATCGGCAATCTGGTGCTGTCGCGCAATCGCGAGCAGGCCACGCCGACCCAGCTTGAGGAATACCACCAGCTCTTTGGCCAGTTTGTATTGGCCCGATACTCCATGTTGATGGGCGGATATGCCGGTGAGGATTTCGTCATTCTCGAGACTCAGGATTCTGGCCGGCGGGATGTTCTAGTTTTGAGCCGCATTGATCGTCCAGGCGGCGACGCCATCAGCACAGCCTGGCGCGTGCGCGCCTATGATGGGGAGCCGAAAATCATCGATGTCGCGGTGGAGAATATCTCCATGGTGATCGCTCAGCGGGAGGAATTTGGTGCCGTGATCGACCAGGGCGGTATCGATGGACTTTTGGAGCGCCTTCGCACGCAACTAGAATTATTGCCGGTGGAGGCTCCAAGTTAATAAATTATTGACGCGCCCGAATTGGGATGGGCGGCGTTAAGACAACCGGCGGGAACCGGTACGGGAAGACAGGTGGAGAAGATCGATGCGCAAGTGTCCAGAAAATGCCAAGGCATTTGAGGCCTCACCCCTATGGGTGGGATTGAGTTTTTCTATGCTTCTAACTCTGCTGCTCATTGCGCCCGTGCTGGCGCAGGGCGACCTCAACAATGGGGCCGAAGCGAATGACGCCGCAGCGCCCGTAATCACATTCGAAGATGGATATGCGGCCTATCAAAGCGGCAATTTTTACGAGGCCCGACAAATCTGGGAAACCGTTGCAGATCAAGGCGACGCGCGAGCGCTTTATAATCTCGGCACACTCTACGCCGAAGGGCGCGGCGTTAATTTGGATCTCAACAATGCACGAACCTATTGGAACCAAGCTGCCGATGCCGGTCACGTGCGCGCCATGCACAATTTGGCATTGGCACATATTGCAAGCGCCAGCGCCCTCGATACATCCGAAGCGGCAATAGAGTATGGCCAAGCCTTGCGTTGGTTGGAGCAAGCGGCCGCCGACGGTTTTGCCAATTCCCAATATACATTGGGCAAAATGTATCAATACGGCCTTGATGTTCCGCAAAGCGATGAACGCGCCGTTGAGTATTATTTGGCATCAGCGGCGCAAGGATTTGCCAGCGCGCAATATAACTTGGGCAAAGCCTATCGCGATGGCCGTGGCGTTGAAGCTGATAACGATCGTTCAATTTACTATTTCACCCAAGCCGCCGAAAACGGCCACGCCCGCGCGCAAAATCGCATGGCGACGCGGTTTGCCCGCGGCGATGGTGTGGAACAAAATGATGTCACCGCCCTTTATTGGGCCACACTCGCGGCCAATCAAGGGGATGAACGGGCAGCGGAAAATCGCACCGCCTTGCTTAATCGCATGAGTGATGAGCAAATTGCTGAGGCCCATGCTCTTGTGAATGATTTCAGCGCGCTGAATTAGACGCAGCGTCGCAAAGGATACCTCGCCAAGGTCGCCGTGGCGCGCTACGGTCCAACCCGCAACACCAATGCGGATGAGACCATGAGCGAGACCCCTTCCTACTTTTCCAAAGATTATACTGAGGCCCGCAACAAATTTTTGCGTGCCGCGACGGCGCTCGACCTTGATGTCGCGTCGCATCTCAACCCCAATGGCAAGACCCCGGATGGGACTGGCCTATACACCGACATCGTGCGCGTGGGAGACAAAGCCGCGCCAGCGAAGTTGCTGATCATGTCCGCAACCCATGGGGTTGAAGGGTTTTGCGGCTCCGGCGTGCAGGTGGGATTTTTGAAGACCATGTCAGTGCGGCAGATTCCCGCGAATGTTGAGGTCATCCTTGTTCACGCCATCAACCCTTATGGTTTTGCCTGGTTGCGCCGCGTAAACGAAGACAATGTGGATCTCAACCGCAACTTTGTGGATCACGCACTCAAGTATCCCCAAAACGCGGCCTATGAGGAGCTCAAGGAGCTCATCGCGCCAATCGATATATCGCGCGATGCCATGAAAGCGGCGAACGCCAAACTTCGCGACTATGCAGAGGCCCAGGGCGCCATAGCCCTTCAAGGGGCGGTGAGTTGCGGCCAATATGCCCACACCGACGGGCTTTACTACGGCGGATCGTTCGCCACTTGGTCAAACAAGACATTTCGCAAGATTGTCGCGGACGTACGCGACGGGGCAACGGCATTGGCGCTGGTGGACTTTCACACCGGCCTTGGTCCTTACGGCTATGGCGAGCCCATTATTGAATTTGCCACCGATGACCCGGCGTATGGCCGCGCCAAAGCGTGGTACGGCGATAGTGTGAAGTCTACAGTGGGCGGCGAAAGCGTTTCAGCTCATTTGTCCGGCACCATTGATGGCGCCATGCCCGACATGGCCCCCCGAGCCGACGTCACTGCGATGGCGCTGGAATTTGGCACCGTGCCGTCCAACGAAGTGTTCCGGGCCTTGCGCAAGGATAATTGGCTGCACCTACATGGCGAACTCGACAGCGAATTGGGACGCAGCATCAAGGCTGAATTGCGCGCCGCATTTTATCCGGATGCGGACGATTGGAAGGAAATGATTTGGGCACGCGGCCTTGAAGTGATCAATCAGGCCATCGCCGGGCTGGCCGCCTCAACTGAGGCCTAGTCGCTGAGCGCCTGCACGTAAGTCCAAACCGCATTGGCCTCAGCATCTGTGTACGCACCATCAAATGAGGGCATGGGCGTTGGTCCGACGCGAAGGATGGCCTCAAAGTCGCGCCGATTGCCAGCAAAATCGCGCAAGCTTGAATTGTGCGGTCCGGCATTGTGACAGCTGGCGCAGTCGCGATCATATATCCATTGGCCAATGGCGAACGCGGCGTCTTCGGCAACGGGGTCGGATGGTTGCCGTGAGGGATTGGCGCGCCAGGCCAAATAGCCCAGCGCCAATATCCCGGCAAACAGAATATAGAACCTGAAGTTCTTCATGAGAGGGAGCCTAGCTGATTTGCGCGGGAGAATCATGGGCATGGAGTTGGCGCAGCAATAGCGCAAAACAAAGACCCCCAAGCCCAAGCACCGCCATGGCAAGATAAGCAAATGCACCCACGGACTCATAAAGCGGCCCTGCGGCGATCATCACCAGACCAATAGCCAAGCCCCCCGACGTGGCCGCCAACAGCCCCATGGCACTAGCCCCCACTTGGACGGGCACATAGCGCGCAATGTAATGCATAGCCCCCAGGTGTAGCGCACCAAAAGTAAAGGCGTGGAGACATTGAATGGGTAGAAGTGCCCACCACACTGGATCAAACGCTGTCAGCACCCACCGCACAATAGCCATTAGCCCCGCGCCCGCGATAAGCATCAGCGGCGGCACGCGCTTTAACACCCGCGTGGAGAAGGCAAATAAAATGATCTCTGCAACCACGCCCAGCGCCCATAAAAATCCAATGAAATTGTCGGAATACCCCAGGCTCTGCCAGTTGAGCGTGCCGAATGCATAGTAAATCGCGTGGCTCGACATGGTGAGGCTTACCGCCGCCATGAACACGAGAAACGTCGGCTGGCGCACTAGGGCCCAAACTTCACGCAGGCGTAGCGGCGCCCGCGCAGTTGCTTCGCCGTGGCGCGGGTCCGGCGGCAGTGCCCATGCGGCAAGAATGACTAACCCGCCGAGGGCAATGGTGCCCCACAAAATCCCAGTCGAGCCAAAGCGGCTCATGACAAGCCCGCCCACAAGGGTCATGGCAACAAACGCTATCGACCCCCAAAGGCGGATGCGACCATAGTCGTAGCCCTTCAGCGCCACATATCCCATGGTGAGCGATTCTTTCAGCGGCACCATGGGTGCAGCCCCGGCATAGGAAAAAATGCTCACAATCAAGATGGGCCAGAAACTGTCAGTGAACAGAAATAGGGCAAATGCCAGGGTGAAAAGGGTTGAGACACCAATCAGCGGCACGCGGCGGTCGCCAATGCGGTCTGCGAGGATGGACACCGATGGCCCGGCAATGGCGCGAATAAAATATCCCATGGCCACCAGCACACCGATACCCTCTGGCGAGACCCCGTGATCCCTCAGCCAGACCGGCCAAAACGGCAATTGCAGCCCCATCACGGCGAATATCGCCGCGGAGCAAAGCGCAAGCCGGATGGGGATTGAGTTGGCAGTCATCGGCCGTCACAGTTGTCTGGGAAAGAACCCCAAAAGAAAATCAAATATGGAGTGCTGCTTATGACATATCCTTGGCTCATCGCCAGCGGCATTTATGGCTTCATGGCCGTGGCGATAGGGGCCTTCGCCGCCCATGGCCTTCAGGCCAGCGCCGGAGAGCGCACTCTCAGTGCCATTGAAACCGGCGCGGACTACGCCTTGGTACATGCCATTGTGCTACTTGCTCTTGGTATTTTGGGAACAAGCGGCGGCAAGCTCACAACAGCGGCCGGAATTGCATTTGCCCTCGGTATCGCGCTCTTTTCGGGGTCGCTTTTTGTCTATGCCTTTACCGGCATGACTGGGCACCTTTGGGTTACGCCAATTGGGGGCGTCGGACTACTGCTAGGGTGGGCGCTTATTTTCACAACCGGCATTAAAGCCGCGCTAGCCGAGCGAGACACGAGCCCCTAAAGTAGTGCCGCATCAGCCCTCCTCTATTGGAGCACCCATGACCGTCCCCGCCGCCATGCCGCCTAGCCAAAACATCGAGGTGAACGGTATCACCTTGAAAGTCTATGTGGCGGGTCCGGAAGACGGCACGCCCATTGTGCTCATTCACGGTTGGCCAGATATCGCCTTTTGCTGGCGCCATCAAATCCGCGCCCTCGCTGATGCAGGCTACCGCGTCATTGCGCCGAACATGCGCGGCTATGATGGCAGCCCTGGGCCGAAAGAGGTCGAGGCTTATGACATATTTCATCTCACCGGAGATCTCGTCGGGCTGCTGGATCATTTCGGCTATGACAAGGCGATCTTCGTAGGCCACGACTGGGGCGGCATTGTCATGTGGCAATTGCCGCTGCTGCACCCTTTGCGCGTTGCCGGGCTCATCGCCCTCAACACACCGTTCATGCCGCGCCTTTCCGCTGATCCCATTGCACTGTTCCGCAAAGCCTTTGGGGAGGAAATGTACATTGTGCAGATGCAGGACTATGGCGTGGTGGACAAATTATTGGCGCAAAAAACCGACGATTTGTTTCGCTACTTCATGCGCCGCAGCACTTTGACTCCGGAGGAATTTGCCAAGCGCCCCAAGACAGCGGCAAACATGAATCTCTTTTGGGCGCTAGAAACAAATGACCGCGATGCCATTGACGGCGGCGACGGGTTTCTCAGCCCCGAAGAGCATCAGGTCTATGTGGATGCGTTCACGCGCTCGGGCTTTACCGGAGGTATCAACTGGTATCGCAACTTCACGCGTAACTGGGAGATGACTAAAGGCGTGAAGCAACATGTGGAGAGCGAAGCGCTCATGATTATGGCCGCCCGCGATATTGCCTTGCCGCCCTCCGCCGCCGAGGGCATGGAAAAATATGTCCCCAACACCACCAAATACCTTGTTGAGGATTCTGGTCACTGGACCCAGCAAGAACAACCGGACGAAGTGAACCGTGTCATGCTTGACTGGCTCTCCAAACGGAACTGGAATTAGGCCCATGGCCCTGGAAACGCTCTACATTTGGTTCACCTATGGGGTTTTGCCGTTTTGGCTCTTGCTGGCGATTCTGCCCCATTGGCGGGTCACCCAATGGGTTGTCCATTCCATTGTCGCGCCGCTTTTTCTAGGCGCCGCCTACGCTCTTTTCATCTCTGATGTGTTCGCGAATGCGCCGGATGGCGGCACATTCTCTACCCTGCCCGGCCTCATGGTGTTTCTCTCAGAACCCAGCGCCGTGCTTGCCGGATGGCTGCATTATCTTGTCTTTGACCTTTTTATAGGGGCCTGGCAGGTGCGTGACGCAAAACGTCGCGGCATCTCTCATTGGTTTGTCATTCCCTGTCTTTTCTTTACTCTCATGGCGGGACCTATCGGGCTCCTGCTATATCTGCTTTTGCGCATCGCGCTTGGGCGGGGTAGCTTCACCTTGATGGAAGACAAAGGGCACTGAGCGGCCCGTTGATCAGGAGAACGACGTGTTTGACCTACTGAACAATTTCGTCATCCAGCTCCAGCAAATGCCGCTATGGATACAAGTTTGGGTCGTGTGGCTGGCGCTCATCAATACCGCCTCGATCATCTTCTTCTTTACCCGTGCAGAAACACGCATGGTGTTTTTTGCCTGGATTTTTGCCGGGTCTGGAACGTTCATTGTGTTCTACTTTCAAGGCCAAGAAATGTCCCGGCTTATGGGTCTTGGGCACATCATCTTCTGGACACCGCTGTTGATGTATCTCTGGCGTCGTCGCGGTGACATATTCCTCACGCGATTGTCGGGGGTCTATCTGCACCTGCTTTTCATTACGAATTTCATCTCGCTGCTGTTCGACTACACAGATTTTGTGCGCCATCTCCTTGGGCAAGGCTACTAGGGCCATGCCGACGCGCCTGATCGCCTCCCCCGTGGGCGCGTTGTTCGCGCGTTCCGATGGCGACCGCCTCACAGGGCTTGAGTTCTCAACAGATGACATTGCCGATGATCTTCCCGACCCGGTGCTTGATTTGGCAGCTGCTGAATTGACCGCCTATTTCAAAGGCGTGTTGCAAATATTCACGGTGCCGCTGGGCTACCAGGGTAACGAATTTGAGACCTCGGTTTGGGATCTGCTCTATCAAATTCCCTATGGGGCGATGTGGTCCTATGGGGAGATGGCAAAGCGCCTGGGTGACCCCGGTGCCGCGCGTGCGGTGGGCCGCGCCAATAATCAAAATCCCATCACCATTATCGTGCCCTGCCATCGGGTCGTCGGCGCAAATGGCTCACTTGTAGGCTATGGCGGCGGCATGGACCGCAAACGGTTTCTCCTCAATCACGAGGCGGCCGTGCTGGGCGCTGACCCCGCACCCCCCAGCCTCAAGGCCGATCAGGGCCAGGGCTCTTTTTTCTAGCCCGCCTGTGGCTTGCTGCCGGTTTTCGGGCTGTTGCACTGCAAAACCGAACCCCTTATGACAAGCCCTCAATTGCCGCCAATTGCCCCCCACTTCCTAGAAGGATGTCCAAAAGGGAAATGATGAGCCTTGCCGAACCTCTTGATGCGCCGCACCTAAAACCCGGCCCTGGCGCTGTCCCCTTGGATAAGCAGCCCTTGCGGATTTTAATGCCGAGCTACCGCTCACACCCCTATACCGGCGGTCAGGGCGTTTACATGCGGCTGGTCACCAAAGCCATGGTCGATCTCGGCCATAAGGTGGATGTAATATCCGGCCCGCCTTATCCGCATCTGGACCCTCGTGTCGGCCTTATCAAGCTGCCCTCGCTTGACCTTTATGAGCAGCCAAAGGTGTTCATCGGTCTGCCGGCCATGCCTTTACGCGCCTTCACTAACCCCATCGATTTCTATGAGTACTTTGCCCATATCTCAGGCGCCTTCGGCGAACCTCATACCTTCGGCATGCGCATGGCGCAGTACATGAAGGGCCGCGCCCACGAATATGATGTGGTGCATGACAATCAAACCTTGGCGTGGGGGCTTTTGTCCCTCAAAAAAATGGGCATGCCCGTTGTCGGCACCATTCACCACCCCATCACCATGGATCGGCGCATTTCGGTGGATGCGGCAGAAACGATCTCCATGCGACTGCTTGTAAAGCGCTGGTATTCGTTCCTTGGCATGCAGAAGAAGGTGGCGCGGCAGCTTGATCCAGTGATCGTGGTGTCGGAATCAACCCGCCGCGACGTGGCGAAAGACTTTGGTCTTGATATTGCCAAGACGCATCTTGTTTATCACGGCATCGACACCGATAAGTTCAAACCCGTAAAGGGCGCTGAGCGAAAAACCAATCGCTTGATGGTGACAGCGTCAGCGGATGTTCCCCTCAAAGGGCTCATCTATTTGGTGGCAGCCTATGCCGAACTTCTCAAGGAATTTCCCGGTCTTGAGCTTGTTGTCGTGGGCAAATTACGTGAGGGCTACACTGAGCGCATGTTGACGCGGCTGGGCATCAAGGATCGCGTCCAATTCAAATCCGATCTCTCGGATCTAGACATCATTAAGATGTACGCCACCGCGACAATAGCCGTTTGTCCATCAGTATATGAGGGCTTTGGATTTCCCGCTGGCGAGGCCATGGCGTGCGGCGTTCCTATCGTTTCCACAACAGGCGGGTCGCTGCCGGAGGTTGTGGGTGATGCCGGGCTTTTGGTGCCGCCGAAAAACCCAACGGCGCTCGCCGGTGCCATCGCTGAATTGCTCAGAGACCCCGCCAAGCGCGACGCCTTGGGCATCAAAGCCCGCAGACGTATCCTCAAAACATTCCAATGGGACAATGCCGCACAAGAACTTGTGGCGGTTTACCGGAAAGCGATTGCCGATGCACACGGTCGACCTCAAACGCCTGAGGCTTGAGGACGGCGCGCACGCGCTAGACCTTGGCTGTGGCCAGGGTCGCCATGTGCATGCGCTCTACTATGCCAACCACGCCCATATTGTTGGCTTGGACCTCGGCTTTGACGATCTAGTCAAAACCCGAGAAGCATTTGAGAGCTATCCTGACATTGAACACGCCGACAGGCGCTCCTTTGGGTTAACGGTGGGCGATGCCCTCAAGTTACCCTTTCCTGATGCGAGCTTCGATCTTGTTGTGTGCTCTGAAGTGCTTGAGCACATTCCTGACTATGAGCAAGCCCTTGAAGAAATCAGGCGCATCGTTAAGCCTGGCGGACAATTGGCCGTAACTGTGCCGCGGTTCTGGCCCGAATGGATTTGCTGGAAGCTTGAAAGCGGCTACCACAACACCCCTGGCGGCCATGTGCGTATTTTTAAGCCTAACCAATTACGCAACGCGGTTACAGCGCGAGGCTTTCACCATACAGGCGGGCACTGGGCCCATGGGCTTCATTCCCCCTATTGGTGGCTGCAATGCATGGTGTGGCAAAACAAAGATAGAAACTGGTTGGTGCGCCAATATCATAACTTTCTCAGCTGGGATATTTTGAAACGGCCGTTACTCACACGCCTGCTTGAAAAAATTGCAGACCCGCTGATGGGCAAGTCGGTGGTGTTTTATTTCGACAAGGATGCAGCGTGACTGACGCGGGGACTCACATCACAAAGGCTGAGGTGAACGCGGGCTTCTTTGACGGTGCCGTGGCGCGCATTCTTCAGCTCCAGCGACCCTCCGGCGCGATCCCCTGGTACGATAATGGTGTACTTGACCCCTGGAACCATACCGAAGCGGCCATGGGGCTCGCGGTTATGGGCAAGCTCGATGAAGCGCGCGCGGCGTATCAATTCTTAGCAGATAACCAGCTGGAAAACGGCGCATGGTGGGCGCAATATGGCGCTGCTGTGCCAATGGATGATCACCAATACACCGGTAATGAAGAAGATGAGAAGCGCGTGCAGGACACTAACATGTGCGCCTATATCGCCACCGGTGTACGGCATTACTTCATGGTCACCGGAGATCGGAAGTTTCTCAATACATATTGGCCGGTTGTAAAGCGAGCAATAAATTTTGTGCTCTCATTGCAAACAGAACATGGCGATATTCGCTGGACCGCACCAAGTGTAACAACGCCTGAGAACGATGCCCTCATCACCGGATGCTCATCAATTTACAAAAGCCTTGAATGTGCCATCGCTCTTGCGGAGAAAGTGGGCGATCCGCAAGCGCACTGGATCGCCGCGCGGGCAAAGCTTGGGGCCGCACTCCGAGATAAGCCAGAGCGGTTTGATCGCACTTGGGCTTCCAAAGACAATTATTCCATGGATTGGTACTACCCTGTTTTAGTGGGCGCGATCACCGGAGAGGCCGCCGCAGCGCGCATCGATGCCAAGTGGGATACGTTTGTCACAAAGGCCAAGGGCTGCCGCTGCGTCATTGACCAGCCTTGGGTCACCATCGCGGAAAGCTGCGAGCTGGCACTTGCACTTTTGCGCATCGGTCGCCGATCAGACGCTGAAATGATGTTCGCTTGGCAACATCAATGGCGCGATGAGGGTGGCGCCTATTGGATGGGATTTCAGTTCGCGGAAAACGTGCCATGGCCGGTTGAGAAACCTGCGTGGACGGCAGCGGCGGTGATCCTGGCGGCTGATGCGCTGCTTGGGCTCACACC
The DNA here is from genome assembly GCA_021775005.1 of Rhodospirillales bacterium. Classification (GTDB taxonomy): domain Bacteria; phylum Pseudomonadota; class Alphaproteobacteria; order JAJFIK01; family JAJFIK01; genus JAJFIK01. The sequence goes on from JAJFIK010000037.1 coordinate 22,471, forward strand.
GGCGCATGATCTCTTCACGCGAGAATGGGTGACCGAGGCCGGCATGTTAGCCGTCCCGGCGTAACAGCCGCAGGGACCCTTCCATTGCTTCTTCCACATATTTTTTACTCTCCAGCGCTTTGAGATAAATCTCATAAGGGGGACGTCCGCCGTCTTCAGGGTTTGGGAACACATCATGGATGGCGAGGAGCCCGCCAGGCATCACATGGGGCGTCCATATATCAAAATCGAGATGCGCGGCTTCTGTGGAATGTCCGCCATCGATAAAGAGCATGGCAAGCGGTGTAGCCCAATGCTTTGCTACAGTGGCGGAGTCGCCTATGATGGGAACGACGCTGCGCTCCAGTTCAGCGGACCGCAATGTACGTCGCAGAAACGGCAACGTGTCCATGGCCCCGGCGTCCGCGTCCCATGTCTCAGGATCGTGGTGTTCCCACCCCGGTTGATTTTCTTCCGAGCCGCGATGGTGATCAAGGGCAAAAAGCACCTGGCCGCATGCCTTGCACGCGGTGCCAAGATAGACCGCTGACTTGCCGCAATAGGTCCCAACCTCCAGCACCGGGCCGTTTGATGCTTCGCGCAATGCCGCTTGGTATAGCGCCTCGCCTTCATTGGCAGGCATAAATCCCTTTACGCTGTCTATGTCGATAGGAAGGTCCATGGGGTCGGCTCACTTTCAGAGTTAAGACTTGTTTTGACATGCATTTGCATCCCCGGCCAATCCCTTGTTCACTTGTACACCGCGATTGAGGGAGCCTTCCGTGGACGCCTTTCTGACAGAGATGATTTCAGCTGCCGCGGCAAATCCGCTGCTCGTAGTCATGGCTGTTGCCGCCGCGACATTGGTGCTGGAAGACGTCGCCACTGCGGGGTCTGCGCTTCTCGCCGCTGAGGGCATTATTCCCATTCCTGCGGCAATCCTTGGGCTTTTCATCGGTATTACCTTCGGCGACTTAGGCCTGTTTGCCATTGGACGCCTTGCACAACGCTGGGCTTGGCTACGCGGCAAAATCGGCGCGGCGCGACTTGAGAAGGGACGCCATTGGTTGGAGCGACGGCTCGCCCCGGCGATCTTCGTGGCACGGGCAACGCCTGGCCTTCGCGTTCCTTGCTATATTGCCAGTGGTTACTTGGGCGTGCGCCTGCGGGACTTCGCCTTGTGGGCAATTTTGGCCGTGGGTATTTGGTCCGTCGCCGCGTTCTCACTGATCTATGTCTATGGCCAAACAGCGCGCGCTTGGCTTGGCCCCGCCAGTTGGATAGCCGCCATTTTCTTGATCGCCGTCGTTATCGCTTGGCCATTTATTTTGCGAAAGCGCATCTCCTCATGACAGGGGACATGAGCACTGGCCCAGCCGACCTTCCCTCGCTCGACAATGGCGGGCCCATCATGTCGTCTTTTGAGATGATGCCGGCATGGCAGTTTTACTTCCCAATATTCCTGGAGATTGCGCAGCTTGCCCTTCGGCACGGACTGACCACGCTGACGGCAGCAAACCCATCGATCTACACCGGCGGGCTGACCGGCGAATCCAAAACCGCCGTGCTTGACCTGGTGACGGGCCCTGCGCGCGACATGATCGCGCCATACATACGTTTGGATCGCACAATAGGCGCGGTCCTGCTTGAGGAAGTTTTGGCGAAGATGGCGCAGGCAGGGCTTCGCTATCCCCTTGTGGCCAAACCAGACATTTCCTGCCGCGGTGCGGGTATTCGCCGGCTGCGATGCGACGACGACCTTGTTGCTTATTGGAACATGTTTCCCGCTGGAGCCGCATTTATGCTGCAGACATTGGTGCCGTTTGAGCCAGAAGCGGGTATTTTCTATGTGCGCAATCCTGATACGGACAAGCCGCAAATTTTTTCCCTTACGCTCAAGTATACTCCCGCTGTGGTGGGAGACGGCAGCACCACATTACGCGCCCTTATAGAATCGGACCCGCGAGCAGCCCAAGCCAAGGAAATATACTTCGCCAAGCCCGGTCTAGACTTGGCGCGCATCCCCGCCCCCGGCGAGCGCGTGACTATTGCCTTTGCGGGCAATCATTGTCGCGGGTCCATCTTTCGCGATGGGCACGACTACATCACCCCGGCGCTCACCCAAACCATCGATGATATCGCGCGCACCATTCCCAACTACAATTTTGGTCGTTTTGATGTGCGGTTTGAAAGCCTTGAAAAACTCCGGCAAGGCGAAGGCTTCACCATCATTGAGTTCAACGGCGTTGGCTCAGAGGCGATCCACGTCTGGGACAATCGCTATACGCTTGCCCAGGCCCGCGAAGATTTGCGAGAGCAATTTCGCCTGGCCTATGCGATCGGTGCCAAGCAACGAGCGAAAGGGGCGCGTGCGACATCATTGGCTGAGTTGATCAAAGCCTGGTGGCGCGAGCGCCAACTGGTCCGCCATTATCCGGTTTCCGAATAGTCAGACATGACACCGCAGCGCCTCGATGAGCACTTCATTGAGCAGGATGCCATCTTCAATGCGCGCAATATTGTCGTCAGCCGAATTTCTCGCCGCTGCATTAAAGGGGTTGCGATTAGCCAACTCGCGATCAAGCTCGTTGTTGAGCGAGGCGATATTCACGGTGGCCACCTCAATGGCCTCCTCAGCGCCGCCGGCATCGCGAATGTACTCGTTCACAGGCTTGCTCAAATCTCGGCTTTGCTGATCCGGTGCCTGCAAATAGGCTTGATAAACCCGGAGATCATTGACGCACGCAGACGCTGCAGCGGCTTCGTTGAAATGATTGGGGTCATGCACGAAAGAGCCAACGGCACGATTGGGCGTTGCAGCCCCAGCGCTATCAGAAGTTTCATAGGGATCGCCACTGATTGAGCTATCGCGCCCACTTTGGCATCCCGCCAACGCAACAATGGCAATTATCGGAATCAAACGCATCCACGATATGGTCATGGTACTCCCTCACCACAGGACCTCTCCCCCAAGGTGGAAGTTGACCTCAATTTTCAATATGCATCAACTACGGCCTTGCGAAATACTTAGTTCTTCATTGAGAGCGCGGCCAAAAAGCCAAATGGTCCCAGGCGAACCCGGCGAACCATGGTGCGTAATTCAGGTCCGGTCATTTCCTGACGATCTAGCAATTCTTTGACAATACGATTTAAAAGCCGCCGGTTCTTACGCAATGTGCGTACTGTTTGGCGATAGTTTCGCTTCAGCGTCCGGCGCACTTCCCGCGAAATATGCGGCGGTAGATCCCGGCTGCGTGCCTCCAGGCTATCAACATCCATCCACATGAGGCCCGTGTCGGAATAGCCATATTGTAGGAACATGCGCGTTAATAACCGCGTTGCCTGAGCCAAATCGCTGCGACCACCGCCGCCAGCCCCCGCCCCCACATGTCGCGCGCCGTAAACAACTTCCTCTGCGGCGCGGCCTGCGAGGAATATACGCACCTGTTCGATCACATCAGCTTTGGAAATATCTACGCGGTCATTGAATGAGGCGACAAACCCAAGCGTGCCATCGGGTCTGGGAATAATCGAAACATAGGAGATATCTTTGCCCTTGCTGGGGCCGACCAGTTGAATGATGGCATGCCCGGCTTCGTGGACCGCCGTCCGGCGCACTTCCTCCGCCGACATACGCTCCATGCCGGACGGGCCCAATGGACGCCGCATAATCTCGGCAACGAAATCCCGCTGCTCGGTGCTGCGCCGATCCTTGCGTGCCCGCCGACGCGCCCCGCGCACATAAAACTCAACATCCGCCCCGGTTTGCCCGAAAGACAGCTTTGCCAGCTCCATTGTATCAATGCTGCCTTTGACGTGGCCGCGGTCACGCAGCAGCCCAACGTGGTAATCGTAAATCTTCGCCAGCTCATGCACGTTGGGGCGATTGATGGTGACTTCTTGATCCAGTCGCCCAGCCCGCTTCAAAGCCGGGTCGATCTTGCTCGGCTCGTTCGTCGCCCCGATGACGATAACGCCCTCGCGGTCCTGAAACCCTTGCAGCTCTTCGAGCACACAGTTCACCACGGCCGTTGTATAGTAGTCATTACGCCCTTGGTGATGTTGCCGGTTGCCGATGGCGTCAAACTCATCAATGAACACGATCGTGGGGGCATAGCGCCGCGCCTCGGCAAAAAACTCGCGAATACTTGCCAAGTGCTGATCGAGCGCACCGGCACTTTGCCATTCAAGGGCGCTGCCGGAAATAAATCGAATGCCCGATTCCTTTGAGATCGATCGGGCCAACATGGTCTTGCCGGTGCCCGGGGGGCCCACAAGCAACATGCCGCGATCAATTTCCGACCACTCCAATTCCCCTGCAACGGCCAGGCGGATATCGCCCACCAATTGCTGAGCGACTTCCTTGGCCTCCCCTAACCCATGAATCTGGGTAAGGTCCGGTGCGGTGGTTGCTGCTTTGCGCGCCAAACGACGGTCCACGCGGGCTTTAAGCTCTGTGATCGCTTCAGCGCCTTTCAGCCCCGCAGCGATAACTTTTTCAAAATCAAACGGCAACAGATAGCGCGACCATTTGTCGGCGCTAGCATCTTTGCCGGCCTGCGTGCCCAATATGGCGGCGAACACTTCTTGGCGTACTTTGCCAACAATGGCAGGCAGCTGCAGTTCAAAGTCAGTGTAGTTCTGGAACGTTAGCGGAATGGCCCGCTTGTTGCCCACCACCACAAGGCCCACGTCCCTGCTGGTAACCAGATCTTTGATCAAGGCGCGAACCGCCCCGCGATCAAGCTCATAGTCCGTGTTGAAAAGGGCGTCGTCATAATAAACCACCCGGTCGCGCCCACCGGCGCTGCCGCGGAAATCATGATACCCGCCGGCCTGGCTAAATTGCATGCCCAGCTTATCCGCCACAAAGCGGCCCACCGCATCAGAGATTTCCCAATACTGGGTTTCCACAACCACTAAGGGGCGGCGATGACGCACCAACTCCAAAAACACATCGAAGGATGTGCGCTTGCCGTCAAACAGGCTGGCGTATTCGGGATTGTCGCGCAGCCCCATGGCTTCAACCCCATGGCGCGTGAGAATTTCCGCAAGCACGTCAGGCACAGTGCGCGTGCCACCATGTGCGCCCTGCTGATCAATCAGCGGCGGCGAAGCCAACCCGCCCCCGGGCAGCAGATCATCGTCAATTTCTTCAGGCAAGATAATCGGGTCCACGTCGCCTTCAATCAAAGCAATAGGATCCCATTCCGCATAGGGCTCATCAATCAGGTATTGAACCAAGGCAGCATCGGTTTGCTGATGTAACCACACGCCATTGCAAACAATCTCGTTGTCTTCCAAATCATGGAAAATAAATGTGTGAGCCTTGAACTCACTTTCGGCCCCTTGGGGGATCGCGCTGGGCTCCTCGTACCATAGGGACACGGCCTGGTCGGCAAGCTCCCCTTGTATGGTGCCAAGGGATTTGAGCGGCGCGTCCTGATGATATGAAGTGATGTGGCTGTAGCGCGAAAAGAACGCCGAGTGCGCGCCCTCTTCATATCCGCCAACGCGAGACAGAAGATCATGGGCGAGCAACACAGGTCCGCCTGCGTCTTCATAAAGACCGGCAAAACGTGTTTCAGGGTTTTCAGCCGAAGCGGCGGTCAGACGTTCCGCGAGCCATGAGAGAATTTCAGAATCATTTGCGTTCGCAGCGAACTTGATGGGCTCACGCCCAACTTCCCCCACGACACCTCTGTGATCCTTGGCAAAGAAAAATGCCTGAAATGCCGCCATAGCGGTGACACCCCCATATCATCCGATGGTTCAATCGAATTCGTGATCGCCAACAATACCCAAACCAGTTGACCCTTTTTAATGGTCTTTCCGGTTTCACTTGAAAGTCTAGCAAATTGCCCAATGAAACGAACCCCTAAGGGGGCCCAATTGTCACAAAGGTGAACGCCGATGCGCGCTTGCCTCAGCTTAAAACCGTGATGGAGGAATAATGCGAAAGTAGGGTTTAGAAAAAGCCTAGGATCCAGCGCCTAATTCACCGGCAAGTTCTGCCGAAAGCCGTGTCACCATGGCCTCATACTGGGTGAACGAGGCCAGCTCCGTATCCAGGCGTGACAGGTCAGCATCTGGTTGGTCGGCGGCAATGAGGGTGCGAACCCGCGCAAATGTCCGTCTTTGATCGCGCATGGCAGCGACTACACCGGAAAGAACGCGGCGATCAGCATCAATCGCCGCAAGTTCGGCGCGATAATCGCTCACATCCATTTCATCGGCCTGATAGGCCGCATTGACGGCGCTTAACGGGCGCTCGTGAGTCGTGACAATATTGCGGGCGGTGATCACAAATCGGCGCGCTTGGCCATTTTTGCGGAAGACATCGACAGCGACGGCCAGCGGAATATCAGAGGGTTGGTCGAAAATTGACGCGATCGACGCCAAATAGCGCTCAGCGTCTGAAAGGGTTTCGGTTTCCGATGACGCATCATCACCTGATCCGGTCAGCAGCATGCCGACAACAGATCCAAAATTGATACCGCGGCGCGCCCGCTGCGGGGGCGCGGTGGCATCAAGCGCATGCCAGACCGGGGTTTCAAGATCGGTGGCGAGGCTTGCGAGTTCAATGCGCTGTTGGGAGGTCTGGGTTAGCTCATCCCCGGCACCCAAGCTGGCGACGGCAACAGGGCCTTCGCTCATCATGGCACCCATAGAGCCCATGGCGCAGGCGCCAAGACCAGAGGCCACAAATCCGATCGCGGCGAGACGCAGGACAACCCGCCCAATCCCGTGAATTTCACGGTCTTGGTCTTCCACGGTGGTACCCCTCAGGTTCCTACCCACGGCTGTAATGTCCCTCTTTGCGCTCAACTAACACCCTGCACCGTCATATACGCAGGAAAAGTGCCCGTTCATGCCCCAAAATGACCGCCCGGCCCGGACGGCGCATATTTAGTCCCCGATACCCCGCCAGAATTCCACAATTCGGGGGAATTTAGCAAGCACTGCTTTGGTTTTTTAGCAACTATTCCAAGGTTTTTTTGCCGCACCCGGCATTAAGGTTTGCCAATATTGCGCCAAGCGAATCAATGGGCGAGCATCAGGCTCCATTTCTACCCCACCCCTCCCTGGCTCAATCCAATGGGGCCCGGTCAAGAATGGACCGCAAAATCTACTCTTCAGGGCGCGCCGCTCGGCCCAGAGCCGACTTCCGCGCCTTAACCAAACCATGTAATCTGGCGTTACAAAAAGCCCCACCAAAGGGGCACATTTTTTCAGGGAATTACGCAATGCGCATTGGCATACCCAAAGAAATCAAGAACCACGAATATCGCGTGGGCTTGGTGCCCAATTCAGTTCGTGAACTGACCAGCCGCGGCCATGAGGTGATGGTGGAGAAATCTGCCGGCCTGGGCACCGGGTTTGATGACAGTGCTTACCTCGCTGTCGGCGCCACTATGCTCGACACGGCTGAAGAAATTTTCGCTAGTTCCGAACTGATTGTGAAAGTGAAGGAGCCGCAATTGAGCGAATGCGCCATGTTGCGCCAAGGCCAAACCCTGTTCACATACCTGCACCTCGCAGCTGACGCGGCCCAAGCCGATGCCCTGATGAAATCCGG
>JAJFIK010000038.1 GCA_021775005.1 Rhodospirillales bacterium
GGTGCATTCGGAGCGAGCGGGGGCGGCAGAGGTTATTGAAGCCGAAGCGCTGGAAACTTCGCCTTTGGTGGGCCAGCCCTTGCGCGAGTCAGATCTGCCCGATGGGGCCATGGTTGGTGCCATTGTGCGCGGGGGGGAAGCGGTTGTGCCGCGCGGCGGCACGGTGATTGAAGCCGGTGACCGCGTGATTCTTTTCGTTGAAAGCTCTGTCGTGCGCAAAGTGGAAAAGCTCGTGCGCGTCGGGCTTGAGTACTTCTAGACCATGCGCCTCTCGGCGATCTTCTTCACCTTTGGCCTGTTGTGCCTGATGTTGGCTGTCGCCATGGTGATCCCCATGCTGACCGCCCTTGGTGAAGGCAATAACGCGATAGCATTGTCATTTGCAGGCACAGCCGTTCTGGCGGCGTTTATTGGCGGTGGATTTGCACTCTCTTTGAGCGGAGCCCAGCGCACATCGGGGGTGCGGGAAGCCGTCGCCCTTATGGTGCTGGCCTGGGCGGGTTTGCCGCTCTTTGCCATGTTGCCTGCCTATGTGGCGGGGTGGCCTGGTGATCTCATGAGCGCCTATTTCGAAGCGGTCTCAGCGCTCACCACCACGGGTGCAAGCCAATACCAGGCCGATAGCGGCTTGCCGCCAAGCTTGATCCTGTGGCGCTCCATTTTGCATTGGATGGGCGGCTTTGGCGGGTTGGTGATTGCAGTGGCGGTTTTGACCGGCGTTGCCCCCACGGCGCTGCCGGTTCAAACCATCTCTATCCCCCATCTGGAGCGCGAAGCCTTGCTCGCGCGTCTTGTGCCGGTGGCGCAAATCCTCGCGCCGATATATTTGATTTTGACGATTGTGGTGGTGGCGGCTTTGACAATTGGCGGCACGGCCCCGTTCGATGCCCTCTGCCTCACGCTTTCGGCGGTGGCGACAGGCGGCGTTTCAGCGCAAGGGGCAACCTTGAGCAATTATGGTTCTGGCTGGTTGGAACTTGTAGTGCTGGTCACGCTTATGATTGGGGCCATCAGCTTTGCCACCCATCGCTTGGCCCTCCCGCTTCGGCCGCACTTCTATCTTCGTGATATTGAAGCGGTGTGGTTGATGGGGTTGATCACTGTCGCCATCGTCCTGGTGTGGCTTTTCGCTGGAAATGCAGAGACCTGGCCTGCGGCCTTTACGGTGGTCGCCCTGGTAACCACCAGCGGGTTTCATCACGCCAACGCCATAGGCGAATTGCCCCCTGCATTGGTGCTCACCCTGGTGCTCATTGGCGGTTCCATCGTCTCCACCGCTGGCGGCATCAAGATCATGCGGATCATATTGCTGCTAAAGCAATCCGCGCGGGAAGTGCGCCGCATCGCGCGGCCCCACGGTATCGCCCGCGACACAGTTTATGGGCGGCAGGTGAACCCGCAACTGCTGGAACCGGTCTGGATATATTTTATTGCCCTTGCCACAGCGGTGACATTTTTGACCGTGATGCTGACCCTATCCCTGCCCAATTTTGAATGGGCGGCGGGGGCTGCCATTGCCGCCATTTCCAATACAGGGCCGGCACTTCATGTGGCGTTTCCAGAGGCACCGGGGTATGGCGCGTTTTCAGATTCAGCACTGGCTGCCCTTTGTGCCGGTATGATATTGGGGCGTATTGAGATTTTGGCGCTGCCGATCCTTCTTACCGGATCGTTCTGGCGGTTTTAACAAGGGCGAGCAATGCCGCGCATCGCATATGTAAACGGTCAATATCTGCCGCTATCGGAATCTGCGGTGCATGTGGAAGATCGCGGCTATCAATTTGCTGATGGCGTTTATGAAGTATGGAGCGTCGCCCGCGGCAAACTTGCTGACTTTGATCTACATTTTGAGCGCTTGCGAATGTCACTTGGTGAGCTTCAAATCGCTTGGCCCATGAGCGAGCGCGCGTTGGCCGCCGTTGTGCGCGAAGTACATCGCCGGAATAAAATGTCGAACGGCTTGATCTATCTTCAAATTTCCCGCGGCGTTGCCCCGCGTGACCATGCCTTTCCTAAAGACCCCGTGCGGCCCAGCATTGTCATTACCGCACGGCCCACCAGCCGCAAGGCCATCGACGCGCGCGTGGGCGCGGGCATCGCGGTCATTTCGACCCCTGATGAACGCTGGCATCGGGTCGACATCAAATCGATCTCTTTGCTTCCCAATGTCCTTGCCATGCAAAAAGCGCGAGACGCCGGGGCCCATGATGCCTGGCTTTTGGATGAGGCGGGGTTCGTTACCGAAGGCACGCGATCAAACGCCTGGATCGTTGACCAGGACGGCAATCTCGTCACCCGCAAGCTGGGCCATGATGTGTTGCCGGGTATCACGCGGGGGGTACTGTTTCAGCTTTTGGGCAAGGAGAAACGCAAAATCATCGAGCGAGCGTTTACCATCGCCGAGGCCCAGGCCGCGCGTGAGACCTTTATGACCTCTGCCTCCAGTTGGGTGCAGCCCGTTGTGGAGATTGATGGGCAGGTTATTGGCAACGGCCAGCCTGGGTCCATCGCGCGGGGTTTGCGCGAGCTCTATATGAAGCATAACCACATTCTGTGAGTTTTGTTTTCACCCGACTTGTGACTATATAGGGGCGCTGGCCGGGGCTTTGCCGTTGCCCCGCGATCTGGCGCACGCCTCGTGGCGAAAAACACCATATCAAGAAGTGGGGGCAATGCCGTGGCAAATGACAAAAACCAGAACCTGCAGGACCAATTCCTCAACCATGTGCGCAAGAACAAGATCCCTTTGACGGTCTTCCTTGTGAATGGCGTGAAGTTGCAAGGGGTTATCACTTGGTTTGATAATTTTTGCGTTCTCTTGCGCCGGGATGGTCACTCGCAACTTGTTTACAAGCACGCAATTTCCACCGTCATGCCCGGTGCGCCGGTTCAGCTTTTTGAAGCTGAAGTTATCGAGACGGATGAATAGCCCATAGGCAGCTTTGACCCATACAACGAGCTTTGATCTTGAAGTAAGCGGCCCCTCAACGGGAGCGCGCACCATTGTGCTTTGCCCTGACTTCAAGGGGCGGGGGCCGGCGTTGGCGCGCTCAGCGGCCTTGCGCCTGGAGGAGGCGGTGGGTCTTGCCGCCGCCATTGAGCTTAATGTGGTTCGGGCTGAGGTGGTGCCCCTGTCGCGCGTAACCCCGGCGACGTTGCTCGGCAAAGGCAAAGTGGAAGAGGTGGCGGCCTGGGTTGAAGAGGCTGAGGTGGAAGTGGTGATCGTCGACGGCGAGGTGAGCCCGATCCAGCAACGCAATCTGGAGCGCGCCCTGGGCACCAAAGTGCTCGATCGCACAGGCTTGATCCTGGAAATTTTTGGTGCTCGGGCCAGCACCCGCGAGGGCCGTTTGCAGGTCGAGCTGGCTCATCTGACCTATCAGAAGAGCCGCCTGGTGCGATCATGGACCCACCTTGAGCGTCAACGGGGCGGCTTTGGCTTTCTCGGCGGACCCGGTGAGACTCAGATCGAGGCGGACCGGCGCGTCATTCAGGAGCGCATTGGCGCCATCAAAAAACAATTGCAGAAGGTCGGCAAGACCCGCGCGGTCAATCGCGCCACCCGATCCAAGGTGCCGTACCCGGTGGTGGCCCTGGTGGGCTATACCAACGCTGGTAAATCGACGCTGTTTAATCGCCTGACCAATGCAGATGTGCGGGCCGAGGATCTGCTCTTTGCCACCCTCGACCCCACTATGCGGGCGCTCGATCTGCCTTCCGGCAAGCGCATTATCCTGTCCGACACCGTGGGGTTTATCTCTGACCTGCCGACCCAGTTGATCGCGGCCTTTCACGCCACTCTGGAAGAGGTTCTGGAGGCGCAGGTTCTGCTTCACGTGCGCGATGTGGCGAGTGCCACGAGCGCGGCTGAGCGCGAGGACGTCATGGCGGTGCTCGGTGAGCTTGGTATTGGCGCTGATGATAACCGCGCCGTGATCGAAGTTCTCAACAAGGCCGATTTGCTGGATACTGAAACCCGCGCGGTGATGGCCAATTCCGTTGCCCGGTCCGCAGGTGCCCAAGTGCTGGTTTCCGCCCTTTCCGGGGCCGGTATGGGGCCCTTGCTTGAGGGCATAGACGAGGCGCTGCGCCGGGGACAGGAGCGGGTGACGCTGGAGCTGCCCCCTGGCATGGGGGAGGCCCAGGCCTGGCTTCACCAACACGGCGAAGTGTTGATGACGCAAACCACCAAGTCTGGTCAAATGCACTTGGAGGTGCAGATGGCGCCAGGCAACCTGGGGCGTTTCAAGAAACGCTTCGGCGGGGCCAAAAAGGCGAAAATTATCGCCCGCCACAAAGGCTGAACCGGCACCACATTTGGAAAGGGGCCCGTGAAATTGATCGACAGCGACAAAGTTGCAGCGTTGATCCGCGAAGTGGCGGCAGAAGAAGTTATGCCGCGCTTTCGCAATTTGGCAGCCCATGAAATCTCTGAGAAAACCAAAGGTGACCCGGTTACCGACGCCGACCTTGCGGCCGAGCGGCGCTTGACTGCGGGGCTGGCGGGGTTGCTGCCGGGATCGCTTGTTGTGGGGGAGGAGGCGGTTCACGCCGACCCCAAGGTGCTGGAGCGCTTGAATGGAGAGGCGCCGGTATGGCTCATCGATCCTGTGGATGGCACCAAGAACTTCACCGAAGGGTCTGAGCTTTTTTGCGTCATGGTGGCGTTAGTGCGCGGGGGGGAGACCATTGGGGCCTGGACCTATGCGCCGGTAGCGGACGAGATGGCGATGGCAGAATTAGGTGGCGGGGCGAGCTTGAACGGCGCTGCACTTTGCACGGACGCTGCCCTCAAGGACGCCGCCGCTATGCGCGGCGCGGTGCACACGAAATATCTTGATGCCCCTGTGCGGGCGCAGGTGGAGCAAACCATGGGCGGCTTTGCCTCCAACGAGCAGCTTTATTGCTCTGGCCTGACCTATGTGCGGCTTGCCACCGGCGCGCTGGATCACGCGGTCTATTGGCGCGCGAACCCGTGGGACCATGCCATGGGCGCTTTGATTGTGAGTGAGGCCGGGGGGCGCACAGCCTATTTCGACGGGGCGGTGTATGTTCCCGACGCCGGGGGTAAACACGGGCTCATTTCTGTGCGCCATAAGGCGGCGTGGCCCCTGGTGCGCGACACATTGTTTCCAGAAGGCGTGCCCGCCTGAGGGCGATCTCCAAAGCCGATGGCCAAAGCGAATGGCCAAAGCGAATGAGTTGAGCGCCGCTGATTAAGAGTCAGCGGGCGGCTTTCACATGCACAAAAGAAAACCCCCGGCTCACACTCCTGTGCGAGCCGGGGGTCTTGAGGTCTCTCAGTTAGGAGAGACTTAGTCTTGCCAGGTTCCCCGCAGGCCGATGAAGCCCGTGAAGCCTGAAGCATGGGCACCACCTTGGTAGCCAGCTTCGATGTTGAGGTCGAGACGATCTGTCAGCTCGGCGTCGACACCCACGCGGGCACCGCCCATCCAGCCAGAAACATCTTGCTCGAACTCATAGCCACCAGCTGTGAGCGTTGCCCCGTCAGAGAACACACCGCGCATCCCAATCTCGAGGTCGAGGTATGGGTGCCACAGGGTCTCGCTGCTACCGAGGATACCACCGTCGCCTTCGTACTCACCGCCGATGCGGATACCGGACATCACAGTCGCCGTATCAACCGGTTCTGGGTTGACGTAGATGCTGTGCGTTGCACCGGATGCATCCTGGTATGTGCTTGTGAAGTCTTCCCACTCAGCATGTGTCCAGTTCGCTGTGACCCGCGGCTCAACGATGTAGTCGTTGAAGTCGAAGATCAGGCCGGCTTCAACCTGTGAACCAAGCACTTGGCCTTCCAGGTTGTCGTTCACGCCCCGATCACGGTGGTTGATGTCGATATCAACCAGATCAGCTTTGAACAACCAGCTGAAGAACGCCAGCTCATTATCGAACGCTGTGTAGAGACCGATACTCGGACCTTCGATCTCACCGGATGCGCTAGAGGCATCTGGGTCGACGTCACTATCCACATAGGACAGGAAGGTACCAAAGGCCCAGCCGCGACCGAAGGTGTAGTCGACGCCAGCATTCACGCCCCATGTGTCCTGTTGATAGTTCAGGTTGAAGAGCGGCGTTGTTTCAGGCTGAACATCCAGTGACCGGCCAAACACCCGGCCGTGGATGCGCACATCGCCTTGTTCGGTTTCTTCTGACCAATGGCTGTGACGTAGATCAATGCCTTGGACGCCAGTCTGCCAGTGCTCATTCAGCGCCGACTGGATAGCTGCGTAGACATAGATCTGAGGTAGCGCATCAGAACGGAGATAGAAGTTCTGATTCACATTGTCACGCACCAACTCGTAGACAAAGGCGCCGACCGCGATCTCCGGAACGGAGAGCGTGAAGTCGCCACCAGATGAGGTGCCAGTTTCCACAACCAGGATACCGTCGCCGGTATTATTGCCGGTGAAGTCACCAAAACCGCCCACGTTGGTCACATCAAGGACCGACGCTGCCCCACCGGTTCCGCCGAGAACATGAAGTTCATCAGAGAGCTGGTTCGGAGGCGTATCGAGGTTTGATGCGGTGTGAACCGGATTCCAACCGAAGTAGGTATCCAATGTGATCACCCCGGTACCGCTATAGTCACCCCAGACTTCCACATCGTCGCCGGCGTGGTTGTCCTGCATTTCCAGGATACCATCGTTGTGCAGGTCGCCGGTGAAGGTAAAGGTGCCACCGTCGCCGTCCTGAGTTGCAATCAAACGAGACGTGCCGTCGATGCCGAAGAGTTCGGTATCCACCGTGCGGTCGTCATCACCCAGATCAACATCGGAATAATCCGTGATCCAGATTTGCTCCCAGTTTTCAACTGCGGTCAGGGTCTCATCAATGCCGTGCAAGGTCAGGATATCGACAAAGCCATCAGCACTGTCGGCATCATCGCCGCCATCGAGAAGGTCAATGTCATCCTGGTTGGCAGCGCCAGAACCTGGGCCGCCGCCTGTGACGGAGTAAGAGCCATTCGGGTTTGAACCCCAGATGTCCAAGGTGTCAGAGCCGTCGCCAGCGTCGATAAGATCGTCGATTTCGCCATCCGACCAATCGATGGTGTCATCATCGTCGCCGCCGAAGACGCCTTCTTCAACACGGCCGCCGAAGATGTAGATTTCATCATTGCCGCTGCCACCAGTGACTGATCCGCCAATGTTGGCTGTGCCGCCGATGTAAATCTCATCAGCGCCGCTGCCACCAGAGACAGAGTAGGTCACATCAGCTGTGCCGGTGACATAGATATCATCGTTATCTTCCTGGCCGGAAACAGTCCAGGTTTCGCCAGCAACGACCCAGAAGAAGTCATTGCCTTCGCCGCCATAGAGGCCCCAGTTGTGACCGCCATTTTGGTAGAATTCATCATTACCGCCTTGGCCAAAGACCGAGCCGTAAACTTCACCACCGGTTTGCCAGAAATCATCACTGGAGCCGGTGTCGCCGGAGGTGCCGGTGTCTAGGAGGACATTACCCCAGATCAAGCCGTCAAAGACATTAACAGTGTCGCTGCCCAAGCCGCCGATGATGCCGAAGTTCAGGCCGCCAAAGGTCTCAATAGTGTCGCTACCGTCACCGCCTTCAAGTTGGCCGAAGACCGAACCGTTCCAGAGGCCGATGTAGTCACCGCCGTCATTGCCTTCCACATCGCCGTCAACGCGACCGTCAGTAACGAAGATAGTGTCGTTACCATCTTCACCGTAGACCTCACCGTCGACATCGCCGCCGCTGATCCAGATGGTGTCAGCTGAGCCGCTATCGTCGAAGTCGCCGTCATCGCCGTAGACGTTTTCGTCAACGGTTGCGCCGGATGCAATTTCGATGAAATCAGAACCGTCACCGCCGTAAACGCTGTCGGGGTCGATGGCGACATAGATGTTGTCATCGCCGGTTCCGCCGTCAACGTCGTCATGAACGATACCAGCTACAAGGTCGATATTATCGTTGTCGGCACCGCCTTCAACATCGCCCCAGACCACAGCACCATTGACGATGATCCAGTCATCGCCGCCATCACCGTGGACATCATCTTCAGAGCCGCCGTTACCGACTTCACCCCCGAGGAGGTTGATGATGTCGTTGTCGGCGCCACCTTCCACATCGTTGAGCACTTGCCCACTGAGCATGGTGATGACGTCTTCGCCTGCATCGCCGCGCAGATCATTGCGCACTTCGGCAGAGCCGGAGAGGGTTATGGTGTCATCATCGGTCCCGCCTTCGATGTCGAACACCGAACCGCCGGACTGGAAGATGGTGTCTTCGCCCGAGCTACCCCAGAGGTCGCCCGAAACGGTGCCACCGCGCATATCGATGTAGTCATCACCAGTTCCACCATCAGCGCTGCCCGTAACCGTGCCGCCAAAGATGTTCAATATGTCATCCTCTGAGCCGCCGTTCACATCGCTTACAGTTGCGCCGGCGAAGACGTTGAGGGTGTCTTCGTCCGCGCCGCCTTCAAGATCCAGCGTTGAGTCTGTGCCCCAGGCGTTGATGGTGTCATCACCAGATCCACCGTCGAGGTCATCGCCCAGAACGTCACCACCGGTCCAGTTGATCACGTCGTTGCCGGCATCGCCGAAGACATCTGAGCTCACTGTTCCGCCAGAAATATTGAGGGTGTCATTGTCATCATTACCGTGAACTTCACCCACTTCGCCGCCGACAATGTTGATGGTGTCGTCGCCAGCGTCGCCGCGGACTTCGTCGGTAATCGTACCGCCGGTTACCGTAACGGTGTCGTTGTCGTCACCAGCCTGGATGTCGTCAACTTCCGCACCGGTAAAGGTGATCGTATCCGCACCCGATCCGCCAGAAATTTCAGCAAACTTGCCGGTGAAATCACCGCCTGTGACGTCGATGGTGTCATCACCGGAGTCGCCTTCGACGTCGCCGCCAATGGTGCCGCCAGAGATGAAGATTGTGTCGTTACCGCTGTCGCCTTCCACGTCATCGCCAACTTCACCGCCTGAAATTGTGATGGTGTCGTTACCGCTGTCACCTTCCACGTCGCCGGAAACTGTACCGTCGGAGACGTAGATTGTGTCGTTGCCGCTACCACCTTCCAGGTCGTCGCCGACCACAGCCGTTCCGGTAACAACAAGGGTGTCATTACCATCATTGCCTTCCACGTCGTCATCAACCGTGCCGCCAGAGAGGTAAACCACATCGTCGCCATCACCGGCTTCGATCTGTTCGCCAACTTCGCCGCCGGTCATGACAATCAGGTCATTGCCGTCGCCACCAGAGATGGTGTGTGAAACGGTACCACCGGAGAGGTTGATGGTGTCATTGCCGTCATCGCCGCTGAGGCTGCCAGCAACACTGCCGCCCCACATGTCGATAATGTCGTCATCAAAGCCGCCAAACACGGTGCCGCTGATCTCACCGCCGGAGATCGAAATGTGATCCGTGCCGGTGCCGCCAAGGACGTCGGAAAGGTCACCACCGAAGATGTTGATGGTGTCATCGCCGTCATCGCCGCGCACTTCGTCGGAAACTGTACCGCTGAAGACGTTGATGGTGTCGTTGCCGTCACCCGCCTGAATGTCATCCAGACCAAAGCTGTCGCTGTAGTTGATGATGTCGTCGCCGTCACCACCGTCGATTTCAGCAAACTTGCCGGTGAATTCGGTGTCGTCAACGGTAATGGTGTCGTTGCCGTCACCACCCACAACATTGCCGCCAATGACAGAAGGATCAATCCAGATCGTGTCATTGCCGGCACCGCCGCCAACGTTGCCGCTGACGGTTGAGTCGAGGATCGTGATGGTGTCGTTGCCGAAGCCGCCGCCCACATTGCCGGTCACCGAGCTGGACGCGGACACAAGGATCGTGTCGTTGCCGCCGCCGCCGGAGATAGAGCCGCTGACCGTGGTGTCAAACACCATGATGGTGTCCGCACCGCCAATGGTGCCGCCGAAGAAGTCACCAAAGATGGTTCCAACCGTTGCCGTGAACAGGGTGATTTCGTCATCGCCCGTGCCGCCGGAAATGGAGCCACCAATCGTCACGAAGATACCGGACAGAACGTCGTCGCCAACGCCGAGGTTGATATCGAGGCCAACGTCAGCAAACAGCAGCGTGACAAAGTCATCGCCGCCTGTGAGCGGATCTGCAAACGGGAAGAAGTCCGGCAAGTCAGTGAAAATGCCGCCGGAAACCGTGGAGAAGAGAACCGAAATGTCGTCGCCGCCATCACCGCCAACAATGGTGCCGGAGATGGAGGAGCCGAGCAGGGCGATCTTATCATCGCCGCCAGCAAGAATGCCGAGAGCAAAGTCATCGCCGAAGACATTGTCGTCCACAAAGGAGCCGGTCAGCTCGATAATGTCGGCACCTTCCCCGCCGGTAACAGAACCGGAAATGGAAGTGTCGAAGGCAAAGATTTCGTCATTGCCGAAGCCGCCGGAGATGGAGCCACCTACCGTTGCGGTGAAGAGGACGATTTCATCGTCGCCGATGCCGCCGGAAATGGACCCGCCGACTTCTGAGCTATCCAGCACATAGATGCTGTCATTGCCTTGGTCGCCGAACACTGAACCGGTCACCGTTGAGGTGTCGGTCAGGGTGAAGGTGTCATTGCCCGTGCCCAACTGGACGTCGCCTGTGATCACAGACGGATCAACAAACACCGTATCATTGCCGTCGCCAGCATTTACATCGCCGCTGACGGTAGAGTCGAGAACGGTAATGCTGTCATCACCGCCGCCGCCAACAATACCATCTGTGCCGTCACCGACAGTAGAGGTGGAGACCAGGATGACGTCGTGGCCGGCCGTAGCCGTGCCGCTTGTTGCTGTGTCACCATAAACGGCACCGCTAATGGATGAGCCCAAAATGGTGATGGTGTCGCTATCGGCTTCACCGGAAACGCTGCCGGAAACAGTAGAGTCATCAATGTAGATGATGTCATCGCCCCAGTCGCCAACCACATCGCCGCCAACACTGGCACCATCAAGGTCGATGGAGTCGCTGGCGTCACCGCCGTCAACATCGCCGGCAACTTCGGAATCTTCGACCCAGATGCGGTCAACGCCGTCGCCGCCGTCAACACTGCCGGAAACCGTCGAGCCGCTGGTGATGGTGATGGTATCCGCGCCGTCGTCGCCTTCAACATTACCACCAATGGTGGAGCCATCTACGATGATGGTGTCATTGCCGTTGTCGCCTTCAATATTATCACCAATGTCGGAGCCATCTACGGTGATGGTATCGTTGCCGTCATCGCCCTCGACATCGTCACCGACAGTGGAACTGAAGACTTCAATCGTGTCGTCGCCATCATCGCCGTCAACATCATCATCAATGTCAGATCCATCAACGGTGATGGTGTCATTTCCGTCGCCGCCATCAACATCGTCGGAAATAGTCGAACCGCCGGTGATGCTGATAGTGTCATTGCCGTCGCCGCCATCAACATCATTGCCGACCTCGGCGCCGCTGACTAAAATATCGTCATCACCATCTTGACCGAGAACGTCATCGGAAACGGTTCCGCCCGTGATGTTGATGTCGTCACCGCCCGTGCCACCTGACACATCACCGGCGATGGAGCCGCCGGACATATTGATTGTGTCCGCGCCGCCTTCACCGAAAACGCTGCCGGTTACCGTGCCGCCGGTGATATTGATGGTGTCATTGCCATCAGCAGTTGCGTCGTCGTCGTCATCACCGAAGATGTCGTCAACAATACCGCCAGCCGCGAGGGTGATGGTGTCATTGCCGCTGTCGCCGTAAATGTCATGTGGGTCGGTTGCGACGAAAATCGTGTCGTCGCCGCCACCGCCGCGGATGTCGCCGGTAATCGTGCCGCCCGTTGCGGTGATGTTGTCATCGCCCAGGCCACCAAGGATTTCGCCAGAAACGCTGCCGCCGGTAACAGAAATGTCGTCGTTGCCGAAGCCGCCTTCGACATTTCCTCTAACGTCAGCCGTGCCGCCAATGTCAATATTGTCGGCACCGTCACCACCGAAGATTGCAAAGAAGCCTTCAGAGTTCTGTTCAGGGGTGCCACCGGATATTGCTACGCCGCCGGACAAGGTCCCGCCGGTGACAGAAATCCAGTCTGCGCCCCCTTCGCCCACAAGCGCGGCAAACTCGCCGTCGGTCATGAAGAAATTGTCATCACCATCGTTTGACGTGTCGCCATCAAGGTCATCACCAAGAATAATGGTGCCGGTACCGCCGGAAATGTTGAAGATATCCGAACCTTCACCACCAGCAACATCCAATCCACCACCGGTGAATTCACCGCCGGAGATATTGAACGTGTCATCGCCAAAGTTACCGAACAATTGGCCGCTCACGGTGCCGGAAGACACATTCAATATGTCGTCGCCATATTCACCGTCCACATCCACAACTTCACCACCAGAAACGGTGATGGTGTCATTGCCGTCGCCGTTCAGAACCAGCGTGTCATTGGTCAGATCGCCGTCGTCACCATAGACCGTGCCGCGCACTTCGCCGCCGGAAATTTCAATGGTGTCGTCATCCACGTCACCGCGGACGTCGCCCACTACGGTGCCGCCTTCGATGTCAATTACGTCTTCGCCGTATTCACCAAACACACCGCCGCTGACTGTACCAGAGGAGGTGATGGTGTCATCGCCGTCAGTACCGTCTGAATTATCAAAGTCCCCTTGGTCACCAAAGATGTTGGTGGCCACGCCAGCTGCGCCAAGCTCGATGTCGTCATCGTCTTCGTCGCCGAAGATATCGCCTGGGTCGGTGTTGATGAAGATGGTGTCATCGCCGGTGTTACCATGGACATCGCCCATGATGGTGCCGCCGGTTGCCGTGATGTTGTCGTTGCCGCTTTCACCGAAGATATCACCGGTCACAAGACCGCCTTCAATGGAGATTGTATCTTCGTTGATGAAGCCGTCCGGCTCGACAGCGAATGTGCCGTCGTCACCATAAACGTCGCCGTCTACAAATGCGTTATCGCTAATTGTGATTCCATCAAGTTCCATGCCGCCCATAACGTTTCCGCTAACCGTGGCGCTGCCTGAAACCATGATGGTGTCTTGTTCCGTACCGCCGTCGACGCCGCCAACTTCAGCCGTATCCGTGACATTGATCAGGTCATCGCCCTGGTTACCAAAGATACTGCCACCAACGGTACCACCAGTTGCCGTAATGGCGTCGTTCCCAAGGCCCCCGAAGACGTCGATCCCGACTTCACCACCTGAAATCAGGATATCGTCATTGTCACCTTCACCGGACAGGTTGTCTTCAACCTCGCCCCCAGACAGGTTCAGGGTATCGTCGCCGCTGCCGCCGCGCAGATTGGACCCGATGGTGCCGTGACCCCAATTGATCTCGTCATCGCCGGAGCCGCCCAGAACGTATCCACCGACGTCTTGACTGGTCGTGGTCGTCAGGGTGTCGTTGCCCCCCAACATGTCCACGTTGCCCGCTTCCGGAGTCCCGTCACAAGTGACAGGATTATCGTTGCCCCCAGTGAGCGGCCCACACGTCGCCATGGCGACGTTGGGCTGGTAAAATGAAATCAACGCTACGATTGAAGCTGAGCCAAATAGCCCTAGCGCGCTGACGGTTTTCTTTTCGGTGGTGGTAATAGACGGCATTAAGCCCTCCCAAATGTGCATGACGGGAAGGGTTTTCCCCCATGCATCCCCATGAAACACACACTCCACCCGGATGGGTGGCGCGATGATCTTAATAATCGAGACTAAGCTGTCACAGGGGTTAACGCCAATCAACACGGAATTGGTGTGTTCTGGGTTGTGCCCGAAGACAGATTTCGCCCCATCTGACCCCAATTTGTTCGATTTAATGCAGTAAAGACAAATGGTTACAATTTTTCTGACCCTGCGGAGGGGCCCATGGCCCAGAGTCTTTTGGTGCTCGTTGATGCCCTTATGCAACAGTCTGGAGCCCGCAGAAACCCTCGCGAAACCCTCGCAACGCCGCGCCGGGAATCGGTCGCCGGGGAGGCGGCGTTAATGGAGTCCCTTAGTGGATTTGGGTGGATTTGGCCTGCTGCCAGAGCGCCTCAAGTTCGCTCATGGTTAATTTCTTCAAGGTTTGTTTACGTTTTGCGGCGTTTGCCTCCATGGCGCGGAAGCGCGCGGCGAACTTGGCGTTAGCATTTTGGAGCGCAACTTCGGGGTCCACATGGTATTTGCGGGCGAGATTCGCGGCGGCAAACAGAAGGTCGCCAACCTCTTCAGCCACCTCCGCGTGAGTGCCGGTCTCGGCCGCTTCGCGAATTTCACCAGCCTCCTCGTCGATCTTGGCGAAAACCTGGCCTGGATCGGTCCAGTCAAATCCCACTCGCGCAGCCCGTTTTGCCAGCTTTTCTGCGCGTTTCAGCGCCGGGAGGGCGAGGGGGACATTGTCCATCAGGCTGGCGGCAGTGGTCTCGTGCCCGGTGGCGGCTTTTTCGGCGCGCTCTGCGGCCTTGATCTCCTCCCAGCTTGCGGTTTGCGCGGTTGCATCGGCGATTTCCGCTGTGCCGAAGACGTGCGGGTGGCGTCGAACCATTTTGGCGACAATGCCTTCAAGGACATCAGAAAAGTCGAAAACCCCTTGTTCTTCAGCCATTTGCGCGTGATAGACTACCTGCAGCAGCAAATCCCCCAGCTCGTCCTTCAAGTCCGCCATGTCGTTGCGGCGAATGGCATCGGCAACCTCATAGGCTTCTTCGATGGTGTAAGGGGCGATGGAGCTGAAATCTTGCTGCAGATCCCACGGGCAGCCGCCCTCTGGATCGCGCAAATCCGCCATTATTTGCAGCAGAGACTGGATTTTGCGGGGGTGAGCCGGGGGCGATTTTGACATGTTCAGCCTTTTTCGGGATTTCGCGTACCGCGGGGAAGTGTCAATTAATATCTATACAGAATATCTGTATAATGAATATTCGTGTACGGACTGCATTAGTCCGCAGGTTGATCTTCAATTTCACCGCGCGGCGGGCTCACGCCGACGAATTGGTCGAGCGCGCCGTGGTCGCCGCTGCTTTTTTGCTTGGCATCAATGGCAAGGCGCAAGCGCTCTTGTTCGGCCTGATCCAGCGGGAAGGTCCAAATCAGCCATGCGGCTAAAGCGTAGACGATCATTGGGAAAAACACGAACATGTAGGCAACGGAATTGATCGCGCCTTGGCTGTTCTCAAGGCCAATGGCGGGGTCAAACCCGAACACACCAAGCAGCGTGAGTGCCAGGCCGACCGCCAGCGCGGCGCCGATCTTACTGGTGAGCGTGAGCAAGCTGAAATAGAGCCCGGTGCGTTCCTGGCCGGTTTCCAAACGGTCATAGTCGCGTACATCCGCCATCATTGAGCGCAGCAAAAAGGGTCCCGCGCCATAGGCGAGCCCATAGGCAAAGTTCAGCACCAGCACGAGCCAGAACGGGGCATTGTTCGAGAACAAATAGGTCGCCAGAACAACGCAGGCATAAATCAGCGAAACCGTGAGGGCTTTGTGCTTGCCCAGGCGATAGCTCAGTTGAATCCAAAACGGCACACCCATGAAGGCGGCGACAAAATAGAGCAGCAAAATCCGGCTGGCCCAGTCCCCATAGCCCACATAATAGGCGATAAACCAAATATAGAGCGCCCCGGACACCGAAGGCCCAAAGCCCACGATGATGTCCACCAGCAAAAGCCGCCGCACGGCCTTGTTATTCTTCAGAACGCCCCAAAACTCACCCCAGGCAATTTGGGGCTGGGTCTTGGTTTTGCGCTCTTTGACCAGGACCACCGCCAAGGCAACGGTGATGGGCAGCAAGATGATGATGAACCAGCCCATGGCGGCGACACGGGTGCGGCCAACGGCCTCGCGGCCTTCATCGCGGACCTCGGCAACTTCCGTGGGGGCTGATGCACCGCCGATGATTTCTTCTGTGGTCTCCACAGGCGCGCTCGCCCCCATTGAGGCCGCCACTTCAATGATGGCGGGCAGGGCGAGGACCGTCGTCATGCCCAGCACCAGCGCAAACTCCCGCCAGCCTTGAACGCGGCTGCGCTCATGATAATCCGGCGTCAGTTCAGCGCCCCAGGAGATATGGGAGATTGTCAACAGGGTGTAGCCAATGTACAAAATGAACATCCACGACAGCAGATGGAGGATGCCCACGTTCTCTGGCGGCATGAAGATTTGCCACGCGGCGAGCATGATGATCGGCACGCTGAGCACGATCCAATGGCGACGGCGGCCCCAGCGGGTGGAATAGCGATCCGAGACCATACCCATGACCGGATCGGTGATCACATCCCAGAACCGCGCCAGCATGAAAATCGCGCCAACCATGGCAACGCTGATGCCAGCTTGTTCCGCATAGAAAGCTGGCAGATAAACAGCAATAGGCAGGCCCAGGGCGGAATTAGGGATAGAGGGCGCAACATAGGCACCGATCTGCCAGCGCTTGAGGGTGAATGTCTTCATGCGGAGCTGGGTCACCCTTTGGCCAAATCGTGACTGCGCTGCCCGGTCGATGCTGAATCGCCTGACAGAGTGTCAAACCGTGACGATTGCGGAATCAGCGCGGTGTGTCCAGCCCCACTTGCGCGACAGCCGCTTTATTATTTGCGGGCAATGAGGGCGGGGAGATTTTTCCAAGCGCCAATACTGATCATTTGGATGCCCAAATCATGCTTGGCAAAATAATGTCCTGACCAGCGCGAGAGGTTGCCCACAATCCCAGAGACCACGGCGGCGCCGACAATTCCAAACAGGGGAACCACGAGGAGGGCCAGGGAAACTGATATGATGGCGACGACCGTATTGATTTGCCGCGCGCGCTTTTCATTATTGGCCATAGATAGAAGCATCAAGCTGGGACCTGCCATGAAGCTGAAACCGCGCAGGGCCGCCATGATCACGAGGGGGAGATAGGCTCCTTCAAAGTCTGGCCCAAACAATCCCAAGACGAAGGGGCCAAAGATGATAAGGCCGCCAGCGGACGCAACGCCAGCAGCGCCCATGGCCATGGTCACAAGCTGTGCGTCATCGCTGAGCGCCTGTTTGTCCCGTTGCGCCCAATGATTTGCGATTTGCGGCGCCATGACGCTGGCAATGCCAAAGTAGATGATCGGCAACAGCCCCGCCAACCGTTCAGCGGCTGAGTAAATGCCGATCTCATGACTTGAGACGACGAAACCGAGCACCAGAAATGGCGTGTAGCCGATGACGAAACTGGTCAACTCAATGGCAAGAAAATTGCTCGCGGGTTTTCGTTTTCCGCGCGCCATCGCCATTGTTTTGGACCCAAGGCGGGTCGGGCCCTGAGGCCAGCCTTGGGGTGGAGGAAGCAGGATCAAAAACGATATGGCTGCCACCACAATCGTCGCCAGAACATAAACCGTCACCAAAAAAATTGGTGAGACCTCTATGCCAAGTGCCCAAACAATTCCAAGAACCGAGAGGGTGATTGCCGGGATCGCGCCGGTTTCAATCGCAACGCTGAGAAGTGGTCGCTTCCACCCTTTTGCAGCTGACGCCATGATCTGGCAAATCGTAGCCGGCACAATAAGGCCCAACAACAACAAAGGAATAATACGCGTAAGGATACCCGCGTTCTGCGCCGCGGCGATGCTGAGCAATCCCCCCGCCAATACAGTCCAGAGCAATGCGATTGTCGCCGTCAGTAGGGTCGTATAGAGCACCAATCGCGGGCCTGACTTGGCGCGAATTGATTTTTCATAGGCGCCCAGGCTTCGCAGCAAGACGGTTTCAAACCCAAGTCGCGAAAGGATCACAAGTCCCATGGCGAGGGAAACGGTGAAATAAAATTGCCCGGTAATCGCGGCGCCAAATGAGCGCGCGATGAAGATCGCCAGCACGAACGCCAAGACCGAAGTCGCCAAGCGCGCGCCGAATGTTTGCGTGATCCTCGCTAGCAGTCGGAAAGGTTTTGAATCAGGCAACTCTATAGACTTCCTGTACGAAATTAGGCCTCAGCCCTGGATGAGTGCCCGCGACCGCGACGTCGGCCAAGTGATCAGTGACGGGATCGATTTCAATCTGTCAAGGGCGAGGGGAGCTGCCTCGGTCGAGCCGAGGCCGATGTCTATCAACGGGGCCGGGATAATCGGAATTTGGACAAAACTCCAAGCCTCGCTGTGGCGCGGGCAATTCTCACTCAATGTGGGGCCACATGGGATTGAGCCGATAGTATTCTTCCGTAAGCCAATTGCTAAGTGCTGGGTTTGAAAACTGCCCCCGCCCGGAATCTGATGCGTGTGTGAGCTCGCCCACAATTATTCTCGGCCCGCTGACTTCATAGAGGTCAATGCGCACAAAATCGAATGGTTGTGAAAGGTTCTCACAAAGCGCCAGCATGTCATCGAGGAGTTTTGGTCGCGTAACGTCCGGGCCTTCTGGAAGCATTTTTTCCAACGGGACACAATAGGACGAATCAATTGGTGACCAATCTGGTTTGTAGAGGCGTCTCTTGTGCGCCGTATGCCATACAATGTCTGTTTGAATCATTGCGACGGAACCGCGGATGCAGAAGAACTTGTAGTCAGGCAATCCATCATCGGACTTGTGAAGTTCTTCCTGCAAGACAGCTTTTGGCCCCAAGTCGTACCACCACTCTCCAAAAAACTGACCAAACCCGGTTTCCAGCCAACGCAGCATTTCTTGTTGATAGGTTTCTATCTCACTATCCGAAATAGGTTGGCGGATAAACAAATTCATGTGGGAGCCGTGCGCGGCTTTTAGGACGGAGGGTTTGGAGAGGTCTAACTGCAACACCTCGGCAGGCGTGTGCGCCACGGCGAAAACATTTGGCAGGTGTTTGCCATAGCCGAGACGACTTAGATAGTCACGCGCAGTGAGTTTTGAGGCGGTTTCCACGACCCTTTTTCCAAGCGGGCTGTCTGGGGTCAGGCGCACTTTTCGCCATGTGATTATTTCACCCGGGGTCGCTGGTTTACGCATATTTGGCCAAGTACCTGTTGCCCGCCAATGGATGAAGCTCACACGAAATGAGAGCGGAAACCGCATCATCAGGGAGCGATAGAAGGATCTCAAGAAGAGTGGCGGCCTAATCTTCATAGAAACAATGGCACACCAGGGCCGCTCACTTATCCAAAAGAAGTCCAAGCGCAACACTCGGAGAGAGCTGAGATGATGTCAATCTGAGTCGCGGATCGGGCGCTTTAACGACAGCTCCAAGTCAGGGTTGCAGTTTTACCGGGAAAAGCAGCATAAAGGGTTCAGATGGTCGAAACCCAATTTGTCTGACGCTTCGGACGCAAACAGTGGATTGCCGTGTATGTTTACGCTTGGAGCCAAATCGCAAGACGACGAACCGCGAGTGATTGGGTTTCCATCAGTTGATCTCATCCTGCTGCCGCTCTACTCAGCGATCTTCGTCTACGCGGCATTTTTTAGTATACTGCGACCGCTGGGGACGCCCCTATTGTTAGCGGTCATGTTCTCGATCCTGAGTATTTTTATTCTTATTCGCGGGCGGTACATGAACCTCTGGCTGCTATTTTATGCTGCCATTGCCGCCGTCTTTGTTGTGTTGTCTTATTCGGTCGATCTATACACCGGCGTAACCGCCATGTATATTCCCGCGGCAATTCCCCAACAATCTGCTTATGCCTTCGTGCTCGTGATCACGGTACCAGTTTTTTCCTATTTCATTGAGCAATTGCAGGCGGAGCGGCGGGCCTATGTGCTTTTGGAGCGCGGGCTGTTTTTGTTGTGCATTATTGCGATTTTATGGACCGAGCTTGCGTCGAGTCGCCCTGGGGTGCCGGTATTTGCCATTGGCACGCTGACCAATGTGCATGTTTTCGTGCTTTTCATTTTGTATCGAAACCTTTCCGAATTTCTTCGCACATCGACGGGCGTTTGGGTGTTTGGCGCGCTGCTTGTTCCTGTCATCGCGGCCAGCCTGCAATCACTTTTGGTGGCGGCGTACTACATGGTGCTCGCTGGCGTAGGGCGATTGCGTATTGTCGTCGTGCTCTCATCGATCGCGTTGTTGTTGCTAGTGCCATTTGTTTTGTCGCAATTCGGTGATGAAATCTACAGAATTGATGCCAATACAGGTGTGCGCGCCTGGATATGGGAAATTGTTTTTGACCGGGTCGCACAAACGAACTTTGTCGGGGTTGGCTTTGGCACAGAACTGGTTCCACCGTACTTTCTTGTCGATGGCAGCCAGTTTGTGCTTCGGGCCACCAGTTCAGATAGCTTCGTTCACATCGGCGCGCATAACGCGATCCTTGACACGTATTACAGAATGGGACTGGCAGGGGTGGGCATCATCCTGCTCTATTTGGGGCGCCTGATCGGCACCTTTTTGGGCCGTCACCATTGGCGCGATTTATTTGGGTACTGGGTCGTGTTTACCCTGGTTTTAACCTTGTCGGTTAATGTCGCGCTGGTGAGCTACAATTTCTTTTTCGGCACCTGTTTGTTGCTCGCCTGGTTGACGGTCAGCAATCGAACTGGAACCACGCGGTGAAATCTGCTAAGCGGGATCGGGTTGCAGGCAAGATCAGGGCGGGCAGGGACAATTCAATGGCGGCAGGTATCCGGCCGGTAATACTTTCTGGTGGGGCAGGAACGCGCCTGTGGCCGACCTCGCGCGCACAGATGCCCAAGCAGCTGCTGCCGCTGGTATCTCACAGGTCAATGCTGCAAGAAACCGCCGCCCGCGTGATGCCGGAGGCGGGCAAGATTTTGCCGCCCTACATCATATGCAACGAAGACCACCGCTTTATGATTGCGGCTCAATTGCAAGAAGTTGGCGTGGTGGCGGATCGGGTAATCCTGGAGCCCATGGGTCGTAACACCGCGCCGGCCGCCGCAATAGCGGCGCTCCTCGCAGAAAATTCAGGTGAGGTGTTGCTGGTGCTGCCGGCAGATCACCATATTGAGCGGCCAGATGCCTTTCGCGCGGTTCTGCCCCAAGCCACGGCGCTGGCTGAAGCGGGTCACCTGGTGACGTTCGGGATCGTTCCGGACCAACCAGAAACCGGATACGGATACATCGCAGCAGGGGACGCGCTAACCGACGGCGCCAGCCGCATCGCGGAGTTTGTTGAAAAGCCGGATGCTGAGCGGGCCAAGACTTATGTGGAAGGCGGCACGCACTTTTGGAATTCCGGCATGTTTGCATTCACGCCTGAAGTTCTTCTGAAAGCAATTGGCGACCACGCGCCTGATATTCTTGCCGCTTGCCGCAAAGCACTTGCAGAGGCGATTGTTGAGGTGGATTTCACCCGTCTTGATGGCGACAGCTTCGCCACTTGCCCGTCCTTGCCGATCGATATTGCGGTGATGGAAAAATCGAACCTTGGCGCGATCATTCCCGTCGATATCGGCTGGAGTGATGTCGGCTCTTGGCAGGCCCTTTGGGAGATTGGCAACAAGGACGATGGTGGCAATGTCATATCAGGCGACGTCATCACCGAAGACACAACGAACTCATATGTCCGCGGGCACAAGAAGTTGATCACTGCAATCGGAATCAAGGATCTGGTGATTGTGGAGACCGACGATACGTTCTTCATCGCTCATCGTGATCGCGCGAAAGATGTAAAGGGCTTGGTCACGCGCCTGAAGGCGGCCTCACGCCCACACGTGGAGCATCACCGCAAAGTGCATCGCCCCTGGGGCTGGTATGACAGCGTGGAGGCAGGACCCACTTTTCAAGTGAAGGTGCTTCATATCCTGCCAGGGCAAAGCATATCATTGCAGTACCACAATCACCGCACGGAACATTGGACTGTCGTTGAAGGCCTTGCCGAAGTGACATTGGGTGAGGACGTTCTGCGTGTTGAACCGAACCAGTCTGTCACCATCCCATGCGGTGCAACTCACCGTCTTACGAACCCAACCAAAGATGGGTTGACGGTGGTTGAAGTACAATTTGGGGATTATCTTGGCGAAGATGACATCATCCGCCTGGAGGACATTTACAAGCGCGCTTGACGCTAGCGCAACCTTTCTACGGACAGGCCGAGCAGGCGCATGGTCTTGTTCACAACCCGGGTGGGCCACCCCTCGGCTGCATATTTGAAGCGGCGCTTGCTTCGCTTCCACGCGCCGTTTGGTATCTTTGAATAATAGTAGTGCTCAAAAAACCTTAGGATTTCGGGGCCATGCATAGCTGCGAAACTGGGTTTCTTGATGCCGGCCCAGTGAAGCATCATGGGCGGCGCTTGCCGCGCTGCAATCTTCTCAACAGTAAAGTCTTCAAGGCCGTGCGGGGGCCACCACATCATGTCGCATGCCTCAATAGACAAATCTTCAAGTTGCGCCTTTTGATTGATGACGTAGTTGAGGATGCCCTGGTCATTGTATTGCAGCGCAGAGGGGTGTTTTCGCTTCGGCGGTTTTTCACTCCAATCAATCCAAGGGTCAAAATCCTCGCGCGTGAGGACGCCGGAGGTGCCAATCCATTGACCGGCGTTGAACACAAATTTTGGCGGCCGGGCCTTAGGGTCGATCTGCGCTACTTTTTGCCAGTTGTAGTAAAGCTCGTGAACTTCGCCTGTGGTTTTCAGTCGCTCCGGGGGGCGGCATGCACTCGCTTGATCATTGCCGTCGCCGATAACGTCGCGTTGATCCACAACAAAGTCGCTTGTGGTATTGCCAAGAACATCAAGGACCGGACCGGCAAAAACCACGTCAGAGTCAATGATGAGAAAACGCTCCCGTGGGGAGCGAAAGAGGAATTCAAGCTTGACATACCCGATGCCCCAGTTGGCCCGCGGTACGTCGGTCAGCGTTACATTCCAATAGTCGCGAAGCTCCTCAAAGAGCGAGGGCTCAATGTCCGGGGAGCCGACCACAAGGGTGATGGGTACGTCAGGATGAAAATACCTGATGCTGGCCACACAGGTTCTGGCAAACCGGGCATCGTATGACGATGCGACCACATAAATTGTGTCGATCGAGGATTTGCTCATTTTTTGGTGGTTGTCCCGGTGCGGCCAGTTGCAGATTGCTTGCCGCCCATCATCCGACGGGTGGGCCGCTGACACAAGCCCGAATGCTTCCCAATTGATGTCAAAGGCGCAGGAACACAGTGGCTGTGAAGAAGCCGCCACACGCTCAAGCTGAGTTCCGGCCTGCTGGATGGGACCGGACCAATTAAGCTTCCGCATACAGAGGCTTCAACTGGACGATGAGACATTCCCATGAGCATGCCCAAACATGCCCGTGGACGTGTCAGAATAGGGGTTGCACGCTCGTCCCGGAAATTTGGCTTGATACGTTATGGGACGTTGCGCCAATCGGAGGTTGAGAGCTTTCGATACGTATGGGACGTTTGGGGGGCCGCGGCATGCCGAGCGCGATTTGCCTGATAACAGGGTAAATACAGGGAAATTTGCGCGGTATCAGGGAATGTGAGGCGCGGCACAGGGTAGAAATCTGGCCGAACAGGGAAGGGCTGGAAAACAATCGAGGTGCTCGCGCGGTACCTGGAGTACGCAGAGCACAATGTGTGGGCGTGAGTATTAGCTTTGTCGGGGTAATTGCCTGAGCTATAATGTCAGCTAATTGAGATTAACAACACCATATGAACGTATGCCCCATTCCTATATGGGATTCTGAGATACGGTTTAGCCTACGGATTTTGCAATGTCCCTTAGCAAGTTTGTGTCAATAAAATTTGATACCTTAGGGTATCGATTCGCACTTTTTGATGAGATCGACCGCTTGAGAAAAGCCGGAAGATTCATCCCCAAAATTGCTTCCAGTATATTGCAAGCACCTACTCGATACGACGATTTTGTCCAAATGCTTTGTTTTTTGGACAATTGCAAAGATACCTTATTGGTCGATGTGGGAGCAAACGTTGGAAGCTTTACAAGCGACTTTCGCACTTTTTTCCCTCACGGAGTTTCTTGGTTGTTCGAGCCCAATCCAGAATTGCACAATCGAATTGAAAAGCAATTCTCTAGCAATCCCAATTTTGAGGTGAGGCCCTTTGGGATTTCAGCGGAAAATTCGACCTTGCAGCTACGAGTGCCGAAAGGAAAGGCGGGCCTGGGAACATTCCACGGCTACACTAAGTCGTCACTGGAGCACTATGGAGAAGTGATTTATTCAACTCATTCCGTTGATGTTCGTCCATTAGACGAATTTCAATTTGCGCCCAGTGAGAATGCTGTTCTAAAAATTGATACCCAAGGGCACGAAGTCGAGGTCTTGTTGGGAGCATCAACCGTGTTGGATCGGGTTGATCTTGTGCTTCTTGAATGCTCTTTTGCTCAAGTTCACGAGGGACGCAAAGAAACATTTGGCGAGTGCACATCAATATTGGCAAAGCATGATTTGGTGCCAGTAGTATTCCAACGATTTGGCCAGAAGGTAAGCACGTACGCCTTCGAACGCGATGTATTATTCGCGCGCCGCGCACTCACACGCAACATTTTCCACAAAAACTATGGTCAAGACTATCAACAGCCGTGATGAAATCGATGCCCCAAAATTTCAATCTTTTACGCTTCTTACATTGCACAGGACATTCCGATTCTAAAGCGATAAGTGAAATTGGCCCACCAAATAGTTTGGTTTCTTAGGCATGTATCAATTCACAATATGCCTTTGCGGCTGCTCAATAACTTTCACCCAATCAATTTTCTGCATCAACTACAATCTTCTAACGCAATTATGTCTTTAACAATTTTCAGCATGCTCGCAGCAAGATGCTGGCGATCATACTTGGCGGTAGCCTTCAAGCCTTGGGCTGAGAATTGCGATAACCGGGCTGTGTCATAACTGAGCGCGATGAGTTTCGTCGCTAGCATCTCGGCATTTTCAGGTTCAAACACTTCGCCGACGCCTTCTCGTTCTACGATTTCCGCCGACTCCCCCTCGACCCCGTGGAGCATGGGCAATCCCATCGCCATGCATTCAAAGAGCTTTGAGGGAATGACTGTTGTGAACAGCGGGTCTTTTTTCAGATGAATGATCGACACATCAAGCAGCGCCCAATAGTCCGCGACATCCGACTTGGGAACGCTGTCGACGAACACAACATTGGTCAAGCCCATTTGGGCGGCGCGATCGACAAGTAGTTTTTTTCTCGCGCCATCACCCAAGAGAAGAATACGGATGTTTTGCGCAGCAGGATCCTTTGAAAGGATTGCTGCGGCGTCAAGCAACGTGTCAAGCCCGTGCGCCATGCCATGTGTGCCCACGTATCCCGCCACAAATTTCCCCGACAGTCCAAGTTTCTCGGCGAGTGCTTCAGGTCTCGGCTTGGGAGAAAAATTTGCGAGATCGACGCCGTTCGTTACGACGTCGATTTTCGCCGGGTCGATGCCGCGTCTCGCAAGTGTTGCCTTGAACGAATGGGTAACAGCGACAATGTGGCTGGCGCGCCTGTACAGAAACATCTCCAAGGCTTCGAGCGAGGACAATACAGCGCCATCGTTGAGAGATCCCACTACCTTGATCGACTCCGGCCAAATGTCGCGCAACTCAAAGACCCACGGCCGCCGCTTGGTGAGGCTGACAAGAAATGCGGACAGCGCCGTGAAGAACTGAGGGGACGTGCCGACAATGACGTCAACCTGACGCACGCCGAACGAGGCAATCAGAGCAGATAAGGCAAAGCTCAAATAGTCGAGACTACGTTTGAGGAAGCCTTCATTCGCCGCAATGAACGTCCATACCCGGATTACTCTGATCCCATCCATTTCTTCAGACTGAGACAATTTGTTCTTGTAACCGTCAAAGACGCGGCCAGTGGGGAAATTAGGCGCGCAGGTAATCACTGTGACTTGGTGTCCTGCTTTTACCCATTCCCGCGCGTGCTCGAATGTACGGCTTGCCGGGGCATTGACCTCAGGCGGGAAATTGTCTGTCAGGAAAAGGATGTGCATGGCGGTCCTACTCTAGCGGCCCTAGGACCAATTCAACGTCAACGAGGAAAAGCCTCTGACGAGGGGGACAACCAGGCAACTGTTTGCTTCGCTAGTGCCAAATTCAGGGTGCCATGTGGACGGTTCAATGCGGGCGTTGCCGTTTGCTGCGCGCCAATTGATTTTTTGACCGCTGGATAAGACAAACTGGCCTTCAGAGGTGTTGGTTTGTATGACTTCAATTGCGGGGTGGATGTGATAGCGAGCCTCGCTGGGTTGGTTTTGAGGCTTGAGTTGATCCTCAACTTCCAGGCTCGTGCTTGATAGGCGCCAGGCCCGCTTGTGAGTTGGCGCTCCAGGGAGATAACGATACCCATCGTGAGCGGCTGCTGCGATGAGCTCGTCGCCTCTTTGCTCAGCCTGAGGAGATATGGGCCGTGCACGTCGCCCGACGCGGAAGCCATGCCATACATCGGATGAATTTTTGCCGGCAACAGCCACGGTTGAATGAGCTGGGGTGCCACGCTGCCTGTGGCGTTCTGCACCGCTGCCATACTGTGAGGCCCCAGAATTTACAATCACACGTTGACCGAAAAGCGAAAACTCAAAGCTCAAGGTATCAGCATGTGCGTGGCCTGGAAGGTAGTCAGGCCCAACCCGTGCCATGTCTGCAATGAGAACAGCTTGACCGGCGTGCAAGCGGGCATAGCCACTATCAGCTAGCCAAGTTAAGTCTTCTTGCTTTGCTTGCGTTTCCAACTCTAACCGCTTGGCATAATTGACTAATTCATCGTTGCTTGCTGCAACACCGAAGGCGGCATCGTTGAAGAAGGCGATGCCACCATCCGGGTGCGACATTGCCGCGAGCCAAGACAACATGGGCGGAATCCGATGGGTCAGATCGGCAATTTGCGCACGATCTTCTCCGCTGAGCGCGGGCTCAAAGGCTCCACAAATGTTTAGGAGATCCAGCGCATCTTCCAATGCCAGTGCGTGGTACATCGGGCTGAGTTCAAAATGGCCGCCATCGGGCAGAATCTGCTCGGGCACCTCGCGCGCCAGAATGTCGAAGCCCGTTTGTCGCCATTGATCGGCCTCTGTGCCCTCAAACCAAAGGCTCGCGAAAACGAGC
>JAJFIK010000039.1 GCA_021775005.1 Rhodospirillales bacterium
GCTTGAGTTGATCCTCAACTTCCAGGCTCGTGCTTGATAGGCGCCAGGCCCGCTTGTGAGTTGGCGCTCCAGGGAGATAACGATACCCATCGTGAGCGGCTGCTGCGATGAGCTCGTCGCCTCTTTGCTCAGCCTGATACGATATGGACCGTTCGGCCAATCGGAGGTTGAGCCCATACTGATACGTTATGGAACGTTCGGCCTATCGAAGGTTGAGCCCATACTGATACGTTATGGGACGTTCGGCCTATCAGGGGTTGAGCGCATACTGATACGTTATGGACTGTTCGGCCTATCGGAGGTTGAGCCCATACGATGCGTTATGGGCCATTCTGCGCGGCCGCCGCAGGACCCGATTTCCCTGATAACAGGGTAATTACAGGGAAATTTGCGCGAAAAGACCGGAATCCGGCGATGGTGCGGGCAAAATAAGTCGTAATTTCAGTGGGTTATGGCGAATTCCCTAGACTCCATAACAGGGAATTTTTGCGGCGTATCAGGGAATTGGTGCCGGGCTAACAGGGTAGAAAACTGGCCAAACAGGGAAGGGGCCTGGCGTGCCATTGCACCCTGGATCTGCGGGAGGTTTTTGGAGCAGCTCGGGGCCGCAAATGGCGCAGAAATTAGCCCAAACCTCCCAGAAACGAGTTCCATCCGGGCCCGACACCGAGCATGGTGGGGCCATGCTTGAGGTCTCCTCAGCGCTTGATTGGCGCGCTCAATTTACCCGTCTTGAGGGCGCCTATGCGCCCGGCACGATCCAGTCCTACTTCACGGATATCGAGGCCTTTGTGGGGTGGTGCGAGGCCTCCGGCACCCGGCCGTTCCCGGCAGACCCTGAGGTGATTTGCGGCTTCCTGGAAGCGCAGTCCTGCGATTGGACCTTCTCAACCGTCCGCCGGCGTCTCTACGCCATCCGGAAGGGCCACAGGCTGCTGGGGCTACCCGATCCCACGGGGCACGAGGACATCCATCTCTCCCTGCGCCGTATCAAACGGAGCCGGCCGACTCGGGTGAAGCAGGCGAGGGGGCTCACCCGCGAGCACCTGGACCGCTTTCTGGAGGCGCAACCTAGTGACCCCTGGGGCCTCAGAAACCGCGCCTTGTTCTCGCTGGGTTATGACTTGCTGGCGCGGCAATCGGAGCTGGTGGCGCTCTGCCAGGACGACATCCGCTGGCGCAAAGACGGCACGCTGCAGGTCATCATCAGGCGCAGCAAATCGGACCCCTTTGGCGAGGGCCGCATTGCCTTCACATCAAAGCGAAGCGCGAAGCTGGTGACCGCCTGGCTGGAATGGCGCGGGACCGAAATCCGGCCGCTCTTTTGCCCCATCTACAAAGGTTGCCCCATCGACCGGTCGCTCAGCACGACAACGATCAAGCGGGTTATCAAGGCAACAATGAAGACGCTCGGAATGGATACGCGTATCGAGCCGCGGTTCAGCGGTCATTCAATGCGCGTGGGCGCCGCTCAGGATTTGCTATGCGCGGGCTTTGATACCGCCGCGATCATGAGGGCAGGCGGCTGGAAAACAATCGAGGTGCTCGCGCGGTACCTGGAGTATGCAGAGCATAATGTGTGGGAGGTGTAGGCGAGTGGCTTTGCCACAACCCAGGACCGCCTAGCCTGAGACAAAGAATGTTTTATCGATTGATGAACTGCCCGACTTTTCTCAAGTTCTTCAAGGCTAACGTCCCGACACCGCCGACGCCGTTGCGGCGGAGGGCAATTAGATCCTCACGGGACTTCTGGATGATCCGGTCCAACGAGCGATTGCTTTCGCCGCCGACACGCATTTTGACGAAGACCTCTGGCACATTGGCAAGTTGGATATTTCCCGTCCAAAGCCAGCGCAGCATGGCATCGTAGTCCGCAGCAATCTGGAGGGATGTGTCATAGCCGCCAAATCGTGTGATCACGTCACGCCGCACAAAGAGTGTTGGGTGCGGCGGCATCCAACCCAGACGGAGCTTGTTGCGACTATACGGTCCGGATCGCCAATGCCGAATGATTCGAGCTGGTTCTTCCGCTGAGACGTAATCGAGGTCTCCATAGACGCCATCGACAGCCGGATCAGCAAAAGCCTTCACGACTTGGCTGATAACGTTGGGCGCGGCGAAGAAGTCGTCAGAGTGAACCAGTCCAATCGCATCGCCAGTGCAACGGGCCATTGCTTTATTGAGTGCATCATAGATGCCAGTGTCCGGGGTAGACACCAACAAGGTGCAATTATCTCTGGTGCGCTCAATGATCTCGAGGGTGCCGTCCGTCGACCCGCCATCCTGAATGAGGTGCTCAATGTCACCGTGGTCCTGCGCCTGCACGCTGGCGATCGCCTCGCCAATCGTCGCAGCGCGGTTATAGACGGCAGTGATGACAGCAATTCTCACAAGCGGGCCCGGCTCACTCTAATCACTCTTGAAAAGTGACTTGGCAGCAAATAGCGTGCGTATGGCGAAAGACTTTGCCCAGTAGAATTGAGTTGGGAAGTGCGCTTCAACCCCAAGAATTAGTCGATTGCGGAGAAACGCAAGATCCTTGGGTTGGTGTATTTGCACGTGATTGATCTCGCGAATGTCCAAGCGCATGATTCTATTTTGCAATTGCAGAAAGCGATGCGATTGAGGGATGGCATGCAACGTGATGGAGGAGCGTGAGTGATCTTCGCTTTGGCTGTCTAGCGAGCCGTGAATCGTTCTTGAATTCCAAATCAAGACATCACCTTTGTTCAGAATCGGTGCATGAATCTCCAAACCCTGCTGCCGAATGATCTCGACGATGCTCATTATATAGTCTTCATGATGGTCCGCGATATTGTTGCCAAAGCCTTGGAGGCCCATGTCGATTTTGTGGCTGCCACTACAGACAAAAAACCGGCCAGCGTCAGCTTCTATGTCCTCCACTGCAATCCAGGCGGCGGCCATCGCTCCGATATGCTCTGAGTCAAGGTAATAAGTGTCCTGATGTTCCCAGGTTGCTGAGTTGCCTTCAAAGTACATGGATTGAACCACCTTTGGCGGCTCACCAAGGATGTCTGACATCAGCCCGACGAGACTGGCGTCGGTAAGAATGTTTGAGACGGCGTACTCGCGAAATGTTTCAAACTCACTTGGGTCGACACTCTGCAGATTGAGGATGGGATTCATTACCCACCCATTGTCGTTGTAAACGTGCTGCTCCGCGCGCGCTGTAGCTTGTCGGTACAGGTGAGACTTCGAGGGCTTTACTGTTGTGCTCCACAAGCGGCGTATCTCATCGCATTTCTCAGGGTCCACCACGTGCTCAATGAC
>JAJFIK010000040.1 GCA_021775005.1 Rhodospirillales bacterium
GAAACAGTCAGATCCTAGGTTGATTGTGGGCTGGGTGCACCCACCTTGCCATTAAGGTTATATCCGAGGTCAAATTCAATCATGATCCTCATCGCCCTTGGGGCCAATCTTTCCAGCCCGGTAGGAGCACCAGCTGAGACCGTATCCGCCGCCCTTCTGAGGCTAGGTGAGCTTGGCGCGCCTGCGATTCGAATTTCACGGCTTTATCGCTCCCGCGCGGTCCCTGCTTCTGACCAGCCTGACTTTGTAAATGCTGTGGCCGTGCTTGAGACCAAGCTTGATCCAGGGGCATTGATGGCCCTGTTGCATCAGGTCGAGGCGGAGTTCGGTCGCACCAGATCACAGCACTGGGAAGCCCGCCCACTCGACCTCGATCTGCTTGCCTATGATGAGGTTGTTACAGGAAAAAAATATGAAGAATCATCAGGTTCGCTGGTATTACCTCACCCAAGACTGCAACAGCGCCGGTTTGTTTTAGCCCCCCTGGTTGAGCTCGCGCCGAACTGGCAGCATCCCAAACTGGGGCTCAAAGCGGTGGCCCTTCTGGCAAAATTACCCCCCGGAGACGAATGCATACCGCTGGAGGCCTGAGACCGCCCATCTGAGCCCTTGCATTCACCTGGAATTCTCTATATCTACGCCTCCTTTCCGCAATCCCTCTTGGAGGATACCCATGGCGCGCGTCACGGTCGAAGACTGTGTTGAAGTCGTAACGAACCGATTTGATCTGGTTCTTTTGGCGGCCCAACGTGCTCGCGGCATTTCAGCCGGCGAGCCCCTCACCATTGAACGCGATCGGGATAAGAACCCCGTCGTGGCCTTGCGCGAGATCGCTGAGAAGGCCGTCAAAGACAATGAGCTTACAGAGGATTTGATCCAGGGCATGCAGCTTCATGTTGAGGTGGATGAGCCTGAAATGGATGCACCGCAATTGACGGGACCGAGCGAAGATCAGCCCGTGAGCCTCACAGAAGAAGATCTCCTGCGCGCCTTGCGGACAGAAAATGAGAACCGGGCAGACACCGACCGCTACTAAGCGCGCTTGGTTAAGAAATTTGGGGTTGGAACCGGCAGAGTTGTCGTTTCCAGCCCTTTTTTCTTGGGCTTCGCGTCAGACGGCGTTACATCCCTAGTGATGAGTTATTTGGATCCGCTACTGCAGCAGTTGGATAAAGCCGGGTCGTCTATGGACCGGGACGCGGTGAAGCGTGCCTATGACTTGGCGGTCCAGGCTCACGAAGGCCAAATCCGGCAAAGCGGCGAGCCCTATGTCACCCACCCGGTGGCTGTGGCGGGTATTTTGGCGGATCTGCGCCTGGACTTGGCAAGTATCATTACCGCACTGCTCCACGACACGGTGGAAGACACCAATATCTCTCATGACGATGTGCGATTGGCGTTCGGGCCAGAGATCGCGGACCTCGTCAATGGCGTCACCAAATTGACCCAGTTGGAGCTCTCATCTGAATCTACCAAGCAGGCAGAGAACTTCCGCAAGCTCTTGCTGGCGATCTCAAAAGACATCCGTGTGCTTTTGGTCAAGCTGGCAGACCGGGTGCACAATATGCGCACCCTGGGGGCCTTGGGCGGCGAGAAGAAGCGCCGCATCGCCCTTGAGACTATGGAGATTTATGCGCCGTTGGCGGGCCTCATCGGGATGCAGCACATCAGGGACGAACTTGAAGATCTCTCGTTCGAGATATTGAGCCCCGAAGCACGCACCTCTGTTATAATGCGGTTGCGTAGTCAAACCGTTGCCAGCGATGAATTGATTAATCGCATTGCCGGGCAGATCAAGACTTTGTTGGCTGAGCATCGCATTACCGCAACAGTTTATGGCAGGGAGAAACGCGCCTATTCCATCTGGCGGAAGATGGAACGCAAAGCGATTTCATTTGAACAACTCTCGGACATTTATGGTTTCCGCGTACTTGTTGAAACGCCCGACGATTGTTATCGCGCACTTGGCATCATCCACCAAAAGTGGTCCACCGTGCCGGAGCGTTTTAAGGATTATATCTCTACACCGAAGCGCAATGACTATCGCTCCATCCACACAACTGTGGTTGGTCCCCAAAGCCAGCGGGTTGAGCTGCAAATCCGAACCCACGAGATGGAAGGTGTCGCCGAGCAAGGGATTGCGGCTCATTGGAAATACAAAACCGGTGACGGCGGTACCTTTGACTGGCGTCCGGATGTGGATGAAAGTCGCTCAACATTTCGCCTGCGCGAGATGATTGAAACGCTTGAGCAAGGGGCAACGCCTCAAGAACTCCTCGACAACACCAAGCTTGAGCTATTTCAGGACCAGGTATTTTGCTTCACTCCGAAAGGGCGGCTCATTGCGCTCCCGCGCGGGGCGACGCCTGTTGATTTTGCTTACGCGGTTCACACTGACATTGGCAATCGCTGCGTGGGGGCAAAGATTCACGGGCGGGTATCGCCTCTCAAGACCACCTTGCAAAACGGCGATATCATAGAAGTTCTCACCTCCAACGTGGAAAAGCCCAACCCCGATTGGGAAAAATTTGTTGTCACCGGTAAGGCCCGCTACACCATCCGCCGGTTTGTTCGCGCAAAGGAAAAGGCCGAGTTCGCTCAGCTGGGTTTCAGCCTAGCGGAGAGGGCATTTGCCGAGCATGGGCAGAAGTTCTCAAAGAAAGCCGTGCGCGAAGCCTTAAAGCGCTTGGACATCGCGACGGAAGAAGATGTCTATGAACGGCTTGGACGAGGCAGCTTGCATTGGCGCAAGCTTCTTGAGGCAGTGTTTCCAGGTCTTGAGATCGACAGCGAGCCTGAGGCATTGCCGCGTGCAAAAAAGAAGGCACCCAAAAAGCGCACTCAAAAGAAATCAAAGAAGGGCGCAAGGGCTGTCCCGATCCATGGACTTGTGCCCGGCGCGCCCGTGCAGTTGGGCACCTGTTGTCACCCCATTCCAGGTGACCGCATTGTGGGCATTATTGAAACCGGCAAGGGCGTTGGTGTTCACACCATTGATTGTGAACTGCTGCGGACCTTCCAGGATGCCCCTGAAACCTGGCTTGATCTTAGTTGGGATGATCCGTCGGCGGCGGACATGGTGCCCGTCGGGCGCCTCCAGCTGCAGGTTCTTAACCAGCGCGGAACACTGGGCACCCTATCCACGGTTATTGCTGATAACGGCGCAAACATCTCCAATGTCAAAATTGGTGATCGCGGGCGGATTCTCTATGAGCTGACCATTGACGTGGAGGTTGAAGACCTTAAACACCTAACGCAGATTATGGCGGCATTGCGCGCCTCTGAGCCGGTTCAATCAGTGGAGCGGGTGCGCGGTGACCAAACGAATAGAGACGAGAATTAGCGTTGATGGACACAAAAACCATCCTTGATGAATTTCGTGCAACTGGTGCCGATCTTGAAGAGCACTTTATCTTGTCCTCAGAACTGCACAGCCCGGTGTTTCTTCAAAAGGCACTGCTGTATCAATACCCTGCTCGCGTTGAAAAGTTATGCAAGGCACTGGCGGAGAAAGTACGCGCCGCCATTGATCCTCTTCCGGAAGTCATTGTGTCACCTGCGATCGGCAGTCTTATTCCCGGCTGCGAGACTTCAAAATGGCTCGGCATACCGTCTATGTTCACTGAACGAGAGGGCGGCACCTTTCGGCTGCGGCGTAATTTCCACCTTGAGAAAGGATAACCCGTGGCAGCGCAAGGGTTACAACTGGGACGTTTAAGACTGGGCGTGAACATTGATCACGTGGCGACGATCCGCAATGCGCGGGGTGGGGAGCACCCGGACCCGGTACGCGCCGCCCGCATTGCTGCAGATGCCGGCGCAGACGGGATCACGGCTCATTTGCGGGAAGACCGTCGCCACATTGCCGATGAGGACATCACACGGCTCATTGAGGAAATCGATCTACCGCTCAATCTTGAAATGGCCGCCACTGAGGAGATGCTGGAAATC
This sequence comes from Rhodospirillales bacterium, assembly GCA_021775005.1. Lineage (GTDB taxonomy): Bacteria > Pseudomonadota > Alphaproteobacteria > JAJFIK01 > JAJFIK01 > JAJFIK01. The sequence goes on from JAJFIK010000040.1 coordinate 3,952, forward strand.
GCGCTGCGCCACAAACCCAATGCCTGCTGCATCGTGCCGGAGCACCGTGAAGAGCGCACAACAGAGGGCGGCCTTGATGCGGCGTCCCAACACAATCATTTGGCGCCTTATGTAAGTGACCTGAAAGAGGCAGGTATCCGCGTGTCACTGTTCATTGAAGCCCATCCGGTGCAAATCGCCGTTGCGAAAGCATTACGGGTAGACATTGTCGAATTTCATACCGGCAGCTACGCAGATGCCACCCATGCCGGGGATGAGGCGTTGCGCGAGAAAGAATTTGCAAGACTCGTCGACGCAGGCCGTGCGGCGCATGAGGCCGGACTTGAAGTTCACTACGGCCATGGTCTTACCTTTGACACCGTAAGTCCTATCGCGGCGATCCCGCAGGCAATGGAGCTCAATATAGGTCATTTCATTATTGGTGAGGCAATATTTATTGGCCTTGAAGCGGCGATCTTGCGCATGCGGGACTTAATGGATGAGGCACGCACGTGATCATCGGCATTGGCAATGACATTATTGATATTCGCCGCATTGAAGAAACCCTCAATCGGTTTGGCGATCGCTTTACTCAACGTATTTTTACTGAAATTGAACGCAAAAAATCGGATCGCCGACGGATGCGCGCGGCAAGCTATGCCAAGCGCTTTGCTGCCAAAGAGGCGTGCTCAAAGGCTTTGGGGACAGGATTTCGTCGCGGCGTTTTTTGGCGAGACTTAGGTGTGGTTAATCTGCCCTCCGGCAAACCCACGATGGCATTGACAGGCGGGGCGCTAGTACATTTGGAATCTCTGACCCCCGAGGGTTTTCTGGCCAAGATAGACCTCACTATTACAGACGATTTCCCCTCCGCCCAGGCCATTGTCATCATTACCGCCGTATCGCCCGATATGGCAGCGCTGCTGGGCTGACCAATTTGTGAAATCCATGCTCTGGCAGGTTTGGCCGACCTCAGCTAGCCTTCACGATTGGCGAAGCGAGCAGGGCATTATTCATGCAAATAGCTACACTTTGGCGGCGGCCGGGCATGGTCACGATGTGGGATACATTGGGGACGGTGCTGCTCGTCATCCTCATTGTGATCGTATTTCGATCCTTCGTGGTATTGCCATATCGCATCGTCTCTGGCTCGATGATGGGAACGCTTTACGTAGGTGACTTCTATTACGTTTCAAAATTTGCATATGGCTACAGCCAACATTCCTTTCCATTTGGCTTGGTTCAGTTCGAAGGGCGGGTCTTGGCGTCTCAACCTCAACGCGGCGATATTGTTGTTTTCCGCGTACCGCAAGATGAGCGCGCTGATTACATTAAGCGTATCATTGGATTGCCGGGAGACCGCATCCAGGTCATCGCGGGTCAGGTCTATATCAATGGGGCAGTGGTGGATCGCGAACGCATTGATGATTTCATTTTTGATGAAGTCTCTGGCGAAGAAGTACGCGCCCGGCAGTATCGCGAAACTCTTCCAAATGGAGCGAGCTATCTAACCCTGGATCTGACCCCCAATGGGCCAGGCGACTTTACGGATGTCTATGTGGTGCCAGAGGGTCACTATTTCATGATGGGTGACAATCGAGACAACTCTCTCGATAGCCGTTTTGAAGATGCGGTTGGATTTGTGCCCTTTGATAATATTTTGGGGCGGGCTGAATTCCGTTTTTTCTCCACCAGGGGCCAAGCGCCATTTTGGCAGATCTGGCGCTGGCCGGGGGAAATCCGATGGAAACGCTTATTCCACGCCATATAGGTCATCTGGTATGCCTTTGAGCTTGAAGTTCTGAAACGCTGGCCCTATTCCCCTTGCTATAAGAGGGGTGGCGAGATGTCTTCTCCGTGATTAAATGCGAATTGGGGCCTATGAGCCCATGTTGTGAGCAATGGGTGCGAGGTCAAAAGTGGCAGGACAGTCGAATACGAGTGAAATATGGGAGAACGTGAAAACCATTGGCATTGCCCTGTTGATTGCCTTGGTTATTCGGACGTTTCTTTTTCAGCCCTTTAATATCCCCTCAGGCTCAATGATGGGCACATTGCTTGTTGGTGATTATCTCTTCGTTTCCAAGTTCACCTATGGCTTTAGCCGATACTCATTACCCTTTGGAATTGTTCCCTTTTCCGGGCGAGCACTTAGCAGTGTACCAGAGCGCGGCGACGTGATCGTGTTCAAATGGCCACGCGATAACAACACCGATTATATCAAGCGGCTGATTGGGTTACCTGGTGATCGTATCCAGGTGCAGGACGGTGTCCTGTTTATCAATGGCCGCGCGGTTGAGCGCGAGCGGGTGGAAGATTTTGCCTATGAGCGCAGTAACGGATTGGTCGGTTATGTACCGCAATACCGTGAAACGCTGCCCAATGGGGCGAGCTATATGACCCTCGATTCAAATCCCAACGGATCCTTTGACAACACGCCGGTCTATACTGTGCCTGAAGGTCATCTCTTCATGATGGGCGACAATCGAGATAATTCAGCGGACAGCCGAGACTTCACTTCGGCGGGAGTGGGCTTTGTTCCCATGGAAAATATTGTCGGACGGGCGGAACTCAAATTCTTCTCCACAGATGGTTCGGCCCGGTTCTGGGAGGTCTGGCGTTGGCCCGGCGCAACCCGTTGGGACCGCATCCTGCAGGGGGTCAGCTAGGGCATGGCGCGCCGCGCCTCACCCCCCCGCATCTCCAAACCGGCCATTGCCGCGCTTCAAAAAAGACTTGGCTATAACTTTAAGACGCAAGAGTTGCTGCTTGAGGCCATGACCCACGCCAGCTCCGAGACCCAAAGTGCAGGGCTTGCTAACAATGAACGCCTGGAATTTCTCGGCGATCGCGTCTTGGGTCTTTTGACCGCAGATGCGCTGGCAAAAAAATTCCCCGAGGCAAATGAGGGCGACTTGGCATTGCGCCTCAATGCTCTCGTACGCCGGGAGACACTTGCTGAAATTGCCGTCGAGATGGGCCTTGGCAAGTGTCTGGTGCTCTCAGGCGGGGAGGACCAGTCCGGTGGGAGGGAAAAGCCGGCGCTTCTAGCCGATGCGTGTGAGGCGCTTATTGCCGCGCTTTATCGTGATGGGGGCATGCGGGCCGCAAAGGCCGTTTTTGACCAATTCTGGCTGCCTTACTTTGATCGGGTGGCAAAGACCCCCAAGGATCCGAAAACCTTTCTGCAGGAATGGACCCAAAGTCGAAACCTCGGTACACCGCGCTACGATATGGTGGCGCGCATGGGTCCTGATCACGCCCCGCAATTTGCCCTTGATGTCGTTCTTGATAATGGCGACAAGGCTCGCGGGACAGGTGGATCCAAGCGCGAAGCCGAACAGGCTGCGGCGACGGCCATGCTTGAGAAACTGGGATTTGCAAATGAGTAACAATGCGGAACGCAAATGCGGTGTTGTGGCCGTTGCTGGTGCCCCAAATGCCGGCAAATCGACCCTCGTTAATCGCATGGTTGGCGCGAAGATCGCGATTGTCACTCACAAGGTGCAAACCACGCGCACCCGGCTCCGAGGGGTAGTGATTGCCGGAGACACCCAAATCGTCCTTACCGACACGCCGGGCATCTTTGTGCCCAAACGCAAACTTGACCAAGCCATGGTCAATGCCGCCTGGAACGGCATTGATGATGCGGACGAGATTATGTTGCTGGTGGACGTCGATGCCTACCTTGGCGGTCACCGCCTGGCCATTGCAGATACTGAGCGGATTATTGAAGGCCTCACGCAGCGGAATCGCAAGGCCATATTGGTGCTCAATAAAATTGATGCGGTTAAATCGGAATTGCTGCTGCAATTGACCGAAGACCTAAACGCATCCGGCGTCTTTAGCGAGATTTACATGATCTCTGCACTGTCTGGCGATGGGGTTGCAGATTTGACTACTGCCTTGGCCGCGAAAATGAAACCAGGTCCGTGGCTTTATCCCGAAGATCAGATCGCCGATGCGCCGCAGCGGGTGATCGCTGCTGAGATTACCCGTGAAAAGCTCATCCGGCGGCTGCACGACGAAATGCCCTATGCCACCACCGTTGAAACCGAAACCTGGAAGACCTTGAAAGATGGAAGCATCCGCATTGAACAAGTGATATTCGTTGAGCGAGATAGCCAAAAGCCCATTGTTCTTGGCAAGGGCGGGCAGACCATCAAAGAAATCGGCAAACAAGCGCGCGAAGACTTGGCTGAGATGCTCGAGGTCAATGTGCATCTCATTTTGTTTGTAAAAGTACGCGCCAAGTGGGCCGAAGATCCGGAACGATATCGCATGATGGGTCTCGACCTGCCGAAAGGGTAATGCCATGGACTGGCGTGATCGCGGCATCACCCTCGGCGCTCGCGCCTTTGGCGAAGGCAGCGCTATTGTCACCTTGCTCACTCGCGAGCACGGTCGTCATTTAGGCTTGGTGCGCGGGGCCAAATCCAAAAACATGGCACCGGCGCTGCAGGCTGGTAGCGAGGTGGATGCCCGATGGCGCGCGCGCCTGGGGGAGCACTTGGGCTCCTACACGCTGGAGGGCGGGCGCGTTCATGCCCATCAAGTGTTGAGTAAGCCTTTGGAGCTCGCGGCCCTCACCAGCATATCTGCGCTCGCCGAGGCGGCCCTGCCCGAACGTGAACCCCATCCCGCTCTATTCGATGGCTTCCATGTCTTTCTTGAGCATCTTGAAGATGGGGATGTTTGGCCCTCCATCTTGGTAAAGTGGGAGCTGGGCCTGCTGCGGGAACTTGGGTTTGGGCTCGATCTTGATGCTTGCGCTGTTAGTGGCGTGAATGAAAATCTCACGCATGTCTCGCCGCGCACGGGCAGGGCCGTATCTGCCCTAGAGGCCGAACCCTACCTGGATCGCCTCCTGGAGTTGCCAGGTTTCATGATTCGCGAGACAAACCACGTGACCAAATCGGAGGCGCTCGCGGGGCTTCGCCTTACCGGATATTTTCTTGAGCGCCGCATTTTTGCCCCCCATGACCGCAGTTTGCCTGAGGCCCGCCAGAGTTTAATGGAGCGGTTGGGGCGCAGCGCGGACGAAACCCAAAGAATCGGTTAGCCCCTATCCATGGTCAAAAAAATTACCCCGTCCCCGGAAGACATCGTTCCAGCACCTCTCGCTGAGGCACTGTCTGAGCGTTATCTCGCCTATGCCCTCTCCACCATTATGGACCGAGCCTTGCCAGATGTGCGTGACGGGTTAAAGCCGGTCCACCGGCGGCTTATGCATGCCATGCGCGGGCTGAAGCTCGACCCTGGATCTGGCTTTAAGAAATCCGCGCGGGTGGTGGGCGAGGTTATCGGCCGCTTTCACCCCCATGGGGATCAGGCGATCTATGATGCTTTGGTGCGCTTGGCGCAGGATTTTGCTGTGCGCTACCCGCTCATTGATGGGCAGGGGAATTTTGGCAATGTTGACGGTGATAACGCCGCCGCCATGCGCTATACCGAAAGCCGTCTGACCGAAGTTGCCAAAGCACTGCTGGACGGCATCGACGAAGACACCGTGGAATTTCGCGCCACCTATGACGGCGAAGACGAAGAACCGGTTGTTTTACCGGCGGCTTTCCCCAATCTGCTCGCGAACGGATCAAACGGGATTGCCGTGGGCATGGCCACATCAATCCCGCCGCACAATGCAGCAGAGTTGTGTGATGCTGCCCTGCATCTGATCAAGTCGCCCAATGCGGCGACCCGAACGTTGCTGAAATTTGTCAAAGGCCCGGATTTACCAACCGGCGGCATTATTGTCGAACCCCAGGCAAGCATGCTGGAGGCCTATGATACGGGGCGTGGGGGCTTTCGGGTTCGCGCGCGCTGGCACAAGGAAGATGGTGCGCGGGGCAGCTATCAGATCGTCATCACCGAAGTTCCCTATCAGGTGCAAAAGGCCAAGCTGGTGGAGAAACTTGCGGACCTCATTCAGACCCGCAAGGCGCCATTACTCGGCGATGTGCGAGATGAAAGCGCCGAAGATATTCGTCTTGTGTTGGAGCCCAAGAGCCGCACTGTCGATCCCGAAATCCTCATGGAATCGCTTTTCAAGCTGACCGACCTTGAAAGCCGCATCCCACTCAACATGAATGTGCTTGATGGCGGCAAAGTACCAATGGTGATGTGCCTGCGTGATGTGCTCAACGCCTGGCTTGATCATCGCAAAGTCGTTTTGCTGCGGCGCTCCAAGTTTCGTTTAGGCAAAACCGAACACCGCATGGAGGTGCTCGAAGGATATCTCATAGTCTACCTCAATTTGGATGAGGTGATCCGCATCATCCGGGAGGAAGACGAGCCTAAAGCCACGCTGATAAAAACCTTCAAGTTGAGCGATGTGCAGGCCGAGGCCGTACTTAATATGCGATTGCGGTCCCTTCGCAAGCTTGAAGAAATTGCTATTGAGACCGAGCACAAAGATCTGCAGGGGGAGGCAAAAAGCTTGCGCGGCATCATCCGCTCAGAGCCCAAACAGTGGGAGCATATATCGAGTGAGATCAAAGAGGTTAAGGCGAAGTTCGGTCTCAAGACTGAGATCGGGAAACGCCGCAGCGATTTTGAAGATGCGCCGGACATTGATTTTGATGTGGAAGACGAAGTCTTTATCGAGAAAGAGCCCATTACAGTGATCTGCTCGGAGAAGGGCTGGATCCGTGCCGCCAAAGGCCATATTGATCTGGGCGGCGAGCTCAAATACCGCGAGGGTGACCGCGCGCGCTATATTTTCCATGCCATGACCACAGATAAGCTTGTGGGCTTTGGTACCGATGGCCGCTTCTACATGATTGCTTGCGACAAATTACCCGGCGGGCGGGGCCATGGTGAGCCGATCCGCTTGTTGGTGGACCTGGGCAATGATCATGACCTCGTCTCACTGATGGTGCACGATCCTGATCGGACGCTGCTCGTAGCCGCCAGCACAGGACACGGTTTCATCGTGCTTGAGGAAGATGTTGTGGCGGCCAAAAAATCCGGCAAGCAGGTCCTCAATGTTAAGGCCCCAGCAGAAGGACAAGTATGCGCCATTGTTGAGGGAGATCATGTGGCGGTGATCGGCGAAAACCGGAAGCTCTTGATCTTCTCCATTGATCAACTGCCGCAAATGGCGCGCGGCAAGGGCGTCCAATTACAACGCTATAAGGATGGCGGCCTGAAAGATGTGAAAGTCTTCTGTCTGGAAGAGGGCTTAGCGGTCCCAGAGAGCGCCAATCGCACGCGGACGTTTGATGATTTGCGAGATTGGGTGGGAAGCCGCGCCAATGCTGGTCGCTTGCCGCCCAAAGGATTCCCGCGCCACGGGCGTCTGAACTAAGCAGTGTTAGTCGCGCGGTTCCCGAATGCGCAATGTGGTGTGACCTTCATAGCCCCAATAGCGCACAACAAGACGATACCTGTTGCCGGGGGGAACACGGTTTGGATCAAGATAGATTGTGGTTTGGTTGACGAGCGATGCACGCGGCTCCAGTACGTTGGATAGGGCCTCATTACCGCACTGATTGAGCGTATGGGACTGAACCGTGCTCTCGTCGCCATAGACCACCAACCAGCGAAAAATATAGCAATCATTGAGCACGTTCAGAGACACTTGCTCAGGCGTTGTATTGATGAGGCGAAGAGAGACGGCAATCGGAATGGTGTCGTTTTCTCTGTCGATATAGATGTCGTCGGCGACCTCTACCTGCAAGCGAACAGGATCGCTGCCAAATCGCGGCTGGATTAATGAAAACACGCCGACGATAACCGCCAGCCCGGCTATGAAAAATAGACTGCCGGAGTATCGAAAGCTGCTCCAGGGACGTTTGGGAATTAGAGCCATGGGTTATCTGAGCGCATTTGGTAGGGCTGTGGCAAGCCAGGGTAAAAGCGCCACGAGCGCCAACCCAATGATTTGCAAGCCAACGAACGGCAACGCGCCGCGATATATGGCACCGGTCGTCACCTCAGGCGGTGCAACACCCCGCAGATAAAACAACGCAAAGCCAAAGGGCGGTGTCAGAAAAGATGTTTGCAAGTTGATCGCCATCATCACTCCAAGCCAAATCGGATCCACGCCCATAAGCAGAAGGACCGGCGCGACAATAGGTACAACAACAAAGGTAATCTCAATGAAATCCAGAAAGAACCCTAATATAAACATGGTCACCATGACCGCCAGAAGCGCGCCCCATACCCCGCCGGGCATGGCGGCAAGAAAGGTGGCAACGGTCTCGTCCCCACCAAGGCCCCTGAACACCAGCGAAAAGAGCGTGGCACCCATAAGGATCAAAAACACCATGGCGGTGATTTTGGTCGTTTGAATGACGGTATGGGAGAGGATTTGCTCGCGGAACATACGCCACAGGGCGGCGACGAGCCCCCAGGCGATGAGAATACACAGCCCAAATGAAACCTTGATGGCCATTTGGTCTGTTGCGGGGATTGTTTCTCGGGTCAGGCGCAAATCGTATTGCGCTGTGAGAATAAATAGGGCGAGCACAGCAAGGGCCGCCCCCAATATGGGGATCGACCCTGTGAAAAACGCGCTGAGGAAGTTTTCTTTCTGACGCTGGCGCAGGCGATACCCCGCCAAAAGTGTCGCCCCCACCGCGCCCACCGCAGAGGCTTCAGTGGCAGTGGCGATACCAGCGAGAATTGAGCCAAGAACGGCCACCATCAAAATGAGTGGCGGCACCAGCACCCGGATGACACGAAACAAGAGGGTGAGCCGGTTGGTTTCGCGCTCGTCAGTGGGGATCGCAGGCATTGTTGCGGGCCGGAGCACAGCGGTGACAATGAGGTAGATGACATAAAGGCTCACAAGCACCAAGCCGGGGATGAGCGCCCCGGCAAACAAGTCACCAACGGACAAGGGGATGTAGTTCGATACTTGAAACTGCACATTTTGATATTCAGAGCTGATGACGTCGCCAAGCAGTATGAGAACAATCGATGGGGGGATGATTTGCCCCAAGGTGCCGGAAGCGGCGATGGTGCCACTGGCAATCTCTGGGCTGTAACCCCGCCGCAGCATTGTGGGCAGGCTCAAGAGCCCCATTGTAACAACGGTGGCGCCAACAATGCCGGTGGAGGCCGCGAGCAAGGTTCCTACCAGGATGACAGAGATGCCCAGTCCCCCACGTAGGGAACCAAACAAGCTCCCCATAGTGTCGAGCAGGTCCTCGGCGACCTTAGAGCGTTCCAACATGACGCCCATGAAGACGAATAGTGGCACCGCAATGAGGGTTTCGTTTTGTACAGTGCCAAAAAGCCGACTTGGCAAGAACGCAAGATCATCGAGATAGAAGACCCCTTGGCTCCACCCAATGACGGCGAATATCAGCGCGGTGCCGGCAAGGGCAAAAGCAACGGGATAGCCAGATAAAAGTGCGCCAATGACGAAGACGAACATCAAGAGATTAAGCCATTCCACAAAACTCATGGCGCGTCTCGCGATGCTTGATGTCCTGAAATGATCAGGGCGGATTTACCAGCAAGAGCGATGCCTTGCGCCAACAAAAGTGCGGGGAACATCAGTAGGACGGTTTTAAGGAGATAGAGATATACAAGCCCGCTGGATTCTCGGCTGCCTTCCTGAATGCGCCAGGCGTTTGCAACATAGTCCCAGGAAAAATAGAGTATTGTCAGCATGAATGGCACCAGAAGGAACAGGGTTCCCAGAAGGTCCACCGTCGCTTTCGTTCTGTCGGGCATGTTTTGGTAGAAAATATCGACGCGGACGTGCCCGTCCTGCAATAAAGTATACCCGCTCGCCAATGTGAACATCGCACCGTGGGCATAGAGAACACTTTCTTGAAGTGCGATGAAATTAACCCCGTAGGCATAGCGCATCACCACAACAGCGAATTGGATGAGCACCATCACCAGGGTGAGCCAGGCGACCGTCGATCCGATCGCATTGTTCACCGAGGAGAGCGCCGTTACCTGATGGCAGACGAGCCGCACCATCGCGCTGTTGTTTTTGGTGCGCGTCAAAATGAGCAACACCGGCGCAAGCGACGCTGCCACCACAGCGAGGGTAGAGTACCAATAAACGTCAGGCATCGCCGTGCCTATTCATAGGCAAAGGGAAGGCGGCGTGCGGCGGCATAACCTTCTTCGGAAATAGCGCCCCAGATCATGCCATTTCGCCGGGCTTGAAGAAAACTTTGGTAGATACGCCCGGTTAGCTCATCATGCTGGGCGATCTCGCGCATCACCTCGCCGGAGACCTCGCCCACGCGAGTTAACACGTCATCGGGAAAGCGCTTGAGTTCTACGCCATGCTCATTGATGAGCTCGTGCAAGGCACCTGCATTGCGCGCATTGAACTCTGCATAGCTGCGATCAGTAACCGCTGCCGCCGCCATGGACACAATGCGCTGGTGCTGCGGGGAAAGCTCGTTCCATACTTCCAGGTTCATTCCCATGCTCAAAAGCGCACCGGGTTCATGAAACCCGGGCCAATAATAATAACGTGCGACACGATAGAACCCAAAGGCAAGATCATTCCACGGGCCAACCCATTCGGTGGCATCAATGGCCCCGGTTTGCAGGGATTGGAAAATCTCCCCACCGGGCAGGGCAACCGCGGCCGCGCCAAGGCGGCGCATCACTTCACCACCAAGCCCCGGCATACGTATCCGAAGACCGGAAAAATCATCGATGGTATTAATTTCGCGATTGTACCACCCGCCCATTTGAACGCCGGTATTTGAACATCCAAACGGTTTGACATTGAATTGGGCTGAAAGCTCATCCCACAATTCCTGGCCGCCGCCATGGTAGAGCCAAGCATTCATCTCAGCCGCATTGAGGCCGAACGGCACTGACGTAAAGAAGGCATAGGCGGGGTGCTTGCCCTGCCAGTAATAGTCTGCGCCGTGATAGAAATCTGCTGCGCCGGTGGATACGGCATCGAAGCTTTCAAAAGCAGGGACCAGTTCGCCAGCGGCATAGACCCGAATATCAAGCGCGCCGTCTGTGGCTTCACGAATATAGCGCGCCACATCATTGGCAGCAGTCCCAAGGCCGGGGAAATTCGGCGGCCATGTCGTCACCATGCGCATACGCCGATTGCGTTGGGCGACAGCAGGGGAAGGGAATGTACTGGCTGCACTGGCCAGTCCCAGCACTGCTCCGCCGGTGATTACGCTCCGTCGATCCATGAAGTCCCCCTGAAGTTAGCTCACTGTGGTCGGTTTTTATTTGTGAAGTATAAGAGCGGCGCTGGCGCAGGCAAGAAAGTCTGTGATGTTAGCTGCTGGCGCTTGGATCAAAATCACGCCAACCGTTCTTGCCGAGGGCCTCGAGGGGTTGAAAGCGCGCTTTGTAGGTCATTTTTCGGCAATTTTCGATCCAATATCCCAAATAGACATGGCTCAAGCCCCGCGCTTGCGCCGCAGCAATGTGGTCAAGAATCAAAAAAGTGCCGAGGGATCGATCTGCCTGGGTCACGTCATAGAAGGTGTACACCATGGAAAGGGCGTCAGTGAGCTTATCAGTGAGGGCGACCGCAAGCAGTTCCCCCGCATCGCTTCCGGAACGGTATTCGAAGAGTTCTGTTTCCACGGTCGAATCTTCAACCATTGAAACGTAATCAAGGGCGGTCATATTGGCCATGCCGCCGTCGTGATGGCGCGAGTCCAAATATCCCCTGAGGATACCGAACTGTTCTTGCGTGGCCCGGCCGTTGGTACGAATGCGCACTATGTCAGCGTTACGTGCCCTGATCCGTTTCTGATTGCGCGAGGGGGCAAATTCCTGCGCGCGGATGCGCACGGAGATACATGCATTGCAGCTCTCACAGGCGGGGCGATACGCGATGCTTTGACTGCGCCGAAATCCTGCCTCACTTAGGGAGTCATTAAGCGCAATGGCGTCTTGGCCTAATAGATGTGTAAACACCTTGCGCTCTCGTCGACCCGGCAAATAAGGGCAGGGGCCTGACGCGGTAAGATAGAGAGCGGGAATGCGATTTCCGGGATGTTCAGTCATGCCGCTTCTCCTCTCTTTGTAATGCGCTTTAGTTTAATCCGAAATAAATCGGTGCGATAAACGAAAAGGCGAGCCATAGGATGATCACTAATGGCGTACCCGCTCGCAAGAAGTCTGAAAAATTATATTGCCCCGGCCCCATAACCAAGAGATTGGTCTGATATCCCATTGGTGTCGCAAAAGAACAATTTGCGGCAAATATAACGGCAAATACAAATGGCGTGGGCTCCACTCCAATGCTGGCGGCGACACTTATGGCAATAGGCGTGAATAGGACCGCCGTTGCGTTGTTGCTCAAGAGATTGGTCATGACGGCTATGAGTAAGAAGAAGGCACTAAGTATAATGGGCACCGATTGCCCTTCAAGAAGTGTCAATAGTACGGATGCCAAAAGGTGCGCGCCGCCGGTCATTTCAAGCGCAGCGCCCAACGCAAGAGCGGTTCCCACAAGAATGAAAATCCTGCGGTCAATGGCGCGTCCCGCTTGGCGAATATTAAGGCAGCCAAAGGCAATCATGGCACCCGCAGCCACAGTGGCAGCTATAACAATAGGCAGAATGCCGGTTGCCGCAAGAAAAACCATGATCAGGAATATAGCGCGACCACGATTGGCGTGATCGATGTTCGGTACATCCAAGCTTTGGCCTTCAAAGAGCACCATGTCACGGTTTGAGCGCAGTGCCTTTTTGTCCGCCCGACTACCAAAGAGCAATAACACGTCGCCTGCTTCAAGGCGGATGTCCTCCATATGGGAGCGGATCATGCGATTGCGGCGTTGGATACCTAAAAGGATCGTGTTCGTGCGGTGGCGAAAGCCGACCTGTTCCGGTGTATAGCCAATCATGCGCGAGCCAGGTGGCACGATGGCCTCGGTCATCATGAGATCTGAAGGGCTGCGTCCTGTGCTGGGGCCGGATTGAACAGCGTCCAATCCTTTTTCCCCGATAAAACCTTTGAAGAACTCTGGTTGACTTTTCAGTAGCTCGGAAAACTCTTCCCGTGTGGCGGCAACAATGATGATGTCGCCGGGTTGGATCTTCAATCCAGAATAGGGCGGCAGCAATGGATGTTCGCTCCGTTGAATGAGCCGGATCGTCATACCAGAGGTCATCGGCAGGATTGACCCGTCAATCTCCTGATCCACAAGACGGTGGTCTTCAGCCACGATCAACTGGGCAATGAATTTTTCTCCGCTTCCCGCCATGGCTCCGGATATCGACCTACGGTTGGGCAACAAAAACGGCATGATGAAGAGGACGTAGACCGCGCCGATGGCTGCAAAGATAAGGCCCAAGGGCGTCAGGTCCCAAAACCCAATTGAAAACGCGCCTATACGATCAGCGCTTTCCGCCACCAGCAGGTTGGTGGAGGTTCCGATCAAGGTTGTGGTGCCGCCCAAGATGCTCATGAAACTTATCGGGATCATGACTTTGCTCACGGCCAAATTGGTCTTGGCGGCAACGGCGGCAATAATGGGGATGAACAACACCGTCACCGGCGTATTGTTCATAAATGCGCTCACAAGCAGGATGACGACAAATGCCAGCAGGAGAATCATTCGGGGGCGGCTTTGGCCGATCTCAATGAGGCGCGCGGTTGGGGTGTCAAACGCGCCGGAGTGAAGTAATCCCTGACCCACAACCAAAAGGGCGAGAATTGAGAGCAATGCAGGGTTGGCAAAGCCCTGAAGCAAAATTAGGTAATCCAGCTGATTTCGACCGTCCGGGCCGATGATGGGGAAAAAATGAAAGAAGACCAGCAGCCCCGAAAGCGCGGCGATGGAAACCAGCTCAATGGAATAGCGGTCGAGAGCATAGAATATGACGATGACCACGATGCCGATCAGCACCGCCCAAGTCTGCCACATCGTGGTTACATCGGCCGGCAAAAAGTCCATACCGGTCAGCCCTCCTCGCCCTCAGTGATGGCCAGAGGCCATACAGCACCAGAGTCTTGCCTTATCTTCGGCTTCAAACAAGCAAAAATCACGTTCCCCTCAAAGACTTCTCGCCGGATCAAAGACCTACTTTGGCTGGGGATATTATCAGTTGAGCGGCGCTCACCTCTCGACAAGCCAAGCGGTGCGGTTATGTTAGCAATATTGCGAGCGAAACGGGGCCGATGTCTTTCAAATCTTCAGAATTCCGCGCGGCCCTTGGCCAATTTGCTACCGGGGTAGCCATTGTGACTTGCCCAGGAGACGGGCAGGGACCGGTGGGGATCACGATCAATTCGTTCACCTCGGTCAGCCTGGAGCCGCCACTGGCGCTCTGGTGCCTCGATAAGGCATCAGATCGCGAGCACGTACTGATCAACAGCGCATCTTTTGTGGTCAACGTGCTTTGTAAGTCGCAGCAGTCTTTGTCCGCCCGGTTTGCGGAGATCGGCCAGCATGACTTTTCAGGGATTGATTTTCTGCCCAGCCGTTCAGGCGCTCCCATATTGCCAAACACATTGGCGCATCTTGAATGCACTGTGACCGATCGCCATGAAGGCGGCGACCATTGGATTATTGTTGGCCATGTGGATGGACTCAAAGTCGGCCGCGGTGAACCGCTGCTTTATTTCGACGGTGGTTACAGGGATATCGGTCTGTCGTGAGGGTCCCTCTGAGCGCCCGACCAGATGGACTCGTATAAAATAGCGCTGCCTCAAAGAATCTCCGGAGCAAAAAATGACCCAAAAAGTTGCATTTATTGGTCTTGGTGTCATGGGCTATCCTATGGCGGGTCATCTGGCGAGGGTCGGCCACGAAGTCGCGGTTTATAATCGAACTTCGGCAAAGGCCAAGGCTTGGGCATCTGAATTTGGTGGCCAAGCCGCTTTGACCCCGGCCAAAGCGGCGTATGGTGCAGAGTTCATATTCGCCTGCGTCGGCAATGACGACGATGTGCGGGACGTGGCACTGGGTGCGGACGGTATCCTTGCCGGTGCGGCAAGCAGCGCGATCTTTGTTGACCACACAACGGCATCAGCGGGCCTTGCGCGCGAGCTTGAAACTTTAGCGACAAAACAAGGTGTCGGTTTTCTTGATGCGCCGGTATCGGGGGGACAAGCTGGCGCTGAGAACGGTGCACTGACGGTAATGGTGGGTGGATCAGAACAATCTTTTGCGCGCGCCGCCCCGGTCATCGAGGCCTACGCGAAAATGTGTAAATTATTGGGCCCGGCGGGGTCGGGGCAGCTAACTAAAATGGTCAATCAGATTTGCATTGCAGGTATTGTGCAAGGGCTGTCTGAGGGGCTCCACTTTGCCAAAGCGGCAGGGCTTGATGGCGCTGCCGTTGTCGACGTGATTTCAAAAGGCGCAGCACAATCCTGGCAAATGGAAAACCGCTTTGAGACCATGCTTGCGGGCGATTTCGAGCATGGCTTTGCCGTTGACTGGATGCGCAAAGACTTGGCCATTTGCCTTGATGAGGCATCACGTAATGGCGCGCTGTTACCCATGGCGGCACAAGTGGATCAGTTCTATGCTGAGGTGCAGGCGCTCGGGGGGAGCCGGTGGGATACGTCGTCGCTTATTGCGCGGCTGGATGCCATGACAAAGGATAAATCATGACCCCTGCGCGCCTAAAAACCCCAAGCGTGAAGAAGCCCAAAGGGCAATATCATCATGGTAATTTGGCCGAGGCGCTTATAGATGCCGCCGCTGGAGTGCTCGAGGCGCAAGGAGTGGAGGCGCTCACATTGCGCGAGGCAGCGCGGCGCGCCGGCGTGTCCCAGACCGCGCCCTATCGCCACTTCAAAAACAAACAGGCATTGCTTGCAGCTGTTGCGGCCGATGGCTTTCGCATGCTGCTTGAGGAACTAAATGCGGCCGCTCTGCCCTGGGATGATGACCCCGCCGAAGCGGTCACCGCAATTGGATCAGCCTATATCCGGTTTGCAGTGGAGCAACCAGAACGATTTCGCTTGATGTTTGGCCGCGATATTCTTGAGCGACGACTTTATGGGGAAATAACAAACGCTACTGAGGAAATCTCTAGCCGCATTGGCAATATCCTCAACAACCCGGCACTGGGACTTGGCATCTGGTCTGCCATGCATGGTCTTTCGTGGTTGTTGATTGAAGACGTGGCAGATCTCGGCGGTGGCCGCGGTGTTATCCCTGGCCGCGCGGAAATTGTATTGCGTGCCCTCGCGAGCGGTTTGGAAAATGCCTAACCGGTTTTGAGGCGTTTGGCCGCCGCAAGGGCAAAATAAGTCAACACGCCGTCCGCGCCGGCGCGTTTGAAGCAAAGCAGACTTTCCATCATGGCCTTTTCGCCATCAATCCAACCGTTCATGCTCGCAGCTTGCAACATGGCGTACTCGCCAGAGACTTGATAGGCGTAGGTTGGAATCCCAAAGGTCTGTTTTACCCGCGTGACGATGTCGAGATAGGGCATACCCGGTTTGACCATCACACTGTCGGCACCTTCGGATATATCCAGTGCCACTTCACGCAACGCCTCGTCTGTATTGGCGGGGTCCATCTGATAGGTTTTCTTGTCACCGATCAATGTGCCTGATGATCCAACCGCCTCGCGAAACGGGCCATAGAACGCCGAGGCATATTTCGCTGCATAGGCCATGATCTGCACATTTACGTGGCCCATGTCTTCCAAGCCGCGACGGATGCCGCCGATGCGCCCATCCATCATGTCTGACGGCGCGATAATATCGCAGCCCGCATCAGCCTGAATGATCGCCTGCTTGGTCAGGGTATTCAGTGTGTCGTCATTGAGCACATAACCGCTTTCATCGATGATGCCGTCGTGGCCATGACTGGTGTAGGGATCAAGTGCCACATCGCAAAGCACACCAATGTTCGGCGCGAGATTTTTGATCAATCGCGTTGCGGAACAAACAAGGTTTTCAGGATTGAGCGCTTCACGTCCATTTTCATCGCGTTTGCTGGGGTCGGTGTAGGGAAATAGGGCGACCACAGGTAGGCCCAGTTCTTGTGCTTCTAAGGTTGCCGCACCGGCTTCATCAATCGACATGCGTTCCACGCCTGGCATGGCCGCAACTGGCTCGCGATGGCCCTTACCGTCCATGACGAAGATGGGCCAGATGAGATCATCGACGGAGACCACGTTTTCGGCCATCAGGCGGCGTGACCACTTCGTCGCTCTGGCACGGCGCGGTCGCGTGAGGGGGAAGCGGGTCGGCGGAATGGTGGGCATAAAGGCCTCCGGCGTTGTTTGCCGCGAATGTGACTGATTTCGCGGTGCAAACTGCCGGGTTCGGGCTAACATGGCAACCGGTGAGGTTAAGGCAATGAAACCAAGAGGTCTGCGGCCTTGAATTTTCGGCGAAATTTGTTTGCGTATCTGATGCTCGGCATCTTCGCTGGCGCCGCCTTGCCTGCTGTCGCCTCGGCCCAACTGGAAGCGCGCACCTGCCATTTTGGCCGTGATGTGCGCAATTGGCAGCGCAACGTGGACTGCTTTGCGTTCAATGTACCGGAAGATCGCGGTGCCGAAACTTCGCAGGAATTAGAGCTCCAAGTCTACATCCTCAAGGCAAGCGTTGATGCACCAGGGGACCCCATCGTCTACCTTGGTGGCGGGCCCGGTGTGTCCGCTGCCTATTACGTAGACATCTTGTTGCGCCATCCTCTGCGTCATGACCGCCCCATTATTATTTTGGAGCAACGCGGCGTTGGGGCGTCTGGAGAGCTTTGTCCCAGAATGCGACGAGATTACTA
>JAJFIK010000005.1 GCA_021775005.1 Rhodospirillales bacterium
CCTGTGTTGAGCTCTAAGCTTGGCTGTGCCGCACGCGTGGTCAGGCGCAATGGCGAGGTTTCAGCTTGGGGCTGAACCGCAGCACTTGGTCCTGGCTCCTCAATGGCGCGGCGCAATTCCGGCACAGGCCCAATGGATGCAGGCGGTTCTGGTGCAGCGCGCTCTGGCTCATCACCAATGCTCCGCGGCTGAATGCCCATGTCGGCGAGGCGTTGATGGGCATCGCGCAAGCCTTGCTCGCCGGACATACGGAAGAGGCGGATGGCAAGGGCTTCGTCCGCCTCCATGCCTTCGCCTCGTTGCGCCATCACGCCAAGGATGAACTGCCCGCGCGGATCACCGGCACGACTGGCGAGAAAAAGCCAACGCGCCGCTTCACGGGGCTCAGGCTCGTCAACGCCCTGTCCGGCGCGCAGCATGGCCCCAAGGTTGACCATGGCGCTGACAAGGCCGTTCTCTGCGGCGCGGCGATAGAAATACACGGCACGGGCTTCGTCCATTTCAACGCCCTGACCACGGCGCAGAAGATGAGCAACGTTGCGCTGAGCCGACATGTTGTCACGGCGGGCCAGCGGCAGCCAGATTTCAAAGGCTTGGGCAAAGTCACCGGCGTCATAGGCAGCGATACCGCGGACAAACTCAACGTCTTGTTCGGCGCTGGTAAGGTTCCGCGGTGGGGCTTCGTTTTCTGCTGTCACTTGCGCCCAAGCGGGGGCAGCCAGAACAACGATCATTGCCAAAGTGGCGAGGGCTCGCAGCATATGTGGGTCGTCCCTTTATGGTCCAGACTTAGGTCCGGACGTGTTCCCGTCCAATTGATCCCGCGCGAAATGCCCCATGCGACGTCCAGACCTGTGTCCTTCAGCCGCCGATCACGCTATCACTACCCTTATCGGGTGTGGCCCCCGGAAGGGGTTCTCCCATAAATCGTTGGAAAAAGGCAAGCATATGGCAAATAGGTCTGAACAAGCGGTCGCTGACGAGATTTTCTCAAGCGCGGACCCCCTGGCGCTCTTCTCAAGCTGGCTCACCGAGGCTGAGGCGACCGAGCCCAATGACGCCAATGCCATGTCTGTGGCGACGGTGGACGGGGAGGGCTTGCCCAATGTCCGCATTTTGCTGCTCAAGCACGCCGATGAAGACGGCTTTGTCTTCTATACCAACACCCAAAGCGCCAAAGGGGTCGAGCTCCTGGGGGCCGGCAAGGCGGCGCTCAATTTCTATTGGAAGACCCTGCGCCGCCAAGTGCGCGTGCGCGGCGCGGTCAGCCCGGTCAGCGCGGCGGAGGCCGATGCCTATTTTGCCACCCGCCCAAGGGGCAGCCAGCTGGGGGCCTGGGCCTCGGCACAATCCCGGCCCTTGGAGAGCCGCGATGCGCTGATCGAAGCCGTCGGCGAGCTTGAGAAGCAGTACGATGGGAAAGACGTGCCGCGGCCGCCCCATTGGTCCGGTTTTCGGGTTGTGCCCCAGGAGATGGAATTCTGGATCAATCGCGAGTTTCGGCTTCACGACCGCCGCGTATTTCTGCGAGGCGATGTAAACAGTCAATGGCAAACCGCACGACTTTCGCCGTAGACTACGAGTCTGATGACTGAAATCGATCTTTCTCGCGCACGCTTAATGAAAACCGCGACCTACGCTGCTGTCACCGTGGCAGGGGTGCTGATCGCGGCGAAACTTGGCGCGTGGCTGATGACGGGCTCTGTGGCCATGCTCGGCAGCCTGGTGGACTCAACGCTGGACGCTATCGCCTCGGTGATCAATCTGGTGGCCGTGCGCCACGCGCTGACCCCGGCAGATAATGAGCATCGCTTTGGCCATGGTAAGGCCGAAGCCATCGCCGGCCTGGGGCAGGGCGCGCTCATCATTGGTTCAGCGCTGTTTTTGCTTGCCGAAAGCGCGAGCCGTTTTTTCCGCCCCGTGGAAGTGCAGCAGGGATTACTGGGCATCAGCGTGATTGTCTTTGCTATCGTGCTGACGCTTTTCCTCGTGGCCTATCAGATGTATGTGGCGCGTAAGACGAAGTCTCTCGCCATTACCGCGGACTCGCTTCACTACCGCGGCGATCTGCTTATGAACCTTGGCGTCATTGCCGCGCTGGTGCTGACCACCTTCTTTGGCATGGCTTGGGCCGACCCGGTGTTCGGCATCTTTGTGGCGCTCTATGTGGGTTACGCTGCAGCGATGATCGTGCGCGGCTCTTACGACCAATTGATGGATCACGAATTGCCTGACGAAGTGCGCGATCAAATTGTGGCGGAGGTTTTCAAGCAGCAAGAAGTGGTCGCCCTGCACGATATGAAAACCCGCGCTTCCGGCGGGCATTACATTATTCAGCTGCACCTGGAGCTTGACCCCAAGCAGCCATTGGTGCGCGCCCACAAAATCGCCGATCAGGTGGAAGACCTGCTTGAAGCCTTGTTCCCCTCCGCCGAAGTGCTCATTCACCAGGACCCGGTGGGGGCGGTGCCGCCAGATTACCCTGGTCGTGTGACGCGAGAAGAAGTGATGGCTGGCGCTGGTGCAGCACAGCCCATAGAGTGACCTTATGAAAATCAACGTCATTGCATTTGCACTCCTCACACCGCTTCTCGCCAGCAACGGCGCGGTGATGGCGCAAACCGAAGACCCCGTTGACCTAACAGTCATTGCGGAATGCGGCGTGCTCAGAAACACAATGTTTCAGCCCATGCGCATGGGTGAGGTACTGGATTATTTTGCCCGTGAGGGCGAGGGCCAGATTGATCGCCGCCGCGCCGCTCATGTCACCGTCTATCGCTCATCGGCATTACCCGATGACGCGGTGGTAATGCGTTATAGCAATGCAAGTGGCGATCAGCACTTTGATGCCTCTGGCGGCCTGGTACGCATCCAAGGGCGCTTGATGGTCCAGGCCATGCCGCGCATTGATATGGCCAGCGGCGAAGCGGACACGCGGTTTATGTTTCAACGCCCCAGCGGCATTCCCACCGACCGTCAATTGCCTGCCGAGGCGGCGGACGAGTACTACGTCAATGGTCGCACGCCGCTCTATGACCGCCCATTTGCGCGGCAACGCTATAACTTCACAGGCCGCTGCGAAGTCGCGGGGGAGTAAGCTGTGACGACGATTCAGGTTGTTCCGATTTGGGGGTACGGTTGGTATGATATGCGAGCTGGACAGTCGGGATTAGAGCTTCCCGCGCGATTTGCAATGCAAGTCGTTCGGGTAACAAATTCTCATAGCAAGTTGTATCGCATACTCGGCAAGACAATCGAAAAGCACCCGGTATTGGACGATTTCTCTGTGGTCTTGGATCGGCGTCACTCATATGGCGGGACAGTGGACTTCAATTTTCGTGGGTTTGAGTCAGACCAGTCAGCTTTGGCCGCGTTTGAAGGCCACAAATCCGGTGATCCAGAAATAGTTGGGTATGCACAAGTGAAAATTGACGAATTGGACCTGCTGCCGACCGAAGATTAGTTGCGTTCATTATACGCGCCGAGGAAGTGCGTGGTGGCGAGGTAGCGGGGGAGTAGGGCCGTATGGAGTCGTACCTCCATCTTTGTCATGTTCGGATATTCGCCTTGGTGGGCATGGGCCGGGTCCGAACATCTGGCAGAGCCAGCGAATTCTTGTGGCTGATCGCAACAATTTTGGGTCGCCCCCCCTCCCTAACCCTCGCCCTTCCCCTCAAACGGGGGGGGAGGGAATGATATGCTGCCCGTTCTTAACCTCCCCCTTGCCGGGGGAGGTCGGCGCGTCGGCGCCGGGCGGGGGTGGCGCAGCGCGAGGATCGCGGCCTCAGCCCAGCGCTAGGAAACCTTGCCGCCGCTTCCCCCTGCCGCTACAACCGGCTGACATAAAATCAGGAGGAGGGCTCCCATGCTGGGCTTGATGCAGGACTGGCCGCTATTGGTCAGCAAAATACTCGATCACGCGGCGATCAATCACCCAGAGCAGGAGATTGTCACCCGCACCACCGAAGGGCCCATCCAGCGCTATACCTATAAGGACCTCCACTCCCGTGCGCGGCAAATGGCCAAGCGCCTGGAGATGGCCGGGGTCAAACTAGGCGACCGCATTGCCACCTGCGCCTGGAACAATGCCCGCCACATGGAAGTCTGGTACGGGGTCATGGGCATGGGCGCGATCTGCCACACGGTGAACCCGCGCCTCTTCCCAGAGCAAATCGAGTACATCATCAACCACGCAGAAGATTCATACGTCTTTGTGGACCTGACGTTCGTGCCGGTTTTTGAGGCCATCGCCAAAGACCTGCCAAAGGTCAAAGGCTTTGTCATTATGACGGACGCCGCTCACATGCCGGACACCAAACTCCGCGATGTGATCTGCTACGAGGATTGGCTCGCCGAAGCGGATGATGACTACACCTGGCCGACGTTTGATGAAAACACCGCCGCCGGGCTTTGCTATACCTCTGGCACCACCGGCAACCCCAAAGGGGTGTTGTATTCCCACCGCTCAAATGTGCTTCACGCCTTACTCGCCAACCAGGCGGACACCTTGGGCTTGTGTGCCAGTGATGTCATCCTGCCCGTGGTACCCATGTTTCACGCCAATGCCTGGGCCATTGCTTTTGGCGCCCCCGCAGCGGGGGCCAAACTGGTCATGCCAGGGCCAAAGATGGATGGGGAAAGCATCTATCAACTGCTGCATGAGGAAGGCGTGACCGTGTCAGCGGCAGTGCCAACAGTATGGCTCATGCTGCTTGGTTATTTGGAAGACCAAGGCAAGGAACTGCCGCTGCTCAACTATGTGGTCATTGGGGGGTCTGCGTGCCCCCCGAGCATGATCGAAGCCTTTGAGACCAAATATGGTGTGCAGGTGTTCCATGCCTGGGGCATGACTGAGATGAGCCCCATTGGCACGCTTGGGCGTTTAAAACCCAAACATGAATCCATGTCCCTGAGCGATCAGATAGCATTGAAAAGCAAACAGGGTCGTGCGCCGTTTACCGTGGAAATGAAAATCGTCGACGACGAAGGTAATGAGCAGCCGCGCGACGGCGTTGCCTTTGGCCACTTGGTGGTGCGGGGTCCCGCCGTTTCAAAATCATACTTGAAAGGCGAGGGCGGAGAGATTTTGGATGCTGATGGCTGGTTTGACACCGGCGATGTGGCCACCATTGATGCCGATGGTTATATGCAGATCACCGACCGCGCCAAGGACGTGATCAAATCCGGCGGGGAATGGATCTCAACCATCGAGATTGAAAACATCGCCGTAGGCCATCCAGGCGTAGCAGAGGCCGCTGTTATTGGCTTGCCGCACCCTAAATGGGATGAGCGCCCTTTGCTGATCGTGGTAGCCAAAGACGGCACCTCCCCCAGTGGTAAGGACATTTTGGCGTATCTGGAAGGCAAAATCGCCAAGTGGTGGATGCCCAATGATGTGGCGTTCGTGGATGAAATTCCCCACACCGCCACGGGCAAAATCCAAAAAATGGACTTGCGCGCCAAATTCAAGGATCATCAGCTGCCGAACGACTAAGCTCAACCTTCAAGGGGGACCAAGGCGATGGAGTCCATTTTCAAGTTTGTGCCCATGCTGGCGCTACTTCTAGGCGCCGCCGCGCTGCTTCTGGTGGCCGCGCCGGGGCCGGGCTACCGCTTTGGTGTGATGCAACTCGCCACCGTCTTTGAGATGTTGAAATACGGCGCCTTTGCCGGGCTTGGCGCCATGGGGCTGGCAATTATTGCTATGCTTATGCGCTTTGCCGGCGTCTCCATGTCATGGACACAAATCATCGTTGCTGCGGTGCTAGGGGCCGCAGCATTTTACTTTGTGTTCTCGTTTCGGCAGGAAGCCTCTGCGGTGCCGCCGATCCACGACATCACCACCGACACTGTAAACCCGCCCGCATTTGTCGCCGTTGCAGCGTTGCGCGGCGAAGGCGATCATCCGGTGAGTTATGATGGCGCGGATCCCGAACCGGGCGATACAGGCCGAACCATCAGCGAAGCGCAGTTGGCGGCGTATCCCGATTTACTGCCCTCCTATTTCAACTATCCGCCAAACATGATTCACAGCTTTGCGGAAGAAGAGGTCGAGGCCCAGGGTTGGGATATGGTTGCGAGCAATGAAGACGCGGGCATTATCGAGGCCACCGACCAGACATTTTGGTATGGCTTCAGCGATGACATTGTCATCCGTATTGCGCGCGGTGACGATGATCGGGTGCGCGTGGATGTGCGCTCAAAATCCCGTGTGGGCATCTCTGATGTAGGCGCTAATGCGGCGCGCATCGAAGCTTATTTGTCAGGGCTTGAACAACGCGTGCAGACCTATTCTGACAATTCATCGGACTGATCGACATCATTGATTGGGGCCCGATATACAGCAGCGCAGGCGAAAGCCCTTAACCCGGCAACCGGTACGTCGCGTCGAACGCGGTTCCATTGTCTGAGAATATGCGACCAGTTTCTACCATGTGAATAAGGTGCGCGTGCACAGAACGGGCGGCGGCGGGATGAAGGCGGCTATCCACATCCTTGTACATTTGCGCCACCATGGCCGGGATGGTACTGATCTCTTCCGTCAGGCAGGCAAGAATTTGCAACTCTCGCGCTTCGCGGTGATGAATAAATGATCTTACAAAGTCTTGCGGATTTTCAATGGCTGGCCCGTGCGTTGGCCAATAGCGCACGTCATCGCGAGTGAGCAGTTTGCGCAATGACGCAAAATAATCCGCCATGTTGCCATCGGGCGGCGTGATCACGCTGGTGGACCACCCCATCACATGATCGCCGGTGAAGAGCACTTTTTCTTCTGCCAGGCCAAAGCAAATATGGTTCGAGGTGTGCCCGGGGGTATGGACCGCTTCGACCGTCCAGCCCTTGCCTTCAATCTTATCACCGCCGCGTATGGCCACATCGGGGACGAAGTCCATGTCGCCGCCTTCTTCCACTTTCGCGCTCTCATCGGCACCGGAGCCGTGCGGGCCATAGCCATAGGTCTGGGCACCGGTGGTCGCTTGCAGCTCGCGCGCAAGGGGCGAGTGATCGTTGTGCGTATGAGTGATGAGGATATGGCTGACGGTTTCGCCTTCAATGGCGCGCATGAGGGCTTCGAAGTGGGTTTCGTCGCGGGGGCCAGGGTCGATCACCGCCACTTGCCCGCGGCCGATGATGTAAGTGCCGGTGCCGGTGAAGGTAAACGGTCCGGAGTTCTTGGCAATGACGCGGCGGATCAGCGGGGAGAGATCATCGCACGCGCCATATTCAAATTCGATCTCGCGAACGAAGGGGATCCCGGCCATCAGGCGGCGTAGGATTTGATGGTTTGCGTCAACGCATCGCCAAGCCGTCCCAGCGCTTCCATCTTCTTCCACGTCTTCAGGGGGATGGGCGGGCCCATATCGGTCTTGTTGACGTCCACCACATAGATGCGTCCGTCTTGGAGATCGCGCAGCACGTCGAGGCCGCCAAAGTCGAGACCCATTTCGCGAGAAAAGGCGATCAGGCGGCGCACTTCTATGTCGGAAAGGGCCTCAACGGTTTCCACCATCACCGCTTCGGTGTTCTCATTGGCAAAGCGCGTTCCCTTGGGGCGGCGCTTGAGATAAACAAATGGAATGCCGTCACCAATGACGGGCACGCGAATGTCTTCCACCATTTCGCCATCGTAGCAGTTCTCAACAAAGCGCTGGTAGGCCATGCCGGGGGTTGCTTCCTTGATGGGACAATCAATGATTTGCCCATCATGGCGTGCGTTGTCGTCAGACTTGGCAACAACTTTGCCTTCGTAAGTTGTCGGATCAACGCCCAGGTCATAGCCAAAAACATCTTTGAAGACCGCTTGAACTTTGCGCTTTGAGATATCGGTGCAATAGCCGTTCATGGCCTTCTTGTTGGAGCGCTCCACCAAGTCTTCATTCAGGGACGCAACGGTGACGTCTTCAAAATAAAACAGCACGTCGCAGGCGTGATAATCTTCTGAGAATTTCATGCCCATGAATTTGGTCACGTTCCAAAGCTTGTACCAGGGCTTGGGGCGCGCGGGGTAGAACCCGATGGTGATCGGCGTGCGGTTGAAGGTCAGAACCCGCGTCCAAAACACCGCACCGATCATGAAGTACATCACCACCTGCCGGAAAATCGCGTAGAACATATCGCCCGACAGCGGGATCGACTTGCCCAGGCTCTCAATATGGATTTCACGCCGCCCAATTTTGGCGTCTGAGTAGATCAGCATTTTGAGCGTGTACCCCGGCTTGGCCCAGCCGCGTGGGCCATGGGCGATTGAGTTATCCCGATTATGGGAACGATCCGTTGTTTTTCAAGCGCGACCAATTATCCGCGCCAAAGTCCTTAGGAATAGCGGATTTCGTCGGCTTTTTCCGCGTCGTCGGACTTGGCCTCTTCCGTGGCGAGAGCCAAATCGGTGAGGAAATCGTCCATCGCGGCCTCGTGCGCCGGGGTCAGCATCATGTGAAGCGCCGGTGGTTCCGTGGTCGCGCCAGGCCACCAACCGCGCTTGTTCAGTGCCGCCCAAAGCTTGAAAAGGTCGAGCCCGTCGTAGCCGAAATTGATAATCATCAGTTTTGACGCGCCATAGACCGTATAGCCAAGCGCGCTGAGGCCCTGTTCCAACTTGGCGCGAGTCTCGAGGATCACCTTGGCTTTGGCGGTGTAGCCCTCGACCCCGAGGTAATTCATCACCGCCCAAGCGGCCGCAATGGCGCCGCCCGGCCGAGTACCCGCTAGCGTCGGGGTTTTCATTTGACCCGAGGGCCAAACATTGAAGTCGGTGGCTTGAAAACTGTGCAGCTCAGCTGTGCGGTAGAGCACGGTTGAGGCGCCCTTGGAGGCATAGCCAAATTTGTGCAAATCCGCCGACATGGATGAAACACCGGGATTGCGAAAATCCCACGGCGTTAGCTCGACGCCGTTAAGTTCTGCAAAGGGCGCGAAGTAGCCGCCAACGCAGGCGTCCACATGAAACCAAAGGTCGCGCGCGCGGGCGATCTCTGACATTTCAGGAATCTGCTCTACCAAGCCGCTGGGGAACGCGGGCGCTGAGCCCACACACATGA
Source organism: Rhodospirillales bacterium (assembly GCA_021775005.1). Lineage (GTDB taxonomy): Bacteria > Pseudomonadota > Alphaproteobacteria > JAJFIK01 > JAJFIK01 > JAJFIK01. The sequence goes on from JAJFIK010000005.1 coordinate 9,039, forward strand.
TGGTGTTGTCATCAATGGCCGCTTCATATGCCCCCAGATCAGGCAGCCGCGTTACATCATCAATGGCAGTGCGGATCACTTCGACGCCGAGCAAGTGCCCAGCCTTATTGAACGCAGGGTGACCTGAGTAGGGAATCACCAAGTTGGCTTTGGAAACGTCTTTGCCCTGCGCCTTGGCGCGGTCGCGGCAAGATTTCACCGCCAAGATGATGCTCTCAGTACCACCAGATGACATGCCCCCTGCGGCACCTTCTGGGGCGTTGAACAAATCCAGCGCCATTTCCACCACTTCGTCTTCCATGGTTTTCAGCGATGGAAACGCGCCCTGGTTCAGCCCGTTCTCGGACTGAAACATGGTGTAGGCCTCTTTGATCACTTCAATGACATCCGGCCCGGCGAAGAAGACATTGTAGCCGTTGCGGCCATGACGCCAATCAATGTCGCTTGTCGCCATCTCCTGCATTTGTGCTTTGAGGTCCGCCCATGGTGTGCCGGATTTGGGAAATGATTTGCTCATCAGTTGGTCCTCAAATTGTCAGATACGCATCCAAAGCTGTTGCGCGCTGATGTAAAGCACAATGGCGGCGACGGAAAGGGCAAAAAGAAAGGGCCGCTTTTTCAGGCGGCCCCAAGAAAGAAAGGGCCGCTCTTACGAGCGACCCTCCATGAGATTGGGTCTTATCCAACCGTGGTATTTAGCCAAATACCGGCGCTTTAAGCGCACCCCGGAGGCTGCTCCGACACATGCTTATCCGCGTCAAAGTTTTCAAAGATCCAAATAATCTCATTAGACATTGGATCACCTCCTTTCGTTGGTTGAACACTGGCTCAAATTTGGCATGATTTGCGACAACGGCAAAGCAAAAATTCCGGAGCCGTTAACACCCCAAAAGGCGGCCATTTACAGCAGCTCTAAGCTGCCCAAATGCAGCGCCTGCAGGGCGGGGCGCTCCGCCATAACCGCAAACATTTCATCGCCTCGTTCGGTGCGCTCCACCAACATGGAGGCGATCAGGGCCATGACGAATCCTGAAAATGCGCCGAGCTTATAAGTCTGCCAACATCGGCCCCATTGATAGCCGGTTACACCATGCGCAATGAGATCATCGAAGTAACGCCGCACCAGCGCTTCCTCACAAGACGCCCGAGCGCTCGCGTCGGCAAAGCTGGTGCCCATGAGGTACGCCACATCGGTTGGACCCGCGCCGCGCCCTAAGGTTTGCCAGTCCACCACGATGGCGCGACCATCAGCGTCAGTGAACAGCATGTTATCGAGGCGCAAATCATTGTGCGCGATTGTCTTGGGTGTTTCACGGTCAGCGAGAAATTGATCCCACCGCGCCACCAAGTCGCCCCCAAATTCAAACACTTCCGGGGCGAGACGGGTTTTGTAGCGCGCGCAAAACTCTGGATAAACTTGCGGCACGAACGCGCGGATGAAATCGCGATTGCCTTCGCCATAATTGAGCCACGGCAATTCGCTCAAGCGCGGATCATTCCAAAAGTACGCGTGCAGTTTTGCCGCCTCGGCCAATACTTGTTCAATCTGTGCGACATCCGCACCGCGCAATTGGTCGCCTTGGGTTGCGGGGGCCAAGTCTTCCAGCAACAGCACAAACGAGGCCAGATCCTCGCCCAGCGCCACGTGGTAGCAATGGGGCGTGCGCAACGGCGCCTCACGGGCAAAGGTCTGATACCATCGCGCTTCAAGCTCATAGCAATGCATGGCTTTGCCCGCGTTGCGGCTGGCTTCATCGGCAGCGGGGCACTTGGCGACAATGCTTGATGGGGCGTCACCTTGATGTTCCCAATCAAAACTCAGCCGAAAGCTATCGCACATTTGCCCAGTGCCGATGGGTGCTGTGTCAAAGCCGCGTAGTTTGGACCCCCCAAACCCTGCTGCTTCGCAAAGCCATCGCGGCGTAAAGTGTTCCGGGCGCATGGGAAAGTCGCTCATGCGGTTGGGTCTTTATAAAAGTCGTAAAGATCGGCAAACCCGCTGGGCATGTGCGGCCCCAGCAGCAATTGCTCGACAACCCCTTGGCCGGTAGTGAGCTGATCGCCCATACGAATTTCCGCGGTTGCCAAAGCTTGAATGTGGATGTTCTCAAACCCATTGTCGTCAAGCGTGGCTAAATCAAGCATATCGCAAGCAACCTCCAGGCCCCCGTGATACATGCCGTGGCCCCATGTGGGGTGAAGATAGCCAAGGCCACTCATGTAAAAGTGCCGGCCCGTGGTCAACGTCACGTGCGCTCTCTCACTAAGTTGAACGTCGAGCGCAGTAATTCGGCGAGAGCCTTGCTGATAAACCGCATTGCTTTTTACGTCATCAAATTCGCTCAATGTACCCCGTAAATCCATTGCGGCGCGGCGGTTCCATGGCTCTCCTTTGGCATCGTCATTGGAGTGAAAGAACAAGGCGCCGTTTTCAAAATTGATTGGCGTCCAGAGCCAGTAAAATTGCGGCACCTGGGGCGGCACATGGGGTTGGGCATCTTGCGCGCCAATGGGGCGAATACCCCAGGACCGGTCGCGCGTGCCCCAGCACTGAAGCGCCTCCACGTTATGTGACGTCCCATCCAGAGCAAACGCCCCCGACCAGCTAACGTTCTGTGTCAGGCGCGTGTAGTCCATCACCACCCGCGGCCCGTTGCGCCGAATAAAGCGCGGTTCAAGCAGCGGGTTATGGCGCGCGCTGCACACCAGATTTGCCGTGATGCCAAAGTCATTGTCGCTGACTTTTAGGCGCAGGGATTTCAGTGGCTCGATAACCTCTACCGAGATCGGCCCCACTTTCATGTCGAGGCGGTCCATGCCCATTTCTTTTGACGCTCGCAAATTGTGCTGCTTGCCGTTCATGGAAATGCAGAACGCTGCATCCATGACATTGATGTTGGGATAGACCCCGAGCGCGCCTGCGAAAAAGATTTCGCCGTCCGGGCTATAGCCATTGAAGAAGTAACGGTCGTAGAAATTCCGATCGCTGCCGGCAAAAGCCACAGGCTCTGGCAATTGGTGCAGCGGATAGTCATCCCCTGGTGTCAGCATGAGATCCCTCACGAGTCGCGTCATCAGGGGCCAACCGTAGCAAAGGGTACTTCAACTCAACAAAGTGAAAAATTATGAAAATATCTGTTTAAGACCGTTTACCTCTTCAGGTGGTGCGCGGCCCTATTTCAGATACCAATCGGGGTCCGCCGCGCGGCCCAATGTGCGGGTGAGGGGCGCCAAATGGTCGCCGAATTTGGCCGCCCGCCCTTGCGCGGTCTTATAGAGCGGTTGGCGCACCTGGATCACGCTGGCGGTGGCGACGGCGCGCTCCGTCTTATGGAACTCCAGGCAAGCGGGCTCCCACGCCATGCCGCAGAATTCCAGCAGTTGGCGCACTTCTGATTCGGGATCTGCCAACAGATCCTCATACCGGCAGGGACGCGGGGGGCTCTTTAGCGCTCGCATCCAGTACCCCAAGAACTTTTGATAGCGCCGCACCGCGCGGCCCAGCTCGCCCAGATCGTAACTCCACTCAAGGCCAAAATAGAACAGCGTGGTGAAGCACGAAAACGCCGTGTCCACGGGGTTGCGCACGGCATGTATAATCTTTGCGCCCGGAAATATGCAGGCAATAAATCCAAGATAGGCGTGATTGCTCGGCGTCTTGTCGACGATCATCGTGCCATGGTTCTGATCTCCTGCCGCCTCAGTTGCCAGGGCGCGATAGTGATCTCCCGCCGCGCGTAATGCTGATTCAGAAAACAGGGCATCAATATTGCCGCCGGCTTGGGCGTACCATTTGTCGAACGCGGTGGTGATAAAGTCACGCTCACCAATGGCGCTCATTTGGCTATGGGACGCGAGAATCTGCTCAATCAGAGTACTGCCAGAGCGCGGCAAGCTCACAATAAATACCAAGTCATTGCCGTGATCTTTCGGCAGTGCCGCAGCTTCAAGACGGGCCTTGGTGAAAAGCTGCATGTGGCGATCCTGCAGTCCCGCAATGGCCGCTTCATTGTAAGTCAGCGATTTTCGTTTGGTGGCAGCGCCCTCCGCGTAGCTTTCATATGCATCATCGAAGCGGCCGGCGTGTTCTGCAGCGCGGCCGCGGGCAAATCCCAGCGCGATCTGATCCATCGTCGGCAGATCACTGCGCCGGTCCCAGGCCGCATCTAATGCCGCTAATACTTTGGCGCGACCGTCGCCGCTCTCTAGCGGAGTTAAATTGAACAAGGCGTGCATGTTGTCGGGGTCCGCTCCAAGGGCAGCCCAGAACGCGTCCTTGGCCTCTGCCGTGCGCCCCAATGTTTGCAGCGACAGACCTTTGAGGGCATGGAACCCGGAGTGGGAGGGATCCGCGGCAATGGCCGCTTCGGCCAATATGAGGGCTTCTTCGGGGCGCTGGTGGTTGAGGACAGCCTCAATATGTGATGAGCGCAGAAACGGCTCGCTCGGATTGGCCGCGACGGCGCGCTCAAAAACCCGCTCAAGGGCCGCGGTATCCCCCAGACGGCGCCAGATATCGGCTGCTTCGTGGGCGATGGCGGCATCGCCGGGGGCGGCTTTCAGATAGCGCTCATAGGCGTTTGCGGCCCCCGCAAGATCGCCCTGCCGGGCGCCAAGGCGCGCGTTGGCAAGGCTTTGTTGGCTTTCGGCGTCCACAGGGGCGCGGGGCGGATTGGTCATGGCACCGGCATATCACAAGGAATCAGGGAATAGGGGAATCGGCGGAGGAGTGCCGTTCTTTATAGCGCATGGTCGGAGTGAGAGGATTCGAACCTCCGGCCCCTGCCTCCCGAAGGCAGTGCTCTACCAGGCTGAGCTACACTCCGATGCGCTGAAGGAGCGACCTTATAAGGACCCCACCATAGTCCGGCAAGGGGTTGATCTATAAAGTTGAATTCAGGCGTTGAATCGCCAACGCGAACCGATTATGGTCCGCCGCCTTGCGCCGGAGACTATGGTTTCCTGGCACCCGGGATTTGGGGCGTAGCTCAGTTGGTAGAGCATCGGTTTTTGGTATCGAAGGTCGCAGGTTCGACCCCTGCCGCCCCAGCCATCCCGCCATTTTTCGCTGTATCCGCCGCTGGCCCGGTAATCGGGCTCCAGCCCGTGCTCACGGTGATGTGAGCGTACGGCGGCTTTAACCGTGTCTTGAAGTTCGTGGCGAGTGGCAGGACTTACGTGTTGTCTTAAAGCCCCGTGGCGGCTAGCGTATTTGCTCGACGGTCCGGCACCGCCTGATCGCACGTATGGCACGGATACTGCCGATGATTGTTGCCAATAGGACGGCAGCAGTCGTTGGTGTTCTGAATTTGCTTGTCTCGTGTCGATTGAGACGATAAGTGGTGTCGGATAAAGTGCATTGGCGGATGCGTGGTGGGTTCATCATGCAGGGGACCCGGCGGCGCATTGAATATGAGTACGGATGATGCAGTTCGCATCGGGTGCGGCAAGAGTGGCAAATAAGCCTACGCACCTAACCGGTTTGGGGGAGCAAAATTGGTGGAAAATTTTGGGCGCGGCCGTGCGAAAAATTCTGCATGGCGCGCTGTTTATATTTCACCGAATTTGAATCCGTTTTTCCATTGGGACGATGGGGCAATCATGCCCTGTGGTCGTAATCGTCTTCTACTAAGAGAGGTCGGCGATGAGTAACGTAATAATCCGCTTGCGGACAATTGGACTTAGTCTCGCAGCAGCGGGCAGCATGGCATTGGCACTCACAATGACATCGCCAAGTTGGGCGCAAATTAATCAAGCGGAAGATGAAGCTGATGCTGCAGTCCGCGAAGGCGCTGCGACGCAAAACCAAATCAACGGAATTGACGATCAGACGGACGGCCTTGTTCGGGAATACCGCGCCGTGATTGGCCGTCTTGAAGATATGCGGGAATACAACGCCCAGCAGCAGCGCTTGATTATCGCGCAAAACGCTGAACTTGAGGCGCTTAACTCGCAAATCAACAATGTGACCACGCTTCAACGCGAAGTCGCGCCGCTCATCAACGAGATGTTGGAAGGGTTGCGGCTGTTCGTTTCGCTCGACATTCCATTTTTTGAGGATGAGCGCAATCGCCGTGTTGATCGCCTGACCGAGTTAATGGATCGCCCTGACATTTCGGTGGCTGAGAAGTTCCGCCGCGTGCTTGAGGCCTACCAGATTGAAAACGATTACGGTCGGACGATCGAGGCTTCTGAAGGGACCATTGATATTGACGGTTCAACGGTTGCCGTCGACTTCTTGAAGATCGGCCGGATCGCCTATTTCTATCAGACCCATGATCAGGCCACGACGGCGATCTGGGATCAGGCCGCCGGCGATTGGCGCAGTCTACCGGACAGCTACAACGACGAAGTTCGGGTGGGTATCAACATGGCCAGCGAGTTTATTCCGCCGGAAGTGCTGATTTTGCCGGTGTTCGGCCCCGAAATAGCTGATCAATAGGAGAGCGGAAGATGAAAACCATACTGCGATTGCTTTGTGTTTCGCTGGTGGCGAGTGCCGCTCTGTTCAGTGCGTCGGTGACGGCGTCTGCGCAAGAGAGCGAAGTTCGTTCCCTGCAAGAACTACTTAACCGCGTGCAACAAGGTCGTGCGCGCGATAACTCTGTCAATGCAGAACGCCTGCGTCAGTTTCAGGCTGACCGCAACCGCCAAAGCGGATTGTTGAATCAGGCTGAACGTGACTTGGCGGCGCAGGAAGCTTTAGCTGACAGGTTGGAAGCTGAATTCCTTGCGAATGAGCTTGAAATCAATGAATTGAGCGAACAGCTCACCGAAGCCCTTGGTGACTTTGGCGAATTGTTTGGTGTCGTGCGGCAGGTGGCCGGCGACACACGGGCCCAAGTCAACCAGTCAATGATCTCTGCGCAGTTCCCTGATCGCGCTCGGATTATGGATCGTTTGACAGACAGCCGTCAGTTGCCGTCTGCGGCAAACCTGGAAGATATGTGGTTTGTGCTTCTGCAAGAAGCGACGGAGCAAGGCAAAATTGTTCGCTTTGAAGCAACAGTTTTTGCGGCGGGTGGCGCGGCCACACAGCGCGATGTCATCCGTTTAGGACCGTTCACGGCGATTACCGCAGATACGGGTCAGTTCTTGCGCTACTTGGGCGACGAAAATGGCTCGCTGGAAGTGCTTGCAAGTCAACCGGCAAGTCGCTTTATGGCGGCGGCAGATCGCGTGCGCAATGCTAGTTCGGACGAATTGGTTCTTGGTGCAATCGACCCCTCGCAAGGCACAATCCTGAGCTTGCTTATTCAAGCACCGGACCTGGTGGAGCGCATTCAGCAAGGTAAACTTGTGGGCTTCATCACAATCGGCGTTGGTCTTTTCGGCGTGGCTTTGGCCATCTTACGGATCTTCAGCCTGTTCGGCACCGGTGGTGCGGTACGCAGCCAAGCGCGCAAAGTGGATCAACCCAAAAAGGGCAATCCGCTGGGGCGTGTGCTGCAGGCCTACCACTCCAACACAAGTGCTGACGTGGAGACGCTGGAGCTGAAGCTCGACGAAGCAATTCTAAAGGAAATGCCCGGATTGGAATGGGGCCTCAATACGGTGCGGGTTCTCGCTGCCGTGGCACCGCTGATGGGTCTTTTGGGGACTGTGGTCGGCATGATCATCGTGTTCCAGCAGATCACATTGTTTGGTACCGGTGATCCGAAGCTGATGGCTGGCGGTATTTCCCAGGCCTTGGTGACCACGGTTATTGGTCTTGTTGTCGCCATTCCGCTGTTGCTTCTGCACTCCATTGCATCGGGCATGTCTCGCTCGGTCGCGCAGGTCTTGGAGGAACAAGCGGCAGGTCTCGTGGCCAGCCATGCGGAATCGCAGCGCTAAGGTTGAGGGAGACGCAACCCAATGAATCCCTTTGAGCTAGCCTTTGGTCTTCGCGACTTCCTTGAAACCGGTGGCCCCGTGCTGCTGTGGATCATGGGCGTGACGTTCATCATGTGGACCATGATGGTAGAGCGCCTGTGGTATTTTGGCTTTAACCACGGCGGTATTGTCAAGCGGGTGCGCAAAAGATGGAACAATCGTAGCGATCACAAATCGTGGTATGCGCACAAAGTTCGTGATGCGCTGATCAGTGAAGTGCGGTTGGAAGCGACAGCGGGCTTGAGTCTCATCAAGATTATGATCGCCGTGGCACCGCTCTTTGGGCTTCTGGGCACAGTGACGGGCATGGTTGAAGTGTTTGATGTGTTGGCGGTTACTGGCGCGTCCAATGCACGGGCCATGGCGGCCGGCGTTTCCAAGGCAACCATTCCAACAATGGCGGGCATGGTCGCGGCCATTTCCGGCCTCTACCTAGCGAACATTCTTGAACAGCGTGCGCGCCAGGAAGTGGATCGCATGGCTGACAGCTTGGAGCTGCGATAGATAATGGCAAAAAGACACAGCCAAGATTCAAGTGACGAGGCGGCCATCGATTTGACGCCCATGCTGGACGTTGTGTTCATCATGCTGATCTTTTTTATTGTGACCGCCGTGTTCATTCGCGAGCCAGGCATTGATGTTATTCGCCCGGATACAGAAACGGATGTGCGTCAGAACCGCATCGCCATTTTGATCGCGATCAACGAAGACAATGAGATTTGGATCGATAACCGCGAAATTGAACCCAACGCCGTGCGGGCGGTGGTTGAGCGCATGCGGTCAGAAAACCCACAAGGGTCTGTCGTCATTCAGGCCGACGTTGCATCTGATTCCGGCTCGGTTGTGGATGTGATCGACCAAGCCCGGCTCGCTGGCGCGCCGTTGGTCGCCGTTGCGACATTGAACGAAGAATAGAGGTTGGTGGACGTAGATGAGAAAGAGACGGTCCAGAGGAGCTGATCAGTCAGAAGTTGATCTGACGCCGATGCTCGATATCGTGTTCATCATGTTGATCTTCTTCATCGTGACCGCAACATTTGTGCGCGAGCGGGGGATTGATGTTCTGCGCCCTGATCCAGACCAGGAAGAGATTCAAACCAATGTCATTGCCATTGTGGTGGCGGTGGCCAGCAATAATGATATCTGGATTGAAGGCCGTGTGGTGGACCCGCGGGCGGTGCGCGCGAATATTGAACGTCTGCGCGCTGAAAGCCCTGAAAGCCCGGTGCTCATTCAGGCAGAGCGTGAAGCCGACACCGGCATTGTTGTCGGCGTAATGGATCAGGCGCGGCTTGCCCACGCGCCGGCAGTTTCCATCGCCACAGTTGAAGATTAAGGGAGCGCGCGCGGATGTTCTTTCGTCTCATCATCGGCCTACCAACGGGCGCGTTCGTTACGGTGCTTTTGTTCCTGCTTATGCGTGCGCTGATTACGGGTGACCATAATTTGCTGCAACAAGTGGAGGAGGCGCCGCCTATTGAAATCACGCGGGCGGATAGGGATGAGTCGAGCGACGCGAACCGGCGTCAACCGGATCGCCCGACTGAGGAAGATCAACCGCCGCCCCCACCGCCTATGGATACGCAAACCGAGCGCCCTGACCTGAGCGGTATTTCTGTTGGCCTCCCCAGCATTGATACAAGCATCGGCGACCTGGGAAATATCGGCCCCGTGGATGGTGAGATTCAACCGCTCGTGCGGGTGCAGCCGGAGTATCCGGTCCGGGCAATGGAGCGTGGTATTGGTGGTGAGGTTTGCGTTGAGTTTACTGTAACTCCAGAGGGGACCGTTACAGACGCCCGCGTCTATCGCAGTGATAGCCGAATGTTGGAATCTGCGTCCTTGAGAGCAATTGGCCGGTTTAGGTATCAGCCTCGAATTGTGAACGGTGAGCCGGCACCGCGCCCAGGTGTCCGAAATTGCTTCTTTTACGAATTGCCTCCGGCAAGCCGCTAAAGCTGGATAACGACGGAACGACCAATAGGATGGTTCGAAGGAAGATGGATAGAATTGACCGTTTGATTGCGCGCATCGGCGTGTTCGCTTTTGCTGCCGCTTTCTTCACCTTTGCTGAACCCACCCTTGGTCCTGTTGGCTTTGATGATGGCCTGTTTGGTGTGTCAGAGGCCTCTGCGCAGGGTGCCCGGCGTCCTCGTGGTCGCGGCAACGAAGATCAATCTGAGGGCACGACAAGTCAAGCGGTTGCCGACGCCTACAATGCTTCGTTGGAATTCCTTGATGCGGAGCAATACGGACAGGCCATAGAAGTGTTGCGCGGGGCGCTAAGCGGTGCCAATCCGTTTGAGCAGTCAATTCTGTATCGCCTTATGGGGCAAGCAGAACTTGGTCGGGACGACTTCAATCAGGCGGGGGATTATTTCCGATTGGCGATCGATTCCGGTGGCCTGGAGGGCGACGATCTTGCAGCGCTCTATTTGATACTTGGGCAAATCTACACCGCAGCCGAGCGATATGCCGACGCCATCTCAGTGCTCGAAGAATATTTCCGCGTTGTGGAAATACCTGACCCGCAAGCCTATTTCGCCTTGGCGCAAGTTTATACTGTGCAGGAGCGCTATCGCGAAGCGATTCCTTACGCGCGCCAAGCAGTCGAGCTTGCCCCGGAATTTCGTGTGATCTATGTGCGGTTGCTCTTAGGTCTTTATCTCCAAGAAAGCATGTTTACGGAATCCCTTCCGCTGTTGTTTCAGTTGCTGTCCCATGACCCTACAGAGGACCGTGATTGGGAAGCGCTGTCAGGCGTTTATTCTCAATTGGATCGCAATCGCGATGCCTTTGCGGTTTATCAATTCCGCTACATCATGGGCTTCCTTGATGATAGCAGATCATTGACCAATCTGGCCGACCTCTACATGTTTTATGAAGTGCCATTTAAGGCGGCGGAAATTCTGGAACGCCACTTAAGCCCCAGCGCCGGGCAAGTTGCTATTGAGCGCACGGCAGAAAACTGGGAACGTCTTGGCAATGCGTTCTTTGCAGCACGGCACTTTGAACAAAGCCGCGCCGCCCTGACCCGCGCGGCGAACCTTTCGCCATCAGGTGATCTCTACTACCGCATTGGCGGCACTTACATTCAGGAAGAAGATTGGTCCCAGGCGCGCCGCTTTATGCAACGGGCGGTGGATCGCGGTGGCCTTGACCGGCCAGGGCTCGCTTGGATGTATCTCGGCAACGCGCGCTACTACACAGATGATTTGGACGGCGCAGAGGCAGCATTTGTACAGGCACAAAATTTCTCGCGCACCGAAGATGACGCCGTGCGATGGCTTGAAGTGCTGTCGAACCGCCGCCGCGCCGAGGAGCTGGAGGCTGAAAACCGGCTTGAGTATGAAGCCGACGCGGCCTCCATTGTGGAAGAGGGCGAAATGATTGCGCTTCTGGCGGAAGCGGCGCGCGGTCTGGCGCGGGAAGCCTATGAGAACATGGGCTTGGTTCTGCAGGTGAGCGAATCAGAGCGTGCGTCATTATTTGAAAGCGCCCGCGCAACGCTTGCAGAGGCCCGTGAAGCAGACAACGCAGCGCGAAGCCCTGATTTCCGCTCAGTCAACGATGTGCGAGAAACCGTCCGCCGGGTAGCGTCAGAGGCACGCGCCGATGGTCGTGATGACTTTGCTGAGAACCTCGAAGATGAAAGCGAGCGGTTGCTTGAGCGGCGTGAAAACGCGTTGACCGATAGCGATAACTTGCTGCGCGAGGCGGAAGACCGGCTCTTCCAGGTGCGCCAACTTTAGCCACCATCCAATCTGAATTATAAAGGGCTCGCGCTGATGACGCGGGCCCTTTTTTCATGGCGTGCAGGGCTTAGTCTTCCAACAGCTTCAGCGCAAAGGCATAATTAAGCGCAACGTCTTTTAAATGCTCAAAGCGCCCCGAGGCACCGCCGTGGCCGGCGCGCATATTGGTCTTAAGCAGCGTCAGTCGATCATCAGTGCGGCACTCGCGCAGCTTGGCGACCCATTTGGCAGGCTCCCAATAGGTCACGCGCGGGTCGGTCAATCCGGCGGTGGCCAGAATGTGCGGATAGTCTTGGGCACTTACATTGTCGTAAGGCGAATAGCTGGCGATATAATCAAACACCTCGGCATCAGCGATGGGGTTGCCCCATTCAGTCCACTCCGGCGGGGTGAGGGGAAGGTCCCCATCGCAAACCGTGGTGAGCACATCGACAAACGGAACATCGGCAATGATGCCAAGAAAAAGCTCTGGTGCCATGTTGGCCACAGCCCCCACAAGAAGGCCGCCCGCACTCCCGCCATGGGCGATGATTTTGCCGCGCGTTGTGTAGCCTTTGTCGATCAAGGTTTCCGCGCAGGCGATGAAGTCCGTAAAGGTGTTGGTCTTCATCTTGCCTTTGCCGGATTTGTACCACCGGAACCCCTTCTCCTGCCCGCCGCGCACATGGGCAATGGCATAAACAAAGCCGCGGTCAACAAGTGACAGGCGGCTGATGCCGAAGCTTGCCCCCATTGATGATCCATAGCTGCCATAGCCATAGAGCAGCAGCGGTGCGCTGCCATCAATGGCGGTGGAGCGATGATGCAGAAGCGTAATCGGCACCGCTTCACCGTCAGAGGCAATCGCTTCAATCCGCCGGGTCACATAATCGCTTGGCTCATGCCCGCTCGGGACTTCCTCGGTTTTGCGCAAAGTTCGCTCCCGCGTCGCCATGTCATAGTCAAATATTTGCGCCGGCGTGGTGGGTGAGGAATAGGCAAAGCGCAGCGTTGTGGTGTCGTACTCATAGCCCGTGAGAACACCGAGACCATAGGCTTCCTCGTCAAAGGAAATCTCGTGGCTTGCCCCCAGGTTGCCGTTACCATCAAGTTCAAAAATGACAATACGATCAAGCGCGTTGCGCCGCTCCATCATCACTAAAAAGCGTTTGAAGGTCTCAACATGAAGGATAAGCCGTCCAGGTTCATGTGGAACAACAACAGTCCAATTCTCCTGCTCTGGCGCATCACGCGGCGTGCGCATGACCTGAAAGTCTTCCGCGCCATCTGTGTTGGTGGTGATGAACAACGCATGGTCATGATCATTGATGCTGTACTCGTGCTCGGCGACGCGAGGCGCAAGGCAGCGTAATGGTGCCGTGGGGTTCGCCGCTTCAACGAACCAGCATTCTGAGGTTTGATGATCAGAGCTCCCGATGACAATGAGGTTGCTGGTATCAGTGCGGCCTATGCCGACATAGAAACTGGCATCCCTCTCTTCATAGATAAGGCTGTCTTGGGACTGGTTTTTGCCAAGCTCGTGCCGGTAAACCCGCGAGGGGCGGTGGTTTTCATCCAATTTGACGTAAAGAAAACTGTTGTCCTTCGCCCAGCAGACGCCGCCGTTTGCTTCGGTGATTTTGTCCTCAAGATCCACGCCCGTGGTCAAATCGCGAACGCGAATTGTGTCATATTCTGAGCCTTCATAGTCCGCCGCAAAGGCGAGATAGCGATGATCATCGCTATGGTCAGCGCCGCCAAGTTCAAAATAGCTTTGCCCCTCCGCGAGGGCGTTTGCGTCAAGCAGAACTTCCCTTGCGCCCCCCTCGCGTGGCTCACGACAAATAAGCGGGTGCTCAGCGCCTTCATCATAGTGGACATAATATGCATAGCGCCCATCGGGCTCCGGCACTGAGCTATCATCTTCTTTGATGCGGCCCCGAATTTCTGCGAGGAGTGCAGATTGAAGCGCCTCGGAATCTTTCAACACAGCGTCGGTGTAGGCATTTTCCGCCTCCAGATGGGCGCGAATTTCCGGATTGAGCTGGTCCGGATCCTTCATCACTTGCTGCCAATTGTCGTCGCGGAGCCAATAATAGGGGTCGTCGCGGCGGCGATCATGAAGCTCAATCAGGTGCTGGCGTTTGTCGGGGCGCGGCGCGGTGGGTTGGGACATCAGATCTCGTTGCTATTGGTCAATTTGAATCCGAACCTATCGGCTGAGCAGCGCAGCGCAAGGGGCTTGCCAGAGCCCCCCAAGGCACAGATCATTGTGGTTCATTTTCGTTGAGGATACATCCATGGGGCTTTCTTCACTGACCATCTCTGGTGCTTGGTTTATGGACCATCAGAACCGCCGCGTGCGGCTGCGCGGGGTGAATCTCGGCGGCGACTGCAAGATGCCATTTCCCGATGGCGGCACTGATCACAAGACCAACTTTGCAGATCACAAGACCGTTTCATTTATCGGACGGCCCTTTCCCCTTGAAGAGGCTGACCAGCACTTTGCACGATTGCAGGCGTGGGGGTTTAATTGCTTGCGTCTGCTCACAACCTGGGAAGCCGTAGAGCACGCCGGCCCAGGAAAATATGACGAAGCCTATCTCGATTACTTTGCCGAGATTTGCGCCCGCGCTGCAGACTTTGGACTTTATGTCTTCATTGATTTCCACCAGGACGCCTGGAGCCGTATGAGCGGCGGCGATGGCGCGCCAGGGTGGACGTTTGACGCGGTGGGGCTTGATTTTACCAAGTTTCATGAGGCCGGCGCAGCCCACGTCATGCAATACAAATATGACTATGAAGATGAGCGGGCTCGGCAGGAAGACAACTACCCCACCATGACCTGGGCGCAGAACTACCTCATGCCCGCCAACGCGATCATGTGGACGCTGTTCTTTGGCGGTGATGCCTTTGCACCGGGGTTTGAGATCGAAGGCCAGAGCGCGCAGGATTATTTGGTCGGGCACTATCTTGGCGCCATGAATGCCATTGCTCATCGGGTGAAGCACATGCCTCACGTCTTGGGTTTCGACACTCTGAATGAGCCCTCAACCGGGTGGATCGGCAAAACGCTGAGCTATCGCCACCTTGCGCCCAGCGACGAGAACCCGCTGCCTGCGCGACCTGGCCCGGCCTGGTCGGTGCTTGATGGCCTTGCTGTAGCGCGCGGCCAAGGGCGGTCGATCCCGGCATTGCGGTTCAAATCAGACGTGATGAAAGTAGTTCTCGTCGGTGAGAATCCCGTGAACGAAAGCGGCGTTAGTATTTGGAAGCCAGGTGCCATATGCCCGTTCGAGGCTGCTGGCGCTTATGAGCTGACGCCCAATGGCGTTACGGTATTGAACGAAAAACACTTTTCCATGCGCGAAGGACGGTCGATTGATCCGGAAGCAGATTTTATGGTGCCGTTCTTCAATCGCGTGGCAGCATCTATCCGCAGTGTTCGCGATGACTGGTTGGTGTTTGCTGAGGTCGACCCCTTTCGCGGCATTGTGGGGGATGGTTTTCCCCCCGGCATGCCTGAACGCACGGTCAATGCGAGCCACTGGTATGACATCATCACGCTTGTCACAAAGACGTTTCAGTTTCCTGACGCCTTCAACCCCTTGACGGGGAAAACGCTGCACGGGGCGGATGCTATTGAAGCGGGCTACACCAGCGCCCTTGGGCGATTGAAGAAGTCTTCGAAATCGCTTCCAGAAGGTGATGCTCCCACTTTGGTAGGTGAGTTTGGCATCCCTTATGATCTTGATGGCGGGGTGGCTTATCAAGCCTGGGCCGATGGGGACCAATCGGAAGCCCCATGGGCCTCGCACACAACAGCGCTCGATCTCATGTACAATGCGCTTGATACCTTGCAGATCCATTCCACCCATTGGAACTATACCGCATCCAACAGCAATGATCTCCGCATTGGCGATGGTTGGAATCAGGAAGACCTCAGCATCTATTCTGCAGATCAGGCCACCAGCCCCAATGACATCAACTCTGGCGGCCGCGCTCTAAAAGGATTTGTGCGTCCCTATATGCGGGCATGTGCAGGGCAACCGATCGCCATGAGGTTTGATCGCCGCAGCGGTCGGTGCACCATCAAATTTGATGCAGATGCAGGCGGGGTGAGCGAGATTTACGTGCCAGACATTCAATATCCCAATGGCAATCACGTAGCGGTCGAAGGTGACGCTGCTGCGGTCTTCAACCCTAAATCCCAGTCGTTAAGCGTAACCGCAGCTAAGAAAGGCCCTGTCGTCGTAACGCTTACTCGACCAGCGGCGGCATAGCCTCGCCGGTTGGCACGAAGACAAGGGCGTGGCCATTGATGCAGTGCCGATCGCCGGTTGGTTTTGGGCCATCGGGAAAGATGTGCCCCAAGTGACTATCGCACCGGGCGCAAACCGCTTCGGTTCGCGTCATGCCATGAGAGTTGTCCACTTTACGCTCAACATGTTCTACGTCGATGGGCGCATAAAAACTCGGCCAGCCCGATCCGCTGTCAAATTTGGTGCTCGCCTCGTAGAGTGGCAGGCGACACGCGCCACAAACGTAAGTGCCATCGTCTTTGTTGTCCCAATAGGGACCGTTGAACGCGCGTTCTGTGCCCGCACCGCGTAGAACCTCGAACGGATCAGGCGCCAAAAGCGCGCGCCACTCGTCATTTGTCTTGGATAGCTTTGCAATCATGGTCTCAGCTATAAACGATCGAAATAGTTTGCGCCACGCAAGCAGGACGATCCTGCCCCTCAATCTCGAGCGTAAACTCGTTGATCAACTGTAATCCGCCTGCTTTGGGCTGGGCATCCAGAAGCCGCTGATGAGCGCGGACTTTACTGCCCACAGGCACCATGTTTGTGAAGCGCACTTTATTGGCACCATAATTGATACCGCGGGTGACGCCCTCAACGCGAAGAATTTGCGCGGCCAGCATAGGAATAAGCGAGAGGGTTAAATAGCCATGAGCGATGGTCCCGCCGGTGGGAAGTTCTTTCTTGGCCCGCTCCACATCCACATGAATCCATTGGTGGTCACCGGTGGCGTCGGCAAACATATTCACTTTGTCTTGCGTGACTTCATACCAATCTGATGTGCCGATATCTTGCCCCACAAGACTTTCAAGCTCAGCATATTTTGCGATGCGCATGTGATCTTCTCCGTTGTTTGTTTTAAGTCGCCTTGGGCTCTTTTGCGATACGCCGCACTTCTGCCTCCAGCGCATGTAGGGGGCCATCGCTGATCCCCAAGGCTTCGAGTTCTCTGTTTGTATTATAGAGATATTCCCGGTTGGTGCCGAGGATTCCACTCGACATTGCGATGCGCTTGGCGGCGTAGCGCAGCGGTTTCGGCCCCAAATAGCGTTGGCCTTCTCGATTGGCGATAAACGTCAGCACATTTTGCTGTTTGCCAGCCACGTCCGCGCGCAGCCATTTGGGGAAGTATGTAGTTCCCAGCATTTCGCGCATCCATAGAATCTCAAGTTCCGATTGAACGTGCTCTCCTGCGATTTTGTGGGCAACGCCAATGCAGCTGCCGCCCCGGTCGAGCCCCAACATGAGCCCCGGTTTCTCAAGCGAGCCGCGCCCCAGGACTAAATTCAGACAATAGGATCGGTGATAACCGAAAATCTGCGCACGTTTTGAGACCGCTACATGCATTGCAGGGTTCCACATCAAGGACCCATAGGCAAAAATCCACACCGGAGCGCCCTTGGCCAAGTGTTTGGTCATCTCCGCACGGCTTTGATCGCGCTCCTCATCGGTGACCAGCCACTCTTGCCCGCCCACATCGGCCAAGGCGCGCAGTTGGTCAATGCGGTCCTTGGTGAAGTCTTCTCGGCGCAGTCGCCCATCCACGCCGTGTTTGAACGGCGGCGGGTTTTTAGACGATCTTGGAGTCATGTTCGCCCCAGTACCGATCGCGCACCAAGCGCTTGTAAAGTTTGCCCGTGGGGTGGCGCGGCAATTCCTGGTCAAAGTCGATACTGCGTGGGCATTTGATCTGGCTGAGGTGGGCTTTACAAAACGCGATCAACTCGTCGGCCAGGTCGTCGCCTGCCTCGTCCCAATTCGCGGGCTGCACGACCGCTTTGACCTCTTCGCCAAAGTCTTCATTGGGCACGCCAATGACGGCCACATCAGCAACTTTTGGATGGGTGATGAGCAGATTTTCAGCTTCCTGCGGATAGATGTTTACCCCGCCGGAAATAATCATGTGGGCTTTGCGATCAGTGAGGAACAAAAAGCCTTCATCATTCATGTAGCCAATGTCGCCCAATGTGGACCAGCCTTTGGAGTGGCGGCTTTCTTTCGTCTTTGCCGGGTCCTTGTAGTATTCAAACTGCCCTTCGCTCTCAAAGTATATCGTGCCGATCTCACCTGGCGGCAATGCCTCACCGGTATCATCGCAAATGTGGGCCGGGCCCAGCAGCGATTTGCCAACAGAGCCTTCATTGGCGAGCCATTCTTCAGAATTGATGGCGCAGAACCCATTGCCTTCGGTTCCGGCGTAATATTCGTTGATGACCGGACCCCACCATTCGATCATTTGCCGCTTCACCGGGATGGGGCAGGGCGCGGCGGCATGGATGGCGCATTCAAGTGACGACACGTTATAATTTGCGCGCACGTTCTCAGGCAATTTCAACATGCGCACAAACATTGTCGGTACCCACTGACTGTGGGTGATTTTGTGGGCCTCAATAAGCTTTAGGGCTTCTTCGGGATCGAAGTTTTCCATGACATAGACGGTGCCGCCGCAGCGGCCCACGCCCATGCAATACCGAAGCGGGGCAGCATGGTAGAGCGGCGCAGGCGAAAGGTAGCGGATCTCTTCCTTAAAGCCATAGAGCATGGTCACGAGTAAGCGGAAGGCGTTGTCGGCATCAATAGGCACATCGGAAAGGGGGACCCGAACGCCCTTGGGGCGTCCGGTGGTGCCAGAGGAGTAAAGCATATCTGTGCCCGAGGCTTCGTCGGTGATGGGTGTAATGGGGCACTCGTCGCGCAATGTCTCGTAGGCATCATAGCCTTCGATGGTGCCATCGATCATGATCCGATGACGCACATCGGGGGTGAGGGCAATCAGCTCATCTGAGATATTATTTGGCATCGCCGCCGATGTGATCAACAGCTTGGCTTCGCAATCACCGATGATATAGGCCGCCTCGGCCGAGGTCAGCTTTGATGAAACGCAAGTAAAATACAACCCAGAGCGCTGCGCGGCCCAACAGATTTCCAGAAACCGCGCGTTGTTCTCCATAAAAATGGCGATACCATCGCCGATCTGCAATCCCAACTTGCGAAACAGGTGCGCGCATTGGTTCGAGCGCTCATCGAGATTTTTGTATGTCACAACCTCGCCGCTCCCCATCATGATATAGGCGGCACGATCAGGAGCGGTTTGGGCGTATTGATAGGGATGCATGCGCGTCTCTTTGGTTTGAGGCGTGGTCGAATTATTCGGCGGCGGTGGCGATGGCTTTCAAAGCAGGTTTGCCAAGCAACACGTCGGCGATTTTCTCTGCGATCATGATTGTTGGCGCATTGGTGTTGCCTGAGATCAATTTCGGCATGATCGACGCATCAATCACCCGCAAGCCTTCAACACCTTTGACACGGCACTGGCTGTCCACCACGGCCATGGGGTCGGACCCCATTTTGCAGGTACCAACGGGATGATAGATGGTGGAGCCCGCCTCGCGTGCAAAGTCTAGCAATTCGTCATCGGATTGCAGCTCTTCGCCCGGCATGATTTCCGCGCCAAGATACTGCGCCATGGCTGGCTGCTCGACAATTTTGCGACCAAAACGAAGCCCCGCAATGGCAGTTTCCTGATCCAGTGGATCAGAAAGATAATTTGGTCTAATGGCGGGGTACTCGGTCGGTGTTGCGGACTTGATGTGAATGGAGCCCCGGCTTTCAGGGCGCAATTGGCACGGCGCTGTGGTGAGCCCGGCGAACGAATCAAGTTCCATGATTTGCTGGGTCTTGAATTTCTCAACATTCATGGTCGCAGGAAGAATGTGGAACTGCACGTCCGGGCTGGATAGCTCCGGTCGCGTTTTCACAAAAGCCTGAACGTGCGCCGCAGAAAGTGACAACAGCCCTTTGCGCATAAAGACATACTTGGCAACCTCCTTGAGGAAGTTGAGGCCCTGCGCCTGATCGTTCACCGTTATGTTTTGGGTGATCTTGTGCTGCATGGAAATAACGTAGTGGTCTTGCAGATTTTCACCCACGCCAGGCAGATCGGAAATGACTTCGATGCCATTGGCCTTCAGGTGGTCCGCTTTGCCGACGCCAGAAAGTTCAAGCAGTTGTGGGGAGTTGACGGAACCGCCAGAGAGGATCACTTCCTTGCCTGCGCGGGCTTCCAGCACTTCATCCCCTTGGGCGTAAAGCACGCCAACGGCGCGTTTGTCTTCAAACAGGATCTTATGAACCAACGCCTCGGTGACCACGTGCAGGTTGGGACGCCCCAATGCCGGTTTGAGATAGGCCTTGGCTGCAGACACGCGCAATCCGTTCTCAATCGTCAGCTGATAATATCCAATGCCTTCCTGTTCGCCTTCGTTGACGTCGGCCTTGCGCGGAATACCCGCTTCCACACCGGCTTCAATCATGGCGTCGGAGACTGGGTTTGGCTCGGTGGGGTTGGTAATGGTCAAAGGTCCATCGGTGCCATGAAGCGCTCCTTTGTGAACCTGATTGCCTTCTGAGCGAATGAAATAGGGCAGCACATCGTCCCAGCCCCAACCTTCATTGCCCAGCTGGCGCCAGCCGTCATAGTCAGACGCTTGGCCGCGAATGTATAAAAGCCCGTTGATGGAACTTGAGCCGCCGAGCACTTTGCCGCGCGGCCAAACATGGACCCGGTCATGAGTTCCGGGATCGGGCTCGGTGGGAAATAGCCAATTTACCTTGGGGTCGACCAAGGTGCGGGCATAGCCCACGGGCACATGGATCCACATGTTGGAATCCTTGGGGCCCGCTTCCAGCACCAACACCTTGTTTTTGGGGTCTTCACTCAAGCGATTGGCCAGAACGCATCCGGCGCTGCCCGCGCCAATAATAATATAATCGTACATTTGGCTCTCCCGTTGTCCCACCTGATATTTTATCATCAAATCAATAAGCGAGGCAGGGCCTTTCGTCCAGTTGGCCCGCTGCCTCACAATGTCGACCTTTGCGGCAGGATAGGAAGGATCTCTCTCCCATGACCTACGAAACCTTGAAATATGAGGTCGCGGACAGGGTTCTGACCCTCACTCTCAACCGCCCGGATCGGCTCAACGCTTTTACCACCCAGATGATGCATGACCTGTTGGGGGCCTTTGATGCAGCCGATGCGGATGATGATGTGCGGGTGATCATCGTGACGGGCGAGGGGCGCGGGTTTTGTGCCGGGGCGGACCTGGCCGGCGGCGCTGACACGTTTGATTATATGAAGGGCGCGGCGTCAGATAAAACCGGAGCTGGCGGCCCGCCGCCGCGCGATGGAGGCGGGCGTGTCTCATTGCGCATATTTGAATGCCTGAAACCGGTCATCGCAGCCGTAAACGGCCCCGCCGTGGGGGTGGGGGCGACTATGCAACTGCCTATGGATATTCGCATCGCCTCAGACAAGGCGCGGTTCGGGTTTGTCTTCTCTCGCCGCGGGATAGTGCCAGAGGCGTGTTCAAGCTGGTTCTTGCCGCGTTTGGTGGGTATTCAGCAAGCATTGGATTGGACCTATTCAGGCCGCGTCTTCGATGCCAATGAGGCGCTAAAAGGGGGGCTGGTAAAAGAAGTGGTGCCCCATGATCAGTTGCTCGCCCGCGCCAACGAAATCGCCCGCGAAATTGCAGATAACACCAGTCAGGTGTCGGTGGCTTTGGCGCGGCAAATGATGTGGCGCATGCTCGGTGCCAGCCATCCCATGGAGGCGCACCGGGTGGACAGTCGCGGCGTGTTTCATATGGGCCAATCAGCGGATGCCAAAGAAGGCGTGGTGTCATTTCTTGAAAAGCGCGCGCCCAGCTATCCCGGCAAGGTTTCAGAAGACCTGCCGGATATTTTCCCCTATTGGGAAGACCCTGAGTACAAATAGTCAATGTATATATTGACTTAGTTATGTATTTGTCAACTGTTACATTGACAAATACATGTGTATAGTCAATAATATAGTTGACAGGAGGGCAAGATGTTTGACCCCAATAGGAGCCAAGCACGGCGAAATCTCGATAAGAGATTGAATTTGTTGAGAGATCAGATGGCGTGGCTGGGTGCCCGGTCATCTTGGATACACTCAATACGATATGCCCTGGGACTCACCGGCACTCAGTTGGCCTCACGTATGGGCGTCACGCGCCAACGGATCAGTATGCTGGAGCAGGCAGAGCGCGAAGGAAGCGTGACACTCGCGAGCCTGCAAAAAGCTGCCAATGCAATGGAATGCACATTTGTATACGCATTCGTGCCTTATGAGACATTGGAAGACATGGTCCAGCATCGCGCCCACGCAATCGCGAAAGCGGCAATTAGCCGGGCCGTGCAAAGCATGAAGTTAGAAGATCAGGAACCATCAACAAGTGAGGTCAACCACCTCATCGATCAGTATGTCCTCGAAAATATCTCAGAGACAGATTTGTGGATGGAGACTTGAGTACAGTTTTCGACGAGCCGGAAGGTGCCACACCCCTCGATCAAGACGAACGAGAAGGGCTCAAAATTCCGACCATCGCAACGCGGCAAGAGCTAAACGCAGCGGAAGCGAGAAATATTGCCAAAGGAGAAGCCTGGGCCCACAGGCACCAAAAAAAGCCGAACACGCTTTCGCCGGGATCACTCTGCCGCCTACACAAAAGAATGTTTGGCGATGTGTGGGTATGGGCAGGCAAATTCCGTCATTCTGAAAAGAACATTGGCGTCGCACCAGAGCAAGTGCCAGTTGAGCTTCGACGGTTACTCGACGATGTTTCATATTGGTGTGATAGGAAAACTTTTGAGCCGGATGAAATCGCAATTCGATTTCATCATCGGCTTACCCAAATCCACGCTTTTCCCAACGGCAATGGACGCCATGCGCGCTTGAGTACTGACCTGCTTGTTAAGAAGCTGGGATGTCCGGTGTTCACTTGGGGTGGCACAAGGCTTGAACCGAAGAGCCTTGTCCGAACTGACTACATTGCTGCGTTGCGTCACGCAGACAACACCTACAACTATGAGCCGCTCATAACTTTCGCTCGATCCTGATTACTCAGCTGCGAGTGTTGAACTGGGCGTCCGGCCCTCGCCGCCATTGATCATTTGCAGGAAGCGAATGCCGTCTTCTGCAATGGGGTCGCCCACCATCTCGTCGCCTTCGGCGGCCAGCTCATCCATGTCAACAAACGTCGCATAGAAGCTCTTGGTACGGTCGGTAATGATACCTGCCTTAACAAGCGTCTTGCAGAGCACGCGCATGATGTTGGTGGAGGACCTCATCCGGGCGCGGCGCGCGTCATCGGTAAAGGCGCTGGCCAAGGCTTCTTTGACCTCATCCACATCAATGCCAAGGCTGGCATAGAGCGCCGCCTTTTCCCCTGGGCCAAACATATTGAACAAAAGCGTCTGGAACACCTGCTGCGCCCAGTCCTCAACGGTGTTGTGTTCGGCGTCTGAGAGGTGCGGCATGGTCTTGTCCGCCCAGATTTTCCCGAATTTGTGGTGGAATGCTTCGTCGGTCATGACGAGCTGCGTCATCTGCCGCAACATGGGGTCGTTGGAGTGATTGTAGATGGTGGCAAACGCGCCCATGGCCAGGCCTTCCACCAACATCTGCATGCCGACGATCTTCTTGTAGACAAGCTCTGAGCTCACCATTTCTGTGAGAAGATTTCCCAGAACTGGCGTGCACGGCGCAGGCTTGCCCCAGCGAGAGTCGATATACATGGCGAAGGCCGTCACATGCCGCGCTTCTTCGCGCGCCTGGTTGGCGGCGTATTCCGCCGCGCCTTGATCAAGCAGAATGTGCACCAGAGAGGCCGACAGCGAGAGCGCCGCCTGTTCACCGTGCAGAATGTTGGACAGGAACATGTGGCCAATGCCGTTGGTCAAATCGATCTTGGTTTGTGCGTCCCAGTTATCGGCTAGCGGGGTCTGCAGTTCCATAATCATTTCTTGCGGCAGGATGGTTTGCGTTTTGAGATCAAAGGGCGCGGAAAGATCAAGGTAGCGCTTGTCCAACGGATCCCAAAAGTGGTCGTGGGTCGCAGAAATGATCTTGTTGAACGCACCGGAGCGCTGACCATAACGATCAACTTCGATCATGGCACCGAAGTCATCGGGAGCAACCGCATTATAAGCGCTGTCCTTGGTAATCTGATCGGTCATGTTTTTGGCTCCCCGGAACTTTGGGCGGCTACTTGGACCGCCTCCAACCCAACTGACAGTTTATCAGAACGCTCATCCGCCGTCGATGGGATCTCAGCAGCTTTGTGGCCCCTCAGGCGGACATGGGCGAGCTTGGTCGTGAGCAGCAGCGTGCCTAGGCAAATAACCATGGCAATGGCAGGAAACAGGGTCGCCACATGGGGGTTTGTCGCATCGACAATGGGGCCGATCGCGAGGGCACCCATGGGGGCACCGCCCATGAACCCCATGCTGAAAATACTCAGGAGGCGGCCCCGGTGGCTATCGGGCGCAAGCTCTTGCACGATGGTGCGGCTCATGGTGATGGCAACGCCGGCCCCCAGGCCCCAAACGAAAATGAAGAACAGGAATATCAAGTAAGGCACGGCGAGCGACAGACCGAACAGCACAACCGTACCGGTGCAGACCGCCAATGTGAGGGCAAGGCCTGCGCGCTCCACACCGCCGCGGCGGATGAGCAGCATCGAAGTGACGATGGTGCCGCTGAAGAAGGTCATGGGTCCCAGGCCAATGCGCCAGCTTTCGCTTCCGTAAGCCTCTGTTACCAGAACCGGCATGAGGACCTGAAAGGTCCCGATGTAAAAGACGCCGATCAAAAATGCCACAATAACGACGGGCATGATCTGCGGTGATCCAAATGCTTCTTTCAGGCCGCTGCCGATTTCACTCAACTGCCCCCTTGCGGTCCAGGCATCCGTGCGCTGTGCAACAATGTCAAGGCGCAAGGAGGTAATCAACCCCAGGGAGGCAAACAGAACCAGGCCTTGGCAAATGATCACCCATTGTGCGCCAACGATGTCTGCAAACAGGGCGATCATCATGCCGATGATCTGGCAAACGAACATGGTCAGGGTGGCAAAGCCAACGGCTTGTTGCAGGGACAGACGGCCGCCATCTGTGGCGACAACCCGGTTGAGGAGTGAGTCGCGTGCAGGCTGCGAAAAGGCCCCGACAATCCCGATGGTCACCCCGTAAATCAGCATGACTGGGTAAGACAATTGATCAAAGACAATAGCTGTCGCGAGTAAGGTTGGGGGGATCACCGCAAGACCATGAGTGACGCTGAGGATGTAGCGCCCGTCGATTCGGTCCGCCAGTGCGCCGCCTGGAAGCATTAAAAGGAACATGGGGAAGGTCATGGCAAAGGTCGCCAGACCGATTTGCCCGGCAGGGACGTCCAAAACGACCTTCAGCAGGAAGGGAAACATCACCATCTGCAGTCCGGCGGAGATAAACCAGGCAGCCTGAATGCCCAGGTACTTCCGAATCACATTGGGGTCCCGGGGTGTCATTTTACCGTCTTGCCTACTCTGGTTGTGAGAATTGTAGCTACGTTGGGGCTATGAGCTAGTTCTTTTTCGTTATTGTCTGCAATTGCTTGTGCGCCCCCAGGCGAGACGGGTATGCTCATCTATGCGAGGACGAGGGCTCCGGGACGGGCCCTCATGGACATTGGGGTTTATATGCAGGACGTCGTGCTGGTCGTCTTCGGCGTGACAGCCCTATTGGGTCTTGTCAGCTTGATACTGCCACTCGCTAATCGATTGAATGTGCCCTACACGGTGGTGCTCGCCGTGGTGGGCATCGGTCTAGGCGTTGTCGCCTCCAGCGACCTCACTTTCGGCGGCCCGGCGGGCGATTTCTTGCGCGCACTTTCAGCCTTTGAGCTGTCGTCGGACGCGTTCTTTTACGTCTTCCTTCCCACACTCCTTTTCAATGCAGCGCTGCGGGTAGATGTGCGCCGTCTGATGGATGACGTTTGGCCGGTGTTCCTGCTGGCGGTGGTGGCAGTGATTGTTTGCACGGCCGTCGTTGGCTTTGCCGTCAATGCGGTTTCAGGGGTTGAACTGCTCGCCTGCCTACTCCTGGGCGCTATCGTTGCGACCACGGATTCAGCCGCTGTAGTGGCCATTTTTCGGGATATTGGCGCACCGCAGCGGCTCAATATTATTGTTGAAGGCGAAAGCCTGCTGAATGATGCCGCCGCTATTGTTATCTTCTGGCTGCTGCTCAATATGATCACAGGTGTGCAGGAGCCCACGATTGCAAGTGCTGCGTGGGCATTTTCCAAGGGGTTAATTGGCGGGCTGATTGTCGGGTTTGTCGCCGCCCGCGTATTTGTGGTGATCATCGGGGCCTTGCGCGATTTGGTGCTTGCTGAAATTACCCTCACGCTCACCCTTGCCTATTCCGCCTTCATTGTATCGGAAGTTTATTTCGGCGTGTCTGGTGTAATCGCCGTCGTCACTGCGGCAATGGTGCTGAACTCTGAAGGGCGCACGCGCATCTCGCCAGGGGCCTGGGGTAATTTGTTGCAAACCTGGCGGCAGCTTGATTTTTGGGGCACCTCGCTGATTTTCACCTTTGCCGCCATGCTGGCGCCGCGTGCTCTTGCAGAAATTCAGCTGAGCGATGCAAGCCTCATTGCCACAGTATTCTTCGGAACCATTTTGGCCCGCGTGATTGTGCTTTACGGCATCATGCCCATGTTCAATTTCATTGGTGTGGCCCGGCCTATTTCCAATCGTTACAACGCGGTGTTGATTTGGGGTGGCCTGCGCGGTGCCATGACGGTTGCGTTGGCGCTGGCGGTTTCCGAAAACCCACTCCTTTCTGATGAAATTCGTCGCTTCATTTTCGTGCTCGCCGTTGGCTATGTGTTGGCCACGCTCATTATCCAGGCACCGACCCTTCGCACGCTCATAAAACTGTTGGGCCTTAATGAGTTGTCTGAAAGCGAACGGGTGGTGCGCGATCGGGTTATGGCGCTCTCGAGAGAACGCATCCGCACTAAAGTAGGCAACGTCGCCCATGACATGGGGCTGGGCTCTGTTTTTGAGACCGGCAATGCCATGAAAGCTCAGGCAAAAAAGCCGGAGGAAGGGAGCGCCACCCTTGAAGCGAAAGATGCCCTTCGCGCCGGCTTGCTAACCATGGCAAATCGCGAGGGTGAGCTTTATCTCGACTACTTCCAACGCGGGCTGCTGGACCGGCGAATAGCTGACATGTTGCGGGCTGAAAGCGGGCGCTTGCTTGATCGCACCAAATTGCGCGGGGCGGAAGGCTACATATCCGCTAGTTTGCGATCCTATGCCATCAGCAGAAAATTTCGTCGTGCCCTTTGGTTGCAGCGGCGTCTGCATCTTAACGGCCCTCTTGAGCGCGCTATCGCTGACCGGTTTGAAACGCTTCTCGTCATTGGATTTGTCATTTCTGACCTGCGTGGCATCAATGTTGATTTGATCCATCCCTTGCTTGGAGAGGAGGTCTCTGAGGCTCTGGAACGCATTCTTGCTGACCGCGAGGCAGCGACACAAAGTGCTCTTGAAGCACTGGAGTTGCAGTACCCGGCTTACGCCGACAGCTTGCGTGCGCGATATCTCGAGCGCATGGCATTGGAATATGAAGACACCGAGTACAAGGCCCAGTTTGATCAATCGATGATTTCGAGCGAAGTCTACGATGATCTGGAGCAAAATCGCCGGGTGCGGCAGGAGGCATTGGACCGGCGGCCGTCGTTGGATTTGGGCCTTAAACTTCAGATGATGATCAAGACCGTAGAATTTTTCCGCGAGCTTGATAACAACGGCACGCGCTCATTAGTGCGGCAACTCTATCCCGAACTTGCGGTACCTGGAGAGCGCATTATCGCTGAAGGGGATCATGGTGATTGCATGTATTTCATTGCTTCTGGTGAGGTTGAAGTACAGTTGCCGCAAACCACTATTGAGCTGAAACAAGGTGATGTGTTTGGTGAAATCGCGCTGTTGACCAATGAGCCGCGCAATGCCGATGTGACAGCCAAAGGCTATGTCACTTTGCTGGTTCTACGCCGTCGCGATTTCCAGGTGCTCACCCGCACCGTCCCGCGCCTCAAGCAACACATTGAAAAAATTGCGGACCAACGTCTTGGAGCCAATGCCCAGCCCGCCATGTAGCGCCTAGTCGAACCAGGCGCGCCAAAGCTCGTCAACACAAGCGCGGGTAGTCATATTGCTGGTGGAGGCGCGGCCCACCTGCCCGATGAGGCTTTCAGAGTCCGCATCGTTACGGTCAACACCGATGGCATCGGCGGCTTGAAAGGCGCGTTCTTGCGCCAACATGCGGCAAGGCTCCGGTGAGCCATAGTAAAGGCTGAGAGCGCCGTAACCGAGTGCCCCAGCCAAGATCAGCATGACGATTATTCGCGACATGATCAGCGTGGCGCGCTGGGGTAATGTTCACTATCGCGCGTGAAAACGTCTTCGCGCGCCGATGCGCCTTCGGTCTCAATGCGTCCGCCGCCACATTGGTTATATCCGTCGCGCCAGCCCGTCTGATAATTGGGCTCAGTTTCGCGCGCGCCGTCTCGCCGGATGGAGTCATCAAATCCGGCGACGCGTTGGCTGGCGGTGGTGCAACCATCTGAATAGCCAGCGGTATAATTAGGATCATCAAGTGTGGTTTGATCGCGTGCAGTCTCGCAGCCGGCTAAGACCAACATTATGGCTGCCCCAAGCAGGAGTTTCGCTGCGGTGCCCAGGCCAGTTCGATTCTGTTCCATTAAATTCCCCAACGCCAATTCCCAACACCCTAGCCGCTCGAAATGCGGCTTTCGCCAATCCTAGCAAAGCCGAGGCAGCGCGTCTTCTTACGAAGGGCGCGCGGGCTCATTTTTGTGTGTTTCGTGGCAAAATCGGCGGTTTTCCAGCCTAGGGGCCGGATATTAACTGCCTTTATGGGGGAAGAGGTGGGCCCGAATCCAACCCCAAAGGGAATTGCCTTGAGAAACATAGCCATAGAGCCACTCATTTTTGGCGGCGAGGTCCTCTGGGTCTGAAAACAGGTCCATGCGGGTGGTGCGCGGCACTTCCGGGTCAAGATCCTTTACCGGAACGGCAGGGGCCCCCGCCGCAATGACATTTGCCGGAATGTTGTGCGTGACCACCGACCCAGCGCCGATGATGGAATTATCGCCAATGCTGACGCCTTTGCAGACGATGGCGCTGTCGCCCACCCAGACATTTTCGCCAAGGGTGACCGGCGCAGCCTGGCCCGCTTCGTGTGTCCGATCATAGGTGCCATGCCAATCTGAATCAGTAATGTAAGCATTGCTGGCAATCATGGAGCCGCGCCCGATCTTGATGTGTTTTGATGCCGAAATGCGGACGCCAGGGGTTAGCAAACAAAAATCACCAATCTTGATTTTTGGGGGAGTGTCATCCCATTTCCACGTAGTGAGCCAAATGTGCTGCGTCTTGGTTGCGCGCATATGGACATAGTTACCAACAGAAATGTCGCTACCGCTCACACGAATGCGCCACGGGGGTGCGATGTGACAGCCGTTACCGATATAATCGAATTGCGGGTAAAGGAAATGTTGCGCCCAGCCGCTCTCAAGTCGGTCTTGGGCCTTTATCAGCCATAAAGGGCGGTGGTCGCGGCGCATTCTCAAAGTCCCTTTGTGTTTGGCTTAAGTTTTATGTTTCACACCTCGTTAAAGCCCTGCTTCTACGCTGGCAAGTGTGGAGCGCATCTGCAGGCGGGCATAGCCCATAAATCCTGCAGGTGCTTCCCCGATAAGGGCAAACCGTCTGGAAGGGCGGGGCGCAAAACCACCGGCCCAAACTTTCATATTGAAAGCGGGCAGCGGGGTCGCCGAAGGGAGCCGAGCAGTTTCTCTGTTCCGATCGGTCATCAGCATGCAGATGACCTGCCTGCGGTGAGGATGAATGGCTTGGAGGCTCAGGAGCCATGACTGTACCGATGAATGTACTTGTTTTCGCGTCGCAGAAAGGGGGGTCTGGCAAAACCACCTTATCTGGGCATATCGCTGTACAGGCTGAGCGCGCGGGGGCGGGCCCGGTTGCGCTGATTGATACGGATCCCCAAGGCTCGCTCGCCAAATGGTGGAACGTAAGGGATGCGAATGCACCAGCGTTTATGCAATGCACATTCTCAAATTTATTGCACGATATCGAGCGGGCCCGGTCTGAGGGGTTTCGGCTTGTGGTCATCGACACCCCGCCGGCGGTTACCCGCGCTATTGCCGAGGTGGTGTCTTTGTCAGACCTTGTGGTGCTGCCCACGCGGCCAAGTCCGCACGACCTGCGCGCTGTAGGGGCGACCGTTGACATCGTCGAAAGCCGAGGCAAACCGATGGTGTTTGTGGTCAACGCCGCTACCCCTCGTGCGCGGATCACCGGCGAGGCGGCAGTCGCGCTTTCGCAGCACGGCACCGTCGCGCCGGTGACGCTTTATAACCGCACGGACTATGCCGCCAGCATGATCGATGGGCGCACAGTGATGGAGGTCAGCCCCAACGGGCGCTCAGCGCAAGAAGTTGTTGCGCTGTGGGAATATCTTTCGGTGCGACTTGATCGCATAACGGAGGAAAAATTAAATCCTGACCCGGCAACCGGACCGGCCGCGGTGCCGCGCATGAATGCCTTAGGCAGACCAGCCCTAGCGTTCGGCCGCCGACTGACCGCATAACGGAGGACGTGAGACCATGCTTGCCCAAAAGAAAAATGGCCACGATTCTGCGCCGGCCGCTTTTGCATCCTTGACTGCCGGGCTGCTGGCCCGGAAAGGGGAAGCGCATCCGGCGTCTGCCCATTTGGATGGCGTGTCGCTCCACGCCAAAAGTGCCGGGGAGCTTACGCCTGTTGAAGTCCAGGTGCCGCCTGCGCCGGAGCCACACCCCGCAGCGGCTCAAGCAGAATTGGCGAAAAGTGCTGTCTCGGCGGAAGCCCACTTAGGTCGGGATGGCTGTTGCGCTTGGTCCTTGCCGCCATCTGTCATGGAACCATTGCCGCCCGGACAGCGCCATTCTGTTGGTCTGCGGGTGGATGACGAACGCTTGCGCAGGGTCAAAATTTTGGCGGCGCGGGCGGGGGCCAGTAACCAGAAGGTGATACTAGCGGCGCTGGATCATTATCTGGCGCATATGAGCGAAACCCTCGCCACCGAATGCCCCTGCCTTGCGCGAAGCATGACCGCAAAGCCCTGAGGTCATTCCGGGCTGGTTGCCTTGCCTGCCTTGATGCTGAGCGCGGAACATGGCAAGAACCACCGATCAGTTGTGGATCGCCTAAATGCGGACCTGAGACGGTCAAACTCGCAGTCATAGGGCAAAACGATCCAAGTTTTAAGATGTCCGGCCCCGGACGGCATATGCGCCGAATTACAGGGGGTACCGGTGACGGGGTGGCACATCAATGATTGCAATTGCGGTTCTGTCCGGCTTTGTGCTGGCCGTGTTTGCACCATTTGTGCATCGCCTGACCAAACCCCTCAGCGGGTGGGTGCTGGCGGCATTGCCCGCTGCGATTTTCTTTTATTTTGTTCAAATGATGCCGCAGATCGCCCACGGCGAAACGGTCCGCGCGGCATGGGATTGGGTGCCAAGTTTCGGCGTCACTCTGTCGTTTTATGTGGATGGCCTGAGCCTGATATTTGCGCTGCTGATTTCCGGCATCGGTGCGTTCATCGTCGCCTATGCCGGGGGATATCTCAAAGGCCACAAAGATCACGGCCGCTTTATGGGGTTCATTCTTGCCTTCATGGGCTCAATGCTCGGACTGGTTCTGGCCGACAACCTCATCACGCTCTTCGTGTTTTGGGAGCTAACCTCGATCACATCGTTCTTGCTGATCGGCTTTAATCACGACAAGCCACGCTCACGCCGGGCGGCGATCCAGGCGCTCGTGGTTACCGGCGGGGGCGGGCTGGCCCTGCTTGGGGGCCTGTTACTTCTCGGTGTTGCGGGGGGCTCATTTGAACTGTCGGAGCTGCTGGCCAGCGGCTCTATTGCGGAAAATCCGTATTATCTGCCCATATTCCTGTTGGTCCTTGCGGGGGCATTCACAAAATCAGCGCAAGTGCCGTTTCACTTCTGGCTTCCCAATGCCATGGAAGCGCCCACGCCGGTGAGTGCCTATCTGCACTCGGCCACAATGGTGAAGGCGGGGGTCTATCTTCTGGCGCGCATGAACCCCATTTTGGGCGGCACCGATATCTGGGAGCTGGTGCTGCCTGTCTTTGGCGGCATTACGCTTTTGACGGGGACGCTATTGGGCTTGCGTCAAACCGATGTGAAACAGATTCTGGCCTACACCACCGTGGCAAGCCTTGGCCTACTGGTGATGCTCATTGGTATCGGCACAGATGTGGCGATCACCGCTGCGGTGCTTTACCTGATTTCCCATGCGCTCTTTAAGGGCGGCCTTTTTATGGTCGCGGGCTCTATCGACCACAGCACCGGCACGCGCGAGACGGTGCGCCTGTCGGGCCTCGGCAAAGTCATGCCGCTCACTGCATTGGCGGGGCTTCTGGCCGGGCTCTCCATGATGGGCATCTGGCCATTTTTTGGCTTTATCGCCAAGGAAGTTATCTATGAGGCGACCCTGCACCATGACCCGCGCATGTGGATCACCGCCGTTGCCATCATCGGCAACTCCTTGATGCTGGCTGCCGCCGCCTTGGTTGGTTTGCGGCCCTTCTTCGGCAAGTTGTTGCAAACGCCAAAAGAACCTCATGAAGGATCGCCGTCGCTTTGGCTTGGCGCTTTGACCCTTGGCGTGCTGGGCGTTGTGTTTGG
Source organism: Rhodospirillales bacterium (assembly GCA_021775005.1). GTDB lineage: Bacteria > Pseudomonadota > Alphaproteobacteria > JAJFIK01 > JAJFIK01 > JAJFIK01. The sequence goes on from JAJFIK010000005.1 coordinate 41,615, forward strand.
AATGATGTCTCATTTCAGTGGCGAATATCTGGTGGCCCCCATGGCAAGCGCCATCGGCGGGCGGGACATTCATACGGCGTTGCACTTGTGGCCGGAGGTTTCGCTGCCCTTGGCGTTAAGCGGCGTCACAATTTTTCTCGGCTTCATTTGGTTTTGGCAAATCGATCACCTGCGCTCGCTTCTCTATGCCGCCACGCAGCGCCTTTGGGGGCCTGACCATGGCTCAGACCAGTTCCTGGCCGCATTGGTTAGAGTCTCAAAAAATCTCACCGGATTGCTTCAGACCGGCCGCTTGAACTTCTACATCACGTTCACATTGACCATGTTGGCATTGACCCTGGGCATTCCTGTGATCGCCTACGGGTTATTGCCTACGTCAATCGTCTTGCCTGACGTAGCCCTGCACATCTATGGCGTTTTTGGGCTCACCGTCGTTGGGGCATTGGCGTTGTTGTTTGCGCGGTCTCGACTGCAAGCGATTCTTTCCATGGGCGTAACCGGATTTTCCGTAGCGTTGATTTTTCTTATTTTTGGCGCGCCGGACCTCGCCTTCACCCAGTTCATGGTTGAGACGCTTTCAGTGGTCATTATCGCATTGGTTCTTCTTCGCTTGCCTGTTGATACCTATGACCGGCGCGACTTTCTGCCCTCGTTACGCGACGCGGGTTTAGCGATTTCCATCGGAGTGGCCTTTACATCGATCATGATGGCGATAGGGGCCGAGCCACTTGATCTGACATTGACAGAATATTTTGCCGCCAATTCCTATTTGGAAGCTCATGGGCGTAACATCGTCAATGTGATCCTGGTGGATTTCCGTGCTCTTGATACTTTAGGCGAGATTGCTGTGGTGCTTGTGGCGGGCCTTGCTGCCCTGGCCCTTATCAAAGTGCGCGATGGAATATTGACCTCACCCGATGCCAACCGCGTGACACGGGAGGATGAGGCATGAATTCGCTGATCCTTCGCACCGTTGTCCCCTTGCTTGTAAGCATTATGCTTGTGTTTTCGATTTTCGTATTGCTGCGCGGGCACAGCCTTCCTGGCGGCGGCTTTATTGGCGGTTTAATCGCAGCGTCCTCATTGGCGCTTTATATGATCGCGTCGGGCAGCCAGGCCGTGCGCAAGGCCTTGGTGTTACACCCGATGTCGATCGGGGGCCTTGGGCTATTGTTCGCAGTGTTCAGTGGCGTTCCGTCATATTTCTCAGATGTGCCCTATCTCACTGGCCTTTGGTATGAGCCTGAGTTTTTCCACATAAGCCTGATTGCAACGCCGGTCTTGTTTGACCTTGGCGTTTATCTTGTGGTCGTAGGTTCCATAACCGCCATCGCGTTGGCGTTAGAGGAGTGGCACTGATGGAGCCGATCCTCGCCGTTGTCGTCGGAATCCTTTTTGCGATTACCGTGTTTTTGTTTTTGAGCCGGTCATACGTGCGCATTATTCTGGGCATCTTTTTGCTGTCAAATGCCACGCATCTCCTAATCTTTACCATGGGGGGGCTGACGCTCGAAGTGCCGCCGCTTATCCCGCCGGGCGCAACTGTCCCCACCGAAGCAATTGCTAATCCACTGCCGCAGGCATTGATCCTTACCGCCATTGTGATCAGTTTTGCGCTCTTTGCCTTCCTCTTGGTGTTGACCTACCGCGCCTATCAGGCACTCCACACTGTTGATGTGGATGAAATGCGCGACGCCGAACCTCTGGTTGAAGAGGACGGCGCATGACCCTAACAGATTGGACCGTTGTCCTTCCCGTTGCCCTGGCCCTTGGGGGCACGGCGCTATGCGCTGTTTTTTGGTGGCGTCCGGTCATTCAATCAGCCATCGGCATTGTCATAACCTTGCTTATGTTGGTGAGCGCTGGCGTGCTGGTTTGCACGGTTGCGACCGAAGGGCCGCAAACCATGGCCATGAGCGGATGGCCCGGACCTTTCGGCATTGTCTTCGCGGTGGATCTTTTAGGGGCCGGGTTGGCATTCGTCACCGCACTCGTCGGGCTCCTTATTCTTATCTACAACTTTGGCGATCAATCCAGTGACTACCGCCGGGTCGGTTACACGCCGCTGCTGCTCGCCATGCTGGCTGGGGTATCGGGGGCGTTTCTGACCGGCGACATATTTAATCTTTACGTTTGGTTTGAGGTATTGATCATCGGCTCGTTCGGGCTGTTGATCCTTGGCGGTAAGAAGGCGCAACTTGATGGCGCGATCAAATATGCCACTTTGAATTTATTGGCGACGACCTTCTTTTTGATCGCCACGGGTTTGCTCTACGGCCTTACCGGCACGCTCAACATGGCGGATCTGGCGAGCAAAGTAGCGGCGGTTGATAATCGCGCCCTCGTTAATGTCGTGGCGGCGCTATACCTTTTGGCGTTTGGCATGAAGGCAGCGGCATTCCCGCTCTTTTTCTGGCTGCCGGCGTCCTACCATACGCCCAAGCCGGGGGTGTCGGCAGTGTTTGCCGGGCTGCTGACCAAAGTTGGTGTCTATGCGCTGTATCGCGTCTTCACGCTGATATTCCCCGCCAGCGATACGATCTTTGCGGATCTGCTGATCTGGATCGCCGGTGCCACAATATTGGCGGGTGGGCTTGGGGCCATCGCGCAAACCGACATTCGGCGGCTGGTTGCATTCACCGTGGTTGGCGGCATTGGCTACATGCTGGTTGGATTGGCATTGCAATCCCCATTGGCTCTCACCGGCGGGCTCTTTTATATTTTTCATTCCATGTTGATTTCGACCGCATTGTTCCTGGCCGTTGGCATCGCCGGGCGCTTGGGCGGCAGTTATGACATTGCAAAACTTGGGGGGCTCTATCGCGCCCGCCCAGCCTTTGCCATGATGTTTTTGGTCGTGCTTTTTGCGGTGGCAGGCGTTCCGCCATTCTCAGGCTTTTGGCCCAAAGTGGTTCTGGTGCAGGCCAGCCTTGCTGCCGATGCGCCGTGGCTTGCCGGGGTTATTCTTGTTGGCGGGTTTCTGACGCTAGTGGCGGTCGCGCGCGCCTTCGCCGCCGCGTTTTGGGATAACGGCGAGGAAGAGCCCCCACGCGCCACACATTATGGTGACCGGGTGGGCGCGCTTATGCTGCCAACACTTGTCATTATCGGACTAAGCGTCTTGATGGGTTTAGCGGCGGAACCGGTTGTGCAACTTGCCGGACAAGCGGCGGCGGGGCTAAGTGATCCAAGCGCCTATATTGAAGCGGTATTGGGAGGCAGTGAATGAAGGCCTTTGCACTCAACATCGTGGTAGCGTTGGTATGGGCTTCAACCATTGGGCCTTTCACGCCGGGGAATGTTCTTGCTGGATTTCTCATCGGTTATTTTGTGCTTTGGTTGCTCCGCAAACAACTGAAGACTAGATACACCAGCCGTGCATTTCAGATGCTGAAACTCATTTTGCTTTTCCTCTATGAACTTTGGCTATCCGCATTCCGTGTCGCCATTGATGTACTTTCACCGCGCATGACATTTAGACCGGGCATTGTTGGGTTGCCGTTGGCGTCGGACGACGATGTGCAAATTACTGTGCTGGCCAATCTGATAACATTGACCCCCGGCACCCTTTCCATGGATGTCTCCACTGACAAGTCGGTGCTTTATGTTCATGCCATGCGCGCCGATGACCCTGAGGGATTAAAGCAAAGCATCAAGTCGGGGTTTGAAGCGCAAATCAAAGAGGCCCTGGACTGATGCCGGATCTCTTTGCGCAACTTGGCCCGATTGGCGCATCGTTTCTTGCGTTCGCCACTACTGTGGGCTTGGGAATGCTGATTATTTCCTTCTTTCTCACGGTCTTCCGGCTGGTGCGGGGCCCTTCGCTTGCTGACCGGGTTCTTTCGCTGGACTTTCTGTTCACCCTTGGAATGACTTTCATTGCCATCTTTATCGTGGCGACGGGGCGAACTGTTTATCTTGATATTGCTATCGCGCTGGGCCTTGTGGGGTTTCTGGCGACCGTCGCCTACGCGCGATTTGTCTATCGCCGTTGGCGCAAAAAGGAGAGCGAGAGTGATTGATCTCATCGCTGGAATATTTGTGCTTTCGGGTGCCACGTTTTGTTTAATCGCTGCTATTGGCATGGTGCGGTTCCCTGATCTCTATGTGCGGATGCACGCCGCCACAAAAGCGGGCACGCTGGGTGTGGGCCTGGCGCTCATGGCCGTGGTTGTGTTTGGCGCGGTCAGTGGTGATCTGGGCACGGTGCTACGCGCCCTCGCGGCATTACTCTTCGTCTTACTCACGGCGCCCATTGGGGCTCATCTTCTCGCCCGCGCGGCATATGCCACCGGCGTAGAGATGTGGCACAAATCAGAGGTCGACGACTTGCGCGGAAAATACGACTTCAGCCGTGATGTTCTCATCGGCGATGGCGGCGCGACAGACGAAGCTTCTGAAGATCGCAGTTAGGCGCCAAAGGCACAGCAATGGCGAACAATAGCCCGCGCAAATTTGCAAGCGCAATGGTTCTTGGCGTGGCCTTGGTCCTTGCGATCCTTTTGCTTGCCGTGTTTCAGCTTAATAATAACAGCGAAGCCCCGCAGACCTCTGCGGATGCCTCTTGTTGGGGGTGCGTGCCTATTGAGCGGCTGCGAGACGCCTTACCGCAATCAGACACGGTCGCGCGTGATGTGCTGTCGGGTGAAATTCACGCCTGCGCCAGCGACCCGTCATGCCGCGTCGCGCCGCAGCAGTTTTTTACCGCAACATGTGCAGGGGCCTGGCCCAATGAGCCGACATTTGCACGGCTCTCGGTCGCTCTCGACGATCTCATTTCCATTGGCGGCCAGTGTCGCGACATGGTTTGCCCTGATGTGGATTGTGCGACCCGCGCGCGGACGGTCTCTGTTCTGGGGGAGCTGCGAAACGCCATTAGCCAGACCATAGACGCCCAGACCCTGAGTGATGGAGTTGGGGAACATGTCGCTGAAGCAAATGCACTGGCTCTGCGTATCGTCGCGCTCCGCGGGGACAATATGGCAGCTCAGGACTGGATTGCTGAGGCCGAGGCTTGGACCCTTGCGGCAAATGCTTATGAGGGTGATCTAGCTATAGGTTGGCGACTGCGCCGCGTGGCGGATTCGCTCGGCGAAATTTCGCGTATTTTAGATATGGACGACGCGGCTCCCCATTGGCCATCAATATTCGCCCTTGCCGCTGAGATCGTAATTGAGTTAGAGCGCGCGCAAGCAAGCACGAATGCCTTAAATGGCGCCGCTTGCGGGGGTCTTGAAACGCCACGTGCTCAAGCCATTGCGGAGCGCGCGCGAGATGCGGAAGCCTTGCTGGCGGTTTGTGCAGCGCGGGCGGCCTGCGCAGGCCGCGATGTCGCTTCGGGTCTTGCACCATTTGATGCGCGAGCAATTTCTGGGGTTGATGCATTGCGGGCTTTTGCGGATCAGGCTGCCGAAGTTTTAGAGCAAAACGCTCCTATAGGGCTTGTGGCGCAAGGGGCTCCTGATATGAGTCTTGAGCGGGATGCCTTCGCCGCATTGGAAGCGATCCGGGTGGAATTAGACCTCAGCACTTCAGCTTGCATGACCGAACCTGGTGCACTTCTCGCCATTCGCGGCATTGGTTCACCAGAGGCAAATTTGTTTGAGGCGCAACTCAGCTCAAGTCGCCAACAAGAAATATTATTGGAGGCGCCGCAGGCAGTGGGGTCCTACGAGGTCGTTGCCGTTGCACCATTGGCACGGGGTAGCGCGGTTTTGCCGTTGGCGACAATTGAGGTCACGACACCGCGACCCGAAACCTGTGACGGTTTCACAGGGGTCTGGGAGACAGAGTTCGGCGAATTGGTACTCTACCAACAGGGCGGCGCGGCGCGCGGCACTTATCGTCGCTTTGAAGATGTGCGTCCGGGATTTCTGTTCGGCGACGTGCGAGAGGGGGTGCTGCGCGGCAACTGGCAATCTGAATTAGGGTCCGGCAGCGTGCGGTTGCGCCTTGCTGGCGATGGTCGCTCGTTCTCTGGAAGCTGGCAGCATGTGCGCGGCATCATGGCGGGGTCGGGCCGTTGGTCAGGGTCTTGCGCTATCGCTGAATGATCAAGGGCGGCCTTTTCCATTTGCAGGGCCCATTCAAGATCGCGCGCACGGGGTCCGCGCAGTTCCTGCTTGGCGAATTGCCTTGCGATTGTGAGTCGTCGGATAATTTCCTGGCTCACAGCAGGGCTTGGATCAGCAAGCCAGCTGCGCGGAACGCGCAACAGTGTCGGCAAGTGGCGTTTACGGTCATAGGGGCGGGGTGTTGTCATCATAGGCGTGAGTATGACGCCATGAAACCGCAGGGGTATAAGTTGGGTATAAGTTTATGGCGCGGCGCGCAGGTCTTGCATGGCAAAGGCCGGAAGCGCCGCCCATTCCAATAAGCAATCATAAAGCGTTTCGCCTCCGTCGAGGGGAACAAGCGTGAATGCGCGCGCCTTGCCCCGGATCAAACGCGCCAACACAGCATCGCCGTTTAGAATTTTTGCGATACAGATTCGATCGAGGGCCTCATCAATTTGCGCGGTGCGCAATGCGAGAATCAATTGGCCTTCATGAAATGATCCGTAGGCAGCCGAGATCGCCACCAATACGGCGCTATCAAGGGGCGGCAGGGGTATGTCCGGTGCAGGCGCTTCGGCGATTATGCCCCCAGGCCCAGCGATACCGAGAAATTCGATGCGGGATGGGGATCCGGCCTCGAAAAAATCTGTGATGTCGACGCCGAACAAATCCGCAAATCGCTGCAACCAATCGGTGGAAACCGTCATGACGTTTGTTTCCAGCCGCGAAACCGTCTGAGGCGTTGTCCCCAAAGCCTCGGCCACGAAGGCCAAAGTCCAGCCCCGGGCCTTGCGATATTCCCGGAGTCGCGTTCGCAAGTCGGCGCGGTGCGTCGTCTTCATCATCCCTAAGGCCATCGGGTTGTTCGGTTTTCCGCATTTAGTGATATTTTTCACAGAAAAGCACTAGGAAAGTTATCCTCGCCCTTCAAAATTGCGATATTTTAACGAAATACGTTAATTTTGAGGAGGAAACCATGCCTGCATCGCTTGCCCCACTTGCTCTGCCACCCCGCATGGCCATGCCGCCCCTTGGTGAAGTCCGGCGCAATGTTGCCTTGGTCAAACAACTCAGCGCCCATTTTTTCGATGTAAGTGAGACGGAGCTTCTTGCGCCAACTCGTAAAGGTGCCAATGCGGCGTTGGCGCGCCAGGTCGCCATGTACGTTTGCCACGTGACCCTAGGATTCCGCTTTAGCGAAATTGGAGAATTGTTTGGCCGTGATCGCACCACGGTTTCATATGCTTGCAACGCCATTGAGGATCGCCGCGACAATCCAGAGTTTGACCACTTTGTCATTCGAATTGAGGTGGCGGTTCTGGCTCTTGTGGGGCGCGATACATATACCTCCGGAAACGAATTGGCGCGCTACTAATGGCGTTGGCAAATGGCGCCGTTGAGCAGGAAGCGCGCCGCGTTTTGCGTCGTCTCTGCGTGCCCCGGGTTGTTCTTGCGGCCATAACGGAGGGCGAGGGCTTTGGCGTATTCACTACGCGCAATAAATGGACTCGCGCCGTTCTTCGCACAACCAAGGCCTATGTCGATTGTTTTTTGGCGCGGGAATGGATCGCCCCGATCTCAAGCGATCACCCGGCCGCGCTTGCCGGCGCAGCACCCCGTTATACCCTGACAGCAATTGGTGAAGCCTTTCTGGTCCGGGCAAATGGTGGTGACGCCCCCCACGCCGCTCAACACCGAATAATGCAATCAAGGCCGCTGGATCCGGCCCAACCCCGCGGTCGCCGCGTGGCCACCAATGTCGCAGAAACGCCCCTTGGCTGGTTACGCCATCGCCGCGGTCCGGACGGTAAAGCGCTTATTTCCGAAGCGGAATTCCGAGCGGGAGAGCGCTTGCGCGAGGACTTTACCAAAGCAGGGCTGAGCGCGCGGATCACCGCCGATTGGAGCCTGGCACCCGGCACGGCGCCAAAGGGCGGCGGGGCGCGTGCAGGTCAATTGGAGATCACCGATATGAGCCTTGCGGCACGGCAGCGGTTTGCCCGCGCCATAGATGCTGTCGGGCCTGGGCTAAGCGATATTTTGATATCGGTGTGTTGCCATTTGCACGGATTGGAGGACACCGAACGGGGTCTTGGATGGCCGCAACGATCTGGCAAAGTGGTCTTAAAGATTGGGCTGTCGCGCTTGGCGGCGCACTATGGTCTCGTGCCCAAAGAAGGCCGCGCGGGTCGCCTGCGCCATTGGCGCAAACCTTAAACGGCGGCGGCGTCCGATCTGATACGTTCGACCATGGCGCGTAGCCCATTGGTCCGCTGGGGGGTTAGGTGTTCATCGAGACCCAGGCGGGTAAATATCGCTTCGATATCTAAAGCGACAATGTCCGCCGCAGTCTTGCCGGAATAGATCATCAGCAATATTGCGATGAGACCGCGCACGATATGGGAATCGCTATCACCGCGATAACGAAGCGTCCCGTTGCCGCTTTCTTTGACCAGCCAAACCTGGCTCATACAGCCATCGACCTTGGTTTGGGCGTTGCGTTCTGCCTCAGCAAGGGGAGCGAGGGCCTTGCCCAGATCCAGGACATGGCGATAGCGATCTTCCCAATCGTCCAATAGGGCAAAGTCACTATAGAGGTCTTCGATGGGCTCAGTCATAGGGCTGAAGTATAGCGCGCGCCGCCGCTCGACAAGAGGGGTTATCCCCTTATGGAGGCAATGAATTGCATCGGGTTTGAGATTACCTAGTTGCCGTCGGCGGGCGCTTCGCTGAGCCAGGCGTGAGCGCTGTCGGCGAGCTCAGTTGCCTTATCCCGCGCCGTCCAGGCACCGCGCCGCGCTGTATCACAGGCACCGGGTTCGCGATCACATAGGCCCATTACATCAGATGTCACCGTGCGGACCATATAGAGAACCTCGCCAAACTCGACGGGGTTATCCTCCAGGTCGCCAGGGCGCGTCCCCACGCCGCCGGTCACAAGCGGCAGCGCGACGATGAGGGCACAAATCCAAAATGCGGTTCTGATCAAAAACATGATCCACCTATTCCTCCAACTGATGACAGCTTAGGCGAGGATATATTTCGGCTCAGTTAAATGAATTGGTAAACTCAATAAACAAAGTTTTACGGCAATTTTCATTCAAATTGACAAGATTGCCTTAGGCGAGGAAATCCGGGGATTACCAGAGGATATCGACCTCGCAAAACCGATTTTATTCGGCGTGAGAAAGTTCTATTTGGGCAGGCGAATCTACCATCCAGCCCCAACAGGCGGCGATGTCGTCAACACCGTGGCGACCTGTGCAATAGGCTTCTTCCGCTGGTCCGCGCACCGCCGCAAGACATTGCGCCAGATTCAGCTGTGCCCAGCGAAGGCAGCGATTGGTTTCTTCGTGGGTGTAGATAAGACCCGCCGCATTGGTACGATTTCCGCTGCGGTCAACTGAAATGCGGGCCGCGATCTCAAGCACCTGTTGCATGACGTTTTGCGCCCGGTAAGGGACCACAAGATTTTGTTCCACCGCAATGGCGGCATTGCGTTCTGCGCGTCGGATCTCTGATGCATTGCGGGCCGCGCCAGCGGGAAGCCGTGTACCAAAACGCCGGTCCATATAGGTGCGGGCGCGACTGTTCAATACTTCGCCAACAGCAGTGGCGTCACGGGTGTCATTGACAATACCATCGAGCACGTGATTGAGCGCCCCGGTTTCTGATGACAGGTTCCAGAGATAGCTGGGGTTTTGCCCGGCTTGCGCAAGAAACCGGTCGGTGCCCTCTGCCGTGGCGCGTTGCCTGACCATCGCCATGAAGCCCGGCGCCCGGGCCGCCACAATGGCGTTATAGGCGTACCAGCTGCGGGTCAGCTCCGGCGGCTCGTAGCTCATGATCATCTCATTGGCGTTGTCCAGATCGCTGGCCGTGGTAAAGCTCAAGTCCTCAAGCACATCCATGTTGCGCTGATAGATCCGGTAGTGGCGCGCCAATTGCCCAACACTGGGCTGCGATTCTGCTGTGGTAGAGCTATTGTCCTGAGCAAGCACAGATGTAGTGGAAAGAGCCGCTGCAAATACAGCAGCAGCGACGCTGCGCATGCAAAAGCGAGCAAATTCCCGGGCGAAATTCATGCCTCAGGCCCCTTTTCTACATCCCGTTTTGCGGTGCGACCCGCGCCAAAACGCCCCCAAGGGGCTGACAGTAGCGCCAATAAGCGATCCTGCCCAGCACCATGTTGGGCACGAGGCCAATGAGATATGTGAACCAATTCTAAATTTGCTCGCCAAACCTTCAAACTTCATTAAGTCTGACGGGTTACGCGAGAGGGGCTGGGCCGTTTCTTCCCGCCGGGGAGCGCGAGCCCTGAAAGGATCGACCCTTCGTGATGCCCCAGGAGCAAAGCCTTGTCAGCCGCAATTGGCGCGCCGGAGCGGTGCTGGGCCTCACGCTCATACGGCAGATTATCGCGGCGGGGGCGATGTTGGGGCTGCTTTGCGCGACACTGATCCTGGCCCCGCCGCAGCATCCCGTTTCATGGTTCTGTTTTGTTTTTCTGATCGGTCTGGCGCTTTTGCAATTGATGATCGAACGAGGGACACGCAGTCCTGGGTTTTCCACCGGCATGGCACTATTTAATTTCGCGGCCCTCATCACGTTTCTGGGATTGGCATCCGGGGGGGTGGCGTCGCCATTTGCCGCAGGGCTATTGCTGCTTCCCCTCGCCGCCCTAAACAGTGCCCACAGCAAAATGATCTATTGGGGCATTGCCTTGATGCTTGCCGGTTTTGTCGGCTTGGCAATGTTTGCAAACTTTGGCGACGTGTTGTTCGCGGGCGATTTCTTTGCGCTTTTGCCTCCATACACTGTGACACTCGTATTGGCGACCGCTTTGATTTTTGCCGCAGCTCTCTCATGCAAGATTCTGGTTGAACATCGGCGGACGCTTCATCAGGTTCGATCCAGCGAAGCACAATTTAAGGTGCTGGCCGACGGCTCGTCTGATCTGTTGCTTCACTTTGGCGGCGATGGGCGCATTCGGTTTGCTTCTGCCGCGGCGCGAGAGTTCTTTAATACATCGGCGTCTGCCCTTGAAGGGCGCTCGCTTTCGGAATTTGTCTCTGGCGAAGACCGCCGCGCCGTGCAGCGGGCGCTGGCCCGGGTAAATTACTTTGGCGCGGATGCCGCGCTCACCTTTCGCCTTGCCGGGCACGATATGCGTTGGATCGAAATGCGTTGTCGCCCGATCCTGCGCAGCGCAGATAAAGCCCATACCTTGCGCTGGGCCGCCAAGGCCAACGACGCGGCGGCGTTTGATACCATAGGCGTGCTGCGCGACATCACCGCCCTGATGAGCGAAATGGGTACGTTGAAACAAGCGCGGGATGAGGCGTGTGAGGCGAACGCCGCCAAGTCTCGTTTCCTGGCTAACATGAGCCACGAGTTGCGTACCCCGCTCAATGCCATCATTGGGTTTTCCGACATGATGATGAGCGAGCTTTTTGGCCCGCTAAGCAATCCGCGTTATGCCGAATATGTCCGGCACATCAAACAAGGGGGTGAGCACTTGCGTGACCTCATCAATGATGTGCTCGACATGTCAAAGATCGAGGCAGGGCGATTTGATCTCGAGCTAGAGACTTTTTCAGTACCGAAATTGATCTCCGATGTGCTGACCACGGTTTCTGTGACGGCGGGGCGCAAGAAAATTGATCTGGCGTTGGAAATGGAACAAGACCTGCCGCAACTCTATGCGGACCGCCGGGCTGTGAAGCAGATGCTGCTCAATCTCCTTGCCAACGCCATTAAATTCACACCGCCCGAGGGACAGGTGGCAACCTGGGCCCGCCGCGAAGGGGCATTCCTGGTGCTTGAGGTGCGGGACACCGGCGTTGGCATTCCAGCAGATGATCTCTCGCGTCTCACACAACCATTTGAGCAGGCGGCAAAGCTTGGCTCAGCAGGGGAAACCGGCACCGGCCTGGGCTTGGCGCTGGTACGGGCCATGGCGGAACTCCATGCGGGATCGCTCACGATTTCAAGTGAAGAAGGCAAGGGCACGCTGGTGCGGATTGCAGTGCCATTTTCTGGGCCTCATGCGGGGCGGCCTGAAGCGGGGGCCCCGGTGATCCGCGCGCGAGCCGCAGCGCAGATCAGTGCGCGCGAAGTCGCGTGACGTGAGCCCCGTGAGCCGCTACACCTGCCGCCCATGACTGTTCCCCGTATCCGATCCGGTATTTGGGTCAAGGCGCTTATCCGGCGCTGCGAGATCAATTCAGTGCCCGCCATGGTCGTCCGCAAAGGCGATGCCACTGCGGGGGGCGTATTTGTGAAGGTGAACCGCCTCGACGGCACGGTGGATGTTTATTCTCAGGCCCGCCGAGGGGACGGGGAGGCCATTTGGATCTGCTCAACGGGGCCGGACCCTGTAGCAGAGGAAAAGGCCGACGATTACCTGGCGCGTCAATTCAAGTTTGATCCAGATATCTGGGTCGTGGAAATTGAAGACCGCGAAGGGCGACACTTTTTGGATGTGGCGGTTGACAGCGGCGATGAGGGCTTTATTGCCTAGGCGCATGTAGCAGATACACGAAGGCTCTCATGGAATTCTTTCAATCAGACTCTTGGCTAGAAATTTGGCACCTCACCGTCGAGGTGTGGCAAACAGCATTCCTTGGCGTCAGCGTCGGCCGCGTCTTGGCGGCGATGTTCATCATTGTTCTGTTTCTCATTCTTCGCCACTTCATCTCGCGGGTTTTAATCGGGCGGCTTTATGGCTTCGCCAAGCGCACCAAGACGGCTATCGATGAACGGGTGATCGAAGCTTTGCGCCGCCCCATGGAGATGGTGCCGATCATTCTTGCTGTCTTCTTTGCCGCGCAAGCCTTGCAGTTGGATCCCGCCTATATGGCCGTCGCCAACAATCTCGTGCAGTCGCTTATCGCTGTGGCAATTTTTTGGGGTATTTACAACGTTGCTGTACCGGTCTCGGGTCTGCTAACGCAGTTAGGAACTGTGTTGACGTCCGCCATGCTCGATTGGCTTGTCCGCGCGATCCGCGCCATGGTGGTCTTTGTCGGTGGTATTTCGGTGCTCGAGATTTGGGGCATCCAGGTTGCGCCCCTGCTTGCAGGCCTTGGATTGTTCGGTGTCGCCGTTGCCCTTGGCGCGCAGGACTTATTCAAGAACCTGATTGCAGGTATGCTGATCCTGATTGAAAAGCGCTTCAAAAGCGGTGATTGGATTCGCGTCGATGGCATCGTCGAGGGTGTCGTGGAACGTGTCGGCTTTCGGTCCACACGGGTGCGCCGGTTTGACAAGGCCCCGGTGCAGGTGCCGAACACCAACTTGTCAGACAATCCGGTAACCAACTTCAGCGAGATGACCCATCGGCGTATATATTGGGTCATTGGTGTGGAATACCGCACAACGATTGATCAACTGAAGCAAATTCGCGATGGCATCGAAAAGTATGTTGCGGACAGTGAGGACTATGCGCTACCCCCCGAAGTGCCTTTGTTCGTCCGCGTGGATAGCTTCCAAAGCTCCAGCATCGACATCATGCTCTATTGCTTCACCAAGACCACCATGTGGGGCGAATGGCTGCGCATCAAAGAAGAGCTGACATATGCTGTGAAGGACATTGTCGAAGGGGCGGGCGCGGGGTTTGCTTTCCCCAGTCAGTCAATTTATGTGGAGCAGTTCCCGGGTGAGCGCCCGGACATTTTTGTGCCGCCAGCCACGTAATTATGCCGGCATTGCTGCGGCGCGCTGATCAGTTTGTGGCGCAGGCATCAGCCGCCAGAAACCGATAAGGCCGTGGGCCGCCCTTGAAGGCACGCTGTCCCAAATGGCAAGGGCCTCGGCCACCGCTTCGGGCACCACGCTTTTGGTCTCTGTTGCCCGTAATACTAGTGCGCAGAAGGTTTCCTTGGCGATCCCTGCAGCTTTACATGCCACGGCCAGGCATTGCGCCCCCGGCGCCATCAATACGCGATCCACGCTATGAGACGGCAATCCAGTGAGATGGGAGAAGATGTATTTGAACTGTTTTGCATCTCGCGCTTCCACCGCAGCCAGAAGGCTTGCTTCATCTGCCTGGCATTCCGGTGGAGTGATGTCGCTACGTGGCGACGGCTCTTGCGGTGACGCAAAATCCCATGTCGGATCGCTGGCGACGGTTTGAAGGATGCGGCGACGCAGAACAGGCGAGACAAACAAGAACATCTGCGCCAGAAGATCCATATCCAGATCATCCCGATCAATAAGCGGCAATTGCATTGCGGGCAGGTGCGCTGCTGCGTTTGAGAGTTGCGCCATCGTATCGCGGGTCAATTTTGCGCTGGTGTTTTCCGCCAGCCCTACCAGCACGTCCGGATGGCCCAATGCCGCCAGGGCGGCGCTAACGGCGGCGGGCAAGTTCTCGCGCGCGCCGATTGCCATTGATCGGCACTCGTCATGCTCTGCGAGGAGCGCCAGCAGGTCAACCTCATTCAAAACGGCGCTATGGGCAAGAACGGGGTCGGCCACTGCGATTTCATCCCGCGCCAGCACGTTCATGAAACTGCGTGGCGCTTGTTGGCAATGGGCGAAACGCAGCGCAAGGTCGGCGCGATCCTCTAAGGACAGAGCGCCCACACCAAGACACAGAATGTCGCTGAATTGATCGATCTCGCGCGCGGTGTAGCGGTCCGGCGCCATCAAGAAGAGATTGGCCACATGATGAACCAAGCCCCCATGGCGGTCCTCTGGCGCGCGCGTGGCCGTGGCCTCAAGCCGGTCCGGACTGTTTGCTGGTTGCCCCATCAAGCACCTCCCACTGGGATCGCACTGATCCAAGGGGGAGCGTGGCGCAAAGGCCTAAATAAATCGTGAGGGGAACGGCTTAAGGTTTACTCTAATGCGCCATGGCCTTGGCAACGGCAAAGTCGATGCTGGTCTTGAGAACCGCAACAATTTCTTCGATTTCAGCTTCAGTGGTGATGTAGGGCGGGCCGAGCACGATCACATCGCGTACCTGGCCGGTGCCTGCGGGGTAGAAATAGACCCCATCACTCAGCCCTTTGTTGATAATGCCCATAGTGAGGTTCGCGCTCATCGGAAACGGCTCTAGCGTGGCGCGGTCTTTGACGATCTCAATGCCCCAAAGCATGCCGCGGCCGCGCACTTCGGCGACGTGGGCATGTTGGCGGAGCGGGGCGAGGGCGCGCTCCATAACGCCTTCCATCATGGCCACGCGCTCCACAAGTTTTTCGCGCTCCATAATATCGAGCACGGAAAGTGCCGCAGCGCAGGGTCCAACAGCGCCGCCATAGGTGTAGAACATCAATGCGGTGTTGCCTTTGTTCAGCGGCGCAACAATCTCATCGCTGGCAAAGACGCCCACGATAGGGGCGTAGCCGCAGGCAAGACTTTTACCGGAGATCATAATGTCGGGGGTGATGCCGGCCCAATCACACGCGAACTTGGTGCCGGTGCGGCCAAAGCCGGTCATTACCTCGTCAATGATCAAAACCACATTGTGGCGTTTGCAGATTTCTTGTACGCGCGCCCAATAGCCTTCAGGGGGCACAATGGCCCCGCCGCTGGAGCCGGTCATGGCCTCGGCGACCAATGCGCAGACCGTGTCGGGGCCTTCGGCTAAGATCACCTCTTCGATGGCGTCCGCATAGGCCTTGCCCATGTCAGGTTCATCACCGGCATAGCGCAGCGGATAGGGCGCGGGCACGGCGGGCTGATCCACCCACATATCCTCAAGCCCGGTACGGCGGCCAGGATGGCCTGAGATGCCAAGGGTCGCCAGCGTTGCGCCGTGATAGGAGATATCGCGATAAAGAATTTTCGTCTTGGCGTGGCGCCCGCTCAAATATTGATAGTGCCGCGCCAGGCGCATGGCACCGTCCACCGCCTCTGATCCGCCGCTGGCAAGCCAGACGCGCTTGAGGTTTTTCGGCAGCCAGCGCTCCACCAACCGATCTACCAATGCATCGCGCTGGGGTGTGGGGAAAGGCGGGCAGGCATAGGTCATGTCCGTCATCGCTTTGGCGGTGGCTTCCGCCACCTCAACCCGCCCATGTCCAACGGAGGTGATGACCGCGCCGCCGGCGGCATCAATAATGCGGCGGCCGTCTTTGGTATAGAGATAGATCCCTTCAGAGCGCACAACGGGCGTGCCAAAGGGGACAGGAATAAAAGGCCAGGCAGGAGCGGTCATGAGCGAATAACTTCAGTTGTGGTTCGTTGGGCGCGGCGTCTTAATGCGCCGCGTACTATGTGCACCGCGATTGAGGAGAGCAAGATGGCGGCGGCGAAATAATACGCGCCGGGCATCAGGTTGGCGGACGAAAGCACGCGGCCGTCAATCACCATCACCGCGACAGCAAGAATAAACACGTCGGTCATGGACCAGCGGCTCAGCTCCGCAAGGGCAATCGCGATGGCATGACTGCGGCGGCTGGCGGGATTGAATGTGGCGGTAATCAGCATGGCGAGGATGATCTTTGTAATGGGGAAGATGACGGAAACGGCATAGAGGAATATGGCCAGCCAAAGCTGCCCATCTTGGCGAAAGGCGGCAATGCCCTGGAGGATCGAAACATCCTCATTGAAGACGTAGAAGTTGCGCACGTGGAGGGCGGGTTCGGTCAATCCAGCCACTAAAAACGCCAGGGAGGCAAGGAGCGCGATCAATAGAGCCGCGCGCCAGCCTGAGCGACCACGCTGCGGTGTTGGGGCTTGATTGCGAATCGAACTGGATTTCGCCATGGCCGCATTGTTGAGAAAAGCCGCGGCGGAATAATGGCAGGGCCGTGTTATCGTTCCGTCATGATCTTTCGCCCACTCCACAAAGACGACTTCGATCTCATCGCCGGATGGCTGACCCAACCTCATGTGGCAAAATGGTGGGACGGTCCGGTGACAAGGGCCGATATGGACACGCGCTATGGCCCAAGGCTTGAGCCCAACTCACCGGTAAAGATGTTTATCGCTGAAATCGATGGCACACCAGTTGGGAGGCTCCAATATGAGCAGACTTGCACCTGGTTGCCAGATTTTGGACCGGAAGTTGCGAATGTGGATTTTCAGATCGGAGAGCCAGAATTTATCGGCAAAGGGTTAGGTCCGCTCATGATCAATCAATTTGTTGAGGAGGTGATTTTGGCGGATGCCCGCTTCACGCGGGTCATCTCAGACCCAGACGCAAGCAATGCGCGGTCCATCCGGGCATTGGAAAAGGCGGGGTTCTCAGAGATTGAGCAACGAGAGATTGACGGTAAGCGTTATGCGCTTATGGAGCGCAGCCAAAGCTAGTCCAGCGAAGCGGTTTCGCTCAGGCCCTGGCGGTCATGGCGCACGTAGCTGGGACGGTTCTGCTCTTCCACACCCACCACAACACCGCTCTCGCAGCAATTGTTCGCCACCCGGTGCGGTACGGTTTCTTTCAGGTGACAGACGCCGCTCACATCTTCCGTGCCAGGGCGGGCATAGGTCCAGGCCTCGCAGCGGCCATCGCGGGAACATGCATTGGCGCATTCAGATGCCCCGCCGGACGCAACCACAAAGCGCAAGTAATCGCCGCCCCAACGCTGGGTGTCCTGCTCAACATAATTGTCCTGCGCCAGGCTCGGTGCGGCGCAAAGCAAGGCGGTAAAGACAAGGGCGGCAAGTGTACGCATGGCTCTACTCCAGCAAAAATCTCTGTTGCCGAAGACATTACGGGTAAGCTGTTACCGAAACCTCAAACATAAAATTTGAATGAATACCCCCCACCCTGGCCCTCCCCCTCAAGGGGGGAGGGAGACACATTTATCTCGATCCG
>JAJFIK010000041.1 GCA_021775005.1 Rhodospirillales bacterium
AGCGACTCCTGCCTGAAGTGTTCGCCGAATCCGACGACCCGTCGCGGCTGGTTCCCGTCGTCACTCGTCCCGAACGGCTCTTGATCGCCGTCGCCGGCGATCCGACGCGAGCGAACGCCTACGCCCTCAGCAATGACGGCCCTCATGGCTGGTGGACCTCCAAACGAATCGACCACACGCCGGCCAGCGACCTCGTCTGTAACATCGGAGCAGACTGCGCCACCGCGTCCGACAACTGAGCAGTTCAGCGAACCCGGCGACGTTAGCCGGGTCTGGGTTTCCAGTTTCGGTGGTGGAAGCTGCATCGGGCTTTGCCGTTGCGGTGGCTGGTGTGGCCGCCGTTGTCCCATTCCTGCATGTGGTCGATTTCGCATTGTCGGGCCGGGATCTCACAGCCTGCATGGTCACAGACCCGATCTCTTGCACACACGGCTTCGCGTAGGGCGCCGGTGAACAGTCGTTGTTTGCGGCCGTAGTCGAGAATCACACCCGGACTCTCGAAGACGAGCCGGCGGACATGGCCGGCCAAGGCTTGCTCGATCATCTGAGTGGGGGAGATGACGGTGCCGTCATCGAGCTCACACAACCGCTCCACCCCACCCACCGGGGCCGGGCCTTCGACGCCGAGATAGTTCGACAACGCAATCGTGAACGTGTCGATATCGGCATGCACGATCACCAACGGCAGAGGCCGCACCCCATCGGCCGGTGCGGTCGAGGCCCGCACCGCCATCTCGACCAGCGCATCAGCACGCCGCTGCGCCGGGGTACGCCACAGCCGATCGACGGTGACCCGGTCTCCGTATTCGTTCTTGGCTTGTTGCCAATCAGCATCGAACAACTCGATCTCGATACGACGCAACGCCTCACGAAACGCCGCGCCACCGACCGGATCCAACCACGCATCCACCCGCGTCATGTCCGACAGCGTCTTGGACACATGCGCTTCACGGTTGACCTCGCGCGGATCCGGCGGCTCCGGGTCATCACCACGACGGGCCTCATCAACAACCTGTTCCCAATACGCGACCGCCCGCTCGAAATCTTTGAACGACAACGAACCAGCCTTGCCCAACAGAAACGCCTCCGCCTCGACAAACTCCGGCCGCGACGCAGCCCGCGCCAAACGGCGAGCATGATTCACAGTGATCACCCCATCAGCCAACGCCAACCCGGTCCCCGGCATCGAACGCAACGCCCGAGCCAACGACACCACCGCCCCGGCCTCACCGCCGAACATGCGACACCGATGCCGCAACGCCACCTTCACCGAACAATGACCGGCCGCCCACTGCATCGACGCCTCATACGCGCCGACCACCTCCGCCTCCAACGCCGCCAACTGCGCCTTCAGGCGCTGCACCGCCTCAGCCGCCGCCTCCACCTCAACCCCCGACAACCCCGCGAAATCGGTCTTCGCCGCCAACCCGATCGCCTCACCCACATCATCCAACTCCGCCAAAGCCATACCCCCAAACTACGCAAGGGGTATGACAGCCATTCCCGCCTGTGGAGACGGGAGGTTCGGGTCATCGCACCGTCCGCGGATCCGCCAAGACCGCCTGAGCGAGCGACTCCTCGAGGGCAGCGTGCTGGTCAGTCGACGGGTTCGCCGAAGGGCATGCCGGCATCGGCGTAGCAGGGCTCGTGAAAGTGCTCCACGCGATCCCAGGCACCGTCGATGTAGACGTTGCAGATCACCTGCTGGTGGCGCTCACGGGCCTTGAACTTGACCCGCTCTTCGCAGTGCGTGCATTCGGTCATCGAGCCGGCCTCGATCAAGCGAGTGACCGCACGGCTCTTCCATTTGGTCTTGGTTGCGGCTCTTGCCATGTACAACCATCGGAGGGCTGCGGTGAATTCTTAGGAGTGCTATCCGTGGCACATCCCGCTGCGATGAGCGGTGCCTCCGTCGTCTCACTCGATCACAGGGTCGCGCGTGTGAGTTCGGACGGGGGGCTGACCCCAGCGTCCGAACTCAGGTGCGGCTGACGGGCTTGTACTTGCTGCGCTGGGGGCGCATGGCGGCGACACCGTGCTCACGCTTGCGGTAGTCGGCGTAGTCGGTGAAGTTGCCTTCGAACCAGCGCACCTGGGAGTCGCCCTCGAAGGCGAGAATGTGGGTGGCCACCCGGTCGAGGAACCAGCGATCGTGGCTCACGATCACGGCGCAGCCGGCGTAGGCCTCCACCGCGTCCTCGAGGGCGCGCAGGGTGTCGACATCGAGGTCGTTGGTCGGTTCGTCGAGGAGGAGGACGTTGGCGCCTTCCTTCAGAACCTTGGCCAGGTGTACCCGGTTGCGCTCGCCGCCCGAGAGGGTGCCGACCTTCTTCTGCTGGTCGGAACCCTTGAAGTTGAACGACGCGACATAGGCGCGGCCGTGCATCTCGCGACCGCCGACGACGAGATTGTCGACGCCGCCGGTGATCTCTTCATAGACGGTCTTGTCGGGATCGAGCGTGCGGTCCTGGTCGACATATCCGAGGGTGACCGTCGGACTCACGCGCAGGGTGCCGTTGTCGGGCTGGGCGTCGTCGGCGCCGGCCTGCTCTGCAGCCTCGATGATCATCTTGAACAGGGTCGACTTGCCGGCACCGTTCGCACCGATCACGCCGACGATGCCGGCCGGCGGGAGCGAGAACGACAGGTCGTCGATGAGCAGCTTGTCGCCGAAGCCCTTCGAGATGCCGTCGGCATCGATCACCAGGTCGCCGAGCCGAGTGTCGGCCGGGATGATGATCTCGAGATCGTTCT
>JAJFIK010000042.1 GCA_021775005.1 Rhodospirillales bacterium
GATCGCCGCGTACCAAAACCAAAAGTGTCATGAGAAGAATGCGGATATCAAGCCATAGCGAGGCGTTCTCAATGTACCAACGATCAAGTTGGACCTTGTCCAACGGCGCGATCAGGTGACCACCGTTAACTTGGGCCCAACCGGTAATGCCGGGCCGCACTGAGAAGCGCCAACTGGAGCCACTCGGCAAATCTTCGAGGAGGAGCGGGCGGGGCCCCACGAAGGACATGCGTCCAAGCAGAACATCAAACAGTTGCGGAAACTCATCAAATCGGGTTCGCCGCAAGAACCGGCCCAAAACGCCGGTGCGGCGCGCATCTGATAGGCGTTCTCCTTTTGCATCGTGGGCTGGGCCCATTGTCCGCAACTTATGAACGCGGATGGGTTTGCCTTGAAATCCCGGTCGCACTTGCCAAAACACAATAGGAAATCCGAGCTCAATCAAAACAAGGAGGCTGGAGAAGGCCAGAATGGGAGAAAGCAAAGCAATAAGGCCCAACGCGCCCACCACGTCGAAGGCCCGTTTCAATCTTGCAAATGCTGGATTGATAGACAGGCGTTCGGCAGCGAAAGGGGAGTTGTTTTGGAGAGCAACATATTCGGCGGCAGGTCGATTGCGCAATTCGGCCGCAGACGTGAGCTCGTTGTCGTTCATGTCAAACAAGTGGTGCTGAGAACTTGCCTCCAGGGTCTTTGGCGTCGGGCCTTCAGGTCTGAACCCCAAACGCTCTTCAAACAAGTCCAGAGTCACACCGGACTGTTGTTCCCAAGACAAAAGGGCTTGGCGAGAAGATTCAGCGAGAGATGAAAATTTTTGTGCAACAACAATGCGCGTTACCTCAACGCCATGAACGCGCAAGTTGGCTAGAATGCTTTGTAGATTTCTTGGGCTGCCAAGTATTTCTACTGTGCGAAGAATTCGGCCTTTCGCCTCTGCATCTTCATCAAGAATGCCCGCAATGTCGAATTGACCTACCGCTAACTCGTCAGCCAGGCGGATATAGAGATCAGCAATACGAGACATCCCCACGACGAGTATGTGTTCGCGATGGACGTGGGGTACAACATCCTCTGCAGCAATGGCTCGGTTGACTGCAGATCGGGCCAGGACGCGGGCTCCCCCCATTGCAACAACGGCAAGGAGCGCCTGCAGCGGCGGCACTGATCGCGGTATGCCTTCAAGGCGAAATCCTAGGAATGCGATCAATACCGAGACGCCGACAATTAGCCCGGCAAGGCCAAGCAGAATGGCTAAGTCTTTGAGGGAAGCGGAACGCCAAAGAGGCCTGTGGGTGCGGGCAAAGCCAAGGACGACAACGCTGACGATCAGTGTAATTGCCAGATAGGGATAGAGGGGCTCGATTCCCAGCTCGTTCAACTGAAAATCGTGGCGAAACAACAGCGCGAGAACGGCGGCCAAGGTCATGGCCGTCGCGTCATAGGCTGTAAAAACAAGTTTCCGCATCAGTCCAACCCCACACCGGCTGAAATCTCCCAGAAATCTCCCGGTCCCAATCACTTGCATTAACTCTCGACGCTAGTGAATGCAACCCCGGAACGGCACAATCTTAACGCGCAAAGGGTAGTGCAAATGCTCCTATCACTATCGCACTAGATTTTGGTTGAAGCTGACATTGTAGCTCTGTTGCCAACAGCACTTGCCAAGGCAATTCCGATGATCAGCCCGAAACTGACTTGCACGCCGGGGATCTGCATGGAGAAGTCGACCACGCTATGAAGTGCGACTTGGGCCATGATTGCCATGCCCGCCAGCGTAATGATGCCGGAATGCCTGCGCGTGGAAACTGACTTAACCAAGATGAAGAAAATCCCCCCGAGGGCCGCGATGACCAGCAACATTCCAGGCAGGCCGAGGCCCGCGGCTAAATCCAAATAGCTATTATGCGCTTTGTCGTAGTCGGGAAGGGGGCCCATCTCGAATGTACGATATCGTGGAAAGGTCTCTTGAAATGTGCCGAGGCCCTGGCCTAGCAACGGACGATCCGCGATCATGGCAGCTGACCGTTCAAATATTACCACGCGGCCATCCTGCGCCATATCAACGCCTTCAAAACGGTGCATCAGCCCGCTGCTAGCAGAAAGCCAAATCATTCCCAAAAGGGCGATGAGGGCAACTGGAAGTAGCGCAGCGCTTGATCGCGGTGTCCGACGCCTGTTGCGTAGAAAACGGAACAGGCTCACCAGCGCCAGTACGAGTACAACTGCCAAGAAGCCGCCGCGGGATCGCGTCAGAAGAAGGGCCGCCCCGGTTGCCATCACCGCCGCAGCAAACAAACCTGCGGGTCCAAAAAAGACAGATGCCCAATTGGCAAAGCGGACAGATAGGCGAGATGATAGCGCCCTGTCATTGTTGCCCAGGGCCTCTAAATGTTCCATCAAGAACAGGGTCGAAAGGATAAGGCCAAACCCAAAGAAAGTGGCGGCACTATTCCGGTTCACAAAGGGCATCGAGACGGGTTGGCAAGCACCTTCAACCGCCAGGCAATTGCTAAAAATTCCAGATAGACTGTAACCGGTGCAGATCACGATAAAGGCATAGAGGATCGGTCGTCGCCAAGTCGGTCGTGCGGTTCCAATCAGGTAAGCTGCCAAGATGGCAAGGCAGGTCGCGGCATACCCAAGCAGTGATTGGGTAACCATGGTGAGATCAGGCGCAAAAAGGCCCTGAAGCTGGAACAGGCCCTCGGTGGATTCCGGACGGCTCAGGAGCAGCGGCATGGCGGCTATGGCGAAGACCAACGTTGCGGCAGTGATTGGCCAGCGAAGGGTATAAATGGGAGACCCTGGGCTCACGCTGAATCGCGAGGGGCGGCCAAGGGCCAAGAGCGCCAATGATGCGGCAATCCCCATGGTTACAAGCGCAACGGACCATTCCCGGTTAGCGCCAAGCATTGCCGGCGCTGCAAAGACTGAGAACAGCAACAAAGCGGTTGAAAGGTAGAGAAGAGGTCGTTTCATCAACAATGGGCCGCCAGGGTTGAAGGAAATTATGCAGTCTTGTGTGACCAGCGCTACAGTGAGGGGGACCCTTGGCCAAGGGCACTGGTTGCCTCACTGCACCATTTCGACTAATCAATCTTGTTACAAGTCGGGATTTTCAGGCGATTCAGCCAGAGGCGCTTGATTGACGGTGCGCGCGACGTGACGCGGTGCAGGGGTGAAGCATGACATATGGCCAAACGATCCTTCGATTGCTGCTGGTTACTGTAGCAGCGGTTCTTCTAGCAGCTTGCGGTGGTGGCGCTTCATCGTCCAGCGGGACCATTGCACCAGCTGCTCGCGCTGCAGCAACGCCCGCACCGGCAGTTTCACGGCAGGCCTATACACTTGGCGGCGGCGATGAGCTTCGCGTTATCGTCTTTGGCGAACAAGATCTTTCTGGTGAATTTGTGGTGGACGGGGACGGGTTTGTATCGCTTCCCTTGATCGGCGAGGTGTCTGCTGGCGGACTGACTCTGCGTGAGTTTGAACAGCAAGTAGCTGAAGCCCTTGCAAGCGGCTATCTGCGCGACCCTCGAGTTAGTGCTGAAGTCCTGAATTTTCGGCCTTTTTACATTATTGGTGAGGTATCCGAGGGCGGGGAATACCCCTTTGTACAAGGTATGACTGTATTAAATGCAGTTGCGGTGGCAGGCGGATATACATACCGGGCGGACAGAAACCGGGTGTTTATCACCAGGGTGAATTCTCCCGGGGAAGTTGAATACCGCGCTAGCCAGGGTGTGAATGTGTTGCCTGGTGACATCATTCGTATTCCTGAGCGCTTTTTTTAAGAGTTTAGTAAGATTAGTCATTACTTGGTCGGCCAATTTCTGCTAAAAGTTGCGGTGAAAAATAGGGTTTGGCAAAAAACTACGCAAATTGGCCATTGGCGTTGGCCAGTGCTAGGTTGATTGTAATTTTGGGCTTTGTATAGGCAAAGCCTTAGGCTCTTTGGAGGGGCAAGCTATGCGTGTGAATCCAGTGATTGGTTTTGTGTTGAGCATCTTCCTGGTGGTTGGCATTGCGAGTGCCGCTCAAGCACAGACGGTAACAGTGGCAAGCCTTGCTCAAGACTTGGCAGCAGCGACGACGGAAACAGGGATCGCAACCCTGGTATCCAATGCCCGCACAGCTGGCCTAACTGATGAGCAAATTGCCAACGCCTTTGGGCGTGCGTCTGTCACCACGGACAATGCCAGCACTCTTTCCGCAGGGTATTCATCTTTCGTTTCCAGCAGCTCCGTTTCTGCATCAACACTGTCTTCGTCCTATAGCAGTGGGGTAACAACCGCACAGCAAGGCACAGGCGGTGGCGGTGGCGGCGGTGGTGGCACCGAAGGTGGCCTTAACGCACCGACCGGTGGATCCGGCGGCGGCGGCGGCAGCAGCAACGAGTAGTGACCTCATGCGGTCAGGCATGAATTCATTGGAATTTAATTTCATGACAGGTATTGGGGTTGGTTGGGTAAAATGAAGGCGAAACATATCAAAGCACTCATTGGCGGCATATGTGCGTCGTCACTGCTCTTTTCATCGGCTTTGGCCGCGGGCGATGGTGACTACTACACGCCTGATGGGGTGAACCTTGGCGGCTTCACGATGTACCCCAGCTTGGAGCTTAAGGTCGGTACTGACGACAACGTTTTTGCCCAGCCGACGGGTGAGGTTTCCGACACATTTTTTGCACTGGACCCGCAACTGGTGTTGGCCTCCAATTGGTCACGTCATGAGCTGAATTTGAGCGTTCAGAACAACAATGTCTGGCACAGTGAGCAGGATTCTGAAGATCATTCAGATTGGGTATTCGGTGCTGAAGGAATTCTTGATGTTTCTTCCTCAACGTCAATTCATGGCCGTGCCGTCTATTCGATGTTGACGGAAGCGCGTGGTGATGCTTCTGCGCTGGGGACAGCTGCTGAGCCGACAGATTATGACCGCTTTGACGGTTATGTTGAGCTGCGCCATCGCTTCAATCAATTGGGCGTTGCCATTGGTGGCGGACTGTCGACCTATGACTATGATGACGTACGTTCAATTGGCGGCGGCACTATTGATAATGACAACCGCGACCGGGACGTGACCTTGGCCCGCGCTGAACTGAACTACGGTGTTTCACCGGACACGCGCGTATTTCTCCGCGGCACGCTCAATGATCGTCAGTATGATATGCAGCCGCCTGCAGTGGCGCTCAATCGTGATTCTGATGGGTACGAGCTTGTCGGTGGTCTGTCATTTGATGTGACACAGCTGATCGAAGGGGAAATCTTCGCCGGCTACCTGGAGCAAGACTACGTTGCACTGGCAGATATTGACGGCCTTTCCTATGGCGCGAATTTTGACTGGTTTGTCACGCAGCTGACCACTGTTTCCGTCAATGTTGGTCGAGCTGTTGAAGAAACCAACCAAGCCGCAGCATCAGGCTACCTTTCCAGCACTGCTGGTGCCGATGTGCGTCATGAGCTGATGCGGAACGTCATTCTGACCGGCGGTCTCTCCTTCACAAACAATGACTATGAAGGTTCTATTAGAGAAGAAGACATCTGGAACGCGAGTGTGGGCGGCGAGTACATGATCA
>JAJFIK010000043.1 GCA_021775005.1 Rhodospirillales bacterium
TCACGAGCACGGTCGATCAGCTGATCGCGGCGCCGCTCCACCCGTTTCAGCATTCGTGTGCGAAGTACCCGCAGCGGATACACCCGATGCAGTCCCGCCAGCGACGCGATGGCCTCGCCAGCGGCGCCCAGCACCATCGTCACCAGCTCAGCGTCATCGACGGCAACACCCGCCGCCCTGAGGATCCGCAACGACCGGAAACACTCCTTCCCCACGATCGGCACCATCACCTGCAGCAGCAGACGACTTGCCAACGGATCGTCCACCGCGAGCCGCAACACCGCCCGGGTCACCTCCACCGAGATCTCGGCGGACTCCCCAATCGGCACCGCGATCGCTTCAAGCACCTCCCCCGGCGACGCGAACCCATCGAGGATCGGCTCCGCCCCAACCCATTGTCGAAGACGACCTCGACTCCAATTTCCGCCGGCGATCGCAGACCACTCCTCTCGCATCGCCGCCCCGAAACTGCTGCATCCAACTTCTCTCATGGCCGCAGAATCAGGAACCGACCTACTCCCCGACCTACCTGACGACCTCACCAACACCTATCCGCAAGCTTTTCTGGACCCATCCCAACTGCTGACGTCCAGATAGGTGCCTTCACCAGGCCTTTCGTGGCTCGCTCGAATTCGTGTCACATCCGCGCGCGACCCTCGAGGAACACCCGGATAGGTCGATCTCCGACCCGGAAAGGAACAGGATGAGGATCCGACGACCGATCTCACCCACATACGCAACGCCCAAGGAGGCCATCGCGTACCTTGCCTCAGTCTGCGATGGCGCCGTCCGACGGGACGGCCACGGCTTCGCCGCCGAACACGTTTCACTCGGCCACGACCTCTCCCGGCGAGGGCGCTGGCGACGATGCCATCGCCGAAAGGCAGCCCGACTCATCCGGTACTACCGACTCCAGCTCGAACGCGCGGGCTTCGATGTACACGCCGTGCTCACAGGCAAACCCGGTCGCGTTCCCTAGCGGCGCTATGCACAGCCCGCTGGCCGATGGGCGCCGGACCCGGCTCAGATCCACGAGCAACGATTCTGGAACGGGCGACGCTGGACCTCACGCACTGCGCCAGCGCCAAGCCGATAGTTGAGGACAGGTCGCTGCTCGGGCACCCGTGCGGGACGATGGGATCTCGATAGGCGGCGTCAGTCCCAGGTAGCGGGACAGCCCGCGGTGACGCCCTCCTCATCGAGCCCCAGCCGACTGCACAGATCGGTGACCTCAGCCGCGACGACTGCTCGGATCGATCCGGAAACCAGCTGCTTCGCCTGGTCGAGGTTGAGCCCGAAACCTTTCGCCACGACCTCGATAGGATCACCGGTTTCGATCATCCACCGGTAGAGAAACATGCGGATCGGGTCCGTCGACACCATGCGCTCGGGCGCAGAACTCACGTCCACATGTGGCCGGAGCCGGTCGGCCAGGCGCACTTTCCTTCGTCGGAGCCTCATATCTTCAACCTTCCGTCGGTTGTAGGAACTTCCCGGAATCGCGAACGGTCCGGAGTTCCAACGTGGGCATGCGGGTCAGTCGCCGTGCCGGTTGACCGACTTGGCCTGAACCTTGACAACTGGTCGGGATTCCTGAAGGCTTGCCGGGTATCGAGGTGATTCGCTCGACCGGCTGAACAGGAGGAGACGCTATGGCGTTGGCTGTGGTCCGCTCCTTGGACGCCCCGAAGGCGCTTGTCGCGCCTGGTGAGGTTGAGGATTTCGAGCAGGAACTGGTCGATCAGTATCTGCTTGCGACGGTGGGTGCAGGTTCGGGTGACTCGACGGTGGTGGAGGACCGAGGTGCGATCTTCGAGTTCATCCGGTTCCTGGGGCGACCGGTGTGGACGGCGCAGCCGGCCGACGCTGATCGGTTCTTGGTCCATCAACGCAAGGAGTTGCATCGGGCCCGGTTGACGGTGCAGCACAAGGCGTGGTCGCTGGCGCGGTTCTACTCGTTCCTCGTTGCCCGCTACTCCGGTGACATCGAACGTTTGACCGGCCACGTGGTGATCCAGATCATCGACGAGTTCAACCGGCCGACCAAAGCCGACTACAGCAACGTGCGGGTACCGCCGTCGATTGAGGAGATCGATGTGTTGTTCGCAGCGTGGCGTGAGTGGTTGCCCGAGGCGCGCAAGTTCTTGCCGGCGACACGGGATTACATGGCGGCGTCGTTGTGGCGCCGGTGCGGTCTGCGGATCCAGGAGACCTACATGCTCGACATCCGTGACTGGCGACGTGATTTGGGCGAGTTCGGCAAGATCCATGTCCGGTTCGGCAAAGGCAGCCGAGGCCGCGGACCCAAGAGTCGACTGGTGCCGGCGATCAACGGCGCGGCGGATCTGATGGATTGGTGGTTGGGCGACATTCGCCACCAGTTCGACGACGCCTATGAGGACCCGAACGCTCCGCTGTTCCCGAGTGAACGGCGAGACAAGCTGACCGGTGCGTGCAGCCGGATCGGTGACCAGGCGCTGCGTGACGGACTCGCCGCAGCGGTTGGTCGTTGGTTGCCGGCGTGGTCCGACGGTCGGTTGACGCCGCACACGCTGCGCCACTTCTGCGCGTCGTCGCTCTACCAGCGCGGCGTCGACCTCAAAGCAATCCAGGAACTGCTCGGCCACGAGTGGTTGTCGACCACGACCCGCTACATCCATGTGCACGGCGATCACATCGAACGCGCCTGGACCGAAGCGAACCAGCGGATTGCCGACCGCCTCGACCCGAACCGGGACAACGAACAGGAGTGAACTGATGCGTTGGAATCTGAGACTGACCGCTGCCGAACAGGGCATCTGGAAATCGACCGAGATGCGACGCCGGCTCGCGGACGCCGGCTTGGAGATCTCGGCCGGGAAGATGTCGTCGTTGTGGGCGGGAACGCCAACCACGATCCGGCTCGAGGACCTCGACGTGATCTGCTCGGTCCTCGATTGCGACCCGGACCAGTTGTTGATCCGCGAGCCGGACAAGGTCGAGGCCCGCAAACCGCGCAAGAAGCGCGCCGCTGGTGCGACGGTCACGCCGAGGTTGGGGAAGAACCGAACGCTGCCGCCGGGGTGAGCTGGCAGAGCTTCTGCGCCACATGCGGCGAGTGGCCCGTCGCGTTCACCACGGTGAAGTTCTGCTTCGGGTGTTGGCCCGGCGGATCCGCCGTTCCGCCACCTTGTCTCGAGTGCGGATCGACGACGGACTACTTCACCAACGGGCTGTGCGGTCGCTGCCACCGGATGGGCCATGTCACGATCGACACCTGTCCGGACTGCTTCGCGTGGGGTGCGTCCAAGCATCGAGCCTGGCGATGCACCGCGTGCAACGGGTGGCGAGAAAAGCGCAAGCTCGGAGTCTGCTCGTGCTGCAGCCGCGAAGTCCCCATCAACATCTACGGCGCCTGCCGGCTCTGCACCAAGCAACGCACCCGGGTCCTGGCGACGAAGCCGCCGTTGCCGCTCCCCGATCTGATCGCCGCGAACCGGAACGGACAACAGCTGTGGTTCGCCGATATGGGCAAAGCTGCCTCGGCGCGACGCCCGAAGTCGCCGCCACCACCGGTTGCGGTCGGGACTCTCGCCCGGTTCCCGGTCACTCACCTGCAATTGCCGCTGTTCCGTTTCGAACGTGACCTCAGCGTCGCCCGCCGGGTCGGTCACCTCGATCCCCGCGACGCGAACCTGGCGTTGCTGTTGGATCAACACGTCGACGAGTTCGGCCGAGCTCACGGCTGGGACCGCCGCAAGATCGTCACCGTTCAACACGGCGTGCACATCCTGCTCGGCCAGCAAGAAACGATCGGCGCACCAATTCGCTGCAGCGACATCGACGCGATCGCCAAACTCAAGGTGTCGACCGTCGCGCTGAGCGACGCCCTCGACGCCGCTGGCATGCTCGACGACGACCGACCACCATCGATCGTTGGCTGGTTCGCCACCAAGACCAACGGCCTGCCCGAAACCATCGCCGCCGAACTCGGCGTGTGGTTCGACGTCATGCGCCACGGCAGCACCACCCCGCCTCGCAGCAAGCCGCGCAGCGATCTCACCATTGGTCAACAGCTCCGATCGGCGATGCCCGCCGTCGAAACCTGGGCCACCAGGCACACCTCGCTGCGCGAGGTCACCCGCGACGACATCTACACAGCGCTGCCGGCGAGCGGATGGCAGCGCACCCACATGCTCCAAGGACTCCGCTCGATCTTCCGGACCCTCAAGGGCCGCAAGGTCGTGTTCACCAACCCCACCACCCACATCCGCCAACCCCACACCAACCACCCGATCCCCGCCCCCGTTGGTCTCGCCACCATCCGCAACCTGCTCGACTCGCCGAACACCGCCCGGGCACTCACCGCAGCGCTGCTCTGCTACCACGCCATCCGCGTCAAGGACCTGCGCCACATCGGACTCACCGACATCTACGACCGGCGCCTCCACCTCGGCGACCAGACCATCGTGCTGGCCGACGCCGTCCTCGAACGCCTCGACACCTACCTCTTCCACCGGCACTACACCTGGCCGAACACCGCCAACGAGCACCTGTTCATCAACATCCGCAGCGCCCACCACACACGCCCGGTCGACAGCTCCTGGCACACCCGGTTGCTCGGCACACCCGCCCAACAGATCCGCCAAGACCGCATCCTCGACGAAGCGTTCGCGACCGGCGGCGACCTCCGACAGATCAGCGACCTGTTCGGCCTCTCCGTCGCCCAAGCCAACATCTACGCCAACCACGCACACCACGCCGCTCTCAGCGACCAAGCCGGGCACGACTGACCCACGACGCATCGGCCCGGACCAATACATCGGCGCAGGCCGATACAATCCGCCGGCATGAGCGCCACGATTCAACACGCTGCACCCATCGCGACCGCAGCGAAACTGTTCTGCGGGTTCGGCGACCCGACACGCCTCGCGATCATCACCACACTCGCCGACGGTGAACAACGCGTGAGCGACATCGTGACTGCGCTGAACGGCTCCCAGGGCAACATCTCCGGTCACCTCAAGTGCCTCAGAGAATGCGGACTCGTGACCGATCGGCGCGTCGGCCGCGAGGTCCACTACCGCATTGCCCACGACGAAGTCATCGACGTTGTCCGCTCGGCCGAACGACTCCTCGCAGTCACCGGCGAACACATCGATCTCTGTCCGAACTACACCACCAACCCCAACGCGTGAGCAGCCGATGACCGTCAGCCGTTTCCACGTCGCCGGCATGGACTGCGCCGCCGAAGAACAACTCGTGCGCATGGCACTGTCCGACATCGACCAGATCAACCGCATCGAAGTCGACCTCGACCAACGTGACGTGCTGATCGACCACACGACCGACACCGACACCATCGACACCGCACTCCAAACCCTCAACCTTGGCGCCGAGTTCGTCGACGACACCAGCGAGATCGGGCCCGCCCCCGACACCCGACGCGAACGCAACGCGCTGATCGTTGCGTTCGTGATCAACGCCGGCTTCTTCGTCGGCGAACTCACCGTCGGCTTGATCAGCCGCTCCATGGGACTCATCGCCGACGCACTCGACATGGGCGCCGACGCCAGCGTATACGCGCTCAGCCTCGCCGCCGTCGGGACCGCTGCCGCACGCAAGAAACAACTCGCACGCACGAGCGGATACCTCCAGATCGGCCTCGCCGCGCTCGGTCTCGCCGAGGTCCTACGACGATTCTTCGCCGACAACGAACTCCCGGACCCGACCTCGATGATCGTGATGTCCGTGCTCGCGCTCGCCGGCAACATCATCACACTGCTCGTGCTGCATCGCGTCCGGTCCGGCGAAGCACACCTACAAGCCAGCTGGATCTTCACTGCCAACGACATCAAGGTCAACGGACTCGTCATCGCTGCAGCGATCGGCGTCACACTCACCGACTCCGGCATCCCCGACCTCATCGCCGGCGCCGTGATCTTCGCCGTCGTCGCCAACGGCGCGCGACGCATCCTCAAGATCAGCCGATGAACCCGACCCGACGTCGCACCATGCTCGCCTGGATCGCCGCGCTCATCACGATCGATCTCGCCACCAAGATCTGGGCCACCGCCACACTCGACGACGCACCCACCACGCTTCCCGGACCCATCGACCTGCAACTCAGCTACAACAGCGGCACCGCATTCGGGCTGTTCACCAACATCCCACCCCTGCTGATCACCGCCGCAACCCTCACGATCGCGCTCGCAATCCTCCGAGCCGCATGGAACAACCGAACACCCACCGGGCCCGCCACGCTCATCATCGCCGGAGCGCTCGCGAACACCATCGATCGGCTCGAAGCCGGCTCCGTGGTCGACATGCTGCACACCGGCTGGTGGCCCACCTTCAACATCGCCGACATCTACATCACCACCGGCATCGCTTGGTGGGCAATCACCGCCACGACCGCCGACCATTCGATCTCGCCGACCATCGAAGCAACCAGCGCCACACAGCAACCCCAGACCTGACACGGCACACTCATCCGCTACGGTGACCCCCAGTTCACCAACCCCGGACCAGTCAGCCAGACCAGACCGACAAGCACCCCGGAGTTCGGCCCCTACGACCCCGGTCATGGCTTCATCCCCTGGTCTGTGTCGCAGAT
>JAJFIK010000044.1 GCA_021775005.1 Rhodospirillales bacterium
CAGCGCTTCGGCCTCAATAACCTCCGCCGCCCCCGCTCGCACCGAATGCACCCGGCGAATGCGCCCCCGCCGGACATGCTGCAGGATGGTCGATACCGTTGTGGCGCGTGGATCAAGGAACGTATCTATCCCCAGGGACGGTACAATAGCGCCGAAGTCAGGGTTATTGATGAGGGTCATGGCTTTGGAGCAACCTAATTGCTTGCCTATAACAGCGGTCAAGATGTTGACCTTGTCGTCATTGGTCAAAGCAACAATGCTTTCGGCATCCTGAATGCCAGCTTCCCGCAAGATAGCTTGATCAAGACCGCTCCCATTAAAGACAACCGTTCGATCAAGACGATCCGCAGCAATCTCAGCGCGCTTTTTGTTGTTTTCAATCAGCTTCACGCGCATGCCTGGGCGGCTTTCAAGCTCGCGCGCCACAAAGACACCAATGTTGCCGCCGCCCACAATAATCACGCGCCGCGCGGCAGGTTCTTGATGGCCAAACAAATCGAGCGTGCGCGCCACATGTTCCCGCGCACAGATGAAGTAAACCTCATCACCGATGAGCATTTGATCGCGGCGCGTAGGCACAAACAATGCGCCATGACGAACAATGCCAACAACAACTGCGCGCAAATCAGGGAACAACTCCGTCAGTTGTTCCAGCGGTGTGTCCACAATGGGCGTATCTTGTTCAATCCGCACGCCCACCACTTGCACGACCCCATCGGCAAAGCTGACTGACTCAAATGCGCCGGGCACCTCAAGGCGACGCAATACTGAGCGCCCCACCTCAAGTTCCGGTGAGATGATGACGTCAATGGGCATGTGATCGCGGCTGAAGAGATCTTGCCAAATGGGGTTTAGGTAACTTTGTGCCCGCACCCGCGCAATCTTCAGCGGCGTGCGAAACAGAGAATGGGCCACCTGCGCGGAGATCATATTGACTTCGTCATAGAAGGTGACCGCAATAAGCATGTCGGCATCCGCCGCCCCAGCGCGCTCCAGCACATCAGGGTGCGAGCCGTGGCCGACGATGCAGCGAATGTCGATCTGCTCTTGCAAGGATTGAATAAGCTCCGGCGATTGATCAATCACCGTCACGTCATTGTTTTCCACAGCAAGTTGCCTGGCAATGCCGGACCCGACCTGCCCTGCCCCGCAGATTATGATCTTCATGCGGTTCCTCCCGCCGATACCGTCAGGCGTTTATCGCGCCATTTTGACGTCCGCTCGTACTTACGCCGAGGGACTTGAGCTTGCGATGAAGCGCAGAACGCTCCATGCCAATAAACGACGCCGTGCGAGAGATGTTACCGCCAAAGCGTTTGATTTGTGCCATAAGATATTCCCGCTCGAACATTTCGCGCGCCTCCCGGAGCGGCAACGAGATTATGTGCTCGGTGCGGCCGGAATCGCCCATACCAGGCGATGATGACGAAACCTCAGCAGGTAGTAGATCGGCGGTAATCATTTCTTCCACATCATGGGTCGCGAGTATCAGCAACCGCTCAACAATATTCCGCAACTGGCGGACATTTCCCGGCCAGTCATGGGCTTGCAGGGCGGCCAGTGCATCTTCGCCGATTCGCCGCGGCGGAAGGCCTGATGCATCCGCTAATAAGGCCATAAAGTGATCTACGAGCTCGGGAATGTCCTCGCGTCGCTCTGATAGGGGGGGAATTCGGAGCGGCACCACGTTTAGGCGGTGGAAAAGGTCCTCCCGAATCCGCCCTTTGGCGATCTCCTCACGAAGGTCCTTGCTAGTGGAACTCATCACTCGCACATCCACCTGGACCTTTGGGCCGCCCCCGACGCGTTCAAAATTCTGCTCCACAAGGACGCGGAGGATCTTACTTTGGGTCTCATGAGGCATGTCCGCTATTTCATCAAGAAATAGCGTGCCGCCGTGGGCCTGCTCAAACACGCCAACCCGGCGCGGCTGGCCGTCCCCGGCCTCAACACCAAAAAGCTCAATTTCCATGCGCTCGGGCGCTATGGTCGCCGCATTGATGGCAATGAAGGGACCGCTAGAACGGCGCGAATTGGCATGAATGAGACGCGAGGCCACTTCCTTGCCGCTGCCTGGCGCACCCGAAATCAACACGCGACTATTGGTGGGGGCAACCCGTTCAATAATCTGACGTACTTGGGTAATGGCGCTGGACTTCCCAACCAGATCGGCACCAGAACCGGTTTTCATACGTAATTCGGTATTTTCTCGGCGCAATTTGGCGTTCTCGATGGCCCGCTCCACGATCAACATCAAGCGTTCCGCTTTGAACGGCTTCTCAATGAAATCATACGCCCCCATTTTGATGGCAGAGACGGCGGTTTCCACATTGCCGTGGCCGGAAATAATCACCACCGGCAGGTCCGCATGATATTTTTTGACCTCGGCCAGAACCTCCAAGCCGTCAAGCTTGCTGCCCTGAAGCCAAATATCGAGCACCAATAATGACGGCATACGCTTTTCAATAGCGCTCAAGGCCGCATCGCTGTCTGCCGCAAGCTGCGTTTCATAGCCTTCATCTTGAAGAATACCCGAGATGAGCTCCCGAATGTCCGCCTCATCATCAACGATCAAAACATTTGTCGCCATGAAATTTACCCCTCTACCCTGATCCCGTCATCGGCAAGCATGGCATCGTTCATCGTTGCCTCTGCCGGAAACACCAAGCGAATACGCGCGCCCACGCGGTCCCATGATTTAATAAATCCTGTGGGCGCATTCTCAATAATCAACTCACCTTTGTGGTCTTCCATAATTTTCTTCACGATGGCCAAGCCTAGCCCGGTGCCCTTTTCGCGCGTGGTCACATATGGTTCGGCCAGGCGATGGCGCTTCTCTGTAGGTAAGCCGCAGCCGTTGTCAATAACCTGAATTTCAAAATGATCGCCTTCCAAAACAACGCGCGCCTGCACATACCCTTTGATGGTTTCGTCGCCCTCATTCTTGCGCCGTGTTTCCACCGCTTCGGCGGCATTCTTAATGATGTTAATGATCGCTTGCGAGAGCTGTCGTGTATCGCAGTTAAGAACCACGTCCTCGTCGGGAAGGCTCGCCTTCACATCGGTATTTTTGTGCGCAAGCTTTTGCAGGAAGACAACTTCGCGAATTGTTTCGTTGATGTTGCGCGGTTTCAAAACGGCCTCCGGCATGCGCGCAAAGGCCGAAAACTCATCGACCATCTGGCCGATATCAGCCACTTGGCGAATGATGGTATCGGTGCACTGATCAAACACCTCAGGATTTGAGGTGATTTCTTTCTTGTACTTCCGCTTCAACCGCTCAGCCGACAATTGAATGGGCGTGAGCGGGTTTTTGATCTCATGGGCGATACGGCGCGCCACATCTGCCCAGGCGGACATGCGCTGCGCTGAGACAAGATCCGTCACATCGTCAAAGGTCACAACATAGCCCTTCGCCGCGCCCCCTTCTGTCGCCTCGCCGACGCCGGCTTCTGCGGTAATTTGAATGGTCAGGTTGCGGACCCGCGATCCAAAATGCAGCTCGACCTCCCCTTGGGTCGGCGGCTCCCCGCTTACCACAGCTTCGCGTACAGGGTCGCCAAGTTCCGGCAACGCATCCCAAAGGGGTTTGCCGATCAAATCAGCCCGCGCCGCGCCGAGCAACGCCAGCGCTGAGCGGTTGACCAAGGTGATCCGCCCCTTGCCATCCAGACCGAGCACACCAGCCGTCACCCCGGACAATACCGCTTCGGTAAACCGGCGACGACGATCATATTGCCGGTTGGCTTCTATCAATTCATTGCGTTGGGTTTGAAGTTGACCGGTCATGCGGTTAAAGGCGCGCCCGAGAGTGGCAACCTCATCATCTTCCCGGCCGACATCAACGCGGGCGGTCAGGTCACCCTCACTCACTCGTTCTGCCGCACCTACCAGTCGGCCAATGGGCGCCACAATGCGCCCGGCAGCAGACAGTCCCGTCAGCACGGCAAAGAGCAACATCAATAGGCCCAGCATGACGAACCCAACGGCAAAAAGCGCCTGGATTTGAAAGCGCGAGTCTTTGGCTTCCTCAAACTCAGCCAAATTCTCTGCCGCCGTTAAAAACGCATTGACGGTCTGCGCATCAATGCCGCGAATGACATAGAGATAGGCATCCTCAAACGATGGTAATTTGGCAAACGCCATAATCAGCTCATCATTGATGGGGCGAACAACCACCGGGTTTTCTTCAGCGCCGATATAAGCCTCCTCAAGGGGTGGCGGTACGCTTTCAAGGCCCTCAGTCCGAGCAATTGCCAGTATTTCCCCATCGCGCGCGACCACGGCCGCCATCAGGAACGATCGAAGCTGGGCCTGACGCGCCACATACTCACTGAATCCGATGGGATTTGCGTCCAGCAATTGCGCGGCGGCATCAAGATCTTGCGCCATCGCAGCGGTTTCACCGGCAATTTCATTTTGAATGTCGGCGACATAAACCCGCGCCACATCCACAGACGCATTGATGGCGTTCTCAACCCGACTGTTAAATGCGGTTTCAAGGAAAAAGTTCAGTATAAGGACGGATGCTGCGGCAGCGACAATGGCGGGAACAACCGCGGCAATGGTGAACATGCCCACAAGGCGCACATGAATGCGCGAGCCGCCTTGGCCGCGCTGACGCCCGACAAAAAACTTGACCAGACTCCAAACCAGAAGCGCCACGAGGCCAAAAGCCAAAACAAAATTGAGGCCCATCAGCAAAGTAAGTGAGGTGTCTAAATCAACAACTTCAATGATGCCGTTGAATACAAGATAGGTGACCGCGAATGACGCCACGACCCCCAGCCCCAAAAGGGTGCCGAGAATGGCCAAAACCGGCAATTGGGGACGAACACCCCCCAGCGCGACGCTGCTGGGACTTTGCGGCCCATTTGATTCCGATACGCTCGCCATCGTTGCGAAACGGTCCCTTTCACATCCAATAAAGGCCAACGTTGACAAACGTGGCCATTCCCCCACCCCGTGGCTGTACAACCACAGTCTCCAGGCCATTTGCGTCTCTCGCGCCACACAGGCGGCAAGAAGGCAACGCATGGCCTGAATCCCTTGAAGACTGGGCTGAAATCGAGGGTAAATCAATCACTATGTTGCGTTAACGCATCACATTTGTGACCGAATTGTCCCGCGCACGATCTCAATATCCAATTCACGGATTTTCTTGCGCAGGGTATTGCGGTTAATGCCCAGAAGCTCAGCGGCCTTGATCTGATTGCCGCGGGTAGCCTCAAGAGTGAGCTCGATTAATGGCCGCTCGACTTCCCGCATAATGCGGTTGTGAAGCCCTGAGGCCGGTAGATCTTTACCGTGCCGCTCAAAATAGCGCCGCAGATGACGATCTATGGACTCAGACATGGTTTCCGAAGACCGTGGCACCGGGGACTGGAGCGGCTCCCCTTGCCCCACCTCAGCCAATTCCTGCTCCACCGCCAGCCGCGTAATGACATCTTCTGAAGCGAGCGCCGCCAGACGCCGCATGAGATTTTCAAGCTCGCGCACATTGCCTGGCCAGGGATGTCCTTTGAGCGCAGCCAAGGCGGCTGGTTCCAACGCCTTGGCGGGAAGACCTTCTGATGCGGCGATGCCAAGAAAGTGCCGTGCCAGCTCCGGGATATCATCAAGCCGATCCCGCAACGGCGGCACCCGCAAGGGCACCACGTTGAGCCGGTAGTAAAGATCCTCACGAAAATCCCCCATGCTGATAAGCCGTCTCAGGTCGCGGTGGGTTGCCGCAATGATCCGTACATTGGCGCGTATGGCGGTACGCCCCCCCACGCGGGAAAACTCGCCATCTTGCAGGACTCGCAATAACCGTGTCTGGGCTTCAAAGGGCATGTCACCAATTTCATCGAGGAAAAGCGTGCCGCCCCCGGCCTGCTCAAATTTGCCAATGCTGCGTTCCGCCGCGCCGGTAAAGGCGCCTTTTTCATGACCGAAAAGTTCAGCCTCAATCAACTCGCGCGGGATGGCGGCCATATTCACCGCAACAAACGGTTTGGCGCTGCGCTGGCCCATGTCGTGAAGCGCACGGGCAATGAGTTCCTTGCCGGTGCCGCTTTCCCCGGCAATGAGAACCGTCAGATCCGTCAGCATAAGCCGCGCCATGGCGCGGTAGATATCCTGCATCGCCGGTGAGCGCCCGATGAGCGGCACATCTGCCCCGCCCATGAGGTTTTCATTGGGAACCGCCGGGGCGGTCGAGCGACCGGCTACAGCGCGCGCCACCAGGGCGAGCAGATCATCAAGATCAAACGGCTTGGCGACATAGTCATAGGCCCCTTGGGCGGTCGCTTCCACAGCGGTGCGCAGGGTGCTTTGCGCACTCATGACAATGACCGGGACACCGGGCTGAGATGCTTTCAGATGCGGCAGCACCTCAAGAACACTTTCTTCGGGCATGTAGACATCTGTGATGATGACATCTGCGGGCTGTTGCTCCGCCAACGCTAAAAGCGACCCCACAGAGTTTGCCGTGGCAACACGATAGCCTTGAGATTCAAGCGCGCGCGACAACACCGTGCGAATTGCCAAGTCGTCATCGGCAACGATGATCCGTTCACCCGCCATGGCTCACATCCTTTTCATTTGCCCGCGGTAACAATATGCGAAATTGCGTTGCGCCGGGCTCAGACTCGCATTCAATGACGCCGCCATGCTCACCAATGATCTTGGCCACCAATGCCAGACCAAGCCCCGCGCCGCGGCGCTTGGAGGTGACAAAGGGATCAAAAATATGCGGTCGCAGATCGTCAGGAATGCCCGAGCCATTGTCGCTCACTTGCACCTCAATAGGCAGACTTGATCCAAGCGGCGCGCCCGGAGCCGACAGCCGCATACCGCCATGGAAGCTGGTGCGCAGTGCAATCACGCCGCCAACGCGCTCGCCGATGGAATCGCTCGCATTGCGCACCAGATTGAGCAGAAGTTGCACAAGCTGATCGAAATCCCCCAGCACCGGCGGCAAGGAGGGATCGTATATTTCTTGAATATCAATTGTGCTGGCAAAACTTGCTTCAGCGAGGCGTTTCACACGCTCAAGAACTTCGTGGATATTTACCGCTTCCTTGGCACCCGGTTTGACTTCGCCGAACGACTCCATGCGGTCCACAAGGA
This sequence comes from Rhodospirillales bacterium, assembly GCA_021775005.1. GTDB lineage: Bacteria > Pseudomonadota > Alphaproteobacteria > JAJFIK01 > JAJFIK01 > JAJFIK01. The sequence continues at coordinate 7,114 of JAJFIK010000044.1, forward strand.
CGCAAATACGATCCACTTCATCGGCGATTAAACTGGTGAGCGACTTGTCAGCTTCAAGTGCCTCGCGGCCCAATAGCTGAGCTGCGCCCTTTATACCCGCAAGCGGATTTTTGATCTCATGGGCCAAAACCGCCGCCAGCCCCGTGATGGTGCGCGCAGCGGCGCGGGAGGAGCGTTGCCGATCCATGGCGCGCGCGACAGTGCGTTCCTGAAGGGTCACCAGCACCTGCCCCCCTTCAAGAGGTGTGGCCTGCACATCAACAGGCCGCGTGGGCAAACGATGGCTGCCAAGCTCCACCCCATAGTCCGTGACCGCGCCGCCCGACGTGAACGCCTGCACCACCACGGCGACCAAAGGGCTGTCGTCGGGAACAAAGTCCGTTAGCCGATGGCGCGCCAGATATGTTGCCCCGGCGGAAAAGAATTGTTCTGCCGCAGGATTTGATAGCAGCGGCGTCAGATCCGCATCCACAACAATGGCCGCGAAGGGCAAGGCGTCAAACACCGCATCAAGCTTGAAAACGCGATCTTTGTTTTCTGGATTTGGGGTCGGAGCGGGCAAAGACATTACGCCACCTCCCGCGCGGGCGTGCCGGCAAATGCCGCTCGGAGATTGCGCTCCACCTCTGCTGGATCACTCAACCGGCAAATGCGTTTGCGCCAGGCGGCACCATCGGGCAGCCCTTCGAGATACCAGCCCAGATGTTTGCGGCTCACCCGCGCGCCCAGTTCTTCGCCATAGAACTCAATCGCTTCAGCATATTGGGAGAGGATCAATTCAAGCCGCGTGGCGAGATCAGGATCTGCTGGCAGGTCGCCGGTTTCCAGAAATGTCGCAATCTGCCCCGGCAGCCAGGGCCGACCATAGGCCCCGCGGCCGATCATCACACCATCCGCGCCGGACGCTTGAAGGGCGGCAACCGCATCAGGGGCCGAGCAAATGTCTCCGTTGATGATGACGGGCACGGCCACGGCATCTTTCACCTTGGCGACGAAATGCCAATCGGCTTTGCCGTCATAAAACTGGCAGCGGGTGCGACCATGCACGGTGATCATCTGCACCCCGGCCGCTTCGGCGCGGCGTGCAAGCTCTGCTGCATTGCGCGAGGTATCATCCCACCCGGTTCGCATTTTGAGGGTCACAGGAACATTGACGGCGTTGACGGTGGCAGCGATTAGCTCCAGCGCATGATCCAAATTGCGCATCAGCGCCGACCCTGAAAGCCCGTTGGTGACCTTTTTGGCCGGGCACCCCATATTGATGTCGATGAGCGCCGCCCCTTGGCCTTGCAGATGCTTTGCAGCTTCTGCCATCCACATGGCTTCGCGCCCGGCGATTTGCACTGCCGCTGGCGCAAGGCCCAGATCAAGCGCCGCTTTTGAGGTGGCATCCGGCGAGCCGAGCAAAATCTCTTGGCTGGCGATCATTTCGGAGATGACGAGACCCGCCCCAAGGCGGTATGCAAGACGACGAAACGGCAAATCCGTCACGCCGGACATAGGCGCAAGGAATACTGAATTTCGAATAGTGAGGTTTCCCACGGTAAGCGGCATGAAGGGCCTCGAAAGATGTCCCAAAATTGCTCAATTCGTAGTCATACTAGCGGTGCTGGGCCTCTTCGCAAGTGCAGCATAGCGGAAATGCATAAATATTAGGCAACTATGGAGTGCAAATTGGACCTGACACCTCACATCCTTAACGGCACCTTCATTGACCTGGAGCCCCTTAGCGAAAGCCACCGCGAGGGGCTACATGCCGCGGCGGCCTCTGATCCAACGATTTTCGCCTATATTCCGGGGGATGTGGCCGGCGAGTTTGACCGCTGGTTCAATTGGTCGCTTGGTCTTATGGCTGGCCGCAGCGATCAGATCTTTGCCGTTCGCGACAAATCCTCGGGGGATGTGGCCGGCACCAGCCGCTATCTCAATATCTCAGAGCACGAACCGCGCGTTGAAATTGGCTTCACCTGGTATCGCCCCCAGTCGCAAGGCACCTACGTCAACCCGGAGGCAAAATTGCTGCTCATGCAAAACGCTTTTGAGCGCCTGGGCTGTGTGCGTGTGGAACTCAAAACCGATGCGAGAAATGCGCAGTCTCGCGCCGCGATTTTGAAGATGGGCGCAAAGTTTGAGGGCATCTTCCGCAAGCATACCCGCGTAAGTGATTCATATGTCCGCGACTCCGCCTACTATTCAGTTATTGATGAGGAGTGGCCAGGCGTGAAGGCAGGCCTGCAAGCGCGCCTCAATGTTTTTAAGGAGAGCGCCGCGTGAGCATTGCCGTTCTCATTGTTGCGGCCGGACAGGGATCGCGCGTCGGCGGCGAGGTTCCCAAACAATATCGTGCGCTTTTGGGTAAACCGGTGCTGCGCCACAGCCTTGAGAGTTTTTCCGCGCATCCCGATGTGGCGATGGTCTTGCCGGTGATCGCTGATGGCACGCGCGACCTCTATGACCATGCTGCAGCGGGATTGGACCTTTTGCCCCCGGTCACTGGCGGGGCCACGCGGCAGGCCTCTGTGCTAAAGGGCTTGTGCGCGCTTGCAGATCATAAGCCTGACCATGTGCTCATTCACGATGGCGCGCGGCCTTGTGTTTCAGAAAAACTCATATCGCGTGTTGCGGAGGCCGCCGGAACCGGGCGCGGCGCATTTCCAGCTCTTGCTGTCACCGACACCCTTAAGACAAGCGCAGGCGATGATGGTCCGCCGCGGGAGGGCCTCACCCGCGCGCAAACCCCGCAAGGCTTTCCCTTTGCTGCCATTCTTGCGGCCCATGAGACCGCGCAACACAACGGCGATAAATTCACTGACGATGTCTCTGTCGCCCGCGCCGCCGGGATGGAGGTGACGCCGGTGCCAGGGGATGAAGCCAACATCAAGATCACCCGCGAAGAAGACTTTGCCATGGCGGCGCGCAATCTCAACGGCACAATGGAAACCCACACCGGTCTTGGCTATGACGTGCATCGCTTTGAGCCGGGCACCCACGTCTTACTGGGCGGTATTGAAATTCCGCACGACCAACAATTGGCGGGCCATTCCGATGCAGACGTGGCGCTTCATGCGCTCACAGATGCGCTGCTGGGGGCGTTGGGGGATGGCGATATTGGTACGCACTTCCCCCCGTCTGACCCTAAATGGAAAAGCGCAAGCTCAGGCCTCTTCCTCGGCCACGCTGCGCATTTGGCGCGCGCGAAGGGCGGCAGCATCATGCGGCTGGATGTGACCATTATCTGCGAGGCCCCCAAGATCACGCCCCATCGCGATGCCATGATCACGCGTATTGCTGAGATCGCGGGCCTCTCCCCCGCGCGCGTTAGCGTCAAAGCAACCACCACAGAGCGCCTTGGGTTTACCGGACGGGGTGAAGGCATCGCGGCGCAAGCGGTCGCCACCATTGAGCTGCCAAGGGGGGCACCATGACGCTCGCCTCCCTTATCGCAACTGTGGGCGGTGTCGGGCATTTGCGCCCCGCCCCCGGCACCTGGGGCTCTGCTGCCGGGCTCGTGCTTGCCTATGGCGCCGTTTGGGCCGCCGGGCTGCCGGGTTTGTTTGTGCTTACCATTGCCGCCATCGGCGCGGGCTGGTGGTCCGTTGGCGTTTATCTCAAGAGCGCCGCAAATGATGACCCCACCGAGGTCGTAATCGACGAGGTTGCCGGGCAATGCTTGGCCTTGATGATTGTGGCCGCGTTTGTTCCAAATCTTACTTTGGATATCTTTGTCGCCGCCTTCGTGCTTTTCCGCCTCTTTGATATCTTGAAAATATGGCCGGTTGATTTAGCAGAGCGCGGCCTGCCCGGCGCCGGCGGCGTCATGATGGATGACCTGGTGGCCGGCACCTATGCTGGCGTGATTGTAATTTTGATCGGACTGCTGCGATGATTTTCCCCCCCGACTTTATTGCCCTCAGCGAAGATGTGTTGGAGCTGGCGCGCGAGAAAAAAATCATGATCGCCACCGCAGAAAGCTGCACCGGTGGGCTGGTGGCGGCACTGCTCACGGAAATCCCCGGCTCGTCCACGGTCTTTGAGCGCGGCTTCAACACCTATTCCAATGTTGCCAAAATGCAGGTGCTCGGGGTTTCCGGCGCGGTGCTCAGAACCTATGGCGCGGTCAGCCCCGAAGTCGCCGGCGTTATGGCGACGGGCGCCCTCGCCCATTCCGCCGCGCAATTGACCGTCGCAATCTCAGGTGTCGCCGGGCCCGGCGCATCAGGCCCCAAACCAGAGGGCTATGTCTGCTTCGCCACGGCGCTGAAAGATGGCGAGGTCATCACCCGCGAAGAACATTTTGGTGCGCTTGGACGCAGCAACGTGCGCATGGCATCGCTTAAAGTCGCCATGGAAATGCTACGAGAACGGCTCATTTAGCCGTAGAGTTTTTTCATACGGTCAGTAAACGCGCCGACCATACGGCGCGCCGCTTCGCCCATGAACGCCCCAATGAGCGTTTGATAAACGCGGCTGGTGAACTCAAACTCAATATAGAAGAACACTTCTGTACCGCGCTGTTTCCGCTCTCGGAACTTCCAGGTGTTATGAAGATGCTTGAACGGTCCATCAAGCAGATCCACAACAATCTCGTTCTCAACATGATCAAGGCGCACTTGGGTGCGCGCCGCGCCGCTATAGGATTTTGCCGTGACCGTCATGGTCGCTTCAAAATGCTCGACCCCGTCTTCCTCCCAGCGCTTATGGATCACAAGATCCTCCACCCATGGCAGAAATTCGGGGTAGTGCTCCACATCCCCCACCACATCAAAAACCTGATCGGGGGAATAGGGAACAATTTTGCGCTCGCGATAAGTTCTCAAGATTGACCAAGCTGTTTGTGGCGTGCATCGCGCAGCTTTTTGAAATTATCGCCGGCGTGATAGGAACTGCGCGTCAGCGGCGTGGCTGAGACCATCAAAAATCCTTTGGCATAGGCAATGCGCTCATAGGATTTGAACTCGTCCGGCGTGACAAACTCCATCACCGGGTGGTGTTTCCGGGTGGGCTGCAAGTACTGCCCGATGGTAAGGAAATCCACTTTGGCGGAGCGCAAGTCATCCATCACTTGCATCACTTCTTCACGGGTTTCCCCCAACCCCACCATGAGGCCGGATTTGGTGAACTGATGCGGGTCGCGTTGCTTGACCCGGTCGAGCAAACGGATTGAATTGTAATAGCGCGCACCGGGACGTACAGAGAGATAGAGCCGCGGTACGGTTTCAAGATTGTGATTGAACACATCTGGCTTGGCATCAATGACGATGTCTTCCGCACCATCCTTGCGTAGGAAATCCGGCGTCAATATTTCCACCGTGGTGTTTGGCGCATGTTTACGAATGGCAAGAATCACTTCTGCAAAATGCTTCGCGCCGCCATCGGCCAAATCGTCACGATCAACGCTGGTAATGACAATGTGATTGAGGCCCAATTGCGCCACAGCCTTGCCGACATTTTCCGGCTCGTCCGTATCAAGCGGTGCTGGCATCCCGGTGCGTACATTGCAAAATGCACAAGCCCGGGTGCAGGTGTCGCCCATGATCATCATGGTGGCGTGTTTCAGCTCCCAACACTCACCCAGGTTGGGGCAGCCGGCTTCCTCGCACACGGTGACAAGATTGTTGTCGCGCATGATTTTTTTGGTCTCGGCAAAGCCCTGCCCCATGGGCGCCTTCACGCGAATCCAATGGGGTTTGCGCAAAATGGGGCTATCCGGATTTTTCTGCTTTTCCGGATGACGCAGTGCGCGCGGGTCTTTGCCAGACTTGATGTCTATTACTGTAGCCATTATGGGCAGAAGATGGGCCGAGCGGCGGATAAGATCAAGCGGCAGATATTGCCTTGGTTTCGCCCAGCTTTCAGCCAATCTTGGGGATCCTGTCATATTGCCGCCCTCAGCCAAATGGCGCTAGACTTGGGCAAATAACAGGTCGCTATGAACCTGAAGCTATCGGGGAGAATTAGTTTGTCAGATACCACTGCCAGCGGGATCAATTTGCCTGCCGAAGTCGAGTTGGGCAAAACCCTTCACAAGCCCTTTGATGTGAGTCGATCGCGCAGAACGGTTTTCTCCGCCTTTTTGAAAGCCCGGAGCAAACGGGGCGGCAAAGTGGACATCATGGTCGATGGCGACGAGCGCAAGCTGACTTACGACGAAATTACCCGCGCATCCTTTGGCCTTGGCAGTGCCCTGAAGAACGGCACCGAAAAAGGTGAAATGGTGGGCGTCTTACTGCCAACCGGCGTCGGCGCGGTGATCGCGTTTTTTGCCCTCTCGGCTTATGGCCGCACCCCCGCCATGTTGAATTTCACCGCAGGGTCGCGCTCGCTCAAAGCGGCGTGCACCATGTCGAAAATCAAGACAATCGTCACCGCGCACAAATTCGTTGAACTGGGCGGCTTTGAAGATCTCATCAAAGATTTAGAGACCCACGCCAACATCGTCTATCTGGAAGATGTGCGCGAAAATCTCTCGCTGGGGGACAAACTTGCTGGCGGCTTGGGCCCCTTTCTGCCCTGGGCGTTTGCAGCGCAGTCTGACCCCGATAGTCCTTGTGTCGTTCTCTTTACGTCCGGCACCGAGGGCGACCCCAAGGGCGTTGTACTCTCCCACGCCAATGTGGTGGCGAACATTGAGCAAGTGCGCGATCACATCGACCTCTATGAAAATGACGCGGTGTTTAATCCGCTACCCACGTTCCACTGCTTTGGGCTGACGGTTGGGGTTTTGATGCCCATGCTGATTGGCTTGAAAACCATCTGCCATCCCTCACCGCTGCAGGGCAAGGAAATCGTCAAGCGCGTGCGCAAGACGAAAGCCACCATATTGCTGGCGACAGACACTTTTATGAGCCAATACGCGCGGGCCGGCGATCAAGGAGATCTCAACTCCTTGCGCATCGCCGTGTGCGGTGCCGAGCGCGTCAAGGACGAAACCCGGCAATTAGTGAGACGCAAATATAATATCGAGCTACTGGAAGGGTATGGCGCGACAGAAGCGGCGCCGGTGGCCGCGGCCAATCAACTTTCGGGAAATAAACCAGGTTCGGTTGGAAAATTCATGTCCGGCATGGATTATCGCCTTGAGGACGTACCAGGAATTGCTGAAGGCGGGCGGCTCTTCATCAACGGCCCTAACATCATGTTGGGGTATCTCATGTCGGATCAGCCGGGCATCGTACAGGCACCAAAAGATGGCTGGCACGATACCGGCGATATCGTCACCGTAGATGACGAAGGGTTCGTCACCATTCGGGGCCGCGTGAAGCGTTTTGCCAAAGTGGGCGGGGAAATGGTTTCCCTTGCAGTTGTGGAAAACTGCGCCACGTCCATCTGGGAAGACAATATGCACGCCGCCGTCTCCATTCCTGACGCGCGCAGGGGCGAGCAGATCATTTTGCTAAGTAACAGCAAGGAAGCCAACAGGGCCGACATGGTCAGCTTTGCCAAGAACCACGGCGTTGTTGAGTTGGCGGTGCCGCGCAAAATTCTTTACACTGAGGATATTCCCATCTTGGGAACCGGCAAGATCAACTACGGCCAGGTCATGCATATTGTGAATGAGCTTCTGGGTCCCGATGCGTCGGTAGCCGCACCCGAACCGGACCTCGCCGTTACGCCAGAGCGCGAAGAGCTGCCGGTGCGCACCGACGAAACCCCTGTCGCCGCTGAACCTACTCCCGCCCCTGAGCCCGCGCCGGTTGCCCCCGCCCTTGTATCAGAGGGCCCCGATGAGGTGGACGCTCTTGTGGGGCGAACCGAGAAGCCAAAAACGCCCGATACGCCGACGACCTGACGAGACGGAGCATTCTCATGCGAACACTAGGCGCGATTACTGTATTCGTAGTGGCAGCGTTGCATTTTGGTTTTTTGGCGCTGCAAATGTTTCTCTGGCAGGAGCCCGTGGGCTTGAGCGTGTTTGAGCTTACTCCTGCGGATGCGGCAACCATGGCGGTGCTTGCCGCCAACCAGGGGCTTTACAACGGATTTCTCGCGGTTGGTTTGCTTTGGGGATTGTTCGCGCAGAAACGCGACGTGGTGATGTTCTTTTTACTCTGTGTGATTGCCGCTGGCATTTACGGCGCCATGACAGCCAGCTTTATGATTTTGTTTGTGCAGGCGGTGCCTGCGATCTTTGCTCTCTTTCTGGTGATCCTCGCTGGCCCGCGCCGCCAAGTCTAAATGTTGAGTGAAATCGCAAATGGGCAACTGGCTTAGTACATCCTAGTCTTGCCGTCGTTCTCTATGATGTCTTGCATCTCTGTAACTGACTCAGACAATTTTCCATGGGCAACCATAGCTTGGGCTAACGTCGGCACATCGCTCCGGTCCGGCCACTCTTCTGGTTTCCAAAGTTTCGAGCGCATCATGCATTTGGGACAATGCATAAAGGCTTCTTCCACTGAAACTACAAGAATAAACTTCGGCTCCCTGCCATTGATTGCCATGCTGGCCTGTAGGGCTGCATCACGCACGATTGTTGCTTTCCCACTAACTCTTAGCGTGTCGCCATTTCCGGGAATGATAAAGAAAAGTCCAATCTCTGAATTGACCAAGAGATTCTCAAAGGTGTCATGGCGCATATTCCCAAGCCTGTCAGGAATGGCGAGTGTCTTTTCATCCAGAACAGTAACAAAACCTGCAGGGTCGCCTTTGGGCGAAAGATCAAGACGACCGTCCTGCCCCCGGGTCGATACCATAACAAATGGCGTCGCGGCGATGAAGCGTCGACAAATGTCGTCGACATGATCAATCACTTTCCCGGTAACCATTGCCCCAGCTTCGCCACCAGCGGCCAAACGAAACTGCTCGCGATCCGTGATCACTTCATCAAATGTAATTGCCATACTAATATCTTTCTGTTCACGATCCGGCGAACTGTCAGATGTTAAGCGCCCGGCCATAGGCCTCGAGCACGCTCTCGTGCATCATCTCCGATAGCGTCGGGTGCGGGAACACCGTCGCCATTAACTCCGCTTCGGTCGTCTCCAAGGTGCGGGCGATAGCAAAGCCCTGGATCAACTCCGTTACTTCCGCGCCAATCATATGCGCGCCCAAAAGCTCACCGGATTTGGCGTCGAAGACGGTCTTGACCAACCCTTGGTCGTCCCCCAGCGCGATCGCCTTGCCATTACCGGCAAAAGGATAGCGCCCCACTTTAACGTCGTGCCCGGCTTTCTTCGCCGCCTCCTCCGTCATGCCGACGCTGGCCACTTGCGGGTGGGCATAGGTGCAGCCGGGGATGTTGCCCATATCCATAGGGTGAAGGCCCTTGAGCCCGGCCATGTGTTCAACGGCCAAGACGCCTTCATGGCCCGCTTTGTGCGCAAGCCACGGGGGGCCAGCCAAATCGCCGATGGCATAGATGTTCGCAGCGCCGGTCTCGCACCACTCATTGATCACCACATGGCCGCGGTCCACTTTTACGCCAGCTTCTTCCAGCCCGAGGTTTTCCACATTGCCGGTAATGCCAATGGCCAGGATCACCCGCTCGAATTCTTGCACCTCCGTCTTGCCGTCTTTGAGCTTGATGGTGGCTTTGACGGAATTCTTTTGCGCCTCAAGTTTCTCCACTCCGGCACTGGTGTGAATGACCATGCCTTGTTTCTTGAAGGCTTTCTGCGCCAGCTTTGAAATCTCTACGTCTTCCACGGGCAACACACGGTCGAGCATTTCGACAACGGTTACCTCCGCCCCCATTGTTTGGTAAAAACTCGCAAACTCAATGCCGATGGCCCCAGACCCCACCACCAGCAGGCTCTTGGGGATGCTTTCCGGCACCATGGCCTCGCGATAGGTCCAGATCAATTTACCGTCGGGCTCCAGCCCGGGCAAAGTGCGCGCCCGCGCGCCGGTGGCAAGCAAAATGTTCTTGGCGCTGTATTTGACGGTCTTGCCGCTCGCAACGACGCTAATGCTGCCTTTGCCAACAAGTGTCGCGTCCCCTTCAATGTGGGTGACTTTGTTTTTCTTGAACAAAAAGGCAACCCCGCCGGACAGCCGCGCCGCCACTTTGCGTGAGCGCTTCACCACAGCGCCGGCATCGAAACTGACTTCCCCCGCTGACAAGCCAAAGTCGCTGGCGTGATCCATCAGGTGTTTCACTTCCGCCGAGCGCAACAAAGCCTTGGTGGGAATGCAGCCCCAGTTGAGGCAAATACCGCCAAGGCCCTCGCGTTCCACGCACGCCACCTTCATGCCCAGCTGCGCCGCGCGAATGGCAGCGGTGTACCCGCCCGGGCCAGAGCCGATGATGATGAGGTCGAATGTATCGGGCATCAGATTCTTTCTGGGTTAGAAACAGTGCGTTTGCCGCCTGCATTGCCGGTGTTCAGCGTTGCTCGGCGTTCGATAATGATAACTTCTGCAAACGGCGCCGCGACGGGTAAGTGTTCTACATCCTTTGGCACGACGATCATGTCGCCTGCCTGCAGAACCGCTTCGTGATCTCGAAATTTCATGCGCAGGGTCCCCGCGACGATGAAGAACATCTCATCCGTATTGTCGTGCGAGTGCCATTCGAACGCGCCTTCCAGTTTCACAACTTTCACTTCGTGATCATTTAGATCTGCGACAATTTTGGGTGTCCACCGCTGATCAAAGGTGGCTAGTTTTTCCTTCAATGAAATACACTCTGGAAAGCTCATCGTACTAACAACACCTCATGATTTTTTCTTACCTGCCCGCGGGCCAATAAACAGCCAAATAATCCAGCCAATGACCGGAATGAAAATGAGAATCAGCACCCACAGAATTTTCGCCGTGTCTTCTTCACCGCTGCGGAGCACCTCAACCAGCGCCCAGACCCACAACACAAGTCCGACAAGCAGAAAGGGGAAAAACAAAAAGAAACCAAAAATTTCCATTGGGCGCTCCTATAGCAACATCATCATGGGGTCTTCAATATAGCGTTTGAACGCAGCGAGGAATGTCGCGCCTAATGCGCCATCGATAACCCGATGATCGCAAGACATGGTGACGGACATCATGGTGGCAATGGCAATGGCGCCATCTTTGACGATGGGCCGGGGCTCGCCGCTGCCAATGGCCAGGATGCCAGCGTGAGGCGGATTAATCACAGCGGTAAAGCGCGGAATGCCAAACATGCCGAGGTTGGAGATAGAAAACGATCCCCCTTGGTATTCGTGCGGCATCAATTTGCGATTGCGCGCCCGGGCCGCAAGGTCTTTCGCCTCCGCCGCGATAACTTTCAGCCCTTTGGTTTCGGTTTGCCAGATGATTGGCGTGATGAGCCCATCGGGAATGGCCACCGCCATGGCAATGTCCGCATGATGATGGCGGATGATCTTGTCCCCGCCCCAACTGGCGTTGGCGTCCGGCACGTCCATCAGGGCGAGCGCCGTGGCGCGCATGACGAAGTCATTCACTGAGATTTTGTAAGCACCCTCGCCGTCCGGTGATTGCGCGTTCAAGGTCTTGCGCGCGGCGAGCAGCTTGTCGATCTCGCAATCGATCATCAGGTAGAAATGCGGCACATCGCGCTTTGCCACTGTCAGGCGTTCGGCGACGGTTTTGCGAATATTGTTTAATGGCACTTCATCATAGTCAGCACCGGGCACCGGAGCCGCTTTCGGTGCGGGCGCGGAGGTCACTGCCTGAGCAGGCGCTTTATCAAGATCAGCTTTGACGATGCGCCCGCCGGGGCCGCTGCCGGATACCGTGGCCAGGTCGATCCCCGCTTGCGCTGCCAAGCGTTTGGCCAAGGGGCTCGCCTTGACGCGGCCTGAGGCTTTGGGCGGTTTGTCCGCTTGCATTGCTGGCGCAGGTACAAGCGCAGGCGGCGGCGCGGCTGCCGGTGTTGAGGGAGCTGCGGGCGCAGCTTCTGCTTTGGGTGCGGGGGGCGCTGCGGCCGCCATATTGTCAAGCGCGCTGGCGTCCTCGCCGTCTTCCAGCATGACCGCGATCAGGGTGTTGATGGGGACCGCCTCTGTGCCCTCTGCCACCAGAATTTTGCCCATAGTGCCTTCGTCAACGGCTTCCACTTCCATGGTTGCCTTATCGGTCTCAATCTCAGCGATGACATCACCCGGCGCGATGGCGTCGCCTTCCTTGACAAGCCACTTGCTCAGATTGCCCTCCTCCATGGTGGGCGAAAGCGCTGGCATCAATATCTCAATAGGCATCGGTCAAAGTTCCTGACATCAACTCAAATCTGCAAATAAATAACGCGGTGCCCCGGCCAGCTTCCACCCCGCAACGATGGCACCATGAAAGATGATCGGCGTCCAAATGGTTTGGCTGCGCAGGTAGAGCACTGTGGCCACCGCGCCCAGCATTGCCGCTGTGAACAAAAACATCGGGTCCGTGAACAGCCCCCGCGCGGCGGGCAGGAACAACCACGCATTCAGCGGGTGGGCAGCGGTGAACAAGATCAGCGCAAAAATAGCGGGCCCCCATGGCGCAATAGGCATTTCTTCTGCGCGCGGCAAAAGCGCGGCGCGAAATATCATCTCCTCAAAGAATGACGGCGCTAGAAACGGCAGCAAAAGCGCCACGAGGCCCAGGCGCACCGGCTCCCCTATCCAGGCCTGGCTGCCGCCGATCCACCACGCGAACATACCAAAAAGGATAATGGCCAGCACGCACTCAATCGCATCGCGCACGCTGGGCAGCGTGGTAAGCGCGCCCTGCCATCGCCTCATTGTTTGTTGCATGAACCCGCCCATCGGCCCGTACTACTCCGTGATCTGTTGAATGCGCGTGAACACTGTGCTGAGAACTCCGGTATCTTCTTCCATGAAGGTTTGCCCCAGTGCATTGAGGCTGACGCTCTCGCCATCTTGAGAGACACGCCATTCCATCATGCGTGAACTTTCATCCTCATCATCGGTAAAATATCCAGCTGTGGTAGGGTCGTTGTCATAAAGGTTCACCACATCGTCGCGGCTGAGGTCTGCGGAATAGTCAAGTTCTCGGAAGCCCCCGCTTTCTTCGTCATAAGCAACGAAGCCTTCGTTCTGCTCCCCGCCAAACAGTTCTGTGTAATGCACCAGCCCATCATCGCCGACGGGCTCATAGGTGCGTTCTACGGTTTCGCAAGACCCGTCCTCAGCGCAAAACTGCATCTGCCAACTACCAACAAGTTGGTCCACCGCATCACTGTGCGCGGCATCTTGCGCCAGCGCGGGAAACGCAAAAGCGCTGACAAAAAGGATTAAACTCAGGTGCGTTTTCATGGCTTAGCTCCTGTAACAAACAGCGCGCGCGGCTTCAATCACATCGACCGAACCGGGCAACGCCAGTTTCTCCAAATTAGCGGCATAAGGAAGCGGCACGTCCTTGGCGGTGACGCGGGTCACCGGCGCATCGAGATAATCAAAGGCCTCAGCCACCAGCACGGCAGATATTTCAGAACCAATGCCGCACACGGGCCAGCACTCTTCCACCGTGACGCAGCGGTTTGTCTTTTTTACCGATGCCACCACAGTTGCGGTATCAAGGGGGCGCAAGGTGCGCAGGTCGATTACTTCCGCGCTTAAGCCTTCGGTCGCGAGTGCATTCGCAGCCTCCAGCGCATGCTCCATGCCGCGCGAGTAAGACACGATGGTGACGTCCGCTCCCTCACGCACCACGCGGGCGCGGCCAATGGGCAAGACATAATCGTCGAGCACCGGCACATCATAGCTCTTGCCGTAGAGAAGTTCATTTTCTAGAAAAATCACCGGATTGGGATCGCGGATTGCCGCCTTCAATAGCGCTTTTGCATCTGCTGCCGACCAAGGCGCGACGACCTTCAGCCCCGGCACATGGGCATACCAGCTGGAATAGTCCTGGCTGTGCTGCGCGGCCACGCGGCTCGCTGCGCCATTGGGTCCGCGAAACACAATGGGGCAGCCCATCTGTCCGCCGGACATATAAAGCGTTTTCGCGGCCGAGTTAATGATCTGATCGATGGCCTGCATGGCGAAGTTAAAGGTCATAAATTCCACAATGGGCCTCAGCCCGCCGAACGCGGCACCGACCCCCAGACCGGCAAAGCCGTGCTCGGTAATGGGAGTGTCGACCACACGAGCCTCGCCGAATTCATCAAGCAAGCCCTGCGTGACTTTGTAAGCGCCTTGGTAGTGTGCCACTTCTTCGCCCATAACAAAGACACTTTCATCGCGGCGCATTTCTTCGGCCATGGCATCCCGCAACGCCTCGCGCACGGTAATTTTGACGAACTCTGTACCCGCGGGGATATCGGGGTCAGCCGCGACTTCAGAAGTGCTAACCACGACCGCAACCACCTCTGGTACCGCTGAAGCGACCGGCGGCGTTGGGGTTGCTGAGGGAGCGGACACAACAGCGGTGGCGTCCTCCCCCTCAGCAATAAGCATGGCGATGGGCGTGTTTACCGGCACCCCTTCGGTGCCCTCGTCGACCAAGAGCTTGCCCACAGTGCCCTCATCCACCGCCTCCACTTCCATGGTGGCCTTGTCCGTTTCGATCTCGGCGAGCAGATCGCCGGGCGAGACGGTATCGCCTTCTTTGACAAGCCATTTTGAAAGTGTGCCTTCTTCCATAGTGGGAGAAAGCGCCGGCATAAGGATTTCAACAGGCATTCGAACAAACGCTCCTTAGAAGAATATCGGCCAGGCAACCATGCCTGTGCCTACAATGCCAACGGCCCAGACCAAGGTGCGCACGTAAGGTACTCCAACCATGTAGGTCAGGGCGTGAACCACACGGCTATAAAAGAACAACTGCGCACCCATGACGGTCCACTCAGTGGACGCGCCCTGCGTTACGACGATGAGGGCAAATGGCGCGAACAGGAGCAGGCCTTCGCGGTGGTTATCTACGGTGCGTTTCGCACGCGCAAACAGCCCTTCCGGTTCGGACAATCCATCACGGGGGCCGAGCAATTCCGGTATAGACCGCTGCGAGCGGCTGAGGGTTGCCATCACAACGATCAACACAAAAAGCCAAACCGTTGCAAGCGCAAGCATTGTCAGTTCAATGGGCATTTTGGGACTCCCTTGTTTGGTGGTTACGCCAATACGCGATTGGGTACAAAAGACTGAAGCGCTTTGCCATCCACATCAAATGGCGCAGCCCAGCTAAAGGCATCCGGCGAAGGGCCCGCCGCATCAAGCTGGTCAAGTTTCGCTTTGCATAACGCCATGAACGGATGATCGCCTTCATCAATCCACCACATCACGTGATAGGCCGCCTTGTGGGTGTCAAATTTATCCACATTGCGCGCCATGATTTTCTTGTGGACGGTGCGATAGCTAAACTCAAAGAGCGTCTCAAGGGATGTCCAAATGGTGAGGTTGAGCAGCATTTGCGGGTCGTCAAAAATGTCATCAATGATCGGCACCCCCGGGGTGTCAGACTTCAGCCGCCAGACAAAGCCCTCGGCCCGGTCCGCCAATTCATTCACCGGCACCAGGTTGGTTTCAAAGTGCGACATCTCCTCCGATCCGGTTTCAAACCGGGCGCGCGCCAAATTGAAACTGGCGAGGTGTTTGGTCACATTGCTCACTATTGGGCCTCCACCAATATATCCGTGTAAAGCTCAACTGGATCAGGCTCCGGGGAGGTCTGGGCAAAGTCCGCCGCCTCAACCACTTCCGCGCGGATCTCTTTGTCCACCGCCTTAAGAGCGGCTTCGTCTGCATGGCCGCCATCGATGAGCAACTTTTTCACATACTCAATTGGGTCGCGATGGGAGCGTACGTCGTCCACTTCATCGCGGCTGCGGTACTTGGCCGGGTCTGACATGGAGTGGCCGCGATAGCGATAGGTTTTCATTTCGAGCACCATGGGGCCCTTGCCGCTGCGCGCATACGCAATGGCTTTCAGACCAGCGTCTTTCACCGCCAGCACATCCATGCCGTCAACTTCCTCGCCAGGAATATTGAACGCGGCCCCGCGCCGATAATAGTGCGTCTCAGCCGTAGAGCGCTCCGACGAGGTGCCCATGGCGTAGTGATTATTCTCAATCACATAGATCACCGGCAACTTCCAAAGCGCCGCCATGTTCATGCTTTCAAACACCTGGCCTTGGTTGGCAGCCCCATCGCCGAAATAGGCCAGCGACACGCGGCCATTGCCTTTGTACTTGTTGGCGAACGCAAGCCCCGCGCCGATGGGCACTTGCGCGCCCACAATGCCATGGCCGCCGAAGAAGTTCTTTTCGCGACTGAACATGTGCATGGAGCCGCCCTTGCCGCGGCTGTAGCCCCCTTCGCGGCCCGTGAGTTCCGCCATCACGCCGCTGGCGTTCATGCCCGCCGCCAGCATGTGGCCATGGTCGCGATAGCCGGTGATAACCTGATCGCCCTCTTCAAGAGTTGCTTGCAATCCCACCACCACCGCTTCCTGACCGATGTAGAGATGGCAGAAACCGCCGATGAGGCCCTGGCCATACATTTGGCCGGCGCGTTCTTCAAAGCGGCGGATCATCAACATATCGCGGTAGTGCGCTAGAAGCGTTTCTTTTGAAACCGGCGGCTTTGCCCGGCGTCGAGCTGCCGCCCTTTTTTCCGATGCCATGTGGCTTCCCTCAATACTCAAAGAGACGCCCCGGCTGCGGATTTGATCCGACTCATTGTGCGCCTCTCGATTGCGCGGAAAATAGCCGGTTTTGCCCCCAAGAGAAAGCCGCATGACCGCGATCATATGACATCTTATCCACGGGTTTCTGCGAACGGATTGGCAAGCTTCCGCGCCATTTGGCGTTAGGGAACAAAAGTAGTACCCTCGCCCGGGCACGCGCTTAAGATGTGGTCTCGCGCTCCGAATCAACGGGGCCACATTAAGAAGGAGCGTAGACATGCGCTATGAAGGAAAAACCGTTGGCGAGGCCATGCGCAAAGCGCTCGGCATGGAACCATTTGACCCCGAGCAGAAGAAAGCCAAAAAACCATCCGGCTTTGGCAAACGGAGTTCGAATTCAAAAACGCGCTCGGTTTCAAAGTTCGGCAAACCGCGCAGCTTTGGAAAACAGCGTGAGGCAGAAAATCCGTTTACAACATCACGAGCGATTTCGCGAGCACGGCAAAGCGCCGTTGCGCGCGCGCGCCAATGGATAAGTGGGGCGGATGTGAGCGAAGGTGCTTTCGAAGTCGCGGTCGCATATGTTTACGACAATAGAGATGGCGAAACTCTCACCCTTGAAGGGACGAGGCGCGGCAGACATCGGGTGGGCGACATTTCCTGCTATTTCAATAATGGGCCAACAGGATTTCGATTTGACATAGATGGTATGGACTCATCAATCCATACTCTTCTGGCAACGGCGCACAGTCATC
>JAJFIK010000045.1 GCA_021775005.1 Rhodospirillales bacterium
AATGGGTGCCTCCGGTTTGAGGCCAAGCCTCACCCGACTTTCCGCGCCCGCAAAATGCGGCGCGATACGGCTCCTCAACGCTAGGTGCGAGTGGTGAACAGAACCCTAACTGACTCGGCGGCAAACTGGCAGTCAGCTACATCTGCATGGCCCAGCCTTCAACATTCATGGCGGCCTGACGCACCGCTTCCGTGAGCGTCGGGTGCGGATGACAGGTGCGGGCGATGTCTTCGCTTGAAGCGCCAAACTCCATAGCCAGGGCGCATTCAGCAATCATTTCGCCGGCATTCGGGCCAATGATATGTACGCCAAGTACGCGATCCGTGCCCTCTTCAGCCAGGATTTTCACCAAGCCCTCGGTGGTATCGTTGGTCTTGGCGCGACTGTTAGCGGCAAAGGGAAACTTGCCAACTTTGTATTTGAGCCCGGCTGTTTTGACCTGTTCCTCGGTCATGCCCACGGTCGCCACTTCGGGGTAGGTGTAAACCACCGCCGGAATGACATCGTAGTTCACATGACCCGGCTGCCCGGCAATGCGTTCCGCGCAACCCACGCCTTCGTCTTCGGCCTTGTGCGCCAGCATAGGCCCATCGATGACATCGCCGATGGCCCAGATGCTTGGCACATTGGTGCGCCATTGGCTATCGGTTATCACCCGGCCCTTGTCGTCCATGGCAACGCCAACCGCATCGAGACCGAGACCGTCTGTGTGGGGTTTGCGCCCGATGGAGACCAGCACCACATCGGCCTCAAGGGTTTCTGCGTCCCCGCCGCTCGCGGGTTCAATAGAAACCTTCAAAGTTTCGCCGGAGCTGTCGACGCCGGTCACTTTGGTGCCGAGTTTGAATGTGAGACCTTGCTTGCCAAGGATACGGTGGAATTGTTTGGTGATCTCCCCATCAAGGCCGGGGGTGATGCGATCAAGAAACTCAACCACGGTAACCTCTGCGCCCAGGCGGCGCCACACGGAACCCAATTCAAGCCCGATGTATCCGCCGCCAACGACAATCATCTTCTTTGGCACTGAGGCAAGCGCCAGCGCGCCGGTGGAGGAAACCACGCGGGTTTCATCAATCTCAACGCCGGGAAGCGGTATGATTTCGGACCCCGTGGCGATCACAATGTTCTTGCCTTCAAGGGTTTGCGTATCCCCATCAAGGGTCAGCACTTCGACTTTGCCTTGGGCGACAATCTTGCCGGCCCCGAAGACATGATCGATCTTGTTCTTCTTGAACAAGAACTCAATGCCTTTGGTGAGGCCGTCCACGGCTTTGTCTTTAAAGCCAAGCATAGTGGGCAGATCAACTTCGACACCGCCGGTCTTGATGCCCATCTTGGCAAAGTTCACTTCCGCTTCTTCCACCAGCTCCGTGGCATGCAAAAGCGCCTTGGACGGTATGCAGCCAACATTTAAACAAGTGCCGCCAAGGGTTTTGGTGCCGCGTTTTTCCACCACAACAGCCTTGAGGCCCAATTGCGCGGCGCGAATGGCGCAGTTATAGCCGCCAGGCCCTGCGCCGATAATGATGACGTCGTATTGTTCGGCCATGTGCCGTTTCCTTCCCTTAAACCTTAGAGATCGAGGACGATCCGTTCAGGATCCTCAAGTGTTTCTTTCACGCGCACCAAAAATGTGACCGCGCCTTTGCCGTCGACGAGACGGTGATCATAGGAAAGCGCCAGGTACATCATGGGGCGGATGACAATTTCGCCTTCCACCACGACCGGGCGCTGTTCAATTTTGTGCATCCCCAGAATACCAGCCTGCGGCGGGTTGAGAATGGGCGTTGACATGAGCGAGCCATATACGCCGCCATTGGTAATGGTGTAGGTGCCGCCTTGCATTTCTTCCAGCTTCAACTTGCCATCGCGCGCGCGCGCGCCATAGTCACCGATGGAGGCTTCAATTTCTGCCAACCCAAGCCGATCCGCATTGCGCACTACGGGAACCACAAGGCCTTTTTCTGTGCCTACGGCGACGCCGATATCGTAGTAGTCTTTGTAGACAAAATCCGTGCCGTCGATTTCCGCGTTCACATCCTGCACTTCCTGCAAGGCGTGAATGCAGGCCTTCACGAAAAAGCCCATGAAGCCGAGTTTGACCCCGTGGCGTTCCTGAAACGCCTGCTTGTGGCGGGCACGGAGCTCCATAATGCCGCTCATATCCACTTCGTTGAACGTTGTGAGCATAGCGGCGGTATTCTGCGCATCCTTCAAACGCTGCGCGATAGTACGGCGCAACCGGCTCATGGGAACGCGGCGTTCTTCATCTGCCCGATGGCGGGGCACGGATGATGGCTCCGGCAATTTCGCTTTGGGCACTGCGCGCATTTCAAGTGCGGCAAGGGCGTCTGCTTTGGTGATGCGGCCATCCTTGCCTGACCCAGCGATCGTGGCGGCATCAAGCTTATTGGATTCAATAATGCGTTGCGCCGACGGCGCAGGTGGATGCGCCGCCCCTGAGGGGGTTGCCGACGTTGGTGCTGCTTGGGGCGCGGGCGTTGCTGCTGCTGCCGGCACAGGACTTGAAGTGGTCGCCCCCACCTCTGCTGTCTCATCAATGCGGCCGAGCACCGCGCCCACTTCTACGGTGTCGCCATCTTGCGCGACAATTTCCGTCAGCACGCCGCTCAGGGGCGCAGGAACTTCCAGCGTCACCTTGTCGGTTTCCAGTTCCACCAAAGGTTCATCGGCGCGCACTATCTCGCCCGCTTTCTTCGCCCAGTTGGCTACCGTTGCCTCTGTCACAGATTCGCCTAACTGCGGCACCGTGATTTCCGTGGCCATGATCTGTCCTTCCTTCATCGGCGTGGGCTCTTGCCGCGCCAAATAGTCCTAAATTGTCAGCGCTTCTGTGAGGAAACTCTCAAGTGTCTTTTTGTGGTGGCTCATAAGCCCGGTGGCAGTGGACGCCATGGCATTGCGACCGACATATCGCGCGCGCCGGTTCTTGGCTTCGATTTTGTCGAGCACCCACTCGATATTCGGTTCCATGAAAGCCCAGCCGCCCATGTTCTTTGGTTCTTCCTGACACCAGACAATCTCGGCCTCAGGAAAGCGCGCCATCTCGTTGATCAGTGATTTGGCCGGGAAAGGATAGAACTGTTCTACCCGCAGGATTTGGATGTCATTGATCCCAAGGGCTTCACGCTCGTCATACAAGTCGTAATAAACTTTGCCGGAGCAAAGGATCAAGCGACGTATCTCGTTGTCAGGCTTAAGCTCAACAGAGGCGCCGGGAAACCGCTCTGCATCATCCCAAAGCACTCGATGAAATGATGAACCCGGTGCCATGTCTGCCAATGACGACACTGCGCGCTTGTGGCGCAACAGCGACTTCGGCGTCATGATGATCAAAGGTTTGCGGAAATTGCGATGAACCTGCCGCCGCAGAATATGGAAGTAATTCGCGGGCGTGGTGCAGTTCGCCACCTGCATATTGTCTTCGGCGCACAGCTGCAAAAAGCGCTCAAGCCGCGCGGAGGAATGCTCCGGGCCCTGACCCTCGTATCCATGTGGCAACAACATCGTGAGGCCTGACATGCGCAGCCACTTGCGCTCGCCCGATGAGATGAACTGATCGATGATCACTTGCGCGCCATTGGCAAAGTCGCCGAACTGGGCCTCCCACATCACCAAGGCGTTAGGCTCGGCCAGGCTGAAGCCATATTCAAACCCGAGCACGGCAAATTCTGAGAGAAACGAGTCGATCACCTCATACTCAGCCGTTTGACCCGGCTTAAGATGATTGAGCGGGTGGTGGCGCTCTTCGGTTTTCTGATCGACAAAATAGGAATGGCGCTGGGAAAACGTGCCGCGGCCCGAGTCCTGCCCTGACAAACGCACGTATTTGTTTTCCATGATCAGCGAGCCAAAGGCCAATGCCTCTGCCGTGGCCCAATCGAACCCCTCACCGGTCTCAAACATCTGCTCTTTGTTTTTGAGAATACGCTTGAGGGTGCGATGGGCAGTGAACCCATCGGGTACTTTGGTGAGCGCTGTACCGATGGCCTGCAAGGTATCAGTTTCAACCGCCGTCTCGCCGCGGCGATCATCACCTGATGCTTTGCCAAATCCGGACCAGCGTCCATCAAGCCAATCGGCTTTGTTCGAGCGGTAGTCATCGGCGGCCTCAAAGTCGCGCTGCAGACTTTCCTGACACCCGGTGATCGCCGCGTCCACTTCCACACGCGTCATATGCCCTTCACTCACAAGCCGTTCGCCATAGAGCCGCAACGTTGTAGGGTGCTGCTTGATACGTTTGTACATAAGCGGTTGGGTAAACGAGGGCTCATCGCCTTCGTTGTGGCCAAAGCGGCGATAGCAGAACATATCGATGACCACATCCTTGCGGAATTTTTGCCGGAACTCTGTCGCTACTTTCGCGGCATAGACCACCGCTTCGGGGTCATCGCCGTTCACGTGAAAAATCGGCGCTTGCACAATCAACGCGACGTCCGACGGATATGGCGAGGAACGGCCAAAGCGCGGCGCGGTGGTAAAGCCGATTTGATTGTTCACAACTATATGGATGGTCCCGTCGGTGCGATGGCCCTTCAAGCCCGACATGGAAAAACATTCCGCGACAACACCCTGGCCGGCAAAGGCCGCATCCCCATGAAGCAAAACGCCGAGCACCCGGCCCCGGTCCGGCGCGACTTCGATTTTCTTGTCGGGCTCGTATTGGCTTTGCTTGGCGCGGACCTTGCCCAGCACCACCGGGTTGACAGCTTCCAGGTGCGAGGGGTTTGCGGTGAGCGAGAGATGCACGCGGTTGTCGTCAAACTCCCGATCAGATGACGCACCGAGGTGATACTTCACATCGCCGGAGCCTTCCACATCATCAGGGTGGGCCGCACCGCCTTTAAACTCGTGAAAGATCGCCTGGAACGGCTTTGCCATCACGTTGGCGAGCATATTGAGCCGGCCCCGGTGGGGCATGCCAAGAATGATTTCTTTCACTCCCAGCGCGCCGCCGCGCTTGATGATCTGTTCCATGGCGGGCACCAACGCTTCGCCGCCATCAAGGCCAAAGCGTTTGGTGCCGGTGTATTTGAGCCCCAGGAAGCGCTCAAAGCCTTCGGTCTCTACAAGTTTGTTGAAGATGGCGCGCTTGCCTTCAGGGGTGAAGGCGATTTCCTTGTCCGGCCCTTCGATGCGTTCTTGAATCCAGGCTTTTTCCTCCGGGTCGGCAATGTGCATGAACTGCACGGCAAATGTGCCGCAATAGGTGCGCTTCAGGATTTCAAGGATTTCATTGATGGTGGCAAATTCAAGCCCCAAAACATGATCAATGAAAATGGACCGATCATAGTCATCCGCGGTAAAGCCATAGGATAGCGGATCAAGTTCAGGATGCGGGGTCGGCGGGTCGAGCTGCAGCGGATCAAGATTGGCAATCAAATGCCCGCGAATGCGATAGGCGCGAATGAGCATCAGCGCGCGAATGGAATCCACCGTGGCCGCTTTTAGCGCTGTATCTGAAATCCCGCCACTACGGCGCTGCGCAATGCGTGCACGCAGCAGGGCCGCCGATGGCTCGCCATCAACGGGCGTATCGTCATTGTCATGAGCCCCGAGCAAATCAGAATATTCCGGGATGGTGACTTCAAGATGCGCAGCGCCTTGTTTGGTCTGGGCAAGAATGTCAGCGGCGTTGTCACCAAACTCATCGAAGATGCCGCGCCAGGAGGCATCCACCGACGCAGGATCGCGCGCGTAATCTTCATACAGTTTCTCAATGAAGACCGCGTTCGTCCCGCTCAGGAACGAGGTCAAATCGAAAATCTGGTTCTGCGTTTCGTTTGCCATTGTGCCTTGGGCGCGTTAACTGCGCCCTCATACCGGTTGAGGCGTTCGGACGATCCCGAACGTCTTATTGCCCCCACCATTTCAACGCATCACCGAGCGGGCTCTCCCCGGGCCCCTCCGGCTACCTACTTCTCTTAGCCCTTAAGGAGATCCATAAGGGTTGAGCCCAACGCTGCAGGGCTATCAGCCACCGCAATGTTTGCTGACTTCATGGCTTCGATCTTGTCGTCCGCGCCGCCTTTGCCGCCGGAAATGATCGCGCCCGCATGGCCCATACGGCGCCCTGGAGGCGCGGTGACGCCAGCGATAAATCCAACGGTTGGTTTTTTGACTTTGTTTTGTGCCAGAAAGGCAGCGGCATCTTCTTCGGCGGAACCACCGATTTCGCCGATCATGACAATGCTTTTTGTTTCGTCATCGGCGAGGAACATCTCAAGCACGTCGATGAACTCAGTGCCCTTCACCGGATCGCCGCCAATGCCCACGCACGTTGACTGGCCAAGGTTCACAGCCGTTGTTTGCGCCACGGCCTCGTAAGTGAGGGTGCCGGACCGCGATACGATGCCGACCGAGCCTTTTTTGTGAATGTGACCCGGCATGATGCCGATCTTGCATTCGTCGGGCGTAATCACGCCAGGGCAGTTGGGGCCCACAAGGCGCGTCTTTGAGCCTTCAAGGGCGCGGCGCACTTTGACCATGTCGAGCACCGGAATGCCTTCGGTAATGCAAACCGCCAATTCCAATTCCGCATCGATGGCTTCCAAAATGGCATCCGCCGCAAATGGCGGCGGCACGAAAATCATGGAAACAGTTGCGCCGGTGGCTTCGGCGGCGCCCACTACTGTGTCAAACACCGGGCGATCCAAATGGGTCATGCCGCCCTTGCCGGGGGAAACCCCGCCCACCAGCTGGGTGCCATAGGCGATCGCTTGCTCAGAGTGAAACGTGCCCTGGCTTCCCGTGAAGCCTTGCGTGATGACTTTAGTATCTTTGTTGACGAGGACCGACATTATGCAGCTCCATCAATTTCGAGTGGTAGAACCAAGTTACCATCATGAATTGCGAAAATGCCAAACTTCTTGCAAAATTTGCCGAACAACAATGTGGCTTCTAGCAACTTGGTGCCGACTTCGTTCAGTAGTTCGTCTACATACGCGCTTGCAAACTCATGAGCGGCGGACATGTCGGCCAAGACTATTGCTTTTGACCCAAAGTAGTGACTACGGGGATCGAACTCTGATTGCCCAAACAAAATCGAATCCAATGTTTCAACGATTTTCAATGTATCAATACTGAAGTTCGTCTCGTTCCACTCGTGGACATGCTGCCCGCGAGATTGAATATATTTCTTTAGCCCCTTGTCGAGTTTCTTCAGCTGGCGGCTAGTTTCGTCCGATTCAATTCTCACTCTAAAATACCCGCAGGCTTCCGTCGCACGATTCAGCAGGTGCTTGGTTTTCGTTTCCAGAAGGTAGCAGTGATTCAAGAATTGAAACCAAGAGAAACGAAGATGATCAGATTTGGAAATCCCCATGCCATGCCACCGGTACTTGTTGGTCATTATGCAGACTTTCTCCAAATCCTCGATAAGGCCTTTAAGTTCCGACATGCTGCGCAGCGCTGCCTGCAAGTGCCATCGCACAAAACGAGCTGCTTGAAGGTGATCTTCTCGCGTCGTCGAGGTGCCTTCTAGTTCTCCAACTGTCAGCAAATGATGTCCTGTAAACATAATCTTTGAGTGAATGTCGGCGTCCAACGTTCTGGCAAGCGATTCTTGTTCAATCGTATGGTCCGGCAACGTCATGCTCCCTTCACGGCGGCGACGACTTTTTTCGCCGCATCGCCGAGATCGTCGGCAGGGATGATGGCAAGCCCGCTGTCGGCCATGATTTTTTTGCCCTCAGCGACATTGGTGCCTTCAAGGCGCACCACCAGCGGCACCGTGACACCGAGTTCTTTCACGGCAGCGATAACGCCTTCCGCAATGATGTCGCAACGCATGATGCCGCCAAAGATGTTGACCAAAATGCCTTTGACGTTGGGGTCGTTCAAAATGATCTTGAACGCCGCGGTTACTTTTTCCGTGGTCGCGCCGCCGCCCACGTCGAGGAAGTTTGCAGGCTCGGAGCCATAGAGCTTGATGATGTCCATGGTGGCCATGGCAAGGCCGGCCCCGTTCACCATGCAGCCGATTTCCCCATCAAGTTTGACGTAAGAAAGGTCGTAGTTGCTGGCCTCGATTTCCATGGGGTCTTCTTCGGTGAAGTCCCGCAGCTCAACAATATCTTTGTGACGATAGAGCGCGTTGGAATCGAAATTTACCTTCGCATCAAGACAGAGCAATTGATCATCGGCTGTTACCACCAGCGGATTGATCTCAAGCATGCTCATGTCTTTTTCCGTGAATGCCGCATAAAGCTTTGTGATCATGGCAACGCATTGCTTGACCAGCGCCCCTTCGAGGCCGAGCGCTTTGGCGATGCGCCGCCCGTGGTGCGGCATCACGCCGGTGACAGGATCGATGATCAGGGTTTGAATTTTCTCTGGCGTCTTGGCCGCCACGTCTTCGATGTCCATGCCGCCTTCGGTGGAGCAAATGAATGCTACGCGGCTGGTGTCGCGATCCACTAAGGCTGAGAGATAAAGCTCGCGCGCAATGGCTGAGCCTTCTTCGATATAAAGGCGATGAACTTCTTTGCCTTCGGGGCCGGTTTGATGTGTCACCAGGGTGGAGCCCAAAATGCGCGTGGCTTCGGTGCGCACATCGTCGATGGATTTCACCACCTTGACGCCGCCCGCTTTGCCGCGCCCGCCAGCGTGGATTTGCGCTTTGACGACCCAGACGGGTCCGCCAAGGGTTTCAGCCGCTTTTACCGCCTCATCGACACTGAGCGCGGGAAGGCCATTGCCCACGGGCACGCCAAATCCTTTGAGGACGTCTTTCGCCTGATATTCGTGAATGTTCATGCCGTCTCTTCCGATATGCCCATGGCTGGAGGATCAAAGCGCGAGGCCGGGCGCCTGCGCAGGACGGCGCGGTTATAGCACCGGGCCCCCAGCGTTCAAGGCCGCTTTTTGCGAAGCTTGGATGCCGCCCCTCCCTTCAGGTTCCTAAAGGGTCAGCCGATCAATTTGTCCTTGTCGAGTCGATAAATCTGACACGGCATATCCCAGAGCTGAAAGTCCCGGTCATAGACCTCTCCCAGCTTGGCTGCGACCCCTTTGGAAGCGTGGTTATCTTCATGGATGATAGAGATGACATGGTCGAGACCCAGATGCTCAAAAGCCCAGCGAGCGGCGACGGCCCCCGCTTCAGTGGCATAGCCGCGCCGCAGGAACGGCAGGGCAACGCCCCAGCCTACCTCAATCTCTGGCCAGCCATGGGGGTACCAGACGCCCGCGCGACCTGCGAACGCGCCGGTCGCTTTGTCTTCCATGACCCAAAGGCCATAGCCCCGGAGCTGTTGATGCCCGATGAAGGCTGCCAGCAGACGCCAGCTTTCCTCGCGGGTCTTTTGACCGCCGATATATTGGGCGTGGTCCGCATCTGCCATCATGGCGGCCAAGCCATCAAGATCGCTCTCCCGCCATTGCCGCAGGATCAGGCGATCTGTCTCGATGATGGTGTCGTCCGTTGCCATTAGCTGAGCGATGGCTCGATCGTCTTACAGGCGTCCACAAGGCCGTTCACCGCATCGACGGAGTGGTCAAACATGGCGCGTTCCTCGTCAGTGAAGTTCACTTCCACAACTTTCTCAACGCCGTTTTCGCCGATCACCACGGGCACACCCACATACATATCATCAAGGCCATATTCACCACTCAGGGCAGCGGCGGCGGGCAGCACCCGGCGTTTGTCTTTGAGATAGCTTTCCGCCATGGCGATGGCAGAGGTTGCCGGCGCGTAGAACGCCGAGCCGGTTTTGAGCAAGCCAACGATTTCCGCACCGCCATCCCGGGTGCGCTGCACGATGGCGTCGAGTTTTTCCTTGGTGGACCAACCCATTGCGATGAGGTCCGGCACGGGAATGCCCGCCACCATGGAATAGCGCAGCAGCGGCACCATAGTGTCGCCGTGGCCACCAAGGACAAATGCCGTCACGTCTTCCACGGAGACATTGAATTCTTGCGCCAAGAACAGGCGGAAACGCGCGCTATCCAGCACCCCGGCCATGCCAACAACTTTATTGGCCGGCAGACCTGAGAATTTTTGGAACGCCCAGACCATCGCATCCAACGGGTTGGTGATAACAATAACGAAGGCATTCGGTGCGTGAGTTTTCACGCCGTCCGCCACGGACTTCATGACTTTGAGATTGATGCCCACCAGATCATCGCGGCTCATGCCCGGTTTGCGCGGCACCCCGGCGGTGATGATGATAACGTCGGCACCGGCAATGTCGGCATAGTCCGTGGTGCCGGTGAAGGCGGCGTCAAACCGATCAACCGGCGAGGCTTGGGCAATATCCAGCGCCTTGCCTTGGGGGATGCCCTCAGCGATATCAAATAGCACCACGTCGCCGAGATCTTTGAGCCCTGCCAGATGGGCCAAGGTGCCGCCAATTTGTCCCGCACCGATAAGAGCAATTTTCTTCCGCGCCATGTGGATCTCCTCAGATTGCCAAGCGCGCCCTTTTGGCCACGCTGTTAATAATTTGGCTGCCCCATAACGCGAATCCGGGGGTGCCGCAAGCGCGGAACGCCTTGAAAGCCTGCTTCTTGTTTGACTCCCGCCCACCCTGGGACCACTATAGTTAATGGCGGTCGGGGGACCGCCCGGAGCCAGGGTTTTTTGCCCTGGTGGGGGACAAACGGGACTGGTTGGGGATCATGCCTCGATACAGACATGCAAGCCGCCCGCTTTGGCGTCGGGCGTTGCCTTTGACCATGGTGCTCGCCAGCACCATCGCCCTTTCCGGCTGCGCCACAGCCGTAGTGGGCTCGATAACAGTGAGCCAACTTTCCACCGCTGTGGGTATCGCCTCTGCCGCCACCACGGGCAAAGGCCTGCAAGATCACGCCCTTTCCATTGTTACCGGCCAGGACTGCCGTTTGCTTGAGGGCATTTTCCGCACCAATCGCAACATTTGCGAAGAGCCCGGCTCCCCAGCGACGGAAGACGATTTCCCTGGTGTCGTGGTGATGCTGTTTGGCGAACCCGATGACGTGGATGCCGCGCCAGGTGAGCCTGAAGTGATTTATGCCGGGCTATCGAGCACCTATCGCCCGGCGCTCACCCGGCGCGCACGGCAACAAGGGGCCATCGGCGCAGCCATTGAGGTGCAAACCGCCGCCTACATTCCAGAGGCCCCAACACGTGCAACACCGGATCAACCGCTGCGGCCCACACCCATATCAGCGGCGGTTTTACGCGCGAGCAATTTCGCCGTCGCGCGGCCAAGCCTCAGGCCCGGGCATTTGAGCGATACCCCTGACCCGATTGTGCAGCAGGCGGCACTTGAAACGCCCACGTTGATCCGCACCACAGCCCGGCGCACCGGAAGTACTGCGACGGTTCAAATGGCAGCGAATGAAGGCGAAACGCTTCCCGCGCTGACAGATTGGGCGGATGCCCAGCCGACGCCTACCATCACAACGGTACGCCTCGCCCTCGACTAAGCAGCACCCTTATGCGGTGTTGCCAGATACTCATCGGATTGCATTTCAATCAGACGTGACGCTGTACGCGCAAACTCAAAAGAGCCATCGCCCTTTGGATATAAGACATCGGGTTCGGTTGCTGCAGAAAGCACGAGCTTCACTTTGGCTTCATAGAGCGCGTCAATCAGCGTCACAAATCGTTTCGCCTCGTTGCGCTTGTCAGGGCCTAGCTGCGGCACGCCGTCAAGGAAAAATGTGTGAAACTTATCGGCAATGGCGAGGTAATCCGCCGGCCCCAAGGGTTTGCCGCAAAGGGCCGCAAAACTGTCGCGACCGTGGCCCCTGTTGCATTGCGCAATGGTAAGCTTGCGCCCCTGGACACTGAGATCGCAAGGCGGCGCACCGCCGCCACCTGCGAGCGCGCGCCATAGGCTGTCCGCCTTCGGCGAGGTCTCATGGGAGGCACCAACAAAATAGACTTGAGTGCCGCGCATTTGCCCGCGGCGATAATCCGTTGCCGCATCAAGGTGCAAAATATCCAGGTTCGACTGCATGAGCGCAATGAAGGGCAGGAAGAGCTGCCGATTTATGCCGTCGCGATAAAGCTCATGAGGCGGGCGGTTGGAGGTGGCCACGACGATGACACCAAAGGATAACAGCGCCTCAAAAAGACGCCCCAGGATCATGGCGTCGGCCACGTCGGAGACTTGAAACTCGTCAAAGCAGAGAACAAACGCGCGATCGGCGATTTCCTTTGCCACCGGGGGGATCGGGTCATCGGGCCGACCCTTCAGCTTGCGCGCCTTGAGCAATGCTTTTTGCTCCGCTGTAGGCAAGTCGCGCCAGCGTTTGATGGCTCCGTGGACCTCTTGCATGAAGGCGAGAAAATGAACGCGGCGTTTGAGTTTGACCGGCGCAGTGTCAAAGAAAAGGTCCATCAGCATGGACTTGCCGCGGCCGACGTCGCCGCAAATATAAATCCCGCGCGGGGCCGCTTTGCGTTGAAAGACGGATAGAAGGCTGCCGCGTTTCTCATATCGCAATAGCTCCCCGTGGAGGGCCTGGAGCCACTGGGCAGCTTCAATTTGTGCTGGATCGGAGGTGATTTGCCCACCCGCCACCAGGCGTTCATATCCGGCCAAAGGCCCTGCTTTTGCCACGCTTAAGCTCCCCAAAAATCGCTGAAAACAGTTCTAGCGTCCTCGTTGAGGCGCGCAATGCTTGACGGGGCAGATAGTTTATCATATAGTAAGCTACTACTTACCAATAGAGAGTGATATGGCCAACCTTGTGAGCCTTGTATCGATTTTCTTTGCCGCATTGATCGGAGGAGCCGCCATGGCAACCGAAGCCCCCGCCCCCATTACCTACACCATAGAAGTACCTGCGAGTATTGATGAGGCTTGGTCGCTTTGGAGCACCAAGGACGGCCTGCAGACGTTCTTTGCGCCCTATGCGGAAATTGAGCCCGAAACCCTTGGCGCATTCGAGATTTGGTTTTTTCCCGATGAGGAACCTGGGCAGCGCGGCGCGGAAGGCATGAGGGTGCTCGCCTTTGAACCCAACGATCGGCTGGTTTTCACCTGGAACGCCCCACCCCATTTGCCCCACGCGCGGGCGCAAATGGCAGCGGTGGAAGTGACCTTTGATGAAGTGGCTGAGGGCACAACGCGGGTAACGCTGACCCACTCATTGTTTGGGCGGCACAACGAATGGCATATGACTCGCGTTTACTTCGAAGGGGCTTGGGCCGTTGTCATGAATCGCTTTGCGTACGCTGCTGACGTTGGCCCCGTAGATTGGCAGAACCCGCCCGAAGGGTTGATGTACATTTCGCCAAGTCGCGCTGAGCTTGATGAAGCGGTCGGTAGATCGGACTAAGTTTCCTAACGCCGTGGGACGAACAATCTATTGCGAGGTAAAATAGTCTCGCACGGGGGCAAAGCTGTCTTCGTCGTAGCCCACATAGGTCATCCACTCCCCGTCCTGCTGCCAGAGCAAGGTTGGGATAGCGAGGTCAATACCTTCTGCGGCATAGAGGTCAGCCAATGTGTCCACAAGCGCGCGGGCTTCTTCCACCGCCGCGCTGCGCACGGGGTCTTCTTCGGCCACCGGCGGCAACTGTTCGGTCACATAATAGGTATCCGGATCGGTGTAGAACCAATCCTGAAACAGATGCCAGTCGCGCGTGAGCCAAAGTTCCGCCTGTACCGCGCGCTCTTCGGTGCTTGAGCGCTCACGACCTTCCCGATCGCGGCGCGCGTAGATGATCCAGCGAATATCAACACCCGCTTCGATCAGCGCGTCTTGCTCCCCCGCCTTGAAGGCCAAACATGTGGGGCAAGTGCGAAATGAAATCACGTAGAGCGGCGGACCACCGCGACCGGCGCTGACCCATGGTGCGTTTTCAAACAGCGCGACAATTTCGTCGCCATGGGCGGTAAATCCCATCGCTTCGGGGATCGGCTCTTCTTCCTCTTCTGCAGCCGCCATTTCCTCTTCGGTGGATGCAGAAGAGGGTTCCGCCGCCATTTCTTCTGCGACAGAATCAGTGGGAGCGGCCTCATCGGCTGCGTCCTCGGCAGCTTCAGTAAATTGATCCTCCACAGCGTCTTCGCCGCTGCGCGGGTCTGGCCGCATGATGAACCAAGCAATAAAGGCTATGATGGAAATGCCGAGAATGATCCCTAACGCACGCATGATAGATGTCCCCCTAAAACCTTTACTTCATGGTCGGAATAACAAAGCTTGAGCCCTCGCGCACGCCCGTCGGCCAGCGAGAAGTAACCGTCTTGAGCTTGGTATAAAACTTCACACCTTCGGGCCCGTGTTGATTGGTGTCACCAAAGGCTGAGCGTTTCCAGCCGCCAAAGGTATGATACGCCAGCGGCACCGGAATGGGAACATTGATCCCCACCATGCCCACATTCACGCGATCAGCAAACTCCCGCGCGGCATCCCCGTCGCGTGTGTAGATCGCAACACCGTTGCCGTATTGATGGGTAGACGGCATGGCAATGGCTTGCTCAAAATCATCCGCGCGGGCAATGCTCAGCACGGGGCCAAAAATCTCTTCTTTGTAGATGTCCATCTTAGTAGTGACGTTGTCAAACAAGCATCCGCCCATATAGAAGCCGTCTTCATAGCCCTGCAGTGAAAACCCGCGGCCATCCACAACCAAGTCCGCGCCTTCCTTAACGCCGATATCCACATAGCCCAGCACTTTCGCGCGATGTTCCGCCGTCACCATGGGGCCAAAATCTGCGTCCGGGTCGGTTGATGGGCCCACGCGCAATTCTTCCACGCGAGGGATCAGCCGTTTTACCAGCTCGTCGCCGACAGCCTTTGTAACCGGCACCGCAACAGGAATGGCCATGCAGCGTTCCCCGGCTGAGCCGTAACCGGCACCAATCAAATCATCCACCACCCGATCAAGGTCAGCATCAGGCATGATGATGGCATGGTTTTTTGCCCCGCCCATGGCTTGCACGCGTTTGCCGTTGGCTGCGCCGGTTTCATAGATGTATTGCGCAATGGCTGACGAGCCCACAAAGCTCACCGCTTTCACGCGCGGGTCGGTGAGGATGGTATCGACGGCTTCCTTGTCGCCCGTAACCACATTGAGCACGCCTTCAGGGCCGCCCGCTTCCATAAACAATTCTGCGAGGCGCACCGGCACAGAGGGGTCTTTCTCAGATGGTTTGCAGACAAACGTGTTGCCGCACGCCACCGCCACGCCAAACATCCACATGGGGATCATGGCAGGAAAATTAAACGGCGTGATGCCTGCCACAACGCCCAAGGGCTGGCGCATAGAATACATGTCGATGCCCGGGCCTGCCCCTTGGGTGTATTCACCCTTGAGCAAATGCGGAATGCCGCAAGCAAATTCGATCACTTCCAGGCCCCGTTGCACATCGCCTTTTGCATCCGCCAGCACCTTGCCGTGTTCTGAGGAAAGTAGCGCCGCCAGATCATCCATATTTTGTTCGAGTAGGTCCTTGAATTTGAACATCACTCGCGCACGGCGCTGGGGGTTCACTGCTGACCATGCGGGAAAGGCCTTTTGCGCCGCATCAATGGCACTGCGCACTTCGTCAGCCGAGGCAAGCGGTGACTTGGCCTGCACTTCGCCGGTTGAGGGATTATAGACGTCGAGGGTCCGCCCCGATGTCCCGGCGACCAACTTGCCGTTAATAAAATGCTGGATTTCGCGCATGATGAAGCTTCCCTTGAATAGATGCATTGCCTCGCTTGGGCGGAGGCTTTGGTTGGCAGTTATCTATCAGAGGGAGGCCGGATCCGGCAAGCAATGGGTCGTGCGGCGCTTAGGCGGATTTTGCCGGGTCTCGCAGAAGCCAGGCCATAAGAGCCACAGCCAGCGCGGCACCGGCTAGCTGCATCACGATAAAGACCGGCGCGTGGCCCGGATTGATGCCCGAGAAAGTGTCAGAGAACGAGCGTCCGATCGTCACAGCTGGATTGGCGAAAGATGTGGACGATGTCCACCAATAGCCTGCTGTGATCACGAGACCCACCGCATAGGGCACAGCGTCAGGGCGATACTTGAGAGTTGCCAATATGGTGGCGACCAGTGCGAAAGTGGCAGCAACTTCACCCACCCATTGCCCCGCACCTATGCGGTCATGAAGAGAGACCTGCAGAAGAGATTGCTCAAACATAAAATGGGCCAGCACAACGCCCGCAATACCGCCTGCAATCTGCACCGCTGCATAAAGAAGAGAATCGCGCGCGCTGATCTCACGCTTGAGCCAGAACGCAAACGTCACCGCCGGGTTGAAATGCGCACCCGAGACGGGCGCCAGCATCAAAATGAGCACTACAAGGATGGCGCCGGTGGCAATCGTATTACCTAAAAGCGCCACAGCCACATCGTCCGCCAGCGTTTCAGCCATAATACCGGACCCAACCACAACTCCCACCAGCATCATGGTGCCGAGGGCTTCTGCAACTAAACGCCGGGACAGGGTCATGCTTCAGGCTCTTGCGCGGTGCCGATCTCGCTGATCCGCCGTTTCAGCGACAACTCATCCAGTGCGGAAAAAGGCAAATTGATGAAAATGTCGATGCGCCGCTCGATCTGTCCAAAGACGTCCGCGAACACCGCCGCCACTTGCGCTTCGCTGCCCCTGGCTGCCGCGGGGTCGGGAAACCCCCAATGGGCCGACAAGGGATGCCCCGGCCAGATCGGACAAACTTCACCGGCGGCGTTGTCACAAACGGTGACAACAAAGTCCATCGCGGGCGCGCTCTGCAATGCAAATTCGTCCCAACTCTTGGATCGAAGGCCGCCTGTGTTGAACCCCAGATTTGAGAGCAGCCGCAAGGTATTGGGGTTGACCGCGCCACTTGGGTGGCTGCCCGCGCTATAGGCCTTGAAACGCGGCGCCCCTTTACTGTTCAACAGCACTTCAGCCATCACCGAGCGCGCGGAGTTTCCGGTGCACAGAAACAAGACATTGTAGAAGTCGTGTTCGGCATTCATTGATTTGCTCCCTCAGGCGATGCAAGCCAGTTGCTTCGCACGCACACCGCAAAGCACCGGCCTGCCCTTACAGCAATTCTGTGACAGATATTCCATGAGGCCCGCCGCCAACAGAGCCTTGAGGTGAAACCACAGGGTCGCCGGGGGCGTTTTGAGCGGCGCGGCGATACCTCCCGCAGGCATCGTTTCCCCCTTGGCGTCGAGGCGGGGAAAGATCGAAAGCCGCATTTCCTGAGCAAGGGTGGCGAGGGCTTGTGCGGCTGTATCTATTTTCATATTTTTACAGTTATCAAACTATTTGAGCAAAGAAAAGAGGCGCCTCGCACAAAGCGCCTCTTTTCGCACACGCCGGGTTGGCTGTCCCCTAGCCTTCCACGCGCGAATACATGATGTGCCATTGATCAACCCAGGTTTCGCCTTCGTCCTGGCTTGCTTGCCAATGCCAATCAAACCCATCTTCGGTAATATTGCGGAATATCATGCGCAGATGAGGCGCCGCTTCCACCGGGCGTTCCATTGTGAAATGAAAGCCCTCGTCATCCGGGCCGCCGGAGAAATCGAGATAGCCGCCGGAATTGTCCATCCAAATCTGTTTCCAATGGCCCATGCGGCCCACATACATGGAGATGCTGTGACCGATCAGCGGATTACCGGGGCGACCATCGAACTGTTCCAAAATCATGCAGCTGTCGAGTTCGCGGGAAATGTTGTTCGTGCCATGCATTTCGGTGCCATCCGCATCAATCCAAGTTGCATTCCAACTGCCGACCCAAAAATCGAGTTGGCGATACTCATCGCTCGAGCACGGCGGCGGGGTTGCATCATCTTGCGCCATAGCTACCCCACTTCCCATTGCGGCAGCGACCAGAGCCGCGCCAATAAGTCTTGCAAATTTCATCTCGCCCCTCCTCAAAGACCGCGGCCCATTGATGGCCGCTCTCCGGCCCTAGAATAGCGGACAGAATGCGCGAGTTTTATCACGATGATGCGAGACACACGCGCCAGTTAGACCACTCTTTCCGCCATCATGCGCTTGATCTCACCAATGGCTTTGGCCGGGTTCAGCCCCTTGGGGCAAGTGGTGGCGCAATTCATGATGGTGTGACAGCGGTAAAGCCGAAACGGGTCTTCCAGATTATCAAGGCGCGCGGCTGTTGCCTCGTCGCGGCTATCGGCAAGCCATCGATAGGCCTGCAACAATGTAGCCGGCCCCAAATACTTATCACTGTTCCACCAATAGCTCGGGCAAGACGTGGTGCAGCAAAAACAAAGGATACACTCATAAAGCCCGTCGAGTTTTTCGCGTTGCTCGATGCTTTGCTTCCACTCGTCTTGCGGCGCGGGGGTCTCAGTTTTGAGCCAGGGCTCAATGGATTGGTACTGCGCGTAAGCTCCCGTAAGATCCGGCACCAGATCCTTCACCACATCCATGTGAGGTAAGGGATAGATAGCGACCGCGCCGGAGACATCATCCGTCGCCTTGGTGCAAGCAAGGGTATTGCGCCCATCCACATTCATGGCGCATGAGCCGCAAACCCCTTCGCGACATGAGCGGCGGAACGTCAGCGTGGGATCAACTTTGTTTTTGATCCAGATCATGGCGTCCAGCACCATGGGGCCGCAGTCATCGAGATTCACATGATAGGTATCAAGGCGCGGGTTGGCGTCGCCGTCGGGATCATAGCGATAGATGCGGAACGCCCGCGTGTTCTTTGGCTTTTTGCCATCCACAAGCGGGGCCTTCCACGACTTGCCCTTTGCGACCTTGCTGTTCTTTGGCAGAACTAACTCAACCATTTGGATTCAAGCCTCGTCTCGCGCTTCAGTACACGCGCGCTTTGGGTTCGATGTAGTCAATCTCATCAGACATGGTGTAGTTGTGCACCGGGCGGTAGTTGAGCGTCGTGTTATGCCCGTCATACCAAGCCAAGGTGTGCTTCATCCAGTTTTCGTCGTCACGATCAGCGAAGTCTTCCCGCGCATGGGCACCGCGACTTTCATGGCGATTGGCAGCGCCGTCCACAGTGACGATGGCCTGACCGATCAAGTTGTCAAACTCCAGCGTCTCCACCAGATCGGAATTCCAGATCATGGAACGATCTTTGACGCCAATGTCAGCCATGCGGGCGTGCACCTCACGAATGTGCCTTTGACCTTCTTCCAGCACCTCGCCGGTGCGGAACACAGCACAATTGTTTTGCATGGTGCGTTGCATGTCATCACGCAAGGACGCCGTGGATGTCGGCCCGTCGGCATTGCGGAAACGGTCCAGGCGCGCCAGGGCGGTGTTTCCTGTGTCGCTGGTAAACTCAGGCTGCGCCGCGCCCGCATCAAGGGTTTCAGCGCAACGCTCACCAATGGCGCGACCAAACACAACCAGATCAATAAGCGAGTTAGAGCCCAGGCGATTGGCCCCGTGCACAGAAACGCAGGCCGCTTCGCCCACCGCCATCAGGCCCGGCACCACATAGTCTGGATCGTCCTCTTTCAGCGTCAATACCTCGCCATGATAATTGGTCGGGATGCCGCCCATGTTGTAGTGCACCGTGGGCAACACAGGGATCGGCTCCCGCGTTACATCCACGCCAGCAAAAATCTTTGCGCTTTCGGAAATGCCCGGCAGGCGTTTGTGAATGACTTCCGGGTCCAGATGATCCAAATGCAAATAGATGTGATCTGTGTTCGGGCCGACACCGCGGCCTTCGCGAATCTCAATAGTCATGGAGCGCGAGACCACATCGCGGCTAGCGAGGTCTTTGGCGCTGGGGGCATAGCGTTCCATAAAACGCTCGCCTTCTGAATTTGTGAGATAGCCGCCTTCCCCGCGCACCCCTTCAGTGATGAGCACGCCTGCGCCATAAATTCCCGTTGGGTGGAATTGCACAAACTCCATATCCTGCAAAGGAAGCCCGGCGCGGAGCACCATGGCATTGCCATCGCCGGTGCAGGTGTGCGCAGAGGTGCATGAGAAATAGGCGCGGCCATAACCCCCCGTTGCGAGCACAACTTTCTGCGCGCGGAAGCGATGGATCTTGCCATCATCCAGGTTCCACGCCATCACCCCGCAGCACGCACCATCATCATCCATGATGAGATCAAGGGCGATGTATTCGATAAAGAATTCCGTCTTGTGACGGAGCGATTGGCTATAAAGCGTGTGCAATATGGCGTGGCCGGTGCGGTCAGCTGCCGCACAGGTGCGTTGCACGGGGCCTTCGCCATAGTTCTTGGTCATGCCGCCAAAGGCGCGCTGATAAATCTTGCCGTCATCAGTGCGGGAAAACGGCACACCCCAGTGCTCAAGCTCAAACACGGCGGCGGGTGCGTTTTTGCAGAGATACTCGATGGCATCCTGATCACCGAGCCAGTCTGACCCCTTCACGGTGTCGTACATATGCCAGCGCCAATCATCCTCGCCCATGTTGCCCAGTGAGGCGGAGATGCCCCCTTGGGCGGCGACGGTGTGCGAGCGCGTGGGAAACACTTTTGAGATACAAGCGGTTTTCAGGCCCGCTTCGGCGCATCCCAGTGCTGCTCGCAAGCCGGACCCACCGGCGCCCACAACAACCACGTCATAAGTATGATCGACAATTTCGTAGGAGGTCATTGAAGGCTTATCCCGCCGTGAAAATTCTGAATAATGAGAACAGCGCCGCTATCCCTGCGCCAAAAGCGAGGGCATTTGTCAAAAGCAGCAGCAGGGCCCGCGAACGCTCTTTGTGGATGTAGTCCACAATCACCTCTTGCATCCCAAGGCGCGCATGCCAGAACCCGGCAATAATCAGCAGCGCCAAACCAATGGCCATAAAGGGGCTGGCCAACTGGGCGTGCACAACATCATAAGGTTGCCCCGCCATGGCGAGGACGCCATAGAGCAAAAGCAAAACCAGCGGCACAAGAGCAATCGCCGTCACGCGCTGTATGATCCAATGGCCTGAGGCTTTCTTCATAATCTAAAACCCCATAGTGCCTGGCGCGAGGTACCAAATACCTGCAGCCAGGACGGCGCTAAGAAGAATATTGAACCAGCTCCAGAACGCAGCGACCGGCAACGCAAATCCCCGACCCCCGTCCCAGAACAGATGCCGGATGCCATTGAGCAGGTGAAATGAGATGCTGAGGGTAAATCCGAACAAGACCAGTTGCCCGACCGGGTGGCTCACAAAGGCCGAAAAAGTGCCATAGGCCTCCGGCCCCATCGCCACCGCGACCACAAACCAGGTCACGAGCAGCAGGCCAAAGGCGCTTGCAACCCCGGTGGCGCGATGGAAAATGGAGGTCGCCATGGTGGAAGACCATCGCCAAATGCCCAAATGTGGAGAAAGAGGCCGCGCTCGCACCTCCCTATTGGTCGCCATTTGATCCCCTTTCACGCGGAACATCCGCTGATTGCTCGCCGAATGTACGCTGGGCCACTAGCGACGGGCAAGTCAAATGCCTCGCCCCATATGGCCCCCGCTTGCACTTTTCGCCTTCATTTCCACTCGAATCCATCTACCTATGATCCGGGTGGTCTGACGGGATGGGAAAAGGTGCCATGTCTTACGAGAAACTGCTGGGGGGATACCGAAAGTTCCGCAAGTCCGTCTACCCCGATCTGGCGATCCTCTACAAAAATCTCGCCCTTGAGGGCCAGCGCCCCAAAGTGCTGATGATTAGCTGTTCTGACAGCCGCACGGACCCTTCAACGCTTCTATGTGCTGACCCCGGCGACCTGTTCGTTTTGCGCAATGTGGCCAATATCGTACCGCCCTATACTCCGGATGGCGGCCACCACGGCACCGCGTCCGCCATCGAGTTCGCGGTGCTGTCCCTTCGCGTGGAGCACATCATTGTCATGGGGCATGCGGGCTGCGGCGGTATTGAAGCGTTGATGGATCTTTCCACCGCTGATGCTGGCAAGAGCGACTTCCTGCATGGCTGGGTCACTTTGGCCGAAGACGCGCGCGCGCGCGTCCTTAATCGCCATGGTGATGCATCACGGGGTGAGCAGTTGGTGCGTCTGGAAGAAGAAAATGTGCGTCAAAGCCTGATGGCGCTGGAAACCTATCCGTGGATCAAGCAAGCCATCGCTGGCGGCACATTAAATTTACACGGCTGGCGCTTTGATGTGGAGCACGGTGCGCTGACGCTGTTTGATCCCAACACAGGCGGCTTTGAACTTGTGCCGGCCGAGGAATGATCGCCGCTAGCGCGGCACAATAGCCCAATAGTCAAAATCAAGAATGACGCTGGGATGATCCTTGCCTGCGTCGTCTTTCAGCGGGAAATCATCGGGGACGTGATCTTTCGTAGCCACAAGGCGCAAGCGCAACGCGCCGCAGTCCGTGCGCCCCGGCAATTCCGCTGTGTCCAAAATTTCCGACCAGGCGTAGACCGTTTCCCCGGCAAAGAGCGGTGCCACATGGCGCCCGCCATTGATCGCTGCCAGCATAGCCGCAT
Organism: Rhodospirillales bacterium; assembly: GCA_021775005.1. Lineage (GTDB taxonomy): Bacteria > Pseudomonadota > Alphaproteobacteria > JAJFIK01 > JAJFIK01 > JAJFIK01. The sequence goes on from JAJFIK010000045.1 coordinate 22,361, forward strand.
TGCCAAGACCATTGAATGACAAGGCCCGCGCAAGGGAAATCACATGGCCGCCATATATAAGCCGCCGCCCGAAGCGGCCTTGGCCTTCGGTATGCTGATTGAAATGTACCTTTGCCGTGTTTTGATACGCCCGCGTGGCCAGTTGATGCTCGGCTTCTTCCACCGTCATCCCGTCCACGTGGTTGATCTGCTCGCCGACTTTGTAGTCGCCCCAGCGATACGGGCTGCCCGCAAGATTGTCATTCCATTTTGAGAAATCAACGCCGTCGGGTACGGCCAAATCACCGACGCTCACCTGACTGGCGAGATCCGGCACAACAGGGTCCGGCGCAGGCGATGCACTATCGCGCTTGCGCACCATCACCCAACGTACATAGCTGAGCACAACCTCATTGCGCTGATTGCGCCCGGTGGTGCGCACATAAACAACGCCGGTCTTGCCGCTGGAGTTTTCCTTCACTCCTATGACAACAGATTGCGCGCTAAGGGTATCGCCGCTGTAGACGGCGCGCAGAAACTTGCCTTCCGCGTACCCAAGGTTGGCCACCGCATTGAGCGATAGATCAGCCACGGTTTTGCCAAACACAATGTGAAACGCCAGCAAGTCATCAAGGGGCGCGCGGGGGAACCCTAACGTCCGGGCAAATTCATCAGAGGATTGCAAAGCAAAGCGCGAGCCATAAAGCGCGGTGTAGAGCGTTTGATCCGCTGCTGTGACCGTGCGCGGCGTGGCGTGCTCCATTACCTGTCCGACGGCATAGTCCTCAAAGAAATTGCCGAGGTTGGTTTTGGACATGAGCTACCCCACCTCTTTTACCTGGGCGCGCGCCAGGCCACGGTGTTCGCTGATCTTCAAACCCAAAATAGTCAGAACCAGTGCAATGGTTACGCTGTTTGCCACAATCACCGGCCAAGAAACAATCAACACGCCATAAATAAACCAAAGCATGAGACCAGCGACGAATGTGCCAAGCCAAGCAAAAGATATGTCCCCTGCCGACCGGGTCTGCCACGTGCGCAGGACCTGAGGCAAAAAGGCGATAGTGGTCAATACCCCGGCCAGCGCGCCAATAATTTCCGTCGTGAAAGCATACATGGCCTACCCCGCCTCACGGGCAGCAATGGCATCGGCCATGGCGACAAGGCGGGCGGCCTCTTCCGCATGGAGCCGCTCCACCATTTTGCCTTCGATTTTGAGCACCCCCACGCTTGCGTTTTCCGGAGCGTCAAACGCTGTCAAAATTTTTCGCGCCCATGTGATTTCGTCATCGGGGGGTGAGAACGCATCATTGCAAGGCGCAATCTGGCTTGGATGGATGATGGTCTTGCCGTCAAACCCGAAATCCACGCCCTGGTGGCAAGAGGCGGCAAACCCGGCATCATCACCAATGCCGTTAAAGACCCCATCAATCATAGAAAGACCGTAGCTGCGGCCCGCCAGCATGGCCCAGGAAAGGCTAGTCTGCATCGGCGCACGATCAGGGGTCTGGGCGCAGCCAAGCTCCAACGCCAAATCATTGGTGCCCATAACGAAACACTCAAGCCGCGTTGCGGTGGACATGGAGGCGATTTCTTCAGCGTGAAGGATCGCCAGCGGAGTTTCGATCATGGCCCATATTTTGGTTTTAGGGACGGCACCATTGTCGCGCAGTAATTTGTTGGCGGTGATGACCATCTGGCCGCTAAAGACCTTCGGGATCAAAATCGCATCTGGTTCTGCCGCCGATGCTGCCACCACATCGTCATAGCCCCAGGCGGTCTCAAGACCATTGACACGGATGACAACCTCGCGGTGGCCATATTCGCCAGATTTGACAGCCGCGCAGGCGATCTCGCGCGCGCTTTCTTTTGCCTCCGGCGCCACGGCATCTTCTAAATCGAAAATCACCGCGTCTACGGGAAGGGTTTTGGCCTTCTCCAAGGCGCGTTCATTGGAAGCCGGCATGTAAAGAACGCTGCGGCGCGGGCGAATGGGGCTCGTCATCTGGTCTCTCCGAAAGTGTCTGAGGCGACCGTAGCGCCACGGCGGCGGGGATCAAGTACAAATGCCAGACAATCAAAATCATCAAGTCATTGCGATGAACCCAAACATGCGGCATCAATGGCATTGCCCTCGCGCCATGCGGGCACGAGGCGCTGACGGCGATTGAGGCCCATGGCCCGCATTCTTTCGATCCAAAGCCAGGTTCTTTACGGCCACGTGGGCAATTCCGCGGCGGTTTTTGCGCTTGAGCGCCTTGGGCACGAAGTGATTTCTGTCCCCACCACCTTGCTTTCGTTCCACCCCGGTCACGGCAAACCAAGCGGTGAGGCGGTAAGCGCCAAGCAAATCGGCGCTTGGCTCGGCTCCCTCAAAAAGCAAGGCGTGCTGGCCAAGTGCGACGCGGTTCTCACCGGCTATTTTGCCAAGGCCGACCAAATTGCACCCGTCGCAGAAGTGATCTGGGAGCTGAAGAAATCTCTCCCAGACCTCATCTACTTTTGCGACCCGGTTTTTGGTGACGAGAAGACCGGCCGCTTTCTGCCACGCGATGTGGAAAAAGCCATTGCGAAACATCTGTTGCCCATCGCCGACTTCGCCGCGCCCAATCGCTATGAGATGGCGGAGCTCACCGGCAAACCCGTGCGCGACGCCGATAGTGCCTCCAAGGCGGCCGGCCAATTGGGGCCGGGCAACGTCTTTGTTACCTCGGTACCCATTGCAGGCCAGCGCAACGAAGTAGAGCTCGGCACGCTTTACTGGCAGCGCCCCGGTGAATGGCAGCGCATGGGCGGCGCACAGAAACATGGCTCCTGGCTCGCGGGCGCCCCGAAGCATAAATCCGCGCCGCACGGGGTGGGTGATCTATTCGCCGCTCTGGCCTTGGGGCACATGCTCAACCAAGTGCCCGTGCCCGCCGCCCTGCGCCGCGCCACCGCCGCTGTTGGAGATTTTCTCGCCACAGCAACATCGGAAAATCTGGATGAGCTACCCCTGGTGCGCCATCAATCATCTTTCGCCGCGCCCAATACCCATGTCAGCCTGACGCCGCTGGGGGCCGGGCCCGAAGGCCAATGGGTTGCAGGAGTTGATGGCTGCCCGGAGGGCTGGCTCGTGGTGCTGAAAGATGTGGCCGGGCACATGGCACCCCGTTGGCGCGTCTGCAAAACCATCACGGAGGTTTTCTCGCTGCAGGAACGCCCCGCCGTCATTGCGGTGGATGCACCCATCGGTATTCCCAATGTGGCAGCCCGTGGCGGGCGGGTTTGTGACCGGGCCGCGCGCGCGTGTATTGGCGAGCGCCGCTCCAGCGTTTTCACGCCACCGGCGCGACCGGCGCTGACGGAGAACAATTTTCATGCGGCGTGCGAGATCAACCTCAAGCACTCCATCCCACCGCGCAAAGTTTCCAAGCAGGCGTTTGGCATTTTCCCGCAAATTCGGGAAGTGGATGCCGCCATTACGCCGGCCGATCAGTCGCGCATTTTTGAATGCCACCCCGAAGTGGCGTTCTGGGTCATGAACGGGGAGCGCCCCCTTCACGAGCCAAAGAAACTGCGCAATGCGCCGCACCCTGACGGGCTGGCGCTGCGGCGCGGATTGTTGGTGTCAGCGGGATTTGATGTGCGCTTTATCGCCAGTTTCGACATGCCCCGCGCCAAGGCGGCTCAGGATGATTTTCTTGATGCCTGCGCTTGCGCCATGACCGCAGAACGCATTGCCAAGGGCGAGGCAATCCAACTGCCGGATGACCCGACCCGTGATCCGCGCGGGCTCCGAATGGAGATTTGGGGTTAGATGAAAGTTCGACGTCCCACGGCTTGACCGGGGGACCCAGTCTGACTCTGATCTGGGCACCCCGGCTAAACCGGGGCGCGTCGAGATTCGTTAAGCCGCTTTCCCCAAATATCGGTTCACCAGGCTCTCAGCAATTTGCACCGCATTGAGCGCGGCGCCCTTGCGCAAGTTGTCTGACACCACCCACATGTTCAGGCCATGCTCAACCGTGGGGTCTGTGCGCAAGCGGCTGATGTAGGTGGCATAATCGCCCACGCATTCCACCGGCGTGACATAGCCGCCGTCTTCGCGCTTATCCACGAGCAAGATACCAGGGGCTTCGCGCAGGATTTCCCGCGCTTCGTCATCAGTGATGGGGTTTTCAAACTCCACATTGATGCTTTCCGCATGACCCACAAACACCGGCACGCGCACGCAGGTGGCTGTTACTTCGATCTTAGGGTCGAGAATCTTTTGCGTCTCCACCTTCATCTTCCACTCTTCGCGGGTGTCGCCATCACGCATGAAGCTGTCGATGTGCGGGATAACGTTAAACGCGATCTGTTTGGTGAGGTGATGCTTTTCAGCTTCGTCGCCCACAAAAATGCCGCGGGTCTGATTGAAAAGCTCATCCATGGCGTCTTTGCCCGCGCCGGAAACACTCTGATACGTCGACACCACAACGCGTTTGATCTTGGCATGATCATGGAGCGGCTTTAGCGCCACAAGCATTTGCGCGGTAGAACAATTGGGATTGGCGATGATATTGCGCTTGGTGTAGCCGCCGATTTCATCTGCGTTAACCTCCGGCACGATAAGCGGCACGTCGGGCTCCATGCGGAAAGCACTGGAATTATCGATCACGATGACGCCCGCTTTTGTGGCCTTGGGCACAAATTCCCGCGCCACATCCACGCCTGCAGCGAAGAGGGCAATGTCAGTGCCGGTAAAATCAAAACTGTCGAGCTCTTTGCATTTCAGCGTGTTGTCACCGTAGGAAACCTCCCGTCCCAATGAACGGCGCGAGGCCAATGCCACAACTTCACTTGCGGGGAAGTCGCGCTCGCTGAGAATATTCAGCATCTCCTGGCCCACGGCACCGGTGGCGCCCACAACTGCAATTTTGTAACTCATCAATTATTTCCCTTGGGCCAGACGAATTGCGGCCCACCTTTGTGAGGCAGGCCGCGATCAAAAATATGGCAAGCGGCCTTAAACTAGGCGTCGCCGTCTTTCTTGGCCTTGCTACGGTCCTGCTTCTTTTCAGCAATCCGCGCTGATTTACCGGTGCGGCCGCGCAAGTAATAAAGTTTGGCACGACGGACCCGGCCCCGGCGCACAACCTTGATGTTATCAATCAACGGGCCGTAAAGCGGGAACACCCGCTCAACACCTTCGCCGTTAGAGATCTTGCGTACGGTGAAACTTTGGTTGAGGCCGCCGCCCATACGCGCAATGCAAACCCCTTCATAGGCCTGGATGCGCTCCCGGGTGCCCTCAACAACTTTCACATTGACGCGCACTGTATCACCGGGGGCAAATTCTGGAATCTCTTTGCCTTCGGTGACCCGCGCGATTTCTTCTTGGTTCAACTGGTCAATCAGGTTCATGGCTTTTGCCTTCATTCATCTTTTTTGTCCCTTTGATAGGCTGCCCAGAGGTCAGGGCGGCGTTCCCGGGTTGTTGCTTCTGCTTCTGCTTTCCGCCAGGCGGCAACTTTGCCGTGATGCCCTGACATGAGAACCTCTGGGATCTCGCGCCCCTCCCAAACTTGCGGTCTGGTATAATGCGGGTACTCAAGAAGTCCGTTCTCAAAACTCTCTTCGGCCCTACTGGCCTCTGCGCCCATGACACCCGGCAATAGCCGAACACATGCATCAAGGAGCGCCAATGCCGCAGGCTCACCGCCCGACAGCACAAAATCTCCGAGGCTAATTTCCTCCAGCGCGTGCGCCTCAATCACACGTTGGTCGATGCCTTCAAACCGGCCGCAGAGAATAACTGCGCCTGGCCCCGCTGCTAACTGCCCAACGCGATATTGCGTCAGAGGGCGCCCGCGCGGCGTTAGATAAATCGCCGGTCGCGCATCGCCTTTGGGCATTGCCGCCTCAAGCGCGGGGGCCAATACATCGGCCCTCAGCACCATACCGGGGCCGCCCCCAGCGGGGGTATCGTCCACAGCGCGGTGCTTATGACGCGAAAAGTCCCGGATGTCGAGAGCGTCCAGGCTCCAAACCCCGTCCCCAAGCGCTTTTCCTGCCAAAGAGCAGCCCAAAGGCCCCGGAAACATCTCCGGGAACAAGGTCAGGATACTGGCCGCCCAAGGGGTCGTCATATTCAGCCTTTACCTTTTTTGGCCCTTTTGGCCCGTCTTGGCCGTTTTAGCCTCATCCTGGCCATCGTCCGGCGTGCCGCCTTTATCCCAAAGACCAAGCGGCGGGTTCACTTCCAAGCGGCCAGCCGCCAAATCCAACACCGGAACGGCTTCTTTGGTGAACGGCAACAGCACCGTTCCTTTGGCAGCGGTCAAAGCAATCTCGAGTAAGTCGCTGGCGCCAAAGTTTTGCACCGCCGTCACCTTACCAATGACCCCATCATCGCCGCGCACCACATCAAGGCCGATCAAATCCGCGTGGAAGAATTCGTCTTCTTCCACTGCGCCCAATTGATCGCGGTCGACGTAAAGGCCGATGCCTTTCAGCGCTTCGGCACCATTGCGATCATTGACCCCTTTGAGCTTTGCCGCAAAGCCGCCCTTCACAGGCGAAAGCCGATTGATCACAACTTTGACCGCCCCGTCTTCACTTTGCAGCGGGCCATAATTGGCGATGGCCTCTGGGGACTGGGTGAACGATTTCAGGATCACCTCCCCCTTAAGGCCGCGCGCACCGGTGATGGCGCCAAGCAGCACAAGACGGCTCTGCTTACTCAGTTTTGGCCTCTTCTGCTTCCTTAGGGGCTTCTTCCGCAGCCGCCTCTTCTTTAGGAGCTTCTGCTTCTTCGGCTACGGCCTCTTCAGCGGGCGCTTCTTCTACTGCTTCTTCTTTGGGCGCTTCAGCAGCAGCCTTAGCGGCTTCTGCTTTCTCACGCTGTTCTTCCAGACGCTCCACGGCTTTGGTGCCGGGCTTGCCCTTATTGGGGTTGTTGCCGTGCTTCCATTCCACTAATCCCTCAGTCGAGAGGAACCGCGCCACGCGATCAGTTGGCTTGGCACCAACAGAGAGCCAATATTTTGCGCGCTCAGCATCAAAGCCCAAACGCTTTTTGTCGTCTTTGGGAAGCATCGGGTTGAAGTGGCCAATTTTTTCCTTAAAGCGGCCATCGCGCGGTGAGCGGCTGTCTGCAATAACAATATTATAATACGGGCGTTTCTTGGTGCCGCCGCGAGCCAGTCTGATTTTCAAAGCCATGTTTTTAGTCTTTCTTGCTTGTTGAATAGGTCCGCCATGTGGCGGGGTTTCATTGAATTACTTCTTACGCTTTTTCTTTGAGCCGCCGCGCGGGCCCGGCATGCCGGGCATCCCCAACCCTGGTAAGCCCATACCCGGAGGCACGCCTGCGCCCATGCCGGGGGGTTGGCCGGGGAGACCCGGTGCCGCTGAGGGTAATTCCCCCGCTGGCATCTCATCCAACTGCGCGCCGGGGTCGCCAAACATTTGTTTCATGCCGCCCTTGCCCACCTTCTTCATCATGTCGGCCATCTGGCGATGCATTTTGAGGAGCTTGTTGATCTCAGGCACGGCCGTCCCCGACCCCGCCGCCACACGGCGCTTGCGCGAGGCATTGAGCAGTTTGGGATCGCGGCGCTCTTTTTTGGTCATGGACGAAATGATCGCTTCTTGATGCTTGAAGACATCTTCGTCGATATTGGCGTGCTGGATTTGCTTGCCCATTTTGCCCATGCCCGGCAGCATGCCCATGAGGCCTTGAATGCCGCCCATGCGTTTCATCTGGCGCAGTTGTTCGGCGAGATCATCAAGATCAAACTCGCCCTTGCGCATTTTTTTGGCGATTTTTTCCGCTTGCGCCTGATCGATGGTGTCAGCGGCTTTTTCCACCAGGCTGACCACGTCGCCCATGCCGAGGATACGCCCGGCGATGCGCTCTGGATGGAAATCCTCAAGGGCATCCATCTTTTCGCCGACGCCCAGCAGCTTGATAGGCTTGCCGGTAACCGCGCGCATGGAAAGGGCTGCGCCGCCGCGCCCGTCGCCATCGATGCGCGTGAGCACCACGCCGCTGATGTCGAGCCGCCCGCCAAAGGACTGCGCCACATTCACAGCGTCTTGCCCGGTGAGGCTATCCACCACCAGCAGCGTTTCTGATGGCGAAGCGGCATTATAAATCTCGCCCACCTCATGCATCAGCGCTTCATCAACATGAGTGCGCCCGGCGGTATCAAGGATCAGCACATCAAAGCCGCCAAGACGGGCCGCTTCTATGGCGCGGGCGGCAATGCTAACCGGGTTTTGGCCTTCGATAATGGGCAGGGTGGCGACGCTTACTTGTTCACCAAGGATCTTCAGCTGCTCCATCGCGGCCGGACGACGCGTATCAAGCGAGGCCATCAAGACTTTCTTCTTCTGGCGGTCTTGCAGGCGCTTGGCAATTTTCGCCGTTGTGGTGGTTTTACCGGAGCCCTGCAGGCCCACCATCATGATGATGGCAGGGGGGGCGTGATCCACATTGAGCGGCGCAGGGTCGCGGCCCAGCGTCTCCACAAGTTCGTCATGGACAATCTTGACCACTTGCTGACCGGGGGTGACGGAACGCACCACATCCTGGCCCACCGCTTTGACGCGAACGCGCTCAATAAAGTCTTTGGCCACAGGCAAAGCGACATCGGCTTCAAGCAGCGCCACGCGCACTTCGCGCAGGGCTTCCACCACATCGCTGTCGGTGAGTGCACCGCGGCCCCGGAGGCCGTCAAAAACTTTGCCTAAGCGATCACTTAACGTGTCGAACATGCGCCGTCCCGGCCTTTCGCCATAACCCAAAGCCCAAACGAGGTTCGCACCCACGGGCGATACTCGCTGGTGGGTGGCGATCCTCTGATCCTCAGAGGACCGGACGGGTCTGGGCCTGTCCGTAATTTCGGCGGTTATGAGGGAGGGGCAGAGAGAAGTCAAGAATGGGCTGCCAGGCCGGACAATGGGGCGCAGCGGCGGGGATAACCTTGCCTGCGGGAAAATTCTTTGCCAGCCCGCCCAACACCTTGGCAATCCCCAAGCCACCAAGGCTGCTGGGTAAGTTGCGTGAGGTCTTTTATACTCTCAAAACGGGCTTATCTAAGGAGGGATGAAACCTGAACTTGGAGCTACATATGACCCTCTATAGAGGCGACACTTTGCACGAAGCCATGCCCAAAGCTGTGTGGGGCGAAAACTATGAGACCAAAAAGGGCGGCCCAAAGTCGCGCACTGGAAAGTTCGGCAGCAAGCCCTCCGCCAGTAAGATATTTAACGGCCGAGCCTCTGGGTCATTAGATCAAGCGGTTCGTGCCGCTGTGAGGTCCGTGCGAAATGTTGAACGAAATTCCGGTCGCGGGTCCGAGAGCCACGGCACGATCATTTATAGAAACCTCATTGGCAGGTACACTTGGCAATTACCAAATGATAGTGCCGGAGACACACGCGGGATTGCTTTTGCCGATGGCTTTTCGCAGGCATTGGCTTACGTAAAGGGACAAGGGTTTGCTGGGCAACGACCATTTGAAGCAAGCCAAATGGCCCGAAGCCGCATGCCGCCCAGTTCGTTTAGAACGGTGATCTCACGCCTCGCTGGTCGAATGGATAACTCCGAATTCAAAGGGTATTGGGTTACTCATAGTACTAACCATGCCGCAAACCGAAGCGATCGGTTTCCAGCTAGCGTTTTTGAAGTTTCGGCCGGTGGAACCGTCAGATTGTGGGGATGAGAGATGAAATACAGTTTTGTAGTCAGCACGCTCGCGCTCGCCATTAGCCTACTTGCTGCGGGCTACGTCTGGCAGACTGAAACCAAACAACCACCATTGTATTCGACGGTTGTTGACTTTGTCGCGCACGGGCGAGCCTATGATGGAGATCGCACCGCCGTTTTTGGCTTCGCGACATTTGCGCCCTTCGCTGAATTCAGCGCGCTGTACATGAATTGTGACGCGCTGCTTAACCAAGAACGTGGCCAAGCAGTAAGATTGGTCCTCCTACGAGATCAATTCTCATATGACTTTCTTGAGAGCTTGAACGGAAAGTATGTCCTGGTGTCCGGCACCTATGAACATCCACTCACGCTCGCGGATATTGAGGTCATCGAGATTCCAGAAATCGAGTTTGGGCGCCCGACATGCTTCGATGAATAGGACGGGATGAAACGGTTGTGGATGCGATTGGGGTTGATACGAGCGTTTTCACATTGCTGGATTTGGAGCAATTGGATTCTGCCGCAATTATTGCAGCGGCACCCTGCGAGCAACTGGCAGAGGACATCTCCCAGGTGGACCCGGCGCTATCGCCAAGCGATGTCGTGCCGGCCATGCCGGCCCTATTGGCTTGTCGTCCATGACTTTTGAGGAGATGCCTGAAGAGGAATGGAGCCAGATCCCCGATATCCTCTACGCCACTTGGCTTGAAAGCGTTGAAGAGAGGTGCCTCATCAAAGCCCAAGCAGTTGCCCGGTTTTCGGAGGCGCTCAGTGAGGATGATCAAAACAGCAACAGCTTTGAAGTTCTGCATCGCATTGCGATTCGGAGGACGCAATACGGCGTTCCATTTGCGGACCATGTTATATACAACGACATCATGGTTGCAGCACTTAGTGATCATTGCGACCGGAGGCAGGAAGCGCGGGGCTTTCTGTCTAGATATTGGATCGACAACCACGGAGCTGATCTCGCAATAGCAGAAGTTCAAATCGTCACATCAGTCGATGGCCTTACCATTCGTGACCTGGAATTCATTTCCTTGCGCTAGACTTTTCGGCGCGGGCACTATTCTGCAACGACCTCTGCACCTGAATCAGACTCTGCTTCTGTATTTGGCCCTGGCTCGCTTTCCGCAACTACTTCTGCATCCACTTCGGTAGCGACTGCATCGCCGGCTCCATCGGTTGCACCCAGCGCATCATCCTGGCCAATATCCTCACCAATGATCTCGTCACCGATTTGCGCGCCCGGCTTTGTGGGGGCGGGTATGGGCGCCCCATTGGGGTCTTCCAAACGACAGTGAAAGCCGCCAGCACCTGGGTCTTGCGGTAAATAGGCCTGGATGAGGTCGAACTCACCCTTTTCAACCGCTTCCAGCGCCGCTGCAATGCGCTCACTGGCGGCCGCATCAAGGTCGTGATGATCCTCAGTCGCCTCGGTTTCGGCCTCAGTTTCGGCAAACGCCGCTGTGGCGCGCGACCAGAACAGCGCCGCTTCCGGGCTGGCCTCGATAAATTCCCCATCGCTGTAGAGCGCCACCAACCGATGGCCAGACCCTTCATGCCTGCGGCCCACAAGCAATTCAGCCCAAGTCGCGGCACTGTTTGCCATTTGTGTGGCGCGGGCATTGGGAAGTCGTCGCTCACACGCGGTGGCATATCGCCCGCGGCCCATTCTGAGCTCAAGATCAACCTGCTGGCTCAAGGCTTCGTTCGCAATATCGCCGTCATCACCGGTGAAGTAGATCGAATACAGATTATCAGCGAAACCAAACGCCGCTTCAATTTGATCTGCGTCGCTCAGCCCATAGACAACTTCCGCTGCAGTTTGGGCCAGCATCAATTGGCGCGCCGCGCATTCCCACTCACGTGCTTCCCATGCGGATGAGACATATGCCGCATCGTCCAAGTGCGCCGCGATTTGATTGAGCATGCTGTAGAGGGTGCTCTGTTCATAGGTGGCCCCATCGCACCGTAGATTGTGGGCCGTAAGTCGCAGCCAAAACAACCACGGATACGCGACGCCCAGTTCATCTAGCGAGTCCCATTCGGTCGAGCCGTAGTTCGAATTGACAAGACGCGTAAGCCAGCCTTGGGGGGCGTTGCCATAGAACGTGTCATATCCATAGCTCGCCGATTCCACGGCATACCCAAGATACTCGGCCTCCGTGTCTGGGGCGCTCAACTTACATGGCGGGTCCGCAAGAAACGCCGCAGAGGCCGCAAGAGAGTCTTCATCGCCCTCATAATTCAAATTCGAGATCACCGAATAAGCGAGATCGCATTCCCCGACCTCCAAAAGGTCAGCCGACGCTTGGCGCCAATCCAGTTCCAACCGCGGCAGAGGCCAAAATGCCCACGCAATTGCAACGCTTGCCGCCACAGCCAATGCACCGCATGCAGCCAAGAGACCAAGTATCAATCGCACCCAAGCCATCGCACACCCCCATCCCATAACCCGTCTGTTCACTTATTGTTCTAGTCGCAAACATAGTATAATGGCAGTGTACACGCAAGAGCTGGTTGCCCGGCACGCCCTATGCGACGCAGACGAAAAATGTTAGGTGCTGTGCCGCTTTGGGGCGCGAAGTGCCTCTTAATCCTGGCTGATGAGTGAAAAATGAACCGGCAAGAACGGCGTAAAGCTGAAAAAGAATGGGCTCAAAACAACAAAGAGCTCGACTGGAAACGCGGCGTGAATGAAGAATTCAATGCCGCCAAGGAAATGCATCAGCAAGGCCGCCTGGCCGAGGCGGAGGCCGCCTATAAGGCCGTCCTCAAAAAAGTGCCGGGACAGCCGGATGTCTTGTTTGCCTTGGCCATGCTCGCCAATCAGTTGGAGCAATTAGGTGAGACGGAACATTATCTTCGTCTGTCGCTCGCCTCAGAAGCCAAGCAACCGCACGTGTTGCAAGAACTTGGCGCGCTGCTTCACAAGACCAAACGCTTTGCTGCGGCTGAGGAATGTTTCCGCGACGGGCTGAAGCTCAAGCCGGACTCCGGGAGCCTTTGGTTCAATTTGGGCATCAGCCAAATGCAGCAAGGCAAGCTTGACGATGCCATTGAGGCCTTCGACGAGACCTTGAAGTACGAAAAAGACTTTGCCATGGGGGTTTATTACATTGGGCGGTGTCAAGCGGCCAAAGGCGATCATGAATTGGCCCTCGCCAAGTTTCGCGAGGCCCTCAAGATTATGCCCGAGGCCTATCCCCCAAGTCTCGACATCGCCACTTCCCTGGGCAAGCTAGAGCGCTGGGATGAAGCGCTTGAGGCTGCGCAAGCCGTCAACGATCAGCACCCCGGTGTTGCCGAGGCCATGTATGTGCTGGGCTGGGCGCAAGAGGGCGGCGGCAACGATGAAGATGCGGCTGAAACCTATCGCGATATCCTCGATCGGGAGCCCGGTCACACCCAAGCGCAACAAAGTCTCGCGCGGCTGACCGGGGAAGATCCAAGCGGCGCAGGCGGCGGCGCGGCGGCTTAAGGCGGCGACCTGCTCTCAGAAATCAATCCCCCTTTAATTCCCACTCTCTGAGGTGGGCGCAAAATGCTTCCTGGACCACAACCCCCCAGGAGGCATTCCCCCATGATCTACAAAGGCAGAACAACCCGCGAAGCCATCGCCAAGGCCGTGCGAGCGGGGCGGAGCAAACAAACAACTTCACAGAATACATGCACAAGCCTGGAGCGTCAGCTTCAGGATGCGCTCCGCGAGGTGCGGCGGCGTGCAAGCGAGTTCGAGCGATTGATTGAACGCGCGAGAGACGCGATCGCTGAGTTGGGGCAAAGTCAACGCGACAGCGACGCTGCTCAGAAAATCGCTGATCACATTGCTCTTGTGGATTCATATGCATTGGGGCCGGGAACTATCCATTCAATCATGAGGGCAAGTGATCCTGGCCGGTTTCGCCCGCGGGCGAATCGCAATTGGTATACCGAAACCATAGGCGTTCTTGAGGGAATCGTGTTCCCCGACCGGCGGGCAAGGTTTGCAAGGCAAGTTCTCGGCCGGTCTGAAGGGCGGTTGGAAACATTTCATAATGAATCAATTATCGCGAGGCGTGCTCTCAATGTGGCGCGAGACCGCGCGGTGGATATCGGTACGCGCTTACTGGCATGCCAAATACTGAACGAACAACCCGATCCCGAACTTCCCGCGCATTCGGTGCCAAGCATATTCGATGTTCCCAGATCAGCAATTGGTGGGCCGGAGCGATCTCGACCTAAGAAGAAATAGAATCTCAGGGCGACCACGATCCCGCAAGAATGCGAAGGGTCACTTGGAATTCCCCGAGCGTATCTGCAACGAGTTCAATTGCCTCAGCGCGCGCCTGTTGCGCCAACAGATTTTCATAGTGCTGCGCCAAATCGGCACCAATGGGTATGCATTGGGAAATCCGCTCATCCCACTCCGGAATGAGGTATTGATCATCATTGAGCTCGGACGCCATCAATTGTCGCAAGCGATAGGCGTTGCCTGTGCGCAGCTCAAGCGGCCCCTCGCAATGGGCTACCCAATGGCGTTCAGCCGAACGAAGCCGATCAGACAGCACAACTTGCAAGTCTCTGTACTGTTGAATTTGAAACGCGCGCGCCGTTGGTGTTCCTACAAAGTCACGAAGGCGTCGAATGTCCTGGTGCGCGCTGAATGGATCACTATCTGCGCCTTCACGAAGCGAGGCCGCTGTTTGCGCATACAGGCCTGGCATGGCCTCTCCGCAAGGGGCCAGCGCTTCCAAGTCGTTGGCGTAGTCAGCGGCGGCGCGCGCGTCTTTGAGCTGCATTAGCGTAAGAATCGGCCATATCGCACCACATGGCCCCTCTTCAAATAGCTGTTCAACAATGGGCCGCCACTCGATGTTCGGATCCGGCAGCGGATCGTATGTAACGGGGGCCTCCTCCGCTGGACCGTCACAGGCGGCAAGCAGCAGGGCCGCTAACAGCGTAAAAGCACATGCATTTGCCTTTTCGTGAAACATACCCTCACTCCATTGGATAAGCCGTTACTCCGCCAATTCGCGCCAGAGATAAGTGTATTCCAGCGCCACCCGTTCGGCCGATTGCGCAAGGTTCGCCCCGGCGGAGTGCCCACCTTCAATGCGCTCAAAATAATAAATATCGTGGCCTTGCTCAAGCATGCGCGCGGTGAACTTGCGCGCGTGCGCCGGGTGCACCCGGTCATCCCGCGTAGAGGTGTACATAAAGACCCGCGGATAGTCGGCTTCGGGATCAAGCAACTGATACGGTGAATAGGCGGCGATGTATTCGCGCTGTTCAGGAACATCAGGGTCGCCATATTCCCCGATCCAGCTCGCGCCGGCGAGCAGCAGGTGATAGCGCATCATATCGAGCAACGGCACTTGGCAGATGACCGCGCCAAACAAATCCGGCCGCTGCACCAATACCGCACCAACCAAGAGCCCGCCATTGGAGCCCCCTTGGATGCCAAGATGGTCGGGCGAGGTCACGCCGGTCTCGATCAAGTGTTCCCCGACCGCGATGAAATCATCAAAGGCCCGTTGGCGGTTCTCAAACAATGCCGCCTGATGCCATGCGGGGCCAAACTCACCGCCGCCGCGAATGTTGGCCAAGGCATAAGCACCGCCGCGCGCAAGCCACAAGCGGCCCACGTTGCCGGAATAAAACGGCGGGTATGAAATCTGAAATCCGCCGTAGCCGTAAAGCAGCGTGGGTGTTGAGCCGTCTAATTCAATGTCTGCACGATGCACAAGGAAGTAAGGCACTCGCGTGCCATCGGTGCTGACAACTTCATGTTGCGTGACCGTAAGACCTTCAGCGTCAAACCATGTTGGCAGGGAGGCCACTAGCGTGGGCGCATCCCCGCTTTGGGAGAAGTAAACGCTTTCAGGAATGAGAAAATTCTCATAATTGAAAAAGACCTGGTCGGACATGTCGTTGGTTGAAGCAATGCCAATGGTTCCGTTTTCAGGCAAATCTACTTGCTGCAGGTCCCAAGACCCGTCCTCGAACGTTGCGCGAAGTATTTTACCCACGACATTTTCCGACACCGATACATAAAGCGCGCCGCCAGATGGGGAGGCGCTTTGGAGTGCAGAGCGCGCGTCAGGCTGGTAGATCACATGCACAGCGTTCAACGCGCCCGCAAGAGCATCCTCAAGGGCGTATGAAACAAGCGCACCGGACGGATAGGTTTGTTCTTCGCCGGCGACTTCCACCGTCCAATCTTCATTTAGGCCGAAGATCGCTTGCCCGGCGTGAAAGCCTTGCAAGTCCGAGCGCAGGGGCGCAGGAAGCGCCGTCAATGTGCCGTCGTCGGCGACGTGATAATTGAGATACTCAAAGAACGTAACAGCGCGAACAACGACGGCATATTCGCCTTCCGGCGTTGAATAGCCGCTTGCGAAGGAGCCCACATCGTCAAGCTCCCCAGCGAAAATCTCGGTTGCATCGGCAAGGGAGTCGCCCCGGCGCAAAAGAACCACCGTGTTGGCATAGCCTGAACTGGTCATGGTGCCTTCACCGCGATCGGTGTTCACGAGCAGGGTGTTTTCATCAAGCCAAGCGACGTCTTGCTTTGCTTCACCAAGAGTAAACCCGTCTGCAACGAAGCTGCGGGTTTCCAAATCAAATTCGCGTAAGGTGTCAGCATCAGAGCCGCCCGGCGAAAGCGAGACAAGACATCGCGATGAGCCGTGCAAACAGTTTGACCCGTGCCAAACCCAATTTACTTCTGCATCTTCACCGCGCTCTGCAACATTGAGCGCATCAAGATCGATGAGCACATCCCATTCCGGTGTGCCGACGAGATACCCTTCCAGCGGCGCGCGACGCCAAATCCCCTGGGCGTGTTCTGCATCCTGCCAGAAGTTATAGAGAAATCCGTCGCGCGGTTCCCCCAGCGCCAACCGATCAGTGCTGGTGTAAACTTCCAGCGAAGCTTCATAGAGCTCGTTGTAAATGGGATCAGACTGCAGCGCCGCGAACGTCAAATCGTTTTGCGCGCGCACCCAGGTAAGCGCTTCATCGCTTTCAACTTCCTCGAGCCAGAGGTAAGGATCCTCAGGGGCAATGTTATCCACGGTTTGCTCATCAGTTCCGGCTTCTTGGTCAACTAATCCATCGGATGCCATTTCAGCAATTTCGCTTGATATCGGGTCTCCCGACGTCCTTGAATTAATCCACGCGCGATTGGAAAAACCCAGACCCACTATGATAGCCAAAAACAAAGCGGCTAGGATTACTCCCTTAATAGAGCCCAATTTGCCGGTCGATTCATTCGCATTCTCTTCATTTCCGTTGCTCATGGAGTCTGCCTTTGAGTTTTGGCCAAGTTGGTTCTGACGAATTCAATTGGCTCATTTAATTTCGTGCTGCGAAGTATATTGGCTGCAAGGTAACGAATCAAATCGGCCATTGCTGAGCCGGCCGAGGACCACCTCGCAAAAAATCGCTCCCCGTTTTTTCCTCCCCCTTTGCGGGGGGCTTAAACTCCAAGACTTCAGAAAGGAGTTTCAAATGAAATTTACCGGAAAGACGACTAGAGAGGCCATAAGCAAGGCCGTAAATCATGGCCGAAAGTCAACTAGACGATCCCCATCCGACTGTGACGACATTGAGTCTCGCCTGCGGAAAATGGAGATCCAAATTGAGGAGATGCGCAAGAGATATTCGGGATTGCGCAGTCAAATCTCAAACCTTCGAAGAGATCAAAGACAGGTAAGCGCTAGGATCGGATTGGAGGTTTCACTAATGATATTTGCCATTGGGCGTCTTGCCAAAGCCGGAAGAATTGCTGCCCGCATCCGGCAACTGTTACGCCGACAAGACCAACTTGGACAAATTGGATTGGTCTTGGTTTTAATTGGCGAAGTCTTCGGCGCTATGGATGTTATCGAACTTGCGCAAGAATCTGCAGACATTGATAATCAATTGCGCCAGATCGTGCGGGAGAACAACAGCCTCGGAGCCAGCATGTACAAACTTGGTCTTGTTGTAGAGGACCTCCAGCGGAGGTACAAAGAAAGTGATTGCTTTCGCGCGCTTAGTGACCGCGAGGCAATGTCCTAATACCCCCACCTTTCCAATCCTCCATGGGGCGCTTATATAGAGCCCCATGGAGATGCCCTTTTCAAAGATGAACGGCCTGGGGAATGACTTTGTCGTTCTTGATGCCCGCGCAGGCGGCGGCGCGCCAAGCGCAGCGGCCATTGCCGCCATGTCTGATCGCCGCCAGGGCATCGGCTTTGACCAGCTGATCCTGCTTGAACCCCCACGCGGGTCTGAAGATGTCTATATGCGCATCTTCAACAGCGACGGCTCAGAGGTTGAAGCCTGCGGCAACGCTTCGCGCTGCATTGGCAAAATGCTCATCGACGAAAAAGGCATTGAGCAAGCCACCATCGCAACGGTGGCAGGTGCCATTGGTGCGCGCGCGTCTGCGGGGGGGCTTTATACCGTGGACATGGGCAAGCCGCGCCTTGGGTGGGAGGACATCCCCCTCAGCACTGAGATGGATACCCGCAGCCTTGATCTCAGCATCGGGCCCGCCGGTGATCCGGTGCTGTCAAAGCCTGGCGCGGTGAACATGGGCAACCCCCACTGCGTCTTCTTTGTGGACCGCGTGCCCACAAATGACATTGAAGCCTTTGGCCCGCTGATCGAGCATCATGAATTATTCCCGGCACGCACCAATGTGGAGTTCGCCGAAGTGCAAGGCCCCCACAAAATCCGTCTGCGCGTATGGGAGCGCGGCACCGGGGTCACCCGCGCTTGCGGCTCGGGTGCCTGCGCCACCGCCGTCGCCGCCCACCGCCGGGGGCTCACCGCACGCAATGTGACAATTGAGCTTGACGGCGGCGAGCTGCAGGTGGAGTGGCAGGAAGGCACCGATCACGTGCTGATGACGGGCCCAGCGGCAACGAATTTCACCGGCACGCTCGACCTCAGCGCTTTTGGCGACTAGAACCAGCCTCCCATGACCAAAATGCCCCTCGCCTTCAAGGCCGACCCGACCCACAACGGGCCTGAGATCCTAACTTTTGGCTGTCGGCTCAATGCCTATGAGTCCGAGGTGATGCGCAACCACGCGCGGGCGGGCGCCATGGAAGACGCCATCATCATCAACACCTGTGCGGTGACAGGCGAAGCGGTGCGTCAAGCGCGCCAGGCCATTCGCAAGTCGCGCCGGGAGCGGCCTGAGGCAGAAATTATCGTCACGGGCTGCGCCGCGCAAATTGAGCCCGCAAGCTTTGCCGCCATGCCAGAAGTGACCCGTGTCATCGGCAATGACGAAAAGATGCGTAGCTCAAGCTTTCGCCCTCGCATCAACGCACGGGTTGACGTGGGCGACATTATGCAAGTGACCCACCCCCAGGCCCCCATCGTCGATGGGCTCACCGGTCGCGCGCGGGCATATGTGCAAGTTCAAAACGGCTGCGACCACCGTTGCACCTTTTGTGTGATCCCCTTTGGGCGCGGCAATTCCCGCTCCGTCCCCGTCGCCGATGTCATCGCCCAAGTGCAACGCTTGGTGGAGAACGGCTATATCGAGGTCGTTCTTACGGGCGTTGATCTTACCTCCTATGGCCCTGACTTAGAGGGCGGCGCGACGCTCGGCAGCTTATGCACAGCGTTGCTCCGCGCGGTACCGGGTCTGCCGCGCTTGCGCCTTTCCTCCATCGATTCCATTGAAGTTGATGAGGCGCTGTTTGAGCTTATCGCTCATGAACCCCGCCTGATGCCGCATCTGCATCTCTCGCTGCAATCAGGCGATGACATGATTTTAAAGCGCATGAAGCGGCGGCACTCCCGCGCCGCATCCATTGCCTTTTGCGAAAAAGTGCGCGCGGTGCGCCCTGACATTGTATTTGGTGCTGATATCATTGCGGGCTTCCCGACGGAAACCGATGCGATGTTTGGAAACTCGCTGAAGCTGGTGGAAGAATGCGGGCTTACATTTCTGCATGTGTTTCCTTATTCCCCCCGGCCGGGAACACCTGCGGCGCGCATACCCGCAGTGGATGGTGCTTTGATCAAGGCGCGCGCGCGCCGCCTGCGAGAGGCGGGCGCATCTCGCCTCGCCGCATATTTGGCATCTCGCGTGGGCGCTGAAGAAGATGTGCTGATGGAACGCCCAAGCCTGGGCCGCACGGAAGCCTTCGCGCAGGTCCAATTTGAAACACCGCAAACCCCCGGCACCATTGTCAGGGCACGTATGACCAACGCCACTGCCGCTCACCTGCGCGCCGAGGTGATGTCTTGAGTGAAGACAAAACAGATCGCAAAGGCTTCTTCGCGCGGCTGACCCAGGGGCTCACCAAGTCCACGACCCGCGTCTCCGATGGTATCAGCGGGATCTTCACCAAGGCCAAGCTGGATGAAAATACTCTGCAGGACCTGGAAGATCTGCTGATCACTTCTGACCTTGGCGCGGAAACCGCCGCAGAAGTAACAACAGCGCTGGCGAAGGATCGCTTTGACAAAGAGGTCACCGCCGCTGACGTAAAAACGGCGCTGGCGGAGATCGTCGCAACCAAATTAGAGCCCATTGCAAAACCGCTCGTTCTAGACGCCGATGCCAAGCCCCATGTGATTTTGATGGTGGGTGTCAATGGCACCGGCAAGACCACCACCATCGGCAAACTGGCGCATCAGTTCAAAACCGACGGCAAACGCGTTGTGCTCGCTGCCGGTGATACGTTTCGCGCCGCCGCCGTAGAGCAGCTCAAAATATGGGGGACGCGCACAGGCTGCGATGTCATTGCCGGCGACGTTGGGGCGGATGCGGCGGGGCTTGCCTATGATGCGCTGGCCAAAGCCAAGGCCGACAATGCGGATGTTCTTCTGATCGATACCGCCGGACGGCTTCAAAACCGCCGCGAGTTGATGGATGAGCTGGCGAAAATAGTCCGCGTTATCAAGAAACTCGACCCGGCCGCCCCCCACTCTGTGCTGCTGGTGCTCGATGCCACCACGGGGCAGAACGCTTTGGGCCAGGCGGACGCTTTCACCGAGATTGCCGGTGTCACCGGCCTTGTGATGACCAAGCTTGATGGCACCGCGCGGGGCGGCATACTGGTGGCATTGGCGGCGCGCACCGGATTGCCCATCCACGCCATCGGCATTGGCGAAGCGATCGATGATTTGCGGCCCTTCGCAGCGGATGAATTTGCAAAAGCGCTGGTTGGCGCCCAAATGTCTTGAAGAAAGAAGTCAGATGAACCCGAAAATCAAAATGGCGGTAGATTTTGGACCGCTCCTGATATTCTTGGTCACATATTATATCTTCGGCATTCTTGCAGCCACGGGTGCCATTATGGCGGCGACTTTGGTGTCGCTGACCGTTTCTTATGGCCTTGAGCGGAAAATAGCGCCCATGCCCTTGGCGAGCGCCATTTTGATCGGCATTTTTGGCGGTATAACGCTAATTCTCAAGGATCCCATCTATTTGGTCCTGAAAACGACGATATTCTACGTTCTGGCCTCTTCAGCGCTCGGTGTCGGCCTGATCATGGACAAACCGTTCTTGCGATATGTCATGGGCACGGCCTTCCGCCTGCCGCACGCGGCGTGGCGCAATCTCACCTATCGCTGGATCGGGCTCTTTATCTTTCTTGCCGTGGCAAACGTATTGGTCTGGGCGGTCTGGGGCCTTGATATATGGGTCAATTTCAAGGTTTGGGGCGTGATGGGAGCGATCTTCATATTCACCATGGCGCAAATGCCTTTCATCATAAAAAATCAGATCGAACCCGAAACAACCGACTAATCTATTGGCGGTTTTGTTAATGGAAAACCGAAGCGCCCCTCCGGTGGATTGCCCATCGGTGCGAAGTTTTCCGCATTCCAGGTTTGCCGCAGTGCAGCAAGTGTCCACACAACGCTAGGAAACGCAAGCTCTTTCCAGGGAATATTTTGCCAACTAAAGAGCGCTACTTCCAAACTTTCAGGGCCCGCTGCGAAGCGTTCGGTTTTCAATTTTGAACGAAACATAACTTGCACTTGAGAGATGTGCGGCAGTGAAAAAACGCCAAGCACACCATCATGTTCGATTTCAATGCATGCCTCTTCCCATGCTTCGCGTTTTGCACCGTCTTCCAAAGTTTCACCAAGTTCCATGTAACCGGCAGGTAGTGTCCAAAAACCTGCGCGCGGCTCAATGGCGCGTTTGCACATTAATATCTTCTCACCATGTCGCACAGCGGATCCAATCACGACTTTTGGGTTTTGATAGTCGATAAAGCCGCAATGGCCGCACTGGGACCGCTTCAAGGAATCCCCGTCTACATCACGTTTGGTGAAGTTCGGGTTTTTTGAGAACTGATTTGTCTTGTTCATGGCTGTTGCAGCTCGTTGTTAGCACATGGGTGTTCGCGCGTTCGATTTGCGTGTGCATGCGCATTGTAATTTAACGCGTAGTTAACAAAGTTCGCGCGTTTAGAGTTCCAATTGCCTAACTTTTTTGGCAACACGTTGAGTGAAACAGTTGCAATTTGTGCGGTATATAGATAATCCGCATTGCAACTGTTGAAATATTTCGTATGTTTTGTGACGCGCGAATCACTTTCGCGCATACCATTGACCTCCGGAGGGATACAATGGCTCGGACAGTAAAGTTCAAATTGGATGACACGCCAGGTCATCTTCTTCGGCGGGCGTCACAGTATGCGTACGACTTGTTCACGAGTGAAGTTGGTACCGGGGGGCTGACCCCGCGCCAGTTTACTGTGTTGGTGGCCGTTAGTCAGAACGAGGGTCTTACGCAGACAGACCTTGTGACGTTGACGGGCATTGATCGATCAACGCTGGCAGACATGATCAGCCGCATGATTGGTAGCAAGCTTCTTGCCCGGCAACGGACCAAGAACGATGCTCGGGCCAACTCTGTATCATTATCAGCGAAGGGGCGGACTGCACTTAACCGTGCGCTCTCGAAAGCTGCCGCCGCTGAGAAGAAAATTCTCAGTGCGGTTCCTGCCGCCCATCGAAAATCTTTTATGGCCGCTTTGAGAGCAATTGCGGCAGCGACATCAGAAGAGGGGGATTCTCGACCCGCCAAGAAAGCAACCAAAAGAAAGGTTGCCGCCAAGGCAAAGAAGAAATCTGCCAAACGCAAGACCGCCAAGAGGGTTGCAAAACGACCTTCTAAGAAGGCGGCGAAAAAGAAACGATAGGTAGCAAAGAAAGCGAGAAAGAGGCTGTGAAAAAAGCGACTAAGAAACGTGTCGTCAAGAAAGCTGCAAAGCGAAAGACGGCGAAACGTAAGACTGCCAAGAAAGCGACGAAACGGAAAACCGTGAAGCGCAAGACGGCGAAGAAAGCAACCAAGCGTAAGACGGCGAAGCGGAAGACCGCGAAGAAAGCCACGAAGCGCAAAGCTGCTAAGAAGAAGACCGCTAAGAAAACCACGAAGCGTAAAACTGCTAAGCGCAAAACCGCAAAGCGGAAAACGGCCAAGCGTAAAACTGCTAAGCGCAAAACCGCAAAGCGTAAAACTGCTAAGCGCAAAACCGCAAAGCGCAAAACCGCAAAGCGTAAAACCGCCAAGCGGAAAACCGCCAAGCGGAAAACAGCTAAGCGCAAAACCGCCAGGCGGAAAGTCGCGAAGCGGTCGACCAAAAAGGCTGTAAAGCGGTCTGCAAAACGCAAAACCGCCAAAAAGGCGACAAAGCGTAAGACTGCCAAGCGCAAGACGGCAAAGAAGGCCACGAAGCGGAAAACTGCTAAGCGTAAAACCGCAAAGCGTAAAACCGCAAAGAAGGCCACTAAGCGTAAAACCGCTAAGCGCAAAACTGCTAAGCGGAAAACGGCCAAGCGCAAAACGGCCAAGCGTAAAACGGCTAAGCGGAAAACGGCTAAGCGGAAGACCGCGAAGAAGGCCACTAAGCGCAAAACTGCAAAGCGTAAGGCCGCTAAGAAGGCGACAAAGCGTAAAACTGCTAAGCGTAAAACCGCTAAGCGGAAGACCGCTAAACGCAAGAAATAGCACTCACAAAATCCAACAAAGCCCCGGCCGTCGCGCCGGGGCTTTTTTATAGGGCACTGTTATTTTAGGGAGAGGCGATGACGCGCGCTTCATCGATGGCGGGCCTTATGGTTCGCCGGATGGCATCCGGCGTCAGCGCACCCACATGTTTGGCAACAATGGTGCCATCGCCCGCAACCACGAAGGTCTCTGGCGGGCCAGTAACGCCCCAATCGAAACTCGCGCGTCCATCCAGATCTAATCCCAATCGTGCAAACGGATTGCCGCGGGCAGCAAGAAAGCCTTGCGCATCCTCCCGCTCATCACGAAAGGCGATGCCCACCACTTGAATACTGGGGTCACGTGCGAGCTCCATAAGCAGGGGATGCTCGACAATGCACGGCCCGCACCATGACGCCCAGACATTGACAATCGTGGGCCGCCCGCCCATGAGGTCAGCGCGGGTTAATCCAATGCCGTCCGCCGCATCAAGTGCGGGCAGTATAAATTCCGGCGCCGGCGATCCGACCAGCGCAAAAGACCCTTCGGTGGGGCGTTCGGTGAGAATGCGAAGCGCGAACATCGAAAGCAGCACCGCAATGCCGATGAGCGGCAGCCAGCGTGCCCAGGTCATTTCCCTGCCACCGAATCAGCCTCGCGCTTGGCTTTGGCGTAGTCCGCCGCGAACCAAATCGCGATGCCTGCAAATGCAATCACTGTTGCCCCCCAAGCGGGCCAAACAAACCCGGCATAGCCGCCCATTGCAAACCATTCAGCCATTGGTGCTCTCCGCGGTTTGGGGGGAGGGCCGCTCGCTTTCAACGGCCTGACGCCGCGCCGCAGCACGGGTTTGCTGCTGCCATATCTCGGTCCGCATACGCATCAAAAGTAATGTCACATAAAGCGCCATATACCCCAGCGCCATCATTAGGAGCGGGTAAAGAAACACCGTATCCAACGAGGGCCCATCGACGCGCAACACGCTGGTACCTTGATGAAGCGTATTCCAAAAGTCGACAGAAAATTTGATAACCGGCAAATTAATTGCGCCAACAAGAGCAAGGATGGCGGCGAGGCGACCGGCGCGGATGCGATCATCAATGGCTGACCAAAGCGCCATGTAGCCCAAGTAAAGGAAAAATAGTACGAGCACCGACGTCAGTCGCGCGTCCCACACCCACCATGCGCCCCAGGTTGGCTTGCCCCACAAGGATCCCGTGACAAGCGCCAAACCTGTGAAGGTGGCCCCGAGGGGAGCTGTGGCTTTTGCGGCAACATCCGCAAGCGCATGTCCCCAAATGAGCGAAACAAAGCTCGCCCCTGCCATAGCGGCGTAACATGCCATTGCCATCCAGGCGGCCGGAACATGCACATACATGATGCGCACCGTGTCGCCTTGCTGGTAATCGGCAGGCGAAAGGACCAAGCCCCACACAGCCGCGACGCCGAGAAGGATCACCGTTACCGCCGCCACCCAGGGCAGCGCTGCGCCCGAGAAGCTCATAAAGCGTTGAGGATTCGCAAAACCAAACATGGAGTGGATTTACCTTTGTAGGGGCGTTGCGACAAGACAAGAGTGGGTCATGAGACGTGAAGCCGCAGGGCGGCGGCGGAGGCAAACGGGCTGATGGCGGCGCTCAGAAGCGTTACCGCGCCTAAGAACGCCAACCCCTCCCCACTTGAAGCGGCGCTGGCGGCACCAAAGATCAAGGTGGGAACAAAAAGCGGCAATACCAAAATGGACAGCAAGGGCCCACCGCGGCGCTGCCCTGCCGTCATCGCTGCCGCAATGGAACCAATGAAGCTAAGTGCAGGGGTTCCCACAGCCAGCGAAATGGCCAGTGCCCACAAGGCTTGCCCTTCCAGGTTCAGCATCACCCCGAGCAGGGGTGCGACTATAACAAGGGGTAGGATTGTTGTTAGCCAGTGGGCCGCGACTTTGCCGAGAACAAGGACCTCAAGCGGCATGCCCGACAGTAGTAATTGATCGACGGAGCCGTCTTCCACATCGGCCTGATAGAGCCGATCAAGTGAGATCAGCGTGGCCAGTGCGGCCCCGAGCCAGATCATCCCCGGGCCGAGCTGGCGCAGCACTTCAAGATTAGGCCCCACCGCCAAGGGCATCAGCGTGACAAAGAGCGCAAAGAACCCAAGCGCGAGCCCCCACCCTTGGCGCGCCAACCCCATGTCCCGCGCAAGAATGGCAAAGAGCGCTTTCATATTTGCACGCCCTCGCCCAAGCGAATCTCCAGCGCATTGCCAATGGCAAGATCAAGGTGGGTGGCGACCGCAACAATGCCGCCCTTACTACGGTACGTGGCCACTTGATCGATAAAGATTTTTGACGCCGCCCGATCCAGCGGCGCGGTGGGCTCATCCAAAACCCACAGGTCCCTCTCCGCCACCAGCAAGCGCGCCAGTACAAGACGGCGACGTTGACCGGCAGAGAGAACGCCGCAAGGCAGATTGGCAATGGCGGTGAGACCCCAAATGGCCAGCGCCTCGTCGACATTGCCGGGACCGTTCAGGAGATTTGACCAGAAAGAGAGATGTTGCCGGGCGCTTTGCGAGGCCTTTAAGCCATCGCTGTGCCCAACAAAGTGAATCCGGTCTGCGCGATCAGCCGGTGTTTCGCCATCAATCAATATTGTCCCGGCGCTGGGGCGAAGAAACCCGGGCAGCATCCGCAATAAAGAGGTCTTGCCCACGCCATTGGCCCCCCGCACCAAAAGCGCACCGCCCGGCTCAAGATCAAAGGAGAGAGCTTGAAACAGCGCGGCATCACCGCGAACGCAGGAAAGCCCGTCACATTCAATCAACACAGCCTAGATTTCCTGCACATTTTGCAGCCAGGGCGGAAAAATTGAGCCATTAGCAAACTTTCCTCCATAGCCATCTCCAAATTTCAAACTACATCGTGTATACGAACGCCATTATAGCACCCCACGGCGCTGCGGCGAGCCGGATTGCCAAAATTCGACCTCGTCCCCATGCGGCACACCGCACGGCGTCCCTATCGCTAGATCCAAACGACAGGAGACCGCACCCGTGCGCACTATAGGACAAGACAGCCTTAAAACCCGCCGCAAACTGACCGTCGGCAGCAAGACATATTCATATTTTAGCATCAAGGCAGCTGAGAAGGCCGGTATCGAGGGGGTCTCGCGCCTGCCGTTTTCGCTCAAGGTGCTGCTGGAAAATCTGCTGCGATTTGAAGATGGCCGCTCGGTGACCGTCAAAGATATTGAGGCCATGGGCGCGTGGCTCACGAAGCGCAAAAGCAAGAATGAGATCGCCTTCCGCCCGGCGCGGGTTCTGATGCAGGACTTCACCGGGGTGCCGGCGGTGGTGGACCTGGCCGCCATGCGCAATGCCATGAGCGCGCTTGGCGGTCGCCCGGATCAAATCAATCCGTTGACGCCAGTGGATCTTGTCATCGATCACTCTGTGATGATTGACGAGTTCGGCACACCTTCGGCGTTCAAGGCCAATGTGAAGCGTGAGTATGAACGCAATGGCGAGCGCTATGGGTTTTTACGTTGGGGCAAGGATGCGTTTGAAAACTTCGCCGTGGTCCCCCCCGGCACGGGCATTTGCCACCAAGTAAATCTTGAGTATCTCGCGCAGACAGTGTGGTCGAGCAAAGTAAAGACCGACAAAGGCATGGTGGAATTTGCCTATCCTGACACCTTGGTCGGCACCGATAGCCACACCACCATGGTCAATGGCGTTTCGGTTTTGGGCTGGGGTGTCGGCGGCATCGAAGCGGAAGCGGCCATGCTCGGCCAGCCGATCTCCATGCTGATCCCTGAGGTGATGGGTTTTAAACTCTCTGGCAAACTTAAAGAGGGCGTCACCGCTACAGATCTTGTCCTCACCGTGACGCAGATTTTGCGCAAGAAGGGCGTGGTGGGCAAATTTGTTGAGTTCTTCGGCAAAGGCCTCGACCACATTTCCCTAGAAGACCGCGCCACCATTGCCAATATGGCACCGGAATATGGTGCCACTTGCGGCTTCTTTCCCATCGATGCCGACACTTTGCGCTACTTAAGGGCCACCGCACGCAAACCAAGCCGTGTTGACCTGGTGGAAAAGTACGCCAAGGCGCAAGGGCTTTTCCGCACCTCCCGGACCCCGGATCCCGAATTCACAGAGGTGATGGAGCTTGACCTTAGCAGCGTTGAGCCTTCCCTCGCAGGCCCCAAGCGGCCGCAAGACCGTCTTGCGCTGCGCGATGCCAAAACCAGTTTCGCCGGCTCTCTCGCCAAAGAATACGGCAAGACCGGCAAAGAAGCTGACAAACACGTTGCTGTGCAAGGCACCGACTATGCGCTCAATCACGGCGATGTGGTGATCGCCGCCATCACCTCATGCACCAACACATCAAACCCCTCGGTGATGCTGGCGGCAGGACTATTGGCGCAGAATGCGCTGGCCCGTGGGCTCATGACCAAACCCTGGGTCAAAACATCGCTCGCCCCAGGCAGCAAGGTTGTCACGGACTATTTGACCAAAAGCGGAACGCAAAAAGCCCTCAATAAACTTGGATTCAATTTGGTGGGCTATGGCTGCACCACCTGTATCGGTAATTCCGGACCGCTACCGGGCCCCATTACAGATGCCATCTTGAAAGGTGACCTGGCTGTCGCCTCGGTTCTTTCGGGGAACCGCAATTTTGAAGGCCGTGTCAGCCCGCTCACCCGCGCAAACTACCTGGCGTCGCCACCGCTTGTGGTGGCCTATGCCCTTGCAGGCACCATGACCATTGATTTGATGCGCGAGCCCTTGGGCACCGACAAACAAGGCAACCCGGTTTACCTGCGCGAGCTATGGCCGACATCAAGTGAAATTGCTGATGCCATGCGCAGCTCAATCAACACCAAGATGTTCCGCGATCGTTATGCCGACGTTTTCACAGGCGATCAGGAGTGGCGCAAAATCAAAGTCACGGGCGGGCTGACCTATGACTGGGACTCAACCAGCACTTATGTGCAGCACCCGCCATTCTTTGAGGGCATGAAAGCAAAAGCGGACAAACCGCAGGACATTGTTTCGGCGCGCGTGCTGGGCCTTTTTGGCGACTCCATTACGACTGACCACATCAGCCCCGCAGGGTCGATCAAGAAAGATAGCCCGGCTGGGAAATATCTGAGCAAGAACGGCGTTGAGCATCTGGATTTTAATTCCTATGGCTCTCGGCGGGGCAACCATGAAGTGATGATGCGCGGCACGTTCGCCAATATTCGCATCAAGAACGAAATGGTTCCCGGCGTGGAGGGCGGCGTCACTGTGCATCACCCCTCTGGTAAGCAAATGTCGATCTATGATGCGGCTATGAAATACGTCAAAGGCGGCGTCCCTCTGGTGGTGATCGGCGGCAAAGAATATGGCACCGGATCATCACGCGATTGGGCTGCAAAAGGCACCCGCCTGTTGGGCGTCAAAGCCGTGATCGTGGAATCCTTTGAGCGTATTCACCGCTCCAACCTTATTGGCATGGGTGTGTTGCCGCTGCAGTTCAAATCCGGCACGGATCGCAAGACCCTTGGCCTTACCGGTGAGGAATCTGTGTCTATCGCGGGCCTGGCAAAATTCCGCCCAGGCGGCACACTCAAGGCGACCATCAGCTACCCCGATGGGCGGGAAACCGTTGTGCCATTGAAAGTGCGCATCGATACAACTGATGAGCTGGACTATTACCGCAATGGCGGAATTTTACACTACGTGTTGCGAAATCTGGCCAATGGCTAGGCCCCTTACCGCCCAATTGGCCGATCAATTGGGTGCCCGATTTAGGGATTGTTAACGTGCAGCAGCGTCACCTCAAAGTGACTCTGATTCCGGCACGGGACAGGCTAGGATGCGCGGAATGATTTGGGGAACTTTGAGATACATCGCTGTGGTGGCGCTGGCCGCTGCAAGCCCGGCTTTGGCGCAGGAAAGCTTGCCCGAAGCACCGACGCGTGCGCCTGTGGTGGTGGAACTCTTTACCAGCCAGACCTGTCCGGTGTGCCCGGCCGCTGACGAGCTGCTGTCAGAACTCGTGCATGAACCGGGCGTTATCGCCATTAGCTGGCCGGTCAATATCTGGGACTATCTTGGTTGGGAAGACACTCTCGCCTCGGCAGAAAACACCCGGCGGCAAGCGCAGTACAATGGGCGCTTCGGCCTGCGCTGGCCCTATACGCCTGAGATCGTAATCAACGGGCGCACTCATGTGGCGGGAAATCAGCGCGAAGACGTGGCAGCTATGATTGCCGCGCAACGATCAGACAATCCGGTGACGGTGCCGGTGCGGGTTCGACTGGGCGAGCAACGACTTGTCATCAACATTGGGTCGGGATCTGATGAGTTAGACTCGCAATTGGGATCCGTATGGCTGATCCCCTATCGCACCCATGAAAATATATCGGTTGAGCGGGGGCCCAATGCTGGGCGCGAGCTTACCTACATCAATGTCGCCGATGGCTATGAGCTGATTAGCCAATGGGCCGGAACGCCCGTTGTTATACGCCAGGAGTTGTCTTATGCCCCTGGCACCATGCCTGACGGATTCGCCGTTTTGCTGCAGCAACATAGAAACGGCCCCATACTTGGGGCCGCTCAAATTCGATTACAAATGGTCGGCGCTGCCGCCGAGTAAGCTACCCAACAAAAATTATTGCTGGCTTGCAGCGTCGGTGTTGTTGCGACCAAGGGTTTCTTGGTGCTGGATATTTTCGCGACCGCGCTCAGACTCAGCAGTCCACTGCGATTGCGTCATGCAAACCCGCTGGACACGATGGGAACCAGTGATGCGAATACGGCGACAGACCGTACGATCTTCGTCAACAGCAGCTTCTGTCTCCGTGTCGCCTTCGTTCGTGGCGACTTCAAATGTGCTCGCGGCATTGGTGCTTACTTCTTCGGCATTAGCCACAAAAGAAAATGTCGACAAGGCAACGATTGCCAATGCGCCAGTAATTACTCGAAACATCAAATTCCCCTTCTGATCAATCTTACGCCCGCCCAGGCGAAACGATTTTGTACCGTAATTAGGCTAGGGTCAGCAAGAGTGAAAAGGAACCGGCGGGAGCAAAATGATACATCCGTCACTCTTCACGTTTATGTGAATGCGTTAACGCGGTGTGTGTAACCGCCCTGCGCTCACCTGGGTCGGCCAGCGAATCCGCCCTGAGCGACCCTCAGAGCCCGCAGCTGTAATCAGGAGGCGGCAATCAATCCCCTGATTACACTATGCTCGGCTATCGCAGGGTAGGGCTTGGATCTACAGGCCCCGTGGCCCCCACGCGAAGGGGTGGACCATCATTGGTCTGGACCTGGCCATCACGAATGATCTCCTCCAGGTCCTGGCGATCCTGCTCCCTCACCTCTGCCCATTCTTCTTGCGTAAAACAGTAGCGGTGAATGCGCCGGCTGCCTGTAACTTGCATACGGCGGCAAACGAGACGTTCTGGTTCAGGCGCCGCATTTTCATCCGCAAGCGCCACTGCCATAGGCGCAGACGGATCACTTTCACTATTGGTGTCAGCCCCCTGCGCCCAACTCGGCGCTGACATCAAACCAAAGACACAAACTATCAATCCAACTTTATGTAGCATCTCAAAATTCCTGTTCTTTCGCGTGAAAACCCCCCACATCACGCTATCGCGATCAGTGTAGGGCGGCAATGAACAGCGCTGGGTTGCGGGCGCGATTGCCCCGGAATCCGTGTAACATTTCCGTGAATTGAACCGTGGGGATCAGAAACCCGCAGCCATGCCCTATGGCGCGGCCGTTTGGCTTGCCTCGTCTGGCAGGGGGCGCAGCAGGGAGTCACGCGCAAGAGTCATTTGCCGTACCTGGTAGTCCGGTAGCAAAAAGGCCCAGCCATCGGCCAGCAGATTGATATTGGCTGCTTCCTCGGCAATGGCCACAGCCTCTTCTGGCTCAGAGTTGGGCAGTCCCGTAAAGCGCGCAAACAAGGTTGCCCAGCGCCGCTCCTGATCATCGGGGGCACTAAACCGAAAGGTCAATTCCAAGCCATCGAAGGTGCGGTAGACCACCTGATCAGCGTTGGTAAAATCATGCGCAGCTTCGGGCGCGACATCGTCGGCATCCACATCGGTTATCACCGTGGCGATGCCATTGACGATAAACCGGCTGAGGGCCTCTCGGCCGACCGGCAGATCCTCCAGCGTGAAATCACTCAGCTCGGCAGAGGCGCGCGCGATGGTAAAGCTCTCGCTCCCCGCCAAATTCACTGTCGTGGATTGAATCCGTGAGCGCTCAATTTCCATCAGCCGCGTTGCAAGCCAATCGGTGATCTCCGTGCGCAAGGTCAGCGATCCGCGCGCGAGCCAGGTCTGATCCTCATCGGGGCGACGCACATGGATGCGCCCACGCCCATCTTGCTCCACCGCTTGCCCTTCGGGTTGATTGCCCACAATGACCGCTGCTACCACATCGCCGCTTGCCGAGGTTAATTCAATGGCAATGCCTTCACCGCCATCTTCGGGGCTCACAAGACCAAGAAAGTGATGCCAATCATCGCGCAAAGTTTTAGCTTGAATAAGCTCAAGTTCGCTGAGGCCCACCAGCGTCTGGCGCACCAGATCAGGATTTGCCGGAAACCCGGCCCGCGCCGGTACGACCCAATTGCCGCCGTCGTCATGGGTAATGTAGATCTCGCTCCCGGCTGATCGAATGGTGAACGCCGTGGCCTCCCCGATAGTCTCAAACAAACCTGGAAACATGGGCATGGGCTCAATCGCGCCGGAAAACCGCTTTGCATCGCCGAGCACAACAGCGCTCGCTGCCGCCACCGCCACAAGGGTCACAAGCGCAAAAATGAACAAGCGCCGCGTGGAGCGGTCAATACGCTCGACAAACCCCGTCATGACGCCACCCGGCGCAAACGCCGCGCACGTGCGGTACGGTGGACGACCACAAGACCAAGCGCCAACAAGGCAATAAGGATCGGCATCAACACGATATTGATCGCCTTGACCCAGGTCCCCAACTGCTCAATTTCTGCCCGCAAGGAGCGTTGCACTTCGCGCAACTGGGTACGGGTGAGCTGTTGCTCATCTTGAAAGCGCAAAAGTTCTTCACGGCGGCGCTCATCAAGCTCAGGCCGCACATCGCTGCCCAGCCCCCTGGTTTGTCCACGCAATTCCCGCAGACGCGCTTCAACTTCAGAAAGGCGGGTTTGCAATTGCTCCTCAGCAGCAAGGAAGCGTTCTTCTGCACGGCGGCGCAGGTCTTCAACCACCAGGAACGGGCGATCAGACACAGCCCGCGCGCGCAAAGACAGCAGGTCATTGGATCCCATGAGAAAATCGACCGCATTCAATACAAAGGCGTCGTTGTCTTTGGTGGGCACTCTTTGCGCGCCGCTGCCAAAATCCACCGCGGCCACATAAAATGCATCATCAAAAATATCTGTATCGGTCATAACAATGACATTGATAGAGCCTTCGGCAAGATGATTTGCAGGCAGCGCTGAGATGATGCTGTTCTCATTGCCCGCATCATCAACCTCAGACGCAGGCGGGCCATCAGGAAATGCCGATGCCACCGCGCCGGTAATCCGCGCCGCGATGGTGTAGCTCTGCCCACTGGGGACAAACTCACGTAACAGCCGATCCATGTCCGGGCCGTAGCGCACTTCGTCAACCGGGATCAGCATGGCGTCATCAGACGAAAGCACCATGGGGGACATTTCTGTCGTCGCGTCTTCGATCTGTACCAGCGCACCGACGGTACCCAAATTCAGCCCGCGCTGGAGCGGCTCGGTGACCAACTCGCTGGGATTCATGTGCTCGGGTCCAAGCGCTAACCACGCCACATAGGTGATAACACCGCGGCGCGGATCAAAATTCGCCGGCACCTGTTCCCCGGCGCCGCGATCAGCAATCACCAGGTCGCTGTCCATGGTGACGCCCCAAGACGTCATCAAGCGTTCAAACTGCGAGCTTTCGGTGGCCCCGCGCATGGGCTGCCCGTCCGGGCCCGCTTGCATGCTGACCTCAGAATAGGGGTCAACAAAGAGCAAGATACGCCCCCCGCCCAGAACGAACTGGTCGATGGCATAAAGCGTTGCGTCACTGAGATCGCGCGGATGGGCAATCATCAGCACATCAATTTCGTCAGGGACGGTTTCAATCTCTTGCTCAAGAAACTCAAGTTCAAACGCCAGTAACAGCTGCTCATAGACATAATAGGGTTGTGCGCGAGCGCCTTGTTCAATCGCGCCCAGGCCCACCGGGCCCGTATCCAAACTGAGGTTCGTAATGATCCCCAACACGGGGCGATGGGTTTGGTTGAGTCGGCTGACAATCTGCGTGAGGTCATATTCCAAAAACTCTTCGCGACTAGGTACGAAAAACGGCACAATTTCCTGGCCGTCGATGGAGTTAGTCCCCACAAGGCCAAAAAAGATTTGATCGCCGCCCACTTGCGCGCGCGCAAGGCCCAATGCCACCGCCTCGTCTTCCCGCTCAGTAAACGGTTCGGGATCAATGACTTCCAAAATCAGGTTGCCGCCAGCATGAGCGACATATTCCTCAAGCAAATTGCGCACCCGCGCGCCATACGTTGTGAGGAACTGGCTGTCGGACACGAGACTTTCAGAGAAGTAGAACCTAAGCGTAATGGGCTCCTCAAGCGCCGCCAATGTTCCGATGGTGCCTTCGCTGAGGGTGTAGAGGTGCTGCTGGGTCAGATCGAGGCGCGCTGAGCGAAACGCCACTGACGCGAACACATTGACCGCCAAAAATAATATCACGCCAGTTACGATCGCCGCGGCGGCATAGCCCGTGGGCGACCACCCCAATGTGATTTGGCCCAATGTGATGTGTTTGTCTTGATCTGTCATCGCCTCACCCATTTCGTTTGAGTTCGATGACAATCACATTGATCATCAGCCACAGCCCGATCACCGAGCCAAAGAAAATCAAGTCGCGCAAGTCGATCACACCGTCCATAATGGATTCGAAATGGCCAAGGAATGAAAACGAGGCAATGGTTGAAACCACCGCCGTTGACATGAACGGGATTAGCGCTGCGGTATCTGCGATAATTGGCAAACCCGCAACGGTGAACAAAAAGCACACCACCACGCTCAAGACAAAGGCGATGACTTGGTTTGAGGTCAGCGCGGACAACGACGAGCCGATGGCGAGATAACCCCCTGCCATCAGAAAGCTGCCCACATAAGACGCGATGATTACGCCGTTATCGGGGTTGCCCAGGTAATTGACGGTAATCCAGATGGGAAACGTCAGCGCAAGGGCGATGCCCGTAAACAGCCACGCCGCCATGAATTTTCCAAGCACACTCGCCCATGTGGGAATGGGCAGGGTGAGAAGAAGTTCCAGCGTGCCGGTTTTGCGTTCTTCCGCCCAAAGCCGCATGGAAACCGCAGGGATTAAAAACAAATAGAGCCAGGGATGAAACAAAAAGAACGCCTGCAGGTCAGCAGAGCCCGCTTCAAACCAACCCGCCAGTTGAAATGTGATGAGCCCCGTTGCGAAGAGAAAGATCACAATGAAGACGTAAGCCAAGGGCGTGATAAAATAGCCGAGCAATTCGCGGCGCAAAATAGGAAGGAAGTAGTTCATTCGAAACTCGCCCCCACCCCTTGATTTGCGTCATCGCCCCGTGCCTCGTCCTCGGGTTCATCGATTGCCTCAACAGCGGTATCCGCCGTGGTAATTTGGCGAAACACTTGTTCCAGGCGACCGGCTTCGGCGTAAAGGGCACGTACATCCCAGCTGAGATTAACCAGCAGCGCGCTCACATCTTCGATCAGAAGTTTGTCGCGATCAGCGGGGAAAAGTGTGAATTTGCAGGCGCCATCAATTTTTTCTTCCTGCAACCCGGCGATAGAGTTCACAGCTTCAAACTCTGTACGCGCCGCTGCCACATCAGTTTCACCAACAACGATGGTGACGGCGTTGTGATAGCGCGACTGGCTAATCATTTCATCGGGCTTGCCGTCAGCAACCACCCGGCCCCGATCAATGATCATGGCGCGGCTGCACACAGCATCAACTTCTTCAAGAATATGCGTTGAAATCACAATAGCCTTTTCGGATGCCATTTCTTTGATGAGATTGCGCACAGCGAATTTCTGGTTTGGGTCAAGCCCGTCCGTGGGTTCATCCATAATCAAGACCGGCGGATTGTGGAGAATAGCCTGGGCGATACCAACCCGGCGCGTAAAGCCTTTGGACAGGGTTTCGATTTGCTGATCCATCACCGCCTGAAGCTCGGTTTTGGCCACCGCGTCATCAATGGCGGCGCGTGCTGCCGCACCTCTGATCCCGCGCGTATCCGCTATGAAATTCAAAAACTGCCGCGGGGTCATGTCGCCATAGGTCGGCGCGCCTTCGGGCAAATAGCCGATCGCTGATTGCGCCTTGAGCCGCTCGGTTTCCACGTTGTGGCCGCAAACCTCTATGCGGCCTGCGGTCGGCGCCAAGAACCCCGTGATCATTTTCATGGTGGTGGATTTGCCCGCCCCATTGGGGCCAAGAAAGCCCAGCACCTCGCCTTTGTTGACGCTGAAACTGAGACCGTCAACGGCAGTGAATGGGCCAAAGCGTTTTACAAGGCCATCGATCTTTATAAAGCAGTCGCTCATAGATATTCCAAAGTGGCGGGTCCCCGCGAGGTGTTTAGCAAATCTGATCTTCCACGCAAGCGCTGTATAGGCCCAAAGAAGAACGCCCGGCCCCAATCTCCCATCAGAGAGGCGGAACCGGGCGTCCTAGGTCGTGCTTTGACCAAAAGCATGTGCTGAGGGGCACATTTTACGCCAGTGCCATTTGGCATCAATTACGCCGATGCAAAGCGGCACATAGGGACTTTACGCGTTGGTGAACCGGCCCGACCCTCCATTGGCCCGTCGGTAGGGGGCTGGGGGGCTGTTTAACGAAGGGCCAGCAGAGCTGCCGGACCGGCTTCCAACAGTGTTAAGGTGGGAATTCACTAGGGCGCACAGGCGGCGAGATCAGGGCAACTTTGCGGCACCGATCACGCCTGCGCTAGCCATGTTAAATTGATGTAATTCAAGGAGTTATCCTATGGGCAAGGGTGTCGAACAAACGGATCAAGTGGTGGCCTATCTGGCTGAAACGGGGCTTCGTGATCATGCTGCCTTGGCCCGTTGCCGAGCGGAGACCGCTGCCCTTGAGTGGGCCATGATGCAGATCTCGCCGGAGCAAGGGGCCTTCATGCAAATGCTGGCGCGGTTGATCAACGCCAAACGCTGTATCGAAGTGGGGGTCTTCACCGGCTACTCATCACTGGCGGTGGCGTTGGCCTTGCCGTCGGACGGGCGGATCGAAGCCTTCGATATCAGTGAAGAGTGGACCAGCAAAGCACGCGCGTATTGGGCAGACGCCGGTGTCGCTGATAAAATAAATCTCCACATCGGCCCCGCTGGCGAAGGACTTGAAGCCCTGCTGCGCGATGGCGGTGAAGGCCAATATGACTTTGCCTTTATCGATGCCGACAAGACCGGCTATGACGCTTACTATGAGGCCTGCCTCAGGTTGCTACGGCCCGGTGGCCTTATCGCCATCGATAACGCGCTTTGGTCCGGCAAGGTGGCAGACCCCACCGATCAGGGCGAGGACACAATCGCGCTTCGGGCACTCAATGCGAAAATCCACAAAGACACCCGCGTTGAGATGGCGCTCGTACCCCTTGCCGACGGCATCATGCTGGTCCAAAAACGTTAGAGAACTGCCACGAAAGCCTTGCAATCAGTGCGTTTCAGGTCCACGATTTTGTCATGACGGATTTTGATCCTGCCGCACAGCATTTCGCGGGCGCAGAGCACCGCTCTCGCCCGCGCCCTCTCAGTCAGGTGTTTTTTCAG
The DNA here is from genome assembly GCA_021775005.1 of Rhodospirillales bacterium. Lineage (GTDB taxonomy): Bacteria > Pseudomonadota > Alphaproteobacteria > JAJFIK01 > JAJFIK01 > JAJFIK01. Next base: position 59,834 of record JAJFIK010000045.1, read on the forward strand.
CGTCGAGAACTCGATGCCATTTTGTCGGTTTATGGCCGCAAAGTTGCTGCTGGGGAATGGCGCGACTATGCCATTGACGGACAGAGAGAAGAATCGATCTTTTCCATATTTCGCCACGCCTCTGAGATGCCCATCTATCGCGTCATCAAACGCCCCAAGCTGGCCAAGAAGCAAGGCATGTACGCGGTGATCAGCGCCACCGGACAGGTGCTCAAGCGCGGGCATGACCTTTCCCAAGTCTTGCGCATATTTGAGAAGCGCAAACTCAAACTCGTCGACTAATTTCCCCAGACAAACAGAAAGGTAGAGGTCCATGATCCGGCTACATCACCTCAACGACTCCCGATCTCAGCGTATTCTGTGGCTGTTGGAGGAATTGGGCCTAGAATATGAAATCGTCAGCTATGTCCGCAACAAGGACACAAGTCTGGCACCGCCCGAATTGAAAAAAATTCATCCCTTGGGTAAGTCGCCTGTGCTGGAAGATGGTGGCAAGATCATCGCGGAATCTGGCACCATCATTGAGTATCTGATCGACACCCACGGCAAGGGGGATTTCAAGCCAACCGTCGGCACAGATGACTATTGGCGTTACAATCACTTTCTTCATTTCGCGGAAGGCTCAGCCATCTTGCCGGTGATGCTGATGATGTACACAAGCCGCCTGGGAGAGGCCGCGGCACCATTGCAGCCGCGCATTCAAGAGCAGCTCGCCAGCCACTTTGGTTATCTTGAAAGTGAAATCGGCAGCAAAGACTTCCTTGTGGGCGATGATCTTACCGGCGCTGACATCCAGATCGCGTTTGTGCTCGAGGGTCCAAAGGCTTTTGGGTTGATTGCGGACTATCCAAATCTTTGTCGCTATGTGGACAAGCTCCAATCCCGCAATGCGTATCTCCGCGCGCTGGAAAAAGGTGGCGCCTACGCTTATGGGCCGCAAGGCTAGGGCCAAAGAAAAACGCCCCGGTTTGGCGCACAAATTCAGCTTGCGTTTTGTCGGTTGAGGAAGTCTCCAAACATGGGAACTGTGAAATCAATGTCGCCGTGTCCAGGGCTATAGATCATTCCCTTCCGTATTATTTTTGCCCTTCGCGTGCCCAATGTTTGAATTGATTCGCCTAGAGCTTCGGCTACATCGGATGACCTATACGGACTGTTGCCCAATTGGGCCATTGCGATGACGTATTCCTTTTCTTTTGGCGTTAGCCGGTCATACCTGACTCTAAAGAACCCTTCATCCAATCGCTTGAGCGCTCTTGCAGATGCGTCTTCAACGTCATGCATTGTGATCGGTGCTGCTTCAGCAACGAGCCAAGCCTGATAGCCCCATTCTTGCAGAAAATAGGGGTAGCCGCGCGTACGTTCAACAATCATTTCCAGCGCATCTTGATTTATGGACTCACCCTCACCAATAATTGGCTGCTCGATGGCTTCACTGGCTGCCTTTCTGCCTAGCGCACCAACGGGCGGAAATTTGAATAGACGCTCTGCATAAGATTTGGCATCACCGGTGAGGCCCGCTATCTGTGGCAGCCCTGCGCCAAAGAAAATCACCGGCAGTTGTTTCTGGCTCGCGCGATGGAGCGCAACAATCAATGCAGACAGATCCTTGCTTGATAGATACTGAACCTCGTCCAGCAAAAGCGCCCATCCCTTGCCAGCGGCAGCGGCGGCTTCGCCAACTCGTACGAACAGATCACTTAGGTCGTACTCAAGAATGCCGCTGTCCGCGATTCCAGATTCTGGATCGACCGACAAGGACACATCCCCAACGGTAATCTTGAAAACACTGGCGAAGCTCCGAAGTGCACGCATCGCTTCATGCGTCTTGGCTTTCGCGCCATCAACAAGCGAAAGCTTGCGAAGAACGTGAAAGACTTTTGGGTAAAGTAATTCCGCCAGCACCTTGTCTTCTGGGGCTTCAATGAATGCGGTCAGATAGTGGTTTTCCAGCGCCAGGTTTTCGATTCTGTTCAACAACACGGTTTTTCCTGTGCCGCGTAGCCCCAACAGGATTTGCGATTGCTCATGGCGGCCAAGTAATATGCGCTGAATGGCGATTGAAGCGCCTTCAATTATTTCGTCTCTACCAGCTAGTTCAGGCGGAGGGGAGCCCGCGCCGGGCGCGAAGGGGTTTCTAACTGGGTCCATGGCAACTATATACCAATATTACCGTTGTATGTCAATAAATAGGTATATATAGGTATACATAGGTAAATATGGTATATATGAAAACGCCCCGGCCCTAAGGCCGAGGCGTTTCAAATGCTCCAAGATCGACAGGTTAGCCGCGGCTTGAGCCGAACAAGCGCAGCAGCATCAAGAACAAGTTGATGAAGTCGAGATAGAGCCGCAAAGCGCCAAAAATGGCGAGCTTGGCAGTGCTGGCTTCATCTTCCCTTGAGCCAAGGTAGAGGTTCTTGATCATCTGCGTGTCATAGGCCGTAAGCGCGGTGAAGATCAGCACCCCAATACCGCCGATGATGTAGGACATCAGGCCCGATTGCAGAAAGATGTTCACTACCATCATCACAATCAGCCCGATCACGCCCATCATCAGGAATGAACCCATGCCTGAGAGGTCACGCTTTGTGGTGTAGCCATAAAGGCTCATGGCGCCGAACATGGCCGAGGTAATCAAGAAGACCTTGGCAACGCTCTCCCCGGTGTAGACCACCAGCACCGAGGACATGAAGACGCCCATAACGGCGGCGTAAGCCCAGAACAAAAGCTGGGCCACCGGCGTTGAAACGCGGTTGAGGCCCCAACTGAGGGCAAAGATAAAAATGAGCGGCGAAAACATCACAACGTAAAACAGCGGCGCGCTGAAAAGCGTTGCGCCAAATTGGGTAAATACCGGCGATCCATCGCCAGCAAAGCCCACAACCGCAGCGTCAAACACCAACCAGGCGACGATGCCTGTCAGCGCCAACCCCAGCCCCATGTAATTGTAGACCTGCAGCATGTGTGCACGCAGGCCTTCGTCGACGGCCGCAGACTGAGCGCGGGTGCCCGCGCCATAGGTCATCTGTCCGCGAGGAATTTGATTGGCCATAAATGTGCCCTTTCGTTAGACAAACCAGTTCGCGCCCGCGACAGGAACATCGCGGGCCGTTGCCATAGATATTGGCAGAAACGCATCCAACTTCAAGACCGCTATGGTGGGAATATGGCGCATTAATAGTTGAAAACTCTCAGGTTTTGCTTATTCCTGTGGCCAGATTTCGATCATTTTACCTTTCACGAGGGCGTTTAGTGGAATATCGCGAATTGGGCACCACCGGCTGGAAGGTGAGCCAAGTGTGCCTGGGCACCATGACCTGGGGCGAACAGAACACCGAAGCCGATGGTCATGCCCAGCTCGACTATGCCATCGAGCAAGGCGTCAACTTCATCGACACCGCCGAAATCTATGCCGTGCCGCCGCGCGCTGAAACCGCCGGGGCCACGGAACGCATCCTCGGGTCGTGGCTCAAAGGCCGTAGCGATCGCGATAAGCTTTTTGTGGCAAGCAAAATTGCCGGACCCAATCCGAATATGACTTGGCTCTCAAAAGACGGCTCCCCGCGGCGTCATACAGCCAAGCACATCACCGAAGCGGTGGACCAAAGCCTGGTGCGGCTGCAAACAGACTACATCGACCTCTATCAGCTTCACTGGCCCGACCGGCCCGTGGTGCTGTTCAATCAAGAACCGAACCACAGCAATGAAACCCCCAGCGAAGAAATCCTGCGCGCGCTTCAGGATGTGGTAGCGGCGGGCAAGGTGCGCGCCGTGGGCGTATCCAATGAAACGCCCTGGGGGGTGATGTCGTTTCTCCGCGAAGCAGACCGCCATGGCTTGCCGCGCATGCAGTCCATCCAGAACGCCTATAGCCTGGTTATTCGCGGCTTTGAGAACGGCCTTTCGGAAGTGGCCATGCGCGAGAAGGTCAGCCTGCTTGCCTACTCTCCGCTCGCCCAAGGCTACCTCACCGGCAAGTATATGGACGGGGCAACGCCCAAAGGCTCGCGCAAGGAGCTTTTCAACCGTTTGCAGCGCTATGAGGGTGAGGGAACGCTGGAGGCCGTGAATGCCTATGTGAACTTGGCGCGGGATTGCGGTCTTGATCCGGCGCAAATGGCGCTTGCTTATGTGGATCGCAAACCGTTTGTGACCTCTACCATCATTGGTGCCACCACCATGGCGCAGCTTAAGACTGACCTAGAAGCGTTCCATGTAAGCTTGGGCGACGATGTGTTGGACGGCATTCGCAAAATCCATAAATGGCGCCCTAATCCCACAAGATAATCAATGACGGATATATCCCTTCGCCAAATCACCAAAGATAGCCTGATCAAATTCCTGCGTATGAAAGTACGGCCCGATCAGGACGCGTTTGTGGCGCCGAACGGCTCGTCCATTGCGCAGGCCGCCTATAATGATGACGCCTGGTATCGCGGCATATATGCGGGCGAGGAGCCGGTGGGCTTTGTCATGCTGTCGATCATGGAAGACAAGGCGGAATACTACATCTGGCGCTTTATGATTGCGGCGGACCAGCAGCGCAAAGGCTATGGCAAAAAAGCCATGGCAAAGATCATCGAGTATGTGCGCATCCTGCCCAAGGCCAAGGAATTGTTTCTGTCGCATCTGGAAACAAATACAGAAGCTGGCGCGTTCTACCTCTCGCTGGGGTTCACCTACACCGGCGAAAAAGATGAGGACGGCGAATTGATGATGGTGCTGAAGCTCTGACGCCGTTAGCCTTACCCTATGCTTCGCTTGTTTGCTGCCATTGAAATTCCCGACGACGTTGCCGCCTGCCTGACGGCCTTACAGGCCGGCCTTGGCACCGCGCGCTGGACGCCGCGAGAGAACTTTCACGTCACTTTGCGATTTCTTGGCAGAGTGGATGAGGCCATGGCGGGCGAGATTGATAGCGCGCTGGCGCTCCTCAAAGCCAAGCCATTTACCCTGCACATCGAGAGCTTGCTGGCCTTTGGCGACAAACATGACGCGCGCTCTGTTTATGCCAAGATCGCCAAGTCTGAACCTCTAGAGCTGTTGGCCACAAAGGTAGACGGCGTTGCACGAGGGTTGGGGCTGACCCTCGACAAGCGCAAGTTCACGCCCCACATCACCCTTGGCCGCTTGCGCGGCACGCCTAATGCCGCGGTGGCGCGATGGATTGAAGAGCAAGGTCAAATGGAGTGGCCATCTTTTCAGGTAACGCACTTCACGCTTTACTCCTCTCTCAGGCGGGCTGAGGGCGCGATTTACACGCCCGAGCGGCGCTACATTTTATGAGAGGCCACTTCATGAGAATCCTATGAGCAAGCGTATTGTCATTTTGACCGGAGCAGGTATTTCTGCCGAGAGCGGCCTTGGCACGTTTCGCGACAAGGATGGGCTCTGGACCAGGTATGATCTGCGCGATGTGGCAACACCGGAAGGCTTTGCCAAGAATCCGAAATTCGTTTTGGAATTCTACGCCGCGCGGCGCGGCAACTCCGCCAATGCCAACCCCAACTCCGCTCATCACGCGTTGGCAAAACTGGAAGCGGAATATTCAGGTGAGATTTTAGTGGTGACGCAAAACATCGACAATTTGCATGAGCGCGCGGGAAGCCAAAGCCTTCTACACATGCACGGCATCATGAATGGCGACCTTTGCAACAATTGCGGCCACCGCCAGCAAACCACGCACACTCTGACGATTGAGACGCTCTGCCCTGCGTGCACCACAAAAGGCTCCATGCGCCCCGATGTGGTGTGGTTTGGCGAGATGCCCTATCACATGGAGCGTATCGAAGAAGCACTTGCCGCTTGCGATGTCTTTGTAAGCATTGGCACCAGCGGTGAGGTTTATCCCGCTGCCGGCTTTGTGGCCATGGCGCGGGAGATCGGCGCCCATACGGTGGAGCTCAACCTGGAGCCCTCATCGGGGGACCACATGTTTGCGGAAAAACACTACGGCCCTGCAAGCGAAGTGGTGCCCGCATGGGTCACTGGTGTGCTCGCCTAGTCTTCTGCTTCAATGGCATGCATGTCCGCATCTGAGAGGCCAAAATGATGGCCAATCTCATGCACCATCACATGGGCGATAACGCGCGCCAGGTCTTCGCCCTTGGCGCGGGCAAAGCGCAATATGGGTTGGCGGTAAAGGAACACCATGTCGGGCTGCTGCGGCGCGTGCATGATGGATTTTTGTGTCACATCAAGCCCGTGGTAGAGCCCCAGAAGCCCAAAACGATCCCTGATACCCATGTGGTCCAGAGTTTCATCGCTGGCAAATTCCAGCGTTTGAATAACGATACCATCGCAGAGGCGGCGAAACTCAAGCGGCATAGCGTCAAACACGGCACGCGCCATGGTGTCGAATTCTGTCGGGCTGGGTGGGCGCTGTAGTGTCCAAGACATGGGGAATGATGTAGGAAGGGCACACACAGATTCCAATGAGAGAGACCCATATGGCTGAAAAATTATCCCAAGAAGCCCGCGCAAATGCGCTTGCGACCCTGGCTGGCTGGGAAAGCGTAAAGGAACGCGATGCCATTCGCCGCATTTTTGAGTTCAAGGACTTCAATGACGCCTGGGGGTTCATGTCGCGTATGGCGCTGATTGCCGAACAGATGGATCACCACCCAGAATGGTTCAACGTCTATAACAAAGTGGATGTGCTTCTCGCCACTCATGACGCTGGCGGCGTGACCGAGCTGGATATCAAAATGGCCGCCAAAATGAACGAGCTGGGCGGGTGAGCGAAACACTTGTCATCAACGCGCGCTTCAACGGCCCCGCTGAGTCGGCTAATGGCGGCTACATTGGCGGCTGCCTTGCCAAAATGGCTGGGTCTTCCACGGCGGTTTCCTTGCGCATGCCGCCACCACTGGAAACCCCGATTGATATTGAAGTCGAGGGCGGCCAAATACTGGCGAAGCTTGCCGACGGCACCTTGGTGGCGGCGGCAGAGCCGGTGAGCGTTGATGTTGACGTGCCGCCATGCCCCCCTTTGGCTGACGTCATTGCGGCGCAGCCAAATTATGCGGGGCTGAGCTTTCACGCTCTGCCAACGTGTTTTGTCTGCGGTACGGGCCGTGAAAACGATGATGGCTTGCGCATCTTTGCGAGCCCAATGGGCGGCACGGCTTTGGTCGCGGCCCCATGGACCCCGCGCGACGACTTGGCAACCAATGGCGTTGTCAATGAGGAGTTTATCTGGGCCGCGCTTGATTGCCCCGGCTATTTCGCCGTGATCCATGCGCTTGAAAGCAAGGGGGAGAAAATTCTCACCGCCCGTATGGCAGTGCGCATCAATGCCCCCGTGCGCGCAGGCGCAACCCATGTTGTGCTCGGCTGGTGCATTAAGTCTGAAGGCCGCAAACATTGGGCGGGAACGGCGATCTATAGCCCTGATGGCAAAGTTGCCGCCGTTGCTGAAACCCTCTGGATCAAACCGCGCGCAGCGGGCTAAATTTCTCGCGCCAGGCGGGACGCGGTGATCAAGCGGCCCCAGAGGCCGCAAGGGGGCGAGAATGAGCAATTCCTCAAAAGCGCAGCAAATCACGCAAATATGGCATCAGGTGATCAGGCTCTATTTCAAGCTCCAAGCGACGGGGCGCGATATTGGGGCAGTAAATACCGCCAATGGCAGCACTTGGGGGGTGCTCAACACGCTTGTGAACCATGGGCCCACAACGGTGCCAGAGATCGCGCGTATGCGCCCGGTGAGCCGACAGCATATCCAGACCCTGGCAAATGAGCTTGTGGCTGAGGGCTTGGCTGAGTTCGCTCACAACCCACGCCATCGCAAATCAAAGCTGTTGCAAATCACAGATAAAGGCCGTGAGCAATACAACGCCCAGTCTGAAGCAATGACGGAGATCGCCAAAACCCTGATGCCGGATGTGCCGAAGTCCGACCTTGAAGCGACCCGGCGCGTGCTCGGTGCCCTTACTGACCAGCTACAGGAAAACGCCAGCGCGGACGATCCCGTTGACGCCCCATCCAGCCGCATAGCCCGCCGCCGCATGGGTATGCACGCCGCGTTTCGGCGGCGTCACCCCAAGGCCGATTAGTCTTCTATAGGTTGAGAAATCCGCTAATCTCATCAAGCAGATTGATGCGCCTTTTCTTGAGTTCTTCGGCACGCATGTCCGAGGCGGCTTCGACTTCAGATTCAATGCGGTGAATTTCCCGGTTCACATTGTGATACTCATCAGACAAACGCGCAAAGTGCCCATTTGATTGCTTCAGGTCATGAATGCGGTCCGTCAGATGTGGAAATTTTGCTGCGAGCTCATGCGGTGTATGGGTCATAGAGGCCTCACTTTTTGCAGAAGACTAAGCCTTCGATTTCACCCGCAACTTCGCGATCAGACAAGCTGCCCGATTGACGCAGTGCTGACTAGCGCGGTTGCATCCGGATCGCGCCATCAAGGCGGATCACTTCGCCATTGAGCATGGAGTTCTCACAAATATGTCGCGCCAGGGCGGCATACTCCGGCGGAAGACCAAGGCGCGATGGGAACGGTACCATGGCCCCAAGGGCATCGCGTACATTTTGCGGGGCCGCCATCATCATGGGCGTCTCAAAAATGCCCGGCAGGATGGTGTTGCAACGCACGCCGTTGCGCGAGAGGTCCCGCGCGATAGGCAGCGTCATGCCCACGATACCCCCTTTGGACGCCGAATAAGCCACCTGGCCAATTTGCCCGTCTTGAGCGGCGACACTGCCGGTGTTGATGATGACACCGCGTTCGCCGTCTTCGGTCACCGGCTCGGCGGCGATCATGCCTGCCGCAGATTTCGACAGTACATTGAAGGTGCCGATCAGGTTCACATTGATCACGCGTTTATAGCGATCCAAAGAGTGGGCAACGTATTCACCAGAATCCTTTTTACGGGTAGCGGTTTTTTGCGCATCGCCGATGCCGGCGCAGTTGACGCAAATGCGTTCTTGCCCGTGGGCGGCGCGGGCTTTTTCAAACCCCGCGTTGACGCTGTCTTCATCGGAAACATTGACGTTGCAAAAGACCCCGCCAATATCAGCGGCGACCGCTTCGCCTTTTTCTTCTTGCAGGTCGAAGATGGCAACTTTGACGCCCTGGCTTGCAAGCTCCCGCGCGGTGGCCTCGCCAAGCCCGGAGGCCCCGCCGGTGACAACCGCTGCAATGGATGAACTGAGTTTCATGTCTCTCTCCGCCGCTTTGCTGAATTTGCCGGACTACTTAGACTATTCACGCTTGTCCTCAAAGCCTTCCGCCGCGTCAGCCTCCATCATTTCCTTTTCTTCAAGCTGGCGCAGGGCATATTCCAGCGGTTCCGCAGGGGTGCCAGTTTCATCCACAGGCGTAGCATCACCGCCCGTCTGCGCTTCCCGATAAGTGATGTAGAGGCTTGATCCAGCAACGATGAGAGCGCCGACCACTATCAGCGGCGTGACCATTTCTGCAAAAAAGAGATACCCCACGAGCCCTGAAAACAAGATCCGCAAATAATCGAGCGGCGAAAGGGCGGTGGCCTCACCAATGGCATAGCCGCGAATGAAACAATTGTGTGCCAGCACCCCAAACGCCCCCATGCCCAAGGCCAGACCATATTCCGTAAGCGACATGGCTTTCCAAACTTCGACGGCAGGGTCGACTATAGAAATTCCTGTGATCACAATAGTGGCTGTTATGGTGCCAATCACGCCTGAGTAAAACAGCAGCGTTACGGTGGAATCCGTTCGCGATAAGATTTTTACAAACACAATTGCCAAAGCGACAAAAAACGCATTGCCAATGGCTGCGGCGGTGCCGTCTGCATTCTGTAGAAAATTGGCAAATACATCGCCGACGCCATTAATATTGCCCGCACTAATGGCTGGCGCTGCGGCAATCACCAAAACCCCGATAAACCCTGCCCCGGTGGCAAGCGCACGCCGCAGCCCCACAGTTTCCGCAAGTATCAACGTCGCGAGCGGCACAAGAAACAAAGCGCGAGAGAAACTCAGTGCCGTGGCCTCAGCCAATGGCAATTCGGCGATGGCATAAAACCCGCACAGCATGGCTGTGGCCCCAACCATACCGCGCACCGTCATAAGCACGGGCCGTTTGGTCTTGAAGCCGGCCACCCCGGTGCGCAAAATAATGGGAACAATAATGAGGAGCCCGGTAACAGAACGAAACAACGCGACCTGAAAGCCATGGAAATCATGCGGCGGACGAGTAAGGATTTTGGTCATTGTCTGCATGGCGGTGAACAGAAACACCGAGGCCAGCACCCAGATCGCCCCGCGCAGATTTGGCGGTAATTGCGACCAGCGCCGATACGCCCAGCGCGGGAATGCCCGGCGGCGCTGTGCGCTTCGTTGATCTGCGTAACCTGCTGGAAAGTCGGGAAAGGGACTCATAAGCTAAAAAATGCCTCCGCTGGAGGCTGAGTGTAGCGCGCAAATTTGGTCCTGACCAAATGCTAGATTAATCAATCAGATTGCAGATGATCAGGGCCGCCAATGATGCGACGTTTTCCGCCAGCCAATACATTCGTACATCTTGTCCACCAGCAGTTGCCCACGCGGATTGAGTGACGGCGTTGAGCCTAACTGGTTCATGACATAGCCAAGCGATAGCCCCGCCTCGTGGTCGCACATGCCAACAGACCCTCCCATGCCGGGGTGACCAAAGGCAACGCGCCCCACGTGATAGTGCCCGCGAAAGGCATGGCGACTAACTTCGCGACTGGTCATGAAACCGCTCGCCACCCGCAAGGGAATGCGCAAAGTGGCATCGTCATGGGTCGCATTGGTGGTCACATACATGCGGGTGAGCGCATCATGGCTGACAAGTTTCACATCATTTAGGGTCCCGCCCACGGCGAGCGGCGCTTACAGGGCGGCCAATGACCGGGCATGGGCGACGCCAGATGTCGAACCGATTTCCGCCTGCCAATATTTTGGATCGCTGGCGCTCAGCCCGCCGGTATTGCTGAAGAAAAGATGCGGAATTGATGTGGGCTCTTTGAGGAGCTGATGCATGAACGGCGACATGGGCGCTTTGGGGTCAAAGCGTTGCGGGAAAATGCGCGAAAGGCGCGGCGCAATACGCCGCGGCGCACCGATCCAAAACTCAAGACCCAAAGGCTTGGCAATGCGCTCTGCGAAAAACGCACCAGCACTTTGACCGCTGGCCCGCCGTACCATTTCGCCGACGGTCCAGGCAAAGGTAACACCATGATAGGAACTGCGCGTGCCCGGCGCGAAATAGGGCTCCTGCTTGGCCAGAGCTGATGTGGCCCAGTTCCAATCGGCAAGGGCACCATCAGGAACACGCTCACGAAACACCGGGTTGCCCGCAGTGTGATCGAGCATCATCTGCAACGTCGTGGCGGTCTTCCCCTTTACGCCGTATTCCGGCCAAAGCTCTGTCACCGGCGCATGAGGATCAAGTTTCCCCTCGTCGATGAGTATATTGGCGCAGAGGGAGAGCGCGCCTTTGGTTGAGGAGTAAATTCCAATCAGCGTGTCATCGGTCCATGCCTGATCGGTTTTGGGGTCCATCTTGCCGCCCCAAAGATCGACGACCGGTTTGCCTTCAAAGGTAACCGACACCCCGGCGCCTTTTTCATCGCGCTCGGTGAAATTCGCCACAAAGACATCGAGCATGGGCGCGAAACGATCGTCAGAGATCTCGCCTTCGACAAGACCCTTGGGCGTTTCCTGTCGAATGGTTGCCATGGGATTAGTCGCCGACCGTGACGACGACTTTGCCCTTGGCTTTGCGATCCATCAGTTCGCGAATGGCATCACCTGCGTCTTGCATTGCATATCTGGAGGACACGAACGGCTTGATCTTGCCGTCCACATAAAGCTGCATGAGTTCTGCCGTGTTGGCCTTGTTGCGCTCGGGCTCGCGGCCTGCAAATGCGCCCCAGAACACACCCACAATCTGACAACCTTTCAGAAGCGCCAGATTCATCGGCACTTTTGCGATCCCGGCGGGGAAGCCAACGATGAGAAACCGCCCTTCCCAATTAGTAGCGCGCAAGGCGGGCTCACAATAGTCGCCGCCCACAGGATCATAAACCACGTCTGCCCCTTGGCCGCCGGTGAGTTCCTTGATCTGCGCTGAAAACGCTTTTTGCTGATCCCGGTCAAGGGGCTGATGGGGGTAAACAAAGCCCGCTTCCGCCCCGTGGTCGAGGGCCACTTGCAGTTTTTCCTGAGACGACGCGGCCGCAATAACTTTCGCGCCCATTACCTTGCCGAGCTCCACGGCGGCAAGACCAACGCCCCCCGCTGCGCCAAGCACGAGCAGTGACTCGCCGGGCTGAATGTTCGCACGATCTTTGAGCGCATGATGGGAGGTGCCATAAGTCATCAAGAACGCAGAGGCTTCGTCAAATGGCATGACATCGGGGATCGGCGTCACGCGGGCCACATCCACGGCAATCTTTTCTGCCATGCCGCCCCATCCGGTGGAGCCAATGACGCGGTCGCCAACCTTCACGCCACCCACACCATCACCGATGGCCGAGACAACGCCCGCCACTTCGCCCCCCGGCGAAAATGGCAGGTCCGGTTTGAATTGATAAAGGTTCTGGATCATCAGCGCGTCAGGAAAATTGACGCCGCAAGATTTGACGTCGATGACAACTTGGCCCGCTCCCGCGCTGGCGTCCGCCACGTCTTCAACCACAAGCGTTTCCGGTCCGCCAAATCCTTTGCAGAGCACTGCTTTCATTTTGCGCGCTTCCCTTTTTTGTTTGTCGCCACAATCTTCTTTCGATCAGTCTCTAGCGTCTTTTGTGCTGTGTTGGGAAGGCCGACCACATCTTCAATCGCCGGTCGCATGCGCCGCACCACTTCGCGGCCTGCTTCGATGCCCTCTTCGCCCTTATGAAATTGCAAGGCGCCAATGCCACCAACGGAAGGCACCAACAGCACATCCGGCGGCTCCCCCGCCATGCGTGACTTGGTGATGCGGTCCGACATAATGGCGACCGCATTGTTGAGCACTTCGTATTGTTGCGGCCGCCCATCGCTTTCAAAAATTGTCTTGAGGCGTTTCAGTGTGGAGGCAGCAAGACCTTTGGGGGGATTTTCCGTTACGTCATCCATCCACTCGCCAGGCAAATGCGGAATGCCTGCCGCACCCTCGTGCCGGAAGACACCGCCATTGAGATCCACAGCGATGACCACATCTGCTTCCATGGCCCGGGCCAACGATACCGGCACAGGATTGACGAGCCCGCCGTCAGAGAGCCAACGGGTTTCTTGCTGAAGCGGTGTCAAAAGCCCCGGCAGGGCGATGGAGGCGCGGATGGCGTTGGCGAGGGAGCCGTCGCGCAACCAGACCTCGCGACCGGTGCGGATATCGACGGCCACCGCACCAAACGGCATCTCAAGATCTTCGATTTGCTTGCCTTCAAGATGCGCGTCGATCCAGGTCATCAAACGGCTGCCGCTCATCACGCCGCCGCCGCCGAAGGTGACATCAAGATAATCGATCATCTTGAGCAGGGTCAGCTCTGAGGCAAAATCCAGTAGCTCGTCGAATTTGCCACTGGCATAAAATCCCGCAACAACAGCACCGATAGAGCACCCGGTGATGAGATCAGGTGTGATGCCCATCTCGCGCAATTCCTCGATGACGCCCAAATGCGCCCATCCCCGTGCCGCACCACTGCCAAGCACAAATGCGATTTTCGGGCTGCGCCTTAATCCTTTAACGGGCACTGGTGCTCTCCGTGGCTGGAAGTGAGGGCTGCAGCATATCAGTCACACGGCCCTCGCCAACCGGTACGCCGCGAGTATTGAGCCATGGCGGGCTGGTGAGCGCTCTCACGGCGGGATCATCTGCTGCCACCACATCAAGCGCCGTCAGGAGCGCGGCAATGGCCGCCTCGGAGGCACGCTTGGCGCCATCATCAATCTTGAGCGCAATGCCAAGGCCGAGATCTGGCACCAACCCCCCATAGACGCCTTCTGCGCCGGTTTTAACGACGGCGCGCCCTGCGCTGGCGCTAATCAACGCAGCGCAAGCGCGGCCCGTGCCTGACATCAGTTCAGGATATGCCACTTGCGCACCAAACAGGCGCCGCGCAGCGGTATAGGTTGCCGCATCAAGCCCTTCGCCCGTCGCCATGCGCGCAAATCCCAACGCCAAGGCGCGCAAAGGCATAGCAAGATTGGGCGCGGCGCAGCCATCGGTGCCGGCGTGAAAAGCGTCAGGCGCAACACCGCAGACCCGAGAGATGGTTTCTCGCACCATGATTTGCACCGGTAGATCAGGGGCGATGTAGCCTTTGGTGGAAACATCCAAATGCTTGGCGAGGGTTAAAAACCCGGCGTGTTTTCCTGAACAATTATTGTACGCGCGCCGCGGCGCTTCACCAACGCGGATCAGAACATCCCGCGCAGCATCGTCAAATGGGGCATGGGGGCCGCACTCAAGATCATTGTCGTCAAGCCCCAAGCGACGCAGCCAAGCGTCGACGGCACCAACATGCATGGGTTCGCTGCTGTGGGAGGCGCAGGCAAGGGCGAGTTCTTTGTCGCTCACCCCAAAGGCATCCGCCGCACCGCTTTCCACCAGAGCCAGCGATTGCATCATCTTGTAGGAAGAACGCGGGAAGACAGACGCGTCGATGGCGCCAGCCTGCGCCACAACGCTGCCATCGTTACGGGAAATAACAAAAGCGCCCCGGTGGCGGCTTTCCACCAGCCCGGCCCGCAACATTTCAAACAGCACTGGGTTCGTCATTTGGTCCAGCCTTTGCCAATTCGGTCCAGCCGCTGCTAAATGCGCCCGCGAAGCAAAATGAGGAGGCGCAAAACACATGCGCGGCTATTTCGGTATCGGCATTGAAGGGGCAAGCAAACCCCTAAATCTTGGCGCCCTGTTTCGCACCGCTCATGCCTTTGGGGCAAGCTTCCTTTTTACCATTGAGGCCCACCATCGCATTCAGGAAGAGTTTTCCGATACCTCAAAATCCGTTGGCCACTTGCCCTATTACCAATGGGACGGGGTCGCGGATATGGCGCTGCCAGCGGATTGTCAGCTCGTGGCCGCGGAACTGACCGATGCGGCGGTGGATCTGCCCAGCTTCACCCATCCGTCCAAAGCTTGCTATGTCTTGGGGCGTGAGCGGGGGGAGGTCTCTGCGGAGCTCATGGCGCGCGCCGATCATGTGGTCCGCATCCCCACGAAATTTTGCATAAATGTGGCTCAGGCCGGGGCCTTGATCATGTATGATCGGATAATCAGTCGAGGCCAGCAGGCGCCGCGCCCGATCATGCCGGGCGGGCCCACCGAGGTGCTGCCGCGTCAGAGCCACCCGCGAAAGTCGCGACGGGAGTAACATAGCTGTCACTTGGGGGGCGTGGGCGGTTGCGGCCTAACTTTGGCCCCACTATACCGTCACCAAATTGCTTTGGCACTGGTGGGGCGGTGGCGCAGGCAAGCTTTGCGTTCGCTAGGAAGGAATGGGCATATGGGTCGGATTTTTGCAGGCGTAGGCGTTCTTTTGTCGCTCATCATTGGCGGCTCTGCGCTGGCGCAAGAGCGCGAATTGCTGGGCTCCTTTCGGGACTGGAATGCCTTTCGCGATGCTTTGGACGGCGAAGCCTTCTGCTATGCGGTTTCAATTCCCGATCAAGCACGGCTGTCACGCCGAGGGCGCCAGCGCGGCGAAGTGTTCCTTTTTGTCAGCCACCTGCCCGCCCGCAGCATTTCCAATCAGGTCGAAGCCATCCTTGGCTACCCTGTGGATGAGGAGTCCACCCCCACCATCCGCGTCGGCAATGAGAGCTTTGATATGTTCGGTCGTGGCGAGCGGGTCTATCTGCTGGACGAAAGCGACACCCCGGCGCTGATGAACGCCATGCGCCAGGGCTCGCGCATGATTGTCAGCGCGCGGTCAGCCCGGGGCACGGAATCAACAGACGAATACTCGCTTTTGGGCGCCACCGCCGCTCTGGCAAGCGCCGCGGAAGCGTGCCAGTAATAGGGCTCTATCCCAGCAATCGTCTGGACTTTGTGAGCTTGAGCGAAAGCGCCTTGATATGAGCAATCCTGAGCAGGACGCCCAGGGGCACCCTTTGCCCGTGCGGGACCGCATTGACGTGAGCGCGCCGGTGGCGCGGCCCTCGCTCATTGGCTTGTCCGCCTCAGCGCTTGAGGACGCCGTGGAGGACCTCGGTGTACCCCTGCGCCAGTGCCCCATGCGGGCGCGCCAATTGTGGAATTGGTTCTACGCGCGCGGGGCCACAGATTTTGAGCAGATGAGCTCGATCTCAAAGGAGTTGCGTGCAACCCTTTCCGCCCATCACACTATTGCCCGCCCGGTGATTACCGATGCGCAAGTTAGCAATGATGGCACCCGCAAATGGCTCATGCGTCTCACCCACGGGGTCGAGGTGGAGACCGTGTTTATCCCCGACCAGGAACGGGGAACCCTCTGCATTTCGAGCCAAGTGGGCTGCACCCTCAATTGCACGTTCTGTCACACGGGAACGCAGCCCTTGGTGCGCAATCTGACCGCTGATGAGATTGTCGGGCAAGTGCTCGTCGCCCGCGATGAGCTTGGCGAATGGCCACTGCCGGGGGAGCCCGCCCCCACCCGCCGCATCACCAATATTGTCATGATGGGCATGGGCGAGCCGCTCTATAATTTCGAGAACGTGCGCGACGCGCTGTTGCTGATCGCCGATGGTGAGGGCATTGCGCTGGGCAAACGCCGCGTCACCCTGTCCACCTCTGGCGTCGTGCCCATGATCAAACGAACCGGAGATGAGATCGGCTGCATGCTCGCCATTTCACTTCATGCGGTGCGCGATGAGCTTCGCGACGAGCTGGTGCCCCTCAATCGCAAATACCCTCTGGCTGAGCTGATGGATGCCTGCCGCAATTACCCGCGCGTTTCCAATGCCAAGCGCATCACCTTTGAATATGTCATGCTCAAAGGCATCAACGACAGCCCGGCGGACGCCCGCGCTCTGGTGCAATTGATTAAGGGCATCCCGGCAAAAATTAACCTGATCCCGTTCAATCCCTGGCCGGGCACCCCTTATGAGTGCTCCGATTGGGAAACCATCGAGGTGTTTGGTGACATCGTGAACCGGGCAGGTTATGCAAGCCCCATTCGAACGCCGCGGGGGCGAGACATTTCTGCCGCCTGCGGGCAATTGAAATCTGAGAGCAAAAAGAAGAGCGCTGCTGAGTTGAGGCGGGAACGCCTGGCGGCTGGCGCCTAAGGAAAAATCCATGACTGACGACACGTCCATCGGCCCGCCCATTGCCTTGAGTGCCGGAATTGACCGCGATGCCGCGCGCACACGATTTGCCGAGACCGGCCGGGTGCAAATCAAATCGGTGCTTGATGAACAAGTCGCCCAAGGGGTCCTTAAAGCGTTCACGACAAAACTTGAGTGGGGCATCACCTATAATCAAGGTGCTGAGTCCAAGCACATTCCCCGCGAACAGATTGAGTTCATGACAAATGAGGAGCGCAGTAACTTCCTCAGCGAAGTGACCAGCCGCGCCATGGAACAATTCCAATTTGCATTTGCTGAAGCCCCCTTGATGCAAGATTTCAAGCCGGGGCAAGAGGTCTCAGACTACGCCCATCGGATGATTGAATTCGTCAACGATGTACAATTCCAATCCCTCATCGCAGATGTAACCGGAGATGATCAACCCGCCCGCGCCGACCTGATCGCGTGTTGCTATTCGCCGGGGCATTTCATCACCTTGCATGATGACAAGGACCCGCAAGGGCTGCGCCGCTATGGCTTTGCCTTCGATTTCACACCTTTTTGGCGCCCCGATTGGGGGGGATCGCATTTATTCTTCGACGACGAAGACGGCAATGTGACCGAAGGGTTCAACCCGGTGTTTAATTCCCTTAATCTGTTCCGCGTGCCGCAACGCTATGCCATTTCGTTTGTTGCGCCCTACGCCAAAGCGGGCCGCTATACTCTAGCAGGATGGGTGCAATCGATCCCGCAGACCGCCTAAGCGGACCCTAATCAAGGGTTCCCTGCTGCCGCTCCGCCCGCTAAGGTTGGGCGGGAATGTGGGAGGAACTATGGGTCAACCGATCAAAAACATTACCATTGTGGGTGGGGGCACGGCTGGATGGCTGGCGGCCAATCTGCTCACATCTTATTTCAATAATCCCAGTGAGCCGCCGCGTATCAAGATCACTTTGATCGAATCCCCCAACATCAAAACCGTTGGTGTGGGTGAAGCCACCGTGCCCGGCATGCCGCGCATGCTCAAGCATATGGGTATCAACGAGCGCGAATTTTTCCGTCGCTGCAATGCGTCGTTCAAGCTTGGCGTTAATTTCATCAACTGGAACCACCGCGAAGACGGCAGCCCGGTGTCATACGTCAATCCGTTTAATTCGGGCGCCCCCATTCGCGGCCACAGCCCGGCGCAATATTTTCAAGCCTTTGGGCGCAATGCGGAAGATGACACGCGCGCGCATGATATTATTGAAGCCACCTGCCCCGCGCGCGAGGCCATCACCTATAAGAAAGGCCCCCGGATAATCGGTGGCGAAGACTACAGCAAACAACTTGGGTATGCCTACCATCTTGATGCAGGCCTGTTTGCTGAACTGCTGCGCGATGTCGGGACGGAGCGCGGCGTTGTTCATATTCGCGACGATGTGGTGGACGTCAATCTTGATGACCGCGGCTTTGTGAAATCTCTTACGCTCAAGGATATGGGCGAACATCCCATCGAATTTGTTATTGACTGCACCGGCTTTCGCGGCCTCATCATCAATCAGGCTTTGGGCGAAGAATTCATACCCTATAATAATTTCCTCATGAATGACCGCGCCTTGGCGGTGCAAATTCCCCACAAGGACCCCACCGATCTTGAGCCCTGCACCAGATCAACCGCCCTTGGTGCGGGTTGGGCCTGGAATGTGCCGCTGCATTCCCGTGTCGGGACGGGTTACGTCTTTTCCAGCGCGCACCGCACCGACGAGGAGGCGACAAAAGAGTTCCTGGCCTATCTCGGCCTTACCGAAGATGAAGCGCAGCCGCGGGCTATTCCCATTCGCGTGGGGCGGACCAAGCGCGCCTTTGTGAAAAACTGTCTCGCGCTCGGCCTCTCAAGCGGCTTTATTGAACCCCTGGAATCCACTGCCATTTATATGATCGAGATGGGCATTCGTTGGCTGTTCAACTATTTCCCCGATACGAATTTCGACCCGGCGTTGACGAACCGCTACAACAAAGTCTCCACGCAGCTTTATGACGAAGTGCGCGACTTCATCGTGCTGCATTACACCCTTAGCAATCGCACCGACAGCGACTATTGGAACGCCGCCCGCGAAGATATGCCGGTGCCGGATCGCTTGGCGGAGAATTTGGAGATTTGGAAATCTGCACTGCCAATCCAATACGATTTGGAGTCCGAACAGCTCTTCACATTTTGGAACTACAAAGTGATTCTGTTCGGCAAGGGGTTTTATGCGCCGGATCACGTATTCCCTTCGGCGGGGGGCCTTCGAAAAGAAGACTGGGCGGACTATATCCGCGCGCTGCGCTCGAATAAACGTAAACTGATGTCGCAGCTCCCCGGCCATCATGAGCTTCTGACCCATTTGCGATCTGGCGAGGACGCGCCCCCGGCCTGGGCCCAAGGCAAAAGTACGGTGCAACTCCCAGGGCTTTCTAGTGATGACCCCACGGTTCGAAAAGCGCCGCCGCCGCCAGCTCCGCCAATGGATGATGGCGCGCTGCTTTAGTCTTCGACCGTTGTGACTTCATCAACTGGGATGCGCGGACGCTGAAAATTGAGCCGCAGCGCGTCAATGCGTTTCTGAATATCTTCAGACAACGGGCCTTTGTTCACAGCATCGACAACCGCATTCAGCTCCTCGCGGTTTTTCACGCCCAGCACCACCGTATCAACCCCGTCCATGGCCAAGGCATAGCGATGCGCCAGCAACGCGGGGTCTTCACCAAGCTCTTTGCACAGCGCGCGATAGGGCGCGGCGCGCTCATAATCTAGAAAAGTTGCATCGTCTGTTGGTAGCGGGCGATCAAGCTGCGCTGTCAGCGCACCCGTCGCCACCGCGCGAATACCCATCACGCCAATGCCGTTCGATACGGCAGTACGAATGATGTTGCGCGGCTCGGCTGGCTCCTCAAACTGGCGCATATCGCCCGCGCTATCCATCAAATTGGTCACCGCCTGAATTACCGCTGGACGCTCATCAAGGCGTAACGCCTGCATGATGGAATGGGGCAGCCCGGTGCCGGTAATACCCCACGCGCCGATCAAGCCCTTGGCCTGAAGCGCGGTGACCGCAGGAATGAAATGGTCCACATAGATGTCCCACCGCGTGGCCCATTTTTCCTTAATCTCGTCATGGTGCGCGTAGGTGTATCCAGCAGGGAAAATATTTGAATGCAGGAAAAAAATATCAACGCGTTCTACCTTCAAGCTCTCAAGCGAGCGGGTCAGGTGACGCTCCAATTTGGTTTTCACATCCCTTGGTGCTGGGGTGCCGAGCATGCATTTGGTGGTGAGGCGCACCCCTTCGGGCAAATTACCGCCAAAGGCCGCGCCGATAACCTGCTCTGCCTCGCCGCGGCCGTACAGGGGCGCAAGGTCAAGCAAGGTGATGCCGTGATCCACAGCAGCCTTCGCCGTCGCGATGGCCTCGTCGCGGGTGGTCGCGCCCCAAACCTGACCCAGACCCCCGCCCCCAAGGGTTAGTTCGCTGACGGGCCACAATGCGCCTAGCTCACGTTGTTCCATGGTTTAGAGCCCAATCCTATCCGTCCAGTGAGGTTGGCACATCAACACCTGCCTGCTGACACGCGGCAATGACCGTATTACGCATCAGGCATGCAACCGTCATGGGGCCAACGCCCCCGGGCACTGGCGTAATGGCGCCCGCAACCTCAACGGCTTCATCAAAAGCCACATCGCCCACCAGGCGCATTTTGCCTGTCCCGCGCTCTGGCGCGGGAATGCGATTAATGCCGACATCGATTACCGTGGCACCGGGTTTGATCCAGCTGCCTTTGATCATGCGCTCACGCCCCACGGCGGCAATGAGAATATCTGCTTGGCGCGCGAGACCGGGCAAATCCTGACTTCTGGAATGGGCCGTCGTCACGGTGCAGTTCTCCGCCAACAGCAATTGCGCCACCGGCTTGCCCACTAGGATAGAGCGGCCAATGACCAATGCGTTGAGCCCGGTGAGATCGCCCACTGCGTCTTTCGCCAGCATGACACAGCCGCGCGGCGTACACGGCACCAAACCATCCTGGCCCAAGACCAAGCGCCCCGCACTAATGGCGGTGAGCCCATCGACATCTTTGTCGGGATGAATGGTGTTGACCACTTTGGCCTCATCCATGTGCTTAGGCAGCGGCATCTGCACCAATATGCCATGCACTTGGTCGTCCGCATTGAGGCGTTCCACAAGCGCAATTAGATCTGCTTCGGAGGTAGCCTCCGGTAGCAGATGCTCAAACGATGCCATGCCCGCTTCCACCGTTTGCTTGGCTTTGCTGCGCACATAGACCTGACTGGCGGGGTCTGCCCCCACCAGCACGACGGCCAGCCCGGGCTTGAGCCCGTGGGCGGCTTTGAGGTCCGCCACCGCAGCCCCGGCGCGTTCCCGCACGCCAACGGCGAAGGCTTTGCCATCAATGATACGGGCGGTCATATAAGTTCCTCTAGCCACTCAGAAAGCATTGGCACAATCTCTCCTGGATCACCTTCAATCAATAAGACTTTGTTGCGACTTGTGTCGCCAGAAATGACGGAGACATAGGACTTCGCAACGCCAACTTCATCAGCGATAAGTTTGGTAATGGCCATATTGGCTTTGTTGCGATCCGGAATGGCCCGCACCCGCGCGATCACCCAAAGTTTCTCATCCGCCCCGCGCTCAACCCCGTCCACCTGATCAGTGCCTGCGCGCGGCGTAACCCGTACCGCCAGCCGGGCACCTCGGGTATCGGCACTGAGGGGGCCGGCGTCAAACATCTAACCGGCGGTAGCGCGTGCGAGTTCCCGGAAAACAACGCGCAGCACCGGGTCGTTGAGATACCAAAGACCGAGCAGCAAAACCACTGGCGAGAAATCCAAGCCGCCGAACGATGGCAGCAGGTTGCGAATCGGGCTCAGCGCCGGTTCGGTCAGCTGATAGACAATGCGGTAGATGGTCGCCACCAGTTGATTGCGCACATTGATGACGTTGAAGGAGATGAGCCAACTCATCACCACGCTCACAAAGACGATGAGGGTGTAAAACGAAATAAGAGGATTGAGGATCTGGACATAAAAGCCCCAGATGATTTCTGGCATGCGTCGCTCTCCCAGTTGGGTACCGGTTGGGCATAAGGCAAACAACGCGCCTGCCCGGCCTTGTGAACCCCAGACTTAATGGCTTCGCCCCGCCCCCGCAAGCACCTGCCTCCGCCGCCGCCCGCTTAGCTTGACAGCCAAAGGGGGCACTTCTAAAACCCGCCGCTCTGCCATAGGTTTGGCAGACTTCAGGGTGCAGAGACAGCAAGG
>JAJFIK010000046.1 GCA_021775005.1 Rhodospirillales bacterium
CATTCGCGATAATGCGGGATACGACACCCTTGAAGAAACCATTGAACGGGCCATACCCAAGCCAAAATAGGCGAAATGTCACTGCACAAACTGTTCGCTCAGGACCCGTTCATCCAAGCTGTGACCTTCATCGAATAACAGATTGAGGTTGATCTCGCGGTTCTCTTCGATGTCGACCGACACAACATCGCGGACTTCATAGTGATCAGCCACTGCACTGACAGGGCGCTTGCTGGGATCAAGAACCTCAAAGCGTACCTTGGCATGATGCGACAGAAGTGCGCCGCGCCAACGTCGCGGCCGAAAGGCGCTGATTGGTGTGAGCGCCAGAAGCTCAGCGTCGATTGGCAGAATTGGCCCGTGAGCAGAGAGATTGTAAGCGGTGCTTCCAGCTGGCGTTGAGACCAGGGCACCGTCGCACAAAAGCTCTTCCATGCGCACCTTACCATCGACCGATATTCGGAGTTTCGCGCTTTGCCGGGTTTCGCGCAGCAACGATACTTCGTTTATGGCAAGCGCGTTTTTGACCGTGCCAGAGGCATCTGTTGCGCTCATGGCCAGCGGGTGAATGCAAGCCAACTCCGCATGGGTCAAGCGTTCAATCAGGTCATCGGCGTTGAACGGATTCATAAGAAATCCCACGGTGCCTTTATTGAGCCCATAGATAGGCAATTGACTGGCCATGGTTTCGTGGAGGGTGTGCAACATGAACCCATCACCCCCAATGGCGACGATGACGTCAGCGTTCTCTATCGGCGTATTGTCATAAAGCCCCCGAAGAGCTTCAAAAGCGGCATGGGCCTCGGGGGTTGAGCTGGCGCGAAAGCATATTTTTGGGGTTGCCATTGATATTCCGCATCTTTGTCGATCTCCGCTGAGTATAGGGCGCTTTTCCGGCACCGCCAGCGCTTGCTTGTGCTCAAAGCTCAGCGAGGCCAATATGAGGCCAATACGCTTCAAGGGGAGATTTGAGATGATGGCGCAATTGCTTCGTGGGCTAGGGCTTGCAATGACTTTAGGTCTTTTGGGACTGGGCAGTACAACAGCCAGCGCCGATGATCGACACGAGGGATATTACTACCCTGAGGTTGAGACGCGGGAGACCTATACCGCGCGAGCGCAAACATTGGCGACGGCGAGTCGTGCGGCGCGAATCGCATTTGTGACCCAACTGACGCTTTCCCAGGCAAGTTCTCCGTACCCGCCGCAATATGCCATTTTCGCCAAAGGGGGCGAGGCGCAAAAGCTCATCATCACGGCACTCGATGGGGATGTCTTCGATACGCTCTATCGCGCACGCGGGGTCATGGCCCAAATGTCGGCCTTCGCCCGCACCACTGAGTTTTTTCAAGAATATGGCGTGGAAGATTTGTTTACGTTTTACGATCTGTTGAAGCTTCTTGGATTTGAGCAACTCACCATCACCGATGGGGAAAATTGGGCACACCAAGTTATTATTGAGTAGCGCTCATCCGCCAGTGACAGACATGTGTCGGTCCATGGCACCGATCATCTTGCCGTCTTGAATACGGAAGTCGTGACCTTTCGGCTTGTCAGCGATGGCGGTGTCGATGGCGGTGTGCAGCAGAGCGTTGTCATCGGACAGGCGAAGCGGATTGCGTAGGTCAATGGACCCCGGTTGACCGAGACAGGTGTAGAGTTCGCCCGTGCAGGTCACGCGAATGCGGTTGCAGCTTTCGCAGAAATTATGGGTGAGCGGCGTAATGAAGCCAATCCGGCCGCCGGTCTGTTCCGCCCGAACATAGCGCGCGGGACCGCCAGTTTGATCGGGAAGGTCCGTCAGGGTCCAATGCTGTTCCAGCGTCTGGCGGAGGTCTGAAAGCGGCAAATACTGACCAAAGCGATCATCCTCGATGTCTCCCATGGGCATGGTTTCAATCAAGGTCAGATCCATTTCGCGACCATGCGCCCACGCGATCAATGATGGGATTTCCGTGTCGTTGAAGCCGCGCACGGCAACGGTGTTGATCTTGACGGCAAGACCAGCGGCAAGGGCGGCATCAATTCCAGCTAAGACCTGCGGCAGGCGCCCCCATCTCGTGATATCTTTGAATTTGGCGTCATCCAATGTGTCGAGCGATACGTTGATGCGGCGAACGCCAGCGGCGTAAAGATCGTCGGCAAAGCGCCCCAGCTGACTGCCATTGGTGGTCAGTGTGATCTCATCCAAGCCACTGCCAACTTCAGCCCCCAGGCCTTCGATAAAGCTCAGCAAGCCGCGCCGCACCAAAGGCTCGCCACCGGAGAGCCGGATTTTGCGCACACCGCGAGCCATAAAGGCACTACAAAGCCGCGATAGCTCTTCCAGCGTCAAAAGGTCCTTCTTCGGCAGGAACGTCATGTGCTCGGACATGCAATAGACGCAGCGGAAGTCGCACCGATCTGTCACCGAAAGGCGCAAATAGGTGATTGTGCGGCCAAAGGCGTCCACCAGGGGCGCTTGGGTTTGGGTCTCTAATGGCATGTCCATGGGCGCAATATACCACAGCCAAATGGGAATGCGATGGGGCCGGTTTGAAGTTCTGGTGAGAACTTCCTAACCTTGCAGCTATGACTAGATTTTTCTTTGTATTGGCCCTTGGATGGCTTTTGCCGTTGGGGGCCGCTCAAGCCTGTGAGATTTCACGCCCGGTGGTGTTTGCAGGCCTCGATTGGCAGTCAAATGCCTTTCATAACGAGGTCGCACGATTCATCATTGAGCACGGGTATGGCTGTGCCACTGACGAGATTCCAGTCTCGACATTGCCTGCGCTCGCGGGAATGCGCCGCGGCGACATTGACGTGACCATGGAAGTTTGGATCGACAATATCACGGAGCCTTGGACAGAAGGAGTTGGGGCGGGGGAGCTTGTGGCCCTTGGCACAAACTTTCCTGATGCGGTGCAAGGCTGGTACGTGCCGCGGTATCTGGTTGAAGGCGATGCAGAACGCGGCATCGAAGCCCAAGCGCCAGATCTGCATTCGGTATTTGACCTGCCGCAATATGTGCAGCTCTTCCGCGACCCGGAAGAGCCCCGCAGTGGGCGCTTTTATAATTGCATTTTGGGATGGTCTTGCGAGGTGGTGAATACCAAGAAGCTCCACGCTTATGGACTTGAAGACCTCTATACGAATTTTCGCCCCGGCACGGGGGCGGCGCTTGCTGCTGCGATCTCATCCAATTACCGCCGTGGCCGACCGTTCCTCGCCTATTATTGGGGTCCGACATGGGTGCTGGGTCGCTATGATCTTTTGATGCTTGATGAACCACCATGGGATGAAGAAATTTGGGCAGAGATGGCCGCCGAAGATTGGCCAGACCAGGCGACAGCCTACCCTGTTACCGAGGTGGTCATCGGTGCCAATGCAGATTTTGCGGCTCAGGTGCCAGAGCTCATTACTTTCCTGGCCGCCTATGAGACGACCAACGCGCTCATCAGCGAGGCGCTTGCATACATTGATGCCCATGACGGCGCAGACGCCTCTGATGCGGCTTTGAATTTCCTCAATACGCGGCGTGATCTGTGGTCGATCTGGATGCCCGGCGAAGTTGCCGCGCGCGTTGATGCCGCATTGCTGACGGCAGATAACGAATGAGCGCAAGCCATATCCTTGCGCTTGATCAGGGCACCACAAGCTCGCGCGCGATCGTGTTCAACGCCGATGGTGTGCCTAAGGGCAGTCACCAAATTGAGTTCGAGCAATTCTATCCCCATGACGGCTGGGTCGAGCATGACGCGGGCGAAATTTGGCAAACCACTCTGACCTGCATGCTCGGTGCCTTGAAGGCGTCGGGATTGACGGCGCAAGACCTTCAAACTGTTGGCATTACCAATCAACGCGAGACCATCGTGCTTTGGGAGCGGGCAACAGGCCGACCGCTACATCGCGCCATTGTGTGGCAGGACCGGCGAACCGCGCCGCTCTGCGCCCGGCTCAAACAAGATGGGCTTGAAGCAACGGTGCAGGCAAAAACAGGATTGTTGCTCGATCCATATTTTTCAGGGACCAAACTTGCCTGGCTTTTGGACAATGTTGACGGCGCGCGCGCACGGGCAGAAAGCGGTGATCTCGCCGCCGGGACAATCGATACTTGGTTGCTATGGAATTTGACCGGTGGCGATGTTCATGCCACCGACGCCACCAACGCATCGCGTACGCTCATGTTCAACATTCACTCCCAAAGCTGGGATGAAGAATTGCTGTCCGTGCTAAATATCCCTCGCGGGTTATTACCCAATGTGCGTGATAGCGCCGGGGACTATGGCACGCTGCGGAGCGATATCTTAGGGCACGAGATCCCCATCAACGGTATTGCCGGGGATCAACAGGCCGCGGCGGTGGGGCAGGCCTGTGTTGAGCCCGGGATGCTTAAATCGACCTATGGCACCGGGTGTTTTGCACTTCTAAACACGGGCGCAAACTGCCCCGCATCAAAGAATAACTTGCTATCCACCGTGGCCTATCGTTTGGGGGGTAGGCCAACCTACGCCATTGAGGGAAGCATTTTTGTCGCCGGGTCGGCGGTAAAATGGCTGCGTGACAAAGCGGGTCTTTTGAGCGCAGCCTCGGAAAGCGAAGCGCTGGCACAATCAGCTTCAGACAATGACAACGCCTTTGTGGTGCCGGCATTTACCGGGCTTGGCGCACCCTATTGGGACCCAGGCGCGCGCGGTGCATTTGTCGGCATGACGCTTGATACTGGACGGGCGGAACTTGTGCGCGCGACGCTGGATTCCATTTGCTATCAAACGCAGGATTTGATGCAAGCCATGGCCACAGACAGTGACAAACCGCCAACCGTCTTGCGGGTGGATGGTGGCATGGTACCAAACAATTGGTTTTTGCAGCGCTTGGCAGATCTGACGGGCTTGCGGGTTGATCGCCCTCAGGTGACAGAGACCACCGCTCTTGGGGCGGCATATCTAGCTGGAATCGGGCGCGGGATGTTTGGCTCGGTCGATGAGATCAAAAGCAATTGGGCGTTGGATCGTTCGTTTGAGCCCACTATGCAGGCCGATGAACGCGCCAGCCGTTACGCCGCGTGGCGCTCGGCTGTTGCGCGGGTTAGGACACAATAGGGCACGAAATGCAGCTGTTGCGCAGTTGTGCTTGACCTTGGGTAAGGTGTCAGGCGACGATCTGACTGCACGTCAGCATTAGCTGTTTGGGTCAAATCGAGGGCAACGCTCGAATCAGCGCAGCGATGACGGGCTGGGCGACCGGCCAAGAGGGGGAGCGTTTTTCGATGGAATCAATGACCGAGCAAGCAACGCCGCGCGGAAGCCAGCGCAAAAAAGAGAGCCGCCGCAAAATCTTAGAAGCTGCGCGTCATTTGTTTGTTGCAAGGGGTTATCACCACACCAGGCCGCAGGATATTGCGCGGGACGCGGGGGTCGGCCACGGTACATTTTATCTACACTTCCCCGACAAAAAGGCGTGTTTCCTGGCCTTTGTGGAAATGGCGCGCGATGAAGTTACTGCAGCATCGATCAAGCGCATTGAAGGGGTTGCGGATCTGGAAGGTCAGATTCGAGGCATTATTGAAGCGATCTTTGATTATGGCGTGGCCCACCCGGGAGTTCTAAACGCAGCTTTGACCGATGTGGGTTTGCTTGCTTCAAGCGAGGACGAGCCGCCGCCGCCGACAATTCTGGAACAATGGGGCGATGTTTGGGGCGAGCGGATTAAGGCGCATCAAGCGGCGGGAACGGTCGCAAATGACATAGATGCGAATTTAGCAGGCCAGGCCATCGTCGGCATGATTCGGCAGGTTTCCATGGTGGCCCAACGTCGCGGGATTTCAAGGAACCGAATGACTGACTCCCTTGTCAGATTTGCGCTACAGGCAGTTCAGGGCTAGCAGGCTGCCTAAGCCCCAGCCTGATTATTTGTGCGGACCAGACGCCCAAAGGCGTAAAGCAACAGAAATGCTGTCGCCATGGCACCCCAGGGATCCCAAAACGGAATCCAGAATTTGAGCACTGTCCAGGCATCCCAAAGTCCGCTCATTGCCTCAAAAAAAGTCATTGTCCCAACGCTCCAGCCCACAAAGTCGCTTTCTGTGAGCAATAAACCTCGTACCGGCCTGCAGTTTGCAGGGTGAGCCGCTAACGGCAGGTTGCCATTTTGGGCAAATTTTACTGAAAAATCAGTGCATTCTGCCTTCGGCTCCTCAGCGCTGAGGCAAAATTGCAAAAATGTTGCCGAAAACCGCAGGAACACAAGCGAATCGTTGACCGCTCTAGGCTATTAAGAGACAATTAACGAACTGCGCAGGTTGGCAAATATCCGCCGTTTTACGGCAGCGCTGGAGGTATAGGGCTGGTCCCCACTCGGATGGAGTGGCGGCCGGTATTTCCAGTATTCATGCCAACCAATTCCAGGGCGTCCCACGCGCGTGCTGGATTTATTGTTGTTTGCGTGGGGACTGATGCCAGTTCCGTTGGATTGGCGCGATGAGGGGAATGTGACGCACGTATCGCGGCATGCCACGACTGACCGCCGCAGTGAGAGGCGACTGACGGCAATGATGCGTCAGGCGCTGTTTTGTGTTGCGGTATCGCTCGCAATATTTGGCCTTGTATATTCGGCTCCGGCAATTGCGCAGGTTTTGCCATCGCCCGTTGAAGGGCTAGGTGCCATTCCGCGCGTTGTACCGCCAAGCCGGGAAGGCGACATCCCCGCGATAGAAGTTCCCTCCGCGCGCAGCACGGTCCCGCCCGGTTCAGACGAAATTTTTCTCACGCCAACTGCCATTGAGATTAGCGGTGCCTCCGCGCTCTCTGGTCGGCAGGTATCAAATCTGACTTCGCCCTACATTGGGCAGGAAACAACCCTTGCGGCGCTCTATCAACTCGCGGCGGAAGTGCAGGCGCACTATCGCGGGCGTGGATACCTTCTGACCCGCGCCATCATTCCCGCCCAGCGCATCGAAAACGGTGTGTTTCGCATTGAGGTGATCGAAGGTTATATCGAGGACGTCTTCGTTGTCGGTGATATTGGCCCGACCATTTGGCAGGTTGAACGCTACGTTCAACGCCTGACGCGATTGCGCCCTGTGCGCACGCAAGACATCGAACGGTATTTGCTTCTTACCAATGACCTGCCGGGCATTCAGGCTGTGGCGGTTATTCGTCCTGGCACATCGGGCCCGGGGGCGGCGCAGCTCGTGGTCGAAGTGGAACGCGATCCTTTTGATGGATTTATCTCGGCGAACAACCGCGGCTCACAATTCGCCGGGCCATGGTCTGGGGTCGTTGGTCTTGGCGCCAATGGCTTTGCGCCGTTCGGCGATCGCACAGAAATTATCTACTACCGCTCGCTGGATTCTCGTGAAGATACGGCGACCAGCGATCAATTACCCATGGAACAATGGTACGGGCAGGTTTCCTATCAAGGTCAGATTTGGGACGAGGGGTTGCAACTGGCGCTGGTCGCCACGCAAACGCTCAGTCATCCTGGCTATACCCTTGCGCGGCTCAATATCAAAACCCGCACGGACCGCTATTCCGCTGAGCTATCGTTCCCCTTCGTGCGGACCCGCTCGCGAGATATCACAGGCCGGGTTCAGCTCACGCATTCGATGGAACGATCGACGATTTCCGGTGCGCCCATCGGTAGGGATCGCCACACCATTCTTGAAGCTGAAATCGGAATTGATTTCCAGGACGTCATTCCCAGTTGGTTGTTGCCAGTTGATTTTCTGACCGCGTCGGATTCCCACGTCGACATTGGTGTACGGCGCGGGTTGGCACTTTTTGGTGCCTCGCCAGACAGCAATCTGTTCGCGTCGCGACTTGAAGGCACTTCCCAATATACCGCCGTTTATGGCCGGCTTGAGCGTAGCCAAGGCGTGCTCAATCGCATGGAATTATTCATTGCGCTCGCAGGCCAGTACTCATTCGACACGTTGTTGAGTTCGCAGGAGTTTCGTGTTGGCGGCGATGAATTTGGTCGCGGTTATGACCCATCAGAAATTTCCGGCGAACATGGCCTGGGGGTAATGGTTGAGCTTCGCTACCACGACCGCCCCAATTGGGGTTTGGTCGAGGCCTACGAGGCCTACACCTTCTTCGACTTCGCTGCGGTTTGGAACAATGATGTGGGCTTCCCCGACCAGCAAGATTTGGCGTCAGCCGGCATTGGTGTGCGCACTGAACTTGCCAGCGACGCATATCTTGACCTGGAGATAACGCGCACCCTGACCAAACCGTTGGGCAGTCGCGCAAATAGCGAAGACACGTGGCGCCTTCTCGCGAGGTCCACATGGCAATTTTAATGACGACAAAGCGCGAGAAGTTTGAGTTGAGGCAGAGGCGATGAGAAAGAAGCCGCGGATAGAAAGAACGCACATTGCTGTGATCCCCGCTCGCCCTGATATACGGGAGCGACTGCTTAAAGGCACGGCACTTACCGCGTCTTTGCTCGCGATTGCTTTGTCTGTTTCTGCTGAGCGCGCTTATGCCAATCCCGAGGGCGGGACCGTTGTTGTTGGGGATGCCAGCATTACGCCCATTGATGGCGGCGATACCATTGTCATTGATCAGGGGTCCGACAAAGTTGTCATTGATTGGACCAGTTTCTCCATCGATGAAGGTGAAACGGTCAACTTCAATCAGCAGAGCGCCAATTCCATAGCGCTCAATCGGGTAACGGGCTTTGAGGCAAGTTACATCAACGGTGTTCTGACCGCCGATGGCTACATTTTCCTCATTAACCAAAACGGTATCATCTTCGGCCGCACTGCCTTTGTTGATGTGGGTGGGCTTGTGGCCACAACTGCTGACATCAGCAATGAAGATTTCATAGCTGGCAATTTTGACTTTAATATTGCCAGTCCCAATGAGTTCGCCTCCATCGTCAATGAAGGCACCATCAGTATCGCCGAGACGGGCCTTGCGGCCCTCGTGGCGCCGAGCGTCCGCAACTCCGGCATTATCTCTGCCAACCTGGGAACTGTTGGCCTTGCGGGCGCCCGGACTTTCACCCTCGATTTCTATGGCGATGGGCTCTTTTCATTCGATACCGGGTCCGTTGTTGTTGGCGCGCGGGAAGATGGCGGCGCGTTGGTGGAAAATACCGGTGCCATCACGGCCAATGGCGGGCGCATTGCGATTACGGCGCTGGCAGCTGAAGACATCGTCAATAACGTGATCAATTTGGATGGCGTTGTGGAGGCGAATTCCGTCGGCGTCATCAATGGCACCATTGTTCTGTCCGGCGGCGATAATGGCACCGTGAACGTGTCAGGTACCATCTCGGCTGTTGGTGATGATGCAGGCGAGGTTGGCGGCACAGTGCATGTGCTTGGCGACAGTGTCGTGATCGACACTGGCGCGTTGGTTGATGCCTCGGGTGACAGCGGTGGCGGCGATATTCGCATTGGCGGCGGATTGCGCGGCGGTGAAGGCTTAAACATTGCGTCCATGACTTCCGTGGAAGCGGGCGCGGACATTCGTGCCGATGCGACCACTGCAGGCGATGGCGGCACCGTTGTGCTCTGGGCCAATGATTTGACGCGCTATGAAGGCGCAATCTCAGCCCGCGGCGGCGCGGAAAGTGGCGATGGCGGTTTCGTTGAAGTTTCCGCCGATGATGAAGTGTTGTTCCTTGCTGGCGTTGATGTCGGCGCAGACAACGGCCAAGCTGGTCAGTTGCTGATTGATCCCAACAATTTCACTGTCACCGCAACCGTTTCTGCGGCGCTAGAGGCAACACTTGATACAGGTGCGGGTGTCACCATCGAGGCTGACAATGATGTCTTCATCACCAACAGTGTTGACGGATCCACCTCAACAGTTGCGGGCGGATCAATTGGCATCTCGTCTGGTCGGTCCACATCAGTCAGTACCGGCGTTACGATCGCGACCAATGATGGCGACATAACCATCACGGTGAACGACGATGCGCGAAATGGTGCAAACCGGGCCGCTGGCGCAGCCACATTCACCAACAACGGCACTATCGATTCCAATGGCGGCGCGATCACTGTGGGCAATGGGTCGTTGAGCGCAACCGCCGATGTCGACTACTTCCTTGGGTCCATTCAGTCCGATGGCGGTATGATTGCGGTCAACAACACCGTTGATGACATCACCATCAACACCGGTACGCTTGACGGCGGTGGCGGCAACATCGCCGTGACAGCCAGCGGCGACATCACTGTTGGCGACGGCGCGGGTACGGCCATCGACGCGAGCCTTGGCGGTATGGTTCATCTCGATGCGGGCCAGGATATCGTCGATGGTGGCGGCATTATTGATATGTCCGGCGGTGGTACGCTGACGCTTGAAGTGGTTGGCACGGTTGGCTCAGGTGGGGCCATTGATACATCCGGCACGTTTACCATTGATGGATCAGCTGGCGGCAGTTGGTATGTCAGCAATTCCGGTGGCGACCTGACCATTGGCGACGTCACCGCCACGCAAGGCTTTATCGACGTTTACAATCTTGGCAACGGTGTTGTGGCATCGGGCACGCTGACCGCTGGCAGCTATGTCTATTTGGCAGCTAGTTCTCTGACAATTACTGGTGGAGTCAGCGGGGCATCCATTAACTTGGATGCCAACGCCATTGATATTCAGGCGACTTTATCTGCTGACACTATAGCGATTGATCCCACAGGGGGAGGTGTGAGTGCCAGCTTCAACGGCGCTGGGGCGTTGGACTTTACAAATACCGAGCTCGGGTTTCTTGATTCAACAGGAACCGTGAGCATCGGTACGGATGTCGCCCCAACATCATTTGAGATTGGCGCAGGGACCGATCTCAGCGGTGAGACTTTTGATCTCACGCTGGAATCCACCGGCGCCATAACGTTTGCAGATTCTGGAGCGGCATTGTCGCTGGCGAACGGTTCTGAGCTGACGTTGCTATCCGGCGGAGACATCGCTGGTGGCGGCACCAACTATGATGTTTTCTTCGCCGGCGCAGGAAACGGTTCCGTCAGTGCTTCGGCCACCGGCGCCATCACTCTATATATTGGGCAGTCGGCAAGCGGCGAAATCGGGCTCAACGCCACGGCAGGCGGCAGTGCAACGTTCGGTATCGCTGGGGATCTTTCCATTGGCGATTTGGATTTACCCAATGTGGCGTTTGATGTTGATGGCGACATCGCCATTGAAACCGGCACCATTCAAAGCACTGGTGATGTTACGCTTACGTCGGGCGGAACGATCACTGTTGGTGATGCGTCCGGTATCGCAATCAATGCCTCGGGTGATGTGACCCTTGATGCGACCCTTGATATTGTTGATGGCGGCGCGCTCATTCAAATGTATGGCGGGACATTGACGCTTGATGCGGGCG
This sequence comes from Rhodospirillales bacterium, assembly GCA_021775005.1. Classification (GTDB taxonomy): domain Bacteria; phylum Pseudomonadota; class Alphaproteobacteria; order JAJFIK01; family JAJFIK01; genus JAJFIK01. The sequence continues at coordinate 11,311 of JAJFIK010000046.1, forward strand.
GCGAGGTTGGCTCTGCCACGGCGGCCATTAGCGCTAGCGGGGCGGGGTTCATTTCCGGCACGTCCGGCGGCTTGTTTAATGTTGAGCACACCGGCGATATTACCATCACCACCGGCTCCATTGCCGGGGGAACAATCACCGTCACCAATGATGGTGATCTGACCATCGGGACATCCTCTGGCACGGCTATTGATGCATCCGGGGATGTTACACTCTCCGCGACGGGCGACATCATCGATGGCGGCGGCATCATCGATATGTCCGGCGGCGGAACATTGACGCTCGAAGCGGGTGGAGCCATCGGCTCCATCAGCGATGCGATCACCACAACAGGCTCCCACACCCTTCAAGGCACTTCTTCAGGCGGCCGTTTCGACGTCTTCAATAATGGCGGAACGGTGACCGTTGCCAATGTCAACGCAGGGTCCGACGTCGTCGATATTGGCAGCAATGGCGACATAAATGTTGAAGGGACTGTAGATGGCGGCTCGTCTGTAATTTTCTTCGCTTCAGGTGGTAACGCTCTCACCATTTCTGCTTCCAGCTCCGTCACAGGCGGTGTTGTCACGTTCCGCGCAAATGAGCTTGATATTCAAGCCACGGTATCCGGCAGCGGTTTTGATATTGCGCCAACAGCGGGCGGAATTGATGTAAGCCTCGGGGGTTCAAACTCCCTTGACCTTACCAATGCTGAACTTGATTTCCTCAACACCACGGGGACCGTGAAAATCGGCGCGACATTCGCTGGCGATTTGGAAGTTGGGTCAAACATTGATATTTCAGACAACGGGTATGACCTGCGCCTTGAGAGCGGCGGCACCTTGAGCTTTGATCAATCCGGCGGCACTGCGTTGACGGTGGCGCAAAGCGCAACTGTAACTCTTATTGCTGATGAGATTGCCGGAGATCAGGCCGCCAACGCCAGCTACGATATTGCCTTTGTACCTTACGGCGATAACCACCTGGATATGACCGCCAACAACGGTGATATCACGATTGAAACATCCCAATTGGCGAATCTTAATGGGACAGCGACCGGCGCCATTGATTTCATTGGGTACGCAGGTATCGACCTCGTAATTGAGGGGCTGGTGAGTGCCAACTCCAGCGTCGCCGTTGACTACAATAATGATGTAATCGTCGAGACCGGAACCGTGCGTGCGGCGACCGGAATTACGTTCGATCTAACCCGCAGCCTCACAATTGGCGACGGGGCCGGGGTAGCTATTGATGCTTCGGCTGGCGGTGATGTCGTGATTACGGCCTCCAGCATTATTGACGGCGGCGGCATCATCAATATGTCCGGCGGCGGCACACTGACGCTTGATGCAAGCGACGCCGTGGGCGCAAGCGGCGCGGCGATTGAGGTTTCCAGTACGGCCAATCTGTTTGGCTCCGCTGGTGATGGCGACTTCTATGTGGACAATTCCGGCGGCACGCTGACGGTTCAGGACATTTCCGTTTTGGCGGCTGGCGCGGCGGTGGGTGACGCCGTCATTACCAGTGATGGCGATATTGATCTGGCGGGCACCGTCTCAGCAGATGGCGATGTCACGTTTGATGCCGGCAGCGGCAATTTTGGCGTTCTGGCAGCGGGCGCGGCCACAGCGGGCCAAACCCTGACGGTGATGGCTGACACCATCGATCTTGCTGGCACCCTCGGCGGTACTGATATCAATCTTGACCCGACCACCAATGGTACAACCATCGGGCTGGGCACAGGTGCCACTGGCGCCTTCAATCTCACAAACACTGAGATTGCATTCCTGAGCGCATCTGGCGCTGTCACTATTGGTAACACACAGTCAGGCGATGTGGACGTTGACAGCGCCGACTTCTCCGGCGCCGGGTATGACCTCACACTTCTGGGCACGACATTCACGTTTGATGATGCCGATACAGCGCTCACCATGGCGCAAAGTGCGACGATTATTATTTCCGCCTCAGGGGCGATCACCGGCGGCGGCGCGAGCGACGACATTGTCTTTACCGGTGCAGACGGCGCGATTGGATTTGAAGCCGTTGGCGACGCGACGCTCGACATTGTTGCAAGCACTGCAGCGGGGTCTGCCACAGGATCCATTGATCTTGAAAACACCGGTAATCTGGAAATTGGCAAAGTCGCAACCTACAGCGGCCTGACGGCTGTGAATGGCAGCGCGTCCGTTGAAGTGCACTCTGATCTCGATGTCACCGAAGCCATCAATGCTTCGACGTCTGTTACTTTGGATGCCAATAGTGGAAACGTCTCCGTCACGGCAGACATCACTGCGGGCACCACTGCTACCTTTATCTCTGACACCATTCACATTGGCGCTACGGTTACAGCGGCTGACGCATTCCTTGAAACAGATACCGTTGGCACCTCAATCGGGCTCAACAACACCACCGGCACATACAATCTGACCGCTGCCGAGCTGCAGAATCTGTCTGTCAGCGGCACGGTGACCATTGGCACAACGCAGTCCGGCGATATTGCTATTGGCGGCTTGGGCAATTCAGACCTCTCAGGCGAAGACTTTGACCTCGTTCTCAATGGCGGGACGTTGACCCTTGATGACGACAATGTGGGTCTGACGCTCGCGGAAAATTCAACACTGACGCTAGACATTGCCGGGGCCATCAACGGCGGCGGCACGGCCACAGACTTTGCCTGGAGTGGAACCGCTTCTAGCGGTGTCTTGATCTTCACATCTGACAATACAAATGGCGATGTGAATCTGAAAACGTCCGCAGTGGGTATTTTAAATGGCGTGGCAGATGGCGACATCATTTATGCAAACAGCGGCCCTGGGCAGCTGAATATTGATCGGCTGGATGCCAGCGGAAATCTGCTTGATATTACCAATGTTGGCAATGTTGTGGTTGAAACCGGGACCGTGCGATCGAACTTGACTTTGACCATGGACGTCACCGGCGACATCACAATAGGTGATGGCGTCGGTACGGCAATTGATATGAGTGCGGGTTTCTTGGCGGTGCTGACGGCCACGGGAAATATTATTGATGGCGGCGGTACTATCGAACTTGCCGGTGGAACCAATCTTGTCATTGATGCTGGCGGCGGAATTGGCACAAGTGCGGATTTCATCGAAACTTCAGGCGCAATCGGCCTAACGCTCTCAGCGGCGGCTGGGGGCATCTATATCAACAATGATAATACCGTTGGAGGGACAGTCAGCGTCCATAACGTCACCGCTACAGCGGGCGGCGGGGATTCTGGAAACTTCCATATTATCAGCGATGATGCTGACATCAATGTTGATGGCTTCGTCAATGTGGCGGGAACCGTCACCATTGATGCGGGCACAGGGGCCTTCGCCAATATGGGCGCGGGCAGCATCAGCGCTGGGCTGGATGTAACAATCACGACCGATGTAGTCGGGATTAGTTCCACCATCTCGGCTGACAATATTACCTTGCAGGCAACGACCCCGGCGCAAACTGTTGGTCTCTCCAGCGGCAGCGGCACGTTCAACCTGACCAATGCTGAGATGGATTTCCTTGACACCACCGGCCTTGTGACGGTCGGGCGCGCCAATGGCACCGGCGACATCTTCATCGGCGGCGCGGGAACCTTCGCGCTTGATGATAATGACTATGACTTCCTGCTGCGCGGCGGAGATGTCTACTTCGCTGATGGCAACACGGCCATGCAGATCGGCGGCGACCAAAATCTGTCGCTGGATGTGGCAAACCTCTTTGGCGGCGGGAGTGAATTGGATATCGCCTATATCGGCGGCGGCGGCACTCTTGCGGGGACCACCGATGGCATTGTGCTGAACACCAGCGGCTTGCAGACGCTCACCATGGTGGTCTCTGGCAATTTTGAGCTGACCAATGTGGGCGATCTCGACATTGATCAGCTCCGCGTGACCGGCGGCACCATCAAAGTCGACAACACCGGGGATCTGGAAATTGAAACCGGCACGCTGGTGGCAGGCGGTGATGTGGCGCTGACAGTCTCACAGACTCTGACCATCGGCGATGCGTCCGGCGTTGCGATCGATGCCTCTGGCGGCGTCTATGACGTTTGGCTGGATGTGGGTCTCGATATCGTTGATGCCGACGGCATTATAGATATGTCCGGCGGCGGTACGCTGACCATGGATGCGGGCCATACGGTTGGGTCCTTTGGCGCTGAGATCGAGCTCTCCGGCACACAAAATTTGTTTGGTAGTGCTGGTGATGGTGACTTTGCGGTCGTGAATACCGGCGGCAACACTATGACGGTCGGCGATATATCGCAGGCCGTGGTTGGAGGTGGGACCGGCAGCATCTTTATCACCAATACCGATAGCGATCTGGATGTTGGCGGAACGGTCACATCCGATGGCGCGATCAATTTTGATGCTGGCACGGCTCAGTTCGGCGTGCTCGCAGGTGGCGCTGCCACTGCGACATCTTTCCTGGGCGTTGTTGCCGACACAATTGATCTTGCGGGCACATTGTCAGCGGGCGATCTCATACGCCTCGCGCCTTCTACATCTGGTCAGTCCATCGGCCTAAGTGGCACAGGCGCGTTCAACCTGACGAATGCCGAGTTTGATTTCCTGGCGACAACTGGTGAGGTGGCCATTGGGGCGGCCGGTATCGAAGGTGAGATCACAATTGGCGGTTCCAGCACAGTTGATCTGTCTGGCAATGACTTCGATCTACGGCTGCAGGGCGGAACAATAACATTTGATGATAGCGCGCTATCCCTTCTCATGGCCGATGGTCGCGGGCTCACCCTGGGCGATGGTGTCAATTCAGCAGCGAACATTGCCGGGGGCGGCACAAGCACCGATGTTGACTGGTCTGGTACAGAGACAGCGACCTTGGATTTCATGTCCGATGGCGCGGTAGACCTCAACACCGAAGGCAATTTGATTCTCAGCGGCACTGCTGGGGGCTATGTTGCCTTTACCAACTCAGGCACGCTCTCGATTAATCATCTGGAGTCCACTGGCGGCACTATTGATGTCACAAATGCGGGCGATACCACCGTCGAGACCGGCACCATTATTGTCTTCGACACGCTGACCATGGATGTCACCGGTGATTTGTTCATCGGCAACACGTCGGGCGTTGCAATCGACGCCAGCTCAGCACAAGCGGTCATTCTATCCGCTTCGGGCTCCATTATCGACGGTGAAGGCATCATCGATCTGGGCGGCGTCGCGACACTGCAACTGGATGGCGGCGTAAATGTTGGCGCGTTTAATGATTCCCTCAAGCTGACCGGCGGAACGACTGTTACAGGGTCTGCAGGCGGCGGCGATTTCTCGATCAGCAATGTTGGCGGCACGACTCTACTTCTGAGCGGCATTACAGCGACCAGTGGTGGAACCGGCACCGGCAATGTGTTTGTGGACAACAAAGACGCGAATGTTCGCGTAGTCGCTCCCCTTGATGCGGATGCCAGTGTCAGTCTTGAAGCAGGCAGCGGTATCTTCAGCACAACCGGGACCGGCGAGGTGACCGCTGGCGGCAATGTGCGTGTTGTGGCCAGCGACGTGGATATTCAAACCACCATTAGCGCTGGCGGCGGCATCAGTCTTGAGCCCAACACCGCCGCATCCACCATTGGCCTGAACAATGCGACCGGCACATTCAATGTGTCAGAGGCGGAATTCCACTTCCTGGATACCGATGAAATTGTCCTTATTGGTGCGCCAAGCGGCACAGGCAACATTGATGTGGCGGGCCTGGGTACCATCGATCTGACCGGCGAGGGCTACTCGCTTGTTCTGGAAGGCGGTGATCTGAACTTCGATGACGATCAAACCGCCGTCATGATGGCGGCGGGCGAGGTCTTTGGCGCGGATGTGGATGCCATCAATGGCGGCGGCACAAACTTCGACGTGACATTCCCTGATGCAGGCGGCGGCAATCCGGACGGCAGCTTTGTGTTTGGCTCCAGCGGGACCGTGGATGCCTATATCAGCGCCGGGTTCATCGCGGGCGGCGCAACCGGCGATATCAACATCACCAATAGCGGCAATGTTGAAATTGGCGCGATCACACTTGGCGGCGGCACCGATACATTCACCATCACCGGCGTTGTTTCCGGCGGCAGCATCGACATTGATGTAGAAAGTGATCTGCTGGTCACTGCGGCCATTACGGCGGCAGACGAGATCGAGCTTGATGTGGGTGACGGCGCCTTTACCAGCAGCGGCGCGGGCAGCATCACCTCGACGGGAAGCTTTGTCGAAATTATTGCCGACACCGTGAACATCGGCGCGAGCATCAGCGCGACAACGGACTCCGTTGTCCTGAGGCCCGAAACCGCAGGGCGGACCATTGGCCTTGGCAGCGCGGCGGGTGACTTCAATCTGACTGACGCAGAGTTCGCGTTGATTTCAGCGCCGGTTGTTTTTGTTGGCTCGTTTACCGCGGGCACCGTGACGGTTGGCGATGCGGAGACCATCGATCTGCGCGACGAAGACTATGACTTGATCCTAGACACTGCGGGCGACATTGAATTCAGTGACGACCGCGTTGGCCTATCCATGGCTGAGGATCGTGTTGTTGTATTGGAGGGCGCGTCCATTGCAGGCGGCGGCACCGTCTCTGACGTCGTGTTTGAAAGCGCGACCGGCACATTGGCGTTCTTTGTCGATGGCGGCGATGCGGTCCTCCGTTCTGAAGCTTCTGTCCTGGTGGGAAGTGCCACAGGCGACGTAACGCTTGAGAACGTGGGTGATTTGACGATCGGGAACCTTGGGCCCGATGCGGGCTTGTATTCGGGCGGCACAATCAGCTTGACGGTTCATGGGAACCTGATGGCGGCCCGGGCAGTGTCAGCAACGAGCAATGTCAATTTTGATGTGAGCTCAAATGATTTCTCAAATACGGCAACGGGGACAGTGTTTGCTGGCGATGATGTGTTCATCAATGCCGACACGGTTGCGATCGGCGGTCTTATTACCGGCGACAACATTACTATTCAGCCCGATACTCTGGGCCAGTCTATCGGCCTCAATGACAGCGCGGGCGGGCTCAACCTAACAGAGGCTGAGCTTCAGCTTCTCTCAAGCACAGGCGATGTCACCATTGGCCGCTTGGACGGCACGGGTGCCATCACTATTGGCGATGCTGGCGGCATTGATCTTACCGGCGAGAGTTTTGACCTGCGCTTGTTCGGCGGCGACGTAGTATTTGCCGACAACGGCGCAACGGCGACCCTTGAGCTTCATGGCGGTGAGTTGCTCATTGATGGCGGCAGTATTACTGGCGGGGGCGGTCTTGATATCGCCTTTACCAGCGCAACAGGGTCCATAGGCTTTACCTCAACAGGTGCCGTGACGCTGGTGTCCGAGGCATCCAAAGTGGCCGGGGATGCCGCGGGTTCCATCGACCTCGACAATACAGGCAATCTGGAAGTCGGCACGGTCCGGAATCTCGATGGGCTTCAGTCCGGCGGGTCTATCACCGTTGAGGTGCATTCCGACCTCAATGTCACCCAAGCCATCAATGCAACCAACAACATCACGCTTGATGCCAACACGGGTAATTTTTCCAATACGGCGGCGATTACAGCCGGTGACGACGTTCTAGTCGAGGCCGATACGGTTACTCTCGGAGCATTGATCAGCGGCGACAACATTGCGCTTCGGCCTAACACAGATGCACAGACCGTTGGCCTGAATGATGCTAGCGGCGCGTTCAATCTGACCAATACGGAACTTGACTATCTTTCCAGTGGCGGCACGCTGACCATTGGCCGCGAAACCGGCACCGGCGGCATCTTTGTGGGTAGCCTTGGGACCGTCGATCTGTCCGACGAAGCATTTGAGCTTGAAATTCAAGGCGGCGCGCTGACCTTTGCCGATACAGACCCAGCCTTGCTGCTCCGTGAGAACAGTACAGCCACCTTTGACGTGGCTTCCCTTTCAGGCGGGGGCACCAACACAGACGTTGAGTTTGTAAACGGCAACGGCGGCGTGCTGTTCAATGTGGCGGGTACCGTTACCATCAAGATGGATGGCTCAATCCTGGCCGGTACGGTCGGTGGCGATTTGATTGGCTCAAACGTTGGCAGTTTTGCCTTTGGCACGGTCGGCGGTTATGGCGGCATTAGTGTTGATGGGCTGTTCGATTTCGCTTCTGAAAGCGGCACGATCACAGTTCAGGACGATGTGACCCTGGGCGGAAATGCGACGTTCACAGCGTTTGCTGACTTTGTTCTCGACGGCGGCGATATCGATGCCAATGGCGGCGCGCATAAAGTCGGCATTATCGCTGAGACGGGCTCAATTACCACGCCGGATGGCACGTTCCTGATGGGCGCCAATGGATCGCTTTGGCTTTCAGCTGCAACCGGTGTTGACGCGGACACCCAAGGTCTCGGCACGACGACATTCACCATTGGTGGTGAGACAGATACTGGCGACTGGGACGTGATCAACACCGTCGGGGGCAATGTTTCTGTTGGCACCGTCACGGGCTTTGGCTCTGGCATAACCATCAACAACGCGCCCGGTGCTGGCGGCGATGACATCCTTCTGACCAATGAAGGCCACGGCGGCGGTATCTTTATCGATGCCGATATCAATACGGCAGATGCGCTCGCTTTCAGCGCTGATGGCTCCATTATCCTGAATACCGGACACACCATTCATTCGACCCAAGGCGGATTTGTGGCCCTGCGGTCGGTGTTCAATGACATTCAGATTGATGGCGTGATCAATTCCACCGGCACGGGCAATGTGCTGCTCTTTGGTGAAACCGGTATCGGCGGCACTGGTCAGATCAATCTGGCGGGCAACGGGCTGGGCATGTTTGCCAATACCGGCGGCATTGATGTCACCACGGAAGGCACTTCGGGTGCCACCTTCACCGTTGGGGCAAATGTGGGTACGTCCGGCGACATCAACATTGACAATATAACAGGCGGCGACATTCTGATTGATGAGGTCAGTGTGAGCGACGCCGGTGACACCGGTGTGGTTGGCACCAATACGAATGCGATAACGCCCGATGGCGATATCGTCATCACCAATCATGCCAGCAGCGCGACGGGTGGTGGCATCTTTGTCGAAGACGGCGCAACCGTGTTTGCAGATGCTGCCATCGCGAGCGGGAACGTGACCTTGGTTTCAAGTGACTCCGGTATCGTTGTCGGCGCCGGCGCTATGGTGGAAGGCACGGTCTCCGTCAGTTTTTCGGCGGCTATGGATATCGATATCGGCGACAATGCCATGGTTATTTCCGGTGGTCCCTTGGCCATGACCGCTGGTGGAACAATCGCTACGGGCGCAAGTAGTGAGGTGCGTTCAGTTGGTAGCGCATTGCTGGATGCTGTGAGTGATATCACCATTGGGGCAAGCGCGACTGTGGATGCGGGCGGCACCGCCACGCTTGACAGCTCAGCGGGAAATATCTCGACGGGCAAGGACTCCACCGTGACCGGCGACACCGGCGTTGTCTTCTCCGCTGATCAGCGCATCGACATCGGCAATGGCGCAGTCGTGGATAGCGGCGCCAACCTGCGCTTTACCGCTGGCGCGGGCATCACCATTGATACAGGCGGCACCGTCACCTCCAGCGGGTCCGGCACGCTCACGGGCGAAGGGCTTGTGCTCATTGGAACGAGTGCAACCATTCACAGTGATACGGATATTGAAATCACCTCAAATGCTGATGCGGTCACGGCCAGCACAACAGCGACCATTACTGGTGGCACGTCGGTCGCCATCAATGCCAGCACGGATATCACCCTCGAAGGTACATCTTTTGTTGGCGCACCGGACATCAAGTTTGAAGCCGGGAATGACGTCACCACGCAAGTGGGCTCAACAGTTGAGGGCACGAACACGATCCTGTTCGATGCCGGCAACGACATCATCACAAATGGCACCACGGATGCAAGCGCAGACGGCACAGCGGTAACGCTGCTCGCGGGCAACAACATCACCGATGGCGGCAACACCTACCTCTTCACTAATGGCACGCTTCGCGCGGACGCAGGGGGCGATATCGACCTGACGCTTTCTGGCACTGGTGGGGCCACGGTCACCGCAGCGCTCAATGCTGGCGGCAATGTGGACCTCTTCCTGCGGGATGGCGGTGACCTGACCATTGATGAAGTGACCTCAGGCGGCGGCGCGACCACAGGGGTTACCGCAGGCACGGGTTACGTGGACCTGTCATTGGAAGATGGTTTGTTGACAGTCAACAAGGACATCACCGCAGCCAACACAGCTTCTGGCAACGTCATACTTACCGCAGATGACATGGAAATCTTCTCAACGGTCACCGCAGGCGTCGATATTTTCGTTGAGCCCTTCACCGATGGGCGGGGCATTGCGCTGAATGATCCCACCGCCGCGACGCTCAATCTCACCAACGCAGAGGTGGCATTCCTCTCCACCCCGAACACGGTTCAGTTTGGCCGCACCGGCGCAGGCGATATTTTCATCGGTGGTAGCGGGTCCGTCGACTTCACCACCAATAACTGGAACAAAGTGCGGTTCTTCACTGACGGCACCATCTTCATGACAAATGGGGTCGAGTCTGAAGACCTTGAGAACCTTTTCGACACAAACGTGGTTTTGACCGGCGCCAGCGTGATCGACACGATCAATGGCGGCGCGGGCGGCGACGTGCATGTGACAGGCACCATTGAAGGCACGACACCCGGAGGGCAGGCGCTGACGGTGACCGCTGGAACGGCGGACATCAATTTTGACAGCAAGGTTGGACAGATAACACCGCTGGGCGCATTGGATCTATCGGGCAACAACATCACTGTGACGGATATCGCCACAGTGGGCACGCAGACTTATGCGGCGCTGGATGAGGTGACATTTGGGTCGGATTATCTCACCAATGGATTTGCCTTTAATCTGACCGGTGGGCTGACGCTCGCCGACAACGTGCTCATCGATACATCGATTGTGGCTGGTACAGGCGCGAATATTACCATTGATGACATTACCGGCAATGGTGCCACTTTGAGTCTCGATGCTGGGAACAATGGCTTCATAACATTAAACTCCTGGACCAATACCGGCGCGTTTGACGGCATGGGCACATTGCGCATTATCGATAGTGGCACCACCACGGTTACGAACAATTTGTCCGGCGATACGTTCGAGGTTATCGACACCACGACGCTGGTTTCGTTCCTTGGTGACGTTGAGTTGAACTCATTGATATTCGGTGTCGGTCCTTATGCGGTGAACATCACCGGTTCAAATGTCTTCTTGGTCAACCAGGTTCAGTTCAATAACACTGGCGGTACAACGCTCGGGAATAGCTCGAACGATGTATTTACGTTCGGTGGGGGCGCTGAAGCCAATGCGAGCAACGTGAATGTGTTCGGCGACTTTACCTTCGGCGGAACAGGGCTCGTGGCTGCATCATTGTCCTTGGGCGGCGATGTATCCTTTGACACCGCTGGAGGCGATATGACCCTTGGCACCGTGGCGGGCAATGGCTTCA